>JBCBPW010000011.1:0-106640 GCA_039820545.1 Bacteroidota bacterium | reverse complement strand
GAAAATCTAAACTTTTTGTCCTTTTTTCTCATTTTTTGTCGTAAAAAATAGACAAATTTTCATACTCATTTCCCTAGCATATCTCGTGCCTAAATTTCCCACACATCTCATTTTATCCACAAAAATGTATTCTCTTGCTATATAAATACGTGAGATACACATCTCTCGCATGAAAGATTTTTGTACTTTCTGTAAAATTCTTACAAAGTTTATCCTTTGTCTTGTCTGAAATGAGGGGTTAATCCAGATATTTTGATCTCTTGGATTGGGGGAGAGAAACTTAAGATAAAAAAAATAGTGGCTAATTTCTTTCTATTTTTCATACCATATCGTGGATATAAAACGAAGTTCTTGAAGTCCTTCGTATCTATGAGACTTTTCTGAATGCCAAAAATTTCTAGGCTGCCCCTACTTTCCGTAATAATGATTATAATCTGCTAGAACTGTCTGCAAAAATTGCTCGGCAGGCATCCTCGTTTGTATACCTGCAACTTGCTGAACTCTATCTGCCAGTTTACCCATGAGGACAGGATTTTTATTTTTCAGCGCGGCATCTAGGACTTCTTTCAGAATAGAGATATCTCGGTCATTGAGAGAAGTGATCTCAGGAAAAGAAGCCTTATAATCATCAGCCGTTTCTACGTAGATGGTATCGATAAAAGTCGTGACCAGTTTGAGCTTGATCACATTGGTTGTTGCGACCAGATCTCCTAGACGCTGTCCTTTCTTGGAGACTGAAATCACGATGATCGCCACCAAACCTGGAAATATTCCCAACAACCAAATGTCAACGACACGCAAGCCCCAGCGTAGAAAAAGCGCAGTAAATCCAGGTCTAGAACCATCTAAACTAATGGTACGAGTCTTCATGACCATCTTACCTGGGGTCTGTCCATTGAAGATAGCTTCACACAGCAGGCTGTAAAGCATTACTGGCAAAAATATCCACATGTCAGCCATGCTGGATACTTTCCACTCTGCCACATAAATCAAAAATATGACATATCCTGCCTGTATAACCAGATCTAGGATACCCGCCACAATTCGATCACCCAAACTGGCTACAGGATATTCTAAGTCAATGTGCTGCGTAGTGGGAATCGTAATCGTATTCATAAAAATCTAGATAAATAGAAAAAATGATCCAGAACTCCCTTTAACTCATCGAAAGAAAGGTGGAAGAGCTTTTGGTTTCTTTCATGGGTTTTCTGTTAATTTTGTAGTATTATAGATGAAAGTTAAAGAAATTGTAGAGGAATTTCAGCCCAAGTGCAAAATTCTTTATTGAAAACACAAGACGCCACTCACTAGGATAGATCAGCATGCGAGAACCTGCATTCCTCAGGAAGAATAAAGATAAATGGCAAGAGTATGAAGAGGCACTCTTTGGGAAAACCAAAGAAGTGATTGATCCTGATCGTCTAGGCAAACTCTACATACAACTGATAGATGACCTGGCTTATGCACGCACATTTTATCCTAAAAGCCAGATTGTCAAATACTTAAATGGATTAGCAGCACGTACACATCTACTCATCTATGAAAATCGTAAGCCTGAGCAAAATCGTTTGTACCATTTTTTTGCTGAAGAACTGCCCCTTATTTACTACCGATACCGCAAATTTCTGATTTATTCATTTGCCATCTTCACATTTTTTACGCTGATCTCTGCGCTGATCACCACCCAAAGTGATGAACTAGCACGCAAGATTCTGGGGGATGGCTATGTGAATATGACCATAGAAAATATCAAGAAAGGGGAACCAGGGGATGTGTACAGAGGAGGAGATCCCTGGGAGTCCTTCCTGTATATTGCCTATAACAATGTGATGGTGATGTTCATGGCTTTTATCAAGGGTATCATCTTCATGCTCGGCACGATACAGGCTCTGTTCATCAATGGACTGATGCTCGGATCTTTCCTCACGTTTTTTCATCGGTATGGAGCACTTTGGGATGCCTTGCCCATCATTTATATACATGGTACCCTAGAGATTACTGCTATCGTGATATCTGGGGGCGCAGGGTTCATGCTGGGTCATGCCTTGATGTTTCCTGGAACCTACAAGCGCATAGAGGCACTTCAACGCAACGCTTCAGCAGCAGGAAAAATGTTCATCGGGCTTGTACCTGTGGTGATATTTGCAGCCTTTTTGGAGACATTCGTGACTCGTTTTACACATATGCCCCTTCTTGCCAAACTATTGATCATCATTCTTTCCCTATCCTATCTGGCATGGTTTTATTGGATTTTACCTAACAGAGTAGCCAGAAGAGTAAGAAATGAATTTACCGCCCAGGCACATGAAGCATAATCGCGTGACATATCTTTTTGGACTCCTTGCGATGTTTCTTGGATTGACCTATGGGCATCTGAGTGCGCAGACATATCGTGCATTTGATGAGGATGCCATACAAGAGGCAAGCCAGACGCCAGCTTATCAATATGATGCACGTCCTGGAATAGAACCTCGTCCTGAATCGACACAAGAACCTACTTCGACAAACCCTAAAGGACCCAAACAAACAGAATACATCATAGGAAATATCCTCAAGGTATTGGCTTATGCCATTATAGGTATTACGTTCATCATCATTGCTTATCTGATTGTAAAAAAATATATCGGTTTTTCATCAGGCAAGAAGATAGAGGCAGAAACATTGGACATAGACAATATCGAGGATATCCGAGCGGTCGATTTTGATTCGCAGATCAAGAAAGCCGAAGAAGCAGGTGATTACAAAACAGCTATCCGTATGTACTACCTCAAAGGGCTACAGATCATGGCGGAGCGCAACATCATCCAATGGCAGATACAAAAGACCAATCAGGACTACCTGCGAGAGATTCGCAAATCGCGAAAGCCCCTCTCTGAACGCTGGAGACAACTCACCTATGCCTTTGATTATGTATGGTATGGAGACCTCGACTTGGGAGGAGATCAGTATCCTACCCTCAAGACTTCCTTTCAACAGATCCTTCAAAGCATAAGATGAATCAGACGACGAAGACCATATTATACATTGTTGGAGGGCTCCTATTGATGGCGCTGCTTGTAGGGATCCTTACACAACTCACACCACCAACCAATTGGCGTAAAAACTATACCCCTGAGTCTAGTCATCCCTTTGGGAGCCAGCTTGTGTATGAAAGAATGGGAGATCTTTTTGACCAGTCACCACAAATCATCACTAAAGATCCCTTTTATCAAACGGTGTACGAACCTCGTCAAGATTTGGCCTACTTTTTCCACGATGACTTCATTTCCATTTATCAGGAACTGACTGTAGAAGAACTCAAAAGTTTTGTAAAAAGGGGAAATGACCTCTTTCTGAGTGCCAATAGGCTATCAAACCCACTCAAGGAATGGCTAGGGATCACACTACTGGACTTCGAAATAGATCCAGAAACTGACAGTACGTACATCGTACTCCCTGGAGAAAATTTTCGTTATCCCATTCACCAAGAAGATGTGCAATCCTTCATCGAAGATGATGGATTCTACAACACAAAAGTACTGGCGACCGTCGTCAATGGCAGTTCAAAGAAAGCCTGTTTTGTTCGGCTCTCTATTGGAGAAGGGAACGTGTATGTATCCTCTGTGCCTGATATTCTGAGCAACTATTATCTTCTGAACCCCCGCACCCGTTCGCTCATATCTTACATGCTCACGCAGATACCCAGCAATCGCCAGGTCTGGTGGGATCAATACAAGGCCGTAGGGAATCCTGGAAGTGGAGGCAATGATGATCCTGGCCTGGGATGGTTGGCATTATTCAACTACCTCAACGAATTCCCCTCGTTTAGCTGGGCCTTGTGGATCCTGATCATAGGTAGCCTGATCTATGTGCTATTTGAGGGGAAAAGGACCCAGCGTAGAGTTCCTGAGATAGCTCCCTTACCCAACTCTACGGTAGATTTTACCCGTACCATCGGAAGACTATACTTTCAGGTGAAAAATAATCATAGGATCGCTACGAAAAGGGTCAAAATTCTCCTGGCTTTTATCAGAAGTACCTACAACATCCCGACGCGCCATATCAATAGTGACTTTGAGCAACAACTTGTAGCAAAATCAGGGGTAAAAACAGCAGATATCGCGTCCTTGTGTTTCAAGATAAGAGTACTCGCAGATCAAACATTCGTCAGTGATGATGAACTCATGAACCTCATGTACGACATTGAGACCTTTTACGAAGAAACTAAGTACAAACAGTCAACATAATCGAACGCTGTGTGCCTAGCGGTATATACGCTTTGTGTACACGGCCATATTTATCGCATTTACTTATGCAAGAAGAAACGCCAGAAATCCAACCCATCTTCGACAATCGAATTGATCTCTCAGACTTTCGCGTAGCTGTAGACCAGATTAGAGATGAAATTGGTAGTCTGATCGTGGGCCAGGAGCAAATGATAGATTTGATCATTGCGGCTATCATGTCTCATGGACATATCCTACTTGAGGGTGTACCAGGAGTAGCTAAGACCTTGGCTGCCAAACTCATCGCACAAAGCCTGGATATTCCTTTTTCAAGGATTCAGTTTACGCCCGATCTCATGCCTTCAGATGTGTTAGGTACAACTGTATTTAACCCACAGAAGAGTTCCTTCGAATTCAAGCGAGGGCCGATCTTCTCTCAGGTGATCTTGATAGATGAGATTAATCGCGCGCCAGCCAAAACCCAAGCAGCCTTGTTTGAGGTCATGGCAGAAAAACAAATTACAGTAGATGGGATCACCTATCCGATGGAAGCTCCCTTTCTTGTCATCGCGACTCAGAACCCTATAGAACAAGAAGGAACCTACCGACTTCCCGAAGCGCAGCTCGACCGCTTCTTATTCAAAATCCACATTCCCTACCCCAACTTAGAGGAGGAGATAAAGATCCTCAATCGGGTACAATCGCATAAGGGGAGCCTCGAACGTGCCACTATCCGACCTGTGCTGGCGCGCGAGCAGATCCTCCAATATCAGGAACAAGTAGCCTCTCTCCATGTCAAGGAAGAAATCCTCACCTACATGGCATCCATCGTGCATCAGACACGTAACCACAAAGAAATCTTCTTAGGCGCATCTCCTCGCGCAAGCATCAGCTTGCTCAAAGCATCCAAGGCCATAGCCTCTATGCAGGGACGAGATTTCGTCATCCCAGAAGATGTCCAGCAAGTCGCCAATGCTGTGCTTCGGCACAGGATCATCATCACACCCGAACGTGAGATGGAAGGCGCTACGCCAGATGAAGTTGTCAAAGGTATCGTAGAGCAAATAGATGTCCCTCGTTAGTCCTCCACATCATAGACGGAAAGCATTCAACCTCAATGGATCGCATCACACATTTTTTCCGAGTCCTTTACCTCACCCCCAGACTCTTCATCATCTTGGGAGGCATCATTGGACTCTTTCTAGCTTCCTACTTGCTGCCTCAGATATTTCTGATGGCACAGGTAGCGTTATTTTTACTGATCCTTTTTGTGGTGCTAGATATTGTCTTGATTTTTAGGGTGAAAGAAGGGATAAAAGCTCGTCGCCATGTACCAGATAAGTTTTCAAATGGGGACGAAAATCCCATCGATATTATCTGTACCTCAGCCTATCGATTTGGAATAAAGATCTCTATTTTAGACGAGGTTCCCTTTGAGTTCCAATGGCGAGAAAAAACATTTGAGCATCTCTTACCCAGCTCCAGCACCCATACCTTTCCCTATCAGCTTCGCCCTGTAGAACGGGGCTTGTACGAGTTTGGGAAATTGAACATCTATGCCTGGGGCCCCTTAGAACTGGTCAGGCGGAGATACATCTTCAATGAGGGAGATGAAGTCCCTTGCTATCCCTCCTTTATCCAGATGCGTAAGTATCAACTGATGGCTATCTCGCATCGTCTCACAGACGTAGGCGTCAAGCAGATTCGGAGATTAGGGCATACGACAGAGTTTGAGCAGATCAAGGAGTATATCAGTGGAGATGATTATCGCACCATCAACTGGAAGGCCACCGCGCGATCAGGGAAGCTGATGGTCAATCAATACATTGATGAGCGCGCCCAGAATATCTACTGCATCATCGACAAAAGTCGCGTCATGAAAATGCCTTTTGAAGGGCTTACCTTACTAGACTACGCCATCAATGCCAGTCTCGTCATCACAGGTATTTCGACCTATCGGCATGACAAGGCAGGACTGATCACATTTGCAGAGAAGATTTATGACATTGTCCCTGCCGACAGTCGTTCGATTCAAGTCAATCGTATCATGGAAGTGCTGTACAACCAGGAGACGGATTTCCTCGAAGGAGATTATGGCAAACTCTACACACTGATCAAGCGCAAAGTCAGTCAGCGAAGCTTATTGATGTTATTTACCAACTTTGAATCTCTGGATGCCCTTCACAGACAGCTTCCCTACCTTCAGCGTTTAGCCAAAATGCACTTGCTGGTCGTGATCTTCTTTGAAAATACCGAATTACAGGAATTGCTAGAAGCAACTCCGACTACGATGGAAGAGGCTTACATCAAGACTACAGCTGAGGACATGGCTTTCACCAAGCGCCAAATAACACGAGAGTTGCAACGACATGGGATTCTGACCATTCTCACGCCCCCCAAAGAGCTTACAGTCAATGCCCTCAATCAATACCTAGAAATCAAGTCAAGAGGCCAGATTTAAGCTTAAAGAGAGAAAGGAAGTGTATAATGACAAAAATTATTTGTCGCTTTGCCCTTTCCTTGGTTATTTCCTCTCAGCAAATAAAATCACCCCTTTATGCACTATCGAACGCTGGGAAAAACAGGCTGGAAAATCTCTGAAATTTCATTGGGTACATGGCAAGTAGGCGGTAAATGGGGCAACCCCTTTGATGAAAAACTGGCGGACCAGATCCTAAACGAAGCGATCGACCAAGGTGTCAACTTCATTGATACAGCAGATGTGTACAGCGGGGGAGAAAGTGAGCGTGCAGTCGGCAGGCTGGTACGCAATCGCTCAGAGCGTATCTATGTCGCCACTAAGTGCGGACGTCGCCTCAATCCGCATACAGCCGAAGGATATACCCCTGAGAATATCACGAAATTCATTGAAAATAGTCTCTCCAATACGGGCTTGGAAGCCATTGATCTGATTCAACTCCACTGTCCTCCCACAGCGGTATATGAGCAGGCAGCTTTATTTGATGCCTTGGATACACTCACCGATCAAGGGAAAATCCTCCACTATGGTGTCAGTGTGGAGACAGTAGATGAAGCTATACGTGCTTTGGCGTATCCCAACCTCGCCAGCGTACAGATCATTTTCAATCTATTTCGTCACAAACCTGCCGATCAGTTTTTTGCCCTTGCAAGAGAAGCCAAGGTCGGAGTCATCACACGCGTTCCACTCGCGAGTGGGCTGCTGACGGGTAAGTTTGACAAAGATACCATCTTTGACAGTGGAGATCATCGCAATTTCAACCGTCACGGAGAATACTTCGACAAGGGCGAAACCTTCTCTGGCGTCAACTACGATATCGGGCTCGCAGGCGTATCGGAGTATACCCGACTATTTGGTCGCAAATTCTTGACTCAGTATGCACTGAAGTGGATCTTAATGCATCCAGAAGTGTCTTGTGTGATTCCAGGTGCTAGCCATATCGGCCATGTGCAGCAAAATGCCGCTGCTTCAGACCTGCCGCCTCTACCTGATATGGCCATGCAGGATGTTCAGGAAGTATACGACAAGCACATCAAAAGATATGTCCACCATCTCTGGTAGGTAAACGTTCCTGCGATACTTCCCATTTTCCACCACCCCAAAAGATGTGGTGAAGTCTTATGATCAACCATAAGGAAAAGTATCTACCTTCATTTATAGTCTCCCCTACTTACATACAGGTAGCAGGAGACCACCCCATTTGTGCATTTTGACAATTATTATTCACATCGAATCAGTTTACATCTAATTATTCCGTTATTACTGCCCTAGGCTGGACATTCATATTTATCCTATTTCCATATACATATTCATCTCATGAAAATTCCCACGCATATTTTCGTCCTTGCGTTTGCAGCAGTAATGGTGTTTCCTCAGTTTTTACAGGCTCAGAACTATAATAAATTGATGAAGCAAAAAAAGTTCTCTGATGCATTGGTCTACCTCACCAATGAGATCAAAGAGAAACCTTCTAAAAAGCGGATCAAAAATCTCGGAAAAAACTTTGGAGAGGTGATGGACTCCCTCAGAGTGCATGATGACCATTTAAAAAATGTAACGAGCATCTTTGTCGGAGAACCTACAGCTTTCTCATGTGACGACTTACTGAAGGATTTCAAAAACCTCCAGTACTGCCGTGAGACCTTGTCTACCTTAGGTATTGAAGAAGTGAAGGTCAGTAAAAAGCAGATCGTACCTATTGTCATTCCTGACTTCACGAAGGAGATAGCAGCGATTACAGCTAGAAGAGACCAAATGTATGAAGCGACCGCAGAGATGCATTATCAGGAGGGTCTAAACCATATGCAATCTACAGGTATAGATCAAAATAAAGCTGCAGCCAGAGAATTTAAAAGGGCCATGGCGTTTTTTCCTGCTTACAAAGATTGCCAATTAAAGTATGAAGAAGCACGTAAAGCAGGCACCAAGCGCATCATCATCTTACCCTTCGGGAATCGTACCAATCTAGACTACCTCGGAGGTATAGGAGATATGGCAGGAGATCGTATCATAAGTCAGCTCGCCAATGATCCTGAAACCATGGAATTCCTTGAAATCATTACAACTGCAGAGATCCAACCTGCTCTGAGCGAGCTCGGCCAAAACTACGGGTCAGAACTCAATAGCTACACTGCGCGACAACTAGCAGATAAACTAGGTGCTCACGAAGTCTGGACAGGAAGGTTCCTTCAGGTCATCGCACCAAATCCTGAGCGTACAGTCTCTGACATCCGAATCGTCAAAACCAGCGTCAAAGTGGGAGAGGAAACGTACACCAACTCCAAAGGAAAACAGAAAACAAGAAATGTATATGGCGATGTAACAGCAGCTATCAGAGACTATACAGAAACTTATCAGACCATCATCAAAGGCTCTTACACGGTTATCACTGCTGACCCAAACTTACAACCTGTACCTCGTGAATTTACCTACCGAAATAATTACTCGACAGACTGGAATGTCTTCATTAGAGGTGACCAACGTGCCTACAAAGCACACAGAAATAATAAAGAAACCATTCCTCCTATGGCAAGCCGAGTCGACAACCTCGTACTTATCTCTGCCGAAAATATCAGCGGCCTCATCCGCGAAGATGTAGTTGAGTACGAGATTCCCTTGATTACCATTGCGCGTCCTTGATACGCACAGCAATCGTAAAAAAATAAAGTGTTAAGGCTTTGGTGGTCAACATCCTAATCGTTTCTCTATATTCACAGGGAATCAAGTGGATGTTGACCACCTTCTCTTTAGATAAAAAGCCATTGCATAGCCTCTTAGTATACCTAATCAGATTTATCCCAAACCCTACCTCTTCACACTCAGAAAATATTCTACCCCCGAAATGATTCAGGTATTTTTACGCTTGTGAACAGCTGCATTTACGCTTAGTATAGGTTTTATAATACAGAGTCTTAGCCCATGTTTGGAGCTTCAAACGTGAGCTTAGTCAAGCCATTTATCATCCCCAATCTTAAGCATTATGCATATCCTGCTTTACATCTTTTTGATCCTACTCGTGGTTGTGGCAGCTTATTATTTCTACCGTCTGTTCATTCTAAAAGAAATAGAAAAGCTCCCCCTCATTGCGCTTGGATTTCCCAATGTACCCGCAGTCCCCGTTGTACTGGCGCAACTTCCAGGTACGCTTTTGAAATTACTGAGTCGGACCTTTGAGACACGTCCTGCCATGTTGGGACTGACCGAGGTCTTGACTTTAGGCAATACTACTGCTACAGCACATTCTTTTCTCTTCGATGGCGATCCTATCGAGACCCGTGTAAAAGCGTTGCGCAACCTCCGACAAGAGGTCAAATCTCAGCGGGTCCTACTCAGTGCCAGCTTACCCAAAGTCCAGACACGACTCAATCAGGGACATACAACCCTCCCCCAACTCAAGGCCAACTCCATGGCGACGCTCCCCCTAACAGATCCCAAACAGTTTAGCTTGACTTGGACGACCTTTACCGATGTAAACAAGCAAGGAGCTGTATTTTTAGATAAATGGTCCCAAAGCATCAACGTAGACGAAAAAGAAGCGGCCACAGCACAATTTTGGCCCACTATCGCCAAGTACGGTCTGGCATACAATCTTCTTGTTCTGCAAAAACTGGAAGGAACCCGTGCAGCACATTTACGCCAAGAAATGGGGAGTGCGTGGTCTCCAACGATCGACGGCTATGTCGAGTCAGGGAACTACTACTTCATTGACATGACGATTTTTGAGTCCTTTGAAGTTCAACAAGTACACGGCTTGCCTCGATTCGTGCCCTCGACCATTACCTTTTTGAAAATGGATAAAGAAAAAGGGCAGTTACTTCCTGTGCGGGTAGTCGTATCTGGATATGGAGGAAAAGATCGACAGGTATATGCCATAGACGAAGGAAAGAAACCAGAAAATGCTGTCTGGATCTACGCGCTGCTGGCAGCCAAGACATCTATCACGACTTGGGGCATTTGGCTAGGGCATGTGTATCATTGGCACATCGTCACGGCTGCTTTGCAGATGACTTTCTTCAATCATGTCAAGGAGGATCATTTGCTCCATGCGCTACTCAAGCCGCAGTTTGATTACCTCATGCCTTTTAATAATGTCCTGCTTTTGGAATGGAAGGAAATCGCCCCCCCTACGCCCATCGCAACGGCTACTCAGTTCTTGGAGTTGTGCAACTTATTTGGTGCAGGTAGAACATTTTACGAAGATGATCCAGAAAATACCTTGCAGAAATTCGGGATAAAGAAAGAGGATTTCTCCATCAAGGAACCTTGGGATCTGTTCCCCATCGTGGGACAGCAACTCGAAGTGTGGGAATATACCCAAGCGTATGTAAATACCTTCGTCGAACAATCATACACAGACTTGGCCGTTTCAGAGGATAGCGAGTTACAAGCCTGGATAGCTGCTTCGGGTGACAAGCATAGGGGAAATGTACAAGGCATAGGCGAAATCAAGGACAAAGCACAACTAAAGCAATTCCTCACGAGCGTCCTTTTCCGCATCACCATGCATGGTTGCAGTCGCCTCAACAATACCGCGAATCCTGGTTTGACCTTTGTCCCCAACTATCCACCCTGCTTGCAGAGAGGGGATATCATTCCTGCTGATACCCAGCGATCCATATCTCAAGAAGAATTGCTGACCTACCTGCCACATACAGGTACTATGGGCGAGATGATGAAGTTTTATTTCACCTTCGTTTTCTCCTCTCCCTATGAGTCCTTCATCCCGATAGAAGGTGTAGAGAGCAAACGCTTTTTCCCTGATACAGAGGATGGCAATAAGATCAACCAAGCTTTGTTTACCTTCCGCAGACAGATCCAATCCTTTATAGAGGCGCATGAAGTCTCCCCACAGATCAGTCAGTGGCCACTGAATATCGAGACCTAGAATCGTGTATATTCTGTGCTGCTTTGTAGAACCAACTTCCATTATGTTTCTATAAAGCAGCACTACATACTATTTGGAGGTCTTTTCTTCCTTGATCATTCCACGCTGTAACCTTTGCCCCCCGTTTCCAGTTTCATGATTGAGTTGTGATGTTGTAAATTGCAGCGTCGATCTCCAGCTTATGCATTTTCATTATTACGCACTGAGACATTTACTTGATCATCTACTCACCCACCATAAGGGAGAGAAGGTTCTGAGTGCCTTTTCGCAAAATAAGAATGAGCTTATTTTAGAGTTGGAAGGGATCTACTTACGCATTGGTTGCCATACACCACAGACCTACATTGTCCCTGTATTTAGCTATGCAAAAGCACGGAAAAATGTGGTCGATCTATTTGCAGAGATAGAAGGGTTGATACTTGAAGATGGCTATGTAGTTCCCCAGGAGCGCGTGATGGTGCTGACGCTGGCCCAGGGTTATCAACTCATCTTCAAGATGCATGGCATCATGGCCAATGTCATGCTCCGCCATGAGGACACAATCGTCGCCCTCTTCAACCAACAGCTAGAAGCGGACTGGGCATATATAGATCGTCCTGGTCCTCTCCAAGAAGACCTGCTGCCCGAAATCGAGCTGACAGATGAAAAAGAAATCCTTTCGCATATCCGTGAAGTTTCTCCGATCTACGAAAAAGCATTTGCCAAGCGAATTTCAGAACTAGCTACAACAGGTCTGAATCTGCCACAAGCCTATCAGAAAGCCTTGGCAGAAGCGAAAAATGACTTGTTTTACATCAGCAAAGAAGGCAGAAAAGTAAAGTTCTATTTATTTGCCCCTCCGCATCCTGCCATTGGGGTAAAGGGAATAGATGAAGCCTTGAGATTTTTTCTGCGCATCCAGTTTCAGCTTGCCGCCTATCTGAGTCAGTACAAGACCGCGGATAAGGAAATTCGTAAGCCTGTGAAGAAGTATCAAAAGGTCTACGATTCTTACCTGAAAAATATTGATCAACTGGAAAATGAGCGTAATCCTGAAGAAATCGGACATATTTTGATGGCCAATCTTCACGCCATCGCACCCAATGTAAAAAAGGTGGTACTGGACGATTTTTATACCGACGCATCTATCACCATCAAGCTAGATCCGCAGCTCAATCCACAGGAAAATGCCAAACGCTATTACAATAAGCACAAGCAGCGAAGGGCGAGATTGCTCTATCTGAAGGAGCAGATGGAGGACATAGAAAATAAGTTACTGGATGCAGAGGGCGAATGGGAAGAGTTTCAGCAACTCACTCCACCAGACAAGCTCGCCCTTCAAGATACAGGCTTTGGAGGAGAAGAGCTGAAGGCGATGAAGCAGTTTTCCCGACAGCTTCGTAGAGAAATGAAAGAAGCGGAGGAAGAAAAGTCTCCATTTCGACATTTTAGATTGGCTGGATACGAGATATTTGTGGGAAAAAATGCGCGTAACAACGATGAGCTAAGTTTCAAATACGCGAGTAAAAATGACCTTTGGCTCCACGCGAAAGATGTGACAGGCTCTCACGTGATCATACGCCATCGGGCGGGTAAGGACCTTCCGGGGGAAGTGCTGGAATATGCTGCGCAGTTAGCAGCCTACTACTCCAAGCGCAAAAATGACACCCTTGTCCCTGTACAATACACCCCTCGTAAATACATTCGCAAGCGCAAAGGCGATCCTCCCGGATTGGTGGCCGTCGATCGCGAGCAAGTCATCATGGTCGAACCTGTGAAGGCATAAGGAGGATTTCCATCCATAACCTTACGCTATGTGTAGACTCCGATCTACTCATGCTATAATCTAATCGTTTCCCTGTTATGTGTAGACTCCGATCTACACATGCTATGATCTGATCGTTTCTAACGATCCACACAAAGAATCGTATACCTTTACTTTCTACTACAGCAAACACAAATATACATGTTCATCCCCTTTCAGCGCGAACTCCAACAAGCACAACGCATCTTCCTGATGGGAGCAGGGGGCGGATTTGACATATACAGTGGCATCCCCCTTTATCTGGCTCTGAAGGAAGCAGGAAAAGAAGTCGTCTTGGGCAATTATGCTTTCTCCTTCCTCCATCACATGATTTGTGAAGAGATATGTCCTCATGCTTACAGAGTAACCTCCCAATCTAAGGAACAGGGATATTTTCCCGAGCGGACTTTGGCCGAGTGGTTGAGGGATAGGGGAGAAAAGGATGAGGTTATTGCCTTCCAAGGTACAGGTGTGATTCCTATGAAGGTCGCTATGAGCCACATCGTACAAGAATATAAAATCGATACTTTGATCCTTGTAGATGGAGGTACAGATAGCCTCATGATAGGAAATGAAGCTGGGCTAGGAACCCCTACCGAGGATATGGCTTCGATTGTGGCGGGGGCAGGATTGGCACTGGAAAGAAAATACCTGGCCAGTATTGGTTTTGGGATTGATCACTTCCATCAAGTTGCACATGCCCAGGTTTTGGAGAGCATCGCCCAGCAGATGGTGGAAGGAGGCTTCAAAGGTGTCCTGAGTTTCCCTCCATCTGAGCCTGCCGTGCAAGGCTTCCTCGATCTCGTGACACGCTCCAACGAGACACACAAAAACCATATGAGCATCGTGGCTAATTCGATTGCAGATGCCTTCCGCGGAGCATATGGAGATGTGCATGCGACGCCTCGTACGGCAGGAAGTCGCCTCTACATCAATCCCTTGATGACGCTCTATTGGACCTTTGATTTGGAACATGTGGCAGATCGGCTGTTGTACAAGGATTGGATTGCACAGACAATGACTAAAGAACAAGTTCTGGCACAAATCGCTTCGTTTCGTCAGGCCATCACCCCAAAAGGTTGGGAAGACATTCCATTGTAACATGCTGGAATAATTTTCGTATATTCCACTTGTATAGAATCAGAAAGTTGGGGCAAACGCACATCATATTTTTGCAGACAATCCATCTCCCCTTTTCTTATTTTATTTTTTTATCAATAATTTTTTATTAATTCATCACTCCGTCATCTGACAGTCAGTGGATTGTCTCTTGGTTGTCCCTTACTATTTTTCAGATGGCGCTAATAACAAGGAGGACATATTGGGTAGAAGAAAATTTTCGAGAAGAAAACCACAACGTGTTCGTAAAGAAGCAGAACACAGAATCAACCATCACATCCGCGTACCTGAAGTAAGGGTCGTTCAAGTTGGAGATGAAAAATCCAATGATCTCATGCCTACACGAGAGGCGGTCGCTATTGCGAGAGATTTGGAACTAGATCTAGTCGAGATCTCTCCACAAGCCAAACCACCAGTGGCAAAAATCGTCGATTACTCCAAGTTTATGTACGACCTGAAGAAGCAACGCAAGGCCAACAAGGTCAAATCTGCTACTACAGAGATCAAAGAGCTACGATTTGGCCCCAATACAGATGAGCATGACCTTAATTTTAAGCTGAAAAATGCGGAAAAATTTCTGCAAGATGGCAATAAATTGAAAGTTTATGTCCAGTTTAGAGGTCGCAACATCATCTACAAAGATAGAGGACGAGAGGTACTAGAGACCATTCAGGAGCGTCTGAGCGAGATCGCAAAAGTCGAGACACCGCCTACCATGAATGGAAGAAGAATGATCATGATGCTAGCACCAGGTGCTTAGTGAATAGTATAGATAGTAAAAAGCTGAGGAGAGAGATTTCCTCAGCTTTTTAATTTTTACTATGCATTTGATGCTCTCTTACCCCACCCCCACAGGTGCCTCCTCTGGAAGATAATATAAGGTAGAACAGTTTTCAGGCTTCAGATACGTCTCGGCAGCATCCAACACGTCTTCTAGCGTGAGGCTGTGATAGATCTCAGGTAACTGATTCACCAAGTCGGGATCACCCAAAGTATCATAGATGGCAAATGCCATGGCCTTATTCAAGATGGTGGTCTGACGCATGATGAAGGAAGCAGCTATTTTTCCTTTGATACGCTCCAAATCTTCATTTTTTACCTCCATGAGTTGGGCTAGGGTCTCATCCAACGCTTTTTCGTAGTCCGCGACGGTCTTTCCTGCAGCTACCTTGCCATCGATCGAAAGGATACCCGGATCGTGCAGCCCCCAAGAGTAAGCCGAAACGCCCGGACTTACCTGAAGCTTCTTCACCATATGCTGATAAAGCAAGGCACTTTTCCCCGATGAAAGCAGATTAGACATCAAATCTACCGCGTAGTAAGCCCTGTCCGTCTGAGCTGGCATGTGGTACATTTTGTAGATCGCAGGAAAGGGAACCTTTCCATAAAGCGTCATTTCACGAGCAGTCGTCTGCTGAGGCTCCTTGGGAAGCTCCTGCTTCTTGAGTGCTCTGCGTGGAATAGAGCCAAACCATTTCTCTGCCAACCTCTGTACCTCATCCAATTTTACATCACCCGCGACGACCATGGTCGCATTATTGGGAGCATAGTAGCCAAAGAAGAAATTGCGGACATCGTCTAGCGTAGCATCTTCGATGTGCTGAATCTCTTTCCCGATGGTCGGCCACTGATAAGGATGCGCCTCAAAGTGCAGACTGCGAAGCTTGAGGTGGGCATCACCATACGGCTGGTTAAGGTAACGCTGCTTGTACTCCTCTATGACCACGCTTTTTTGTATGGCGAGCTTCTCCTCTGAGAAGGCCAAAGACAGCATGCGATCAGACTCTAACCAGAAAGCCGTCTCCAACTGATTGGAAGGGACAGTCAAGTAGTAATTGGTGATGTCAGAATTGGTGAAAGCATTGTTGCTACCTCCCACACGCTGCAAAGGCGTATCATAGTTGGGAATGTGGGCGCTTCCCTCAAACATGAGATGCTCAAAAAGATGCGCAAAACCTGTCATGGAGATGTCCTCATCCTTGGAACCCACGCGATAGACGATGTCCATCACGGCCTTGGGAACTGTATGATCTTCATGGACGATTACTTTCAGGCCATTGTCCAGGGTAAATGTTTGATATGCTAAGCGTGTCATGTCTTGGATATGAAGTGAGCGCGTTGTGTTGGGTTAGGCTGAAGAAGTAAAAGTACGCAGGAAAATCTATAGAAAGCTACGAAAAAACTAGTCGTTTTTAGGCATTTCCGCACCACCCGTAGCTTCTTCTGGTCCTTCCTTGGGTGCTGGATTGGCTTTTTTCAAAGTTGCCTTTTTAAGTCCTGGTTTTTTCGCAGGAGTTAGAGAGGCTGTCTTGGGTGTATTTTCTGAAGAGGCTGATTCATCCGCAGGATTAGCTTTTTTCAAAGTCGCCCTTTTAAGTCCTGGTTTTTTCGCAGGAGTGAGAGAGGCTGTCTTGGGTGTATTTTCTGAAGAAGCTGATTCATCCGCAGGATTAGCTTTTTTCAAAGTCGCCCTTTTAAGTCCTGATTTTTTCGCTGGAGTGAGAGAGGCTGTCTTGGGTGTATTTTCTGAAGAGGCTGATTCATCCTCAGGATTGGCTTTTTTCAAAGTCGCCCTTTTAAGTCCTGGTTTTTTCGCTGGAGTGAGAGAGGCTGTCTTGGGTGTCTCCCCTACAGAATCAGTCGTTCCTACGGGTTTCAAGCCTGCCTTTTTGAGTCCTGCCTTTTTCAAACCTGCAGGCTTGGATGGAGAAGCTGCCGATGATGCTCCCGCTTTCGCTTTGGGAGCTACCTTTTCCATAGGATCAAATGCCAAAGGAAACATCTTCCGCAGCGGATTGAACTCGAACTTCTTCTGGTGGTCAAAAGACGGGGCACCTATCGCTGCAAATAAATCTCTCCATGCCGCCCATACCTTGGGGCGTTTCGCCTGAAAAGAGGCGGGATCAATTTTCTTTTCTTTGATAAATGCTTCGAAATCCACTTGATAAGCAGTTAAGTAGGGAGACGGACAGATGAAAAAAATCGAGAATCGAGACTTAAAGTATTGATGATGATTGGTTTGCACTTATATAATAGCCCTTTTTCTTATGTCCACCATACTCAAGTAGACAATATATCCATCTATTCCTCCGTCAAGGTCTTCCACAACAGATCTTTCAACTCCATCAAACCTTGCTGCGCCATCGCTGAGATGAATACTTTAGGTACATCTATATGTGCCAGTTCTTCCTGAATTTCTGCCTTGAGCTCCTCATCGACCATGTCGCTCTTGCTGATGGCTAGCACACGCGGCTTATAAAATAGATCAGGATTAAACTGCTTCAGCTCGTGGAGTAAAATCTTGTACTGCTCCTCAATACTATCTGCATCGCAAGGCACCATGAACAGCAAGACGCTGTTTCGCTCGATGTGGCGTAGGAATTTGATCCCCAATCCTCTCCCTTTGTGGGCATCTTCGATAATCCCAGGGATATCTGCCATCACAAAGGACTTATGATCTCGATAACCTACGATCCCTAAGTTGGGGACCAGCGTCGTAAATTCGTAGTTGCCGATCTTGGGGCGAGCCGCCGAGACCACAGACAGCAGGGTCGATTTGCCTGCATTGGGAAAACCGACGAGTCCCACATCTGCCAGCATCTTCAGCTCCAGAATGGCGGTCAATTCTTTGATGTCTCCTCCGCTACTGGCGTACTCAGGTGCTTGATTCGTCGCAGATCTGAAATTCCAGTTTCCCCTGCCTGGATGTCCTCCTTCGAGCAGCGTAATCTCATCACCCTCGTGAACCACCTCTCCGAGGATCTCGCCTGTCTCTACATCCTTGGCGATGGTACCGAGGGGTACTTCCAGGATTTCGTCTTTTCCGCTTTTGCCTGTCTTCTTTCTAGGACCTCCGTTTTGTCCGTGTTCTGCCTTGATGTATTTGCGATACTTCAGGTCCAGGAGCGTCCACATCTGTCGATTGCCTTTGAGGATGATGCTGCCCCCTTTGCCACCATCTCCTCCATCGGGCCCTCCTTTGGGGACCATGGCCTCTCTTCGCCAGCTGACGGCACCGTCTCCTCCTTTTCCACTGGTGAAGTAAATCTTGACAAAATCGACAAAGTTACTCTGCATGCTTCCACTTTATTCAGGGTGCAAATATCGCCTTTAAGAATGAGAAAAAATAACGCGAGGGTTTTGAGGAAATCGTATGAGATAAACTCATGAATAAAACCTCTGATGGGTATCACTGCCACCTGATAACATCAACCGTGATAACCTCAAGTAAGATTTATCCATAACACTCAAATCCAATCAGGCAGATTATCCGAAGACAATCTGCCTGATCTCGTATGAGTGTGCATGTGATAGACTTGCTAGGCGTACGAGCTCAGTACATCTGAGATTCGTCCAGCCACCTCTTCGATGGCCCCTACACCTTTTACTTCATGCAATTTATTTTGTCCGCGGTAGTAGTCTGCGACGGGGAGTGTCTTGGTATTATATTCTTCTACTCTGACAGCGATGGATTCGCGATTGTCATCTGCTCTTCCTTTCTCAATGGCACGCTTGAGTAGACGCTCAATGAGTTCGTCATCGGGAGCCTTCAGGCTGATCATCGTGGTGATTTCTGTGCCCTTTTCCTTGAGCAGGTTGTCTAGTGCTTCTGCCTGTGCGACGGTACGAGGAAAACCATCAAAAATGAAGCCTGCTGCATCAGTATGGGTATCTAGACGATTGGCAATCAAGCGAATCACAATCTCATCACTGACAAGTTTTCCTGAAGCCATGATGTCTTTGACTTCTTCCCCCAAGGCAGAGCCTGAGGCCTTCTCTGCGCGGAGCATGTCACCTGTTGAGCAATGCACAAGTTGAAACTTTTCGATGAGAAGATTGGACTGAGTGCCCTTTCCCGCTCCGGGAGGGCCAAAGAGTACAATATTAAGCATGCTGTTTAGATTGTATGTACACACGGAAACGGACTTTCAGAAGGACAGCAAGTATCTAGGGTACACTTTATCCATCCTCAAGCCCATGCAATAATGTAAAACTAGGCGTATAAAGCACGAAAGTACGCATTTTTTTCATTTGTGAATACTTTTTATCACTTGCCCGATAAAGGAATGATTTTAAAAAATATTCATTTTTCAAAAAAACCTGAGATCTCGCAATTATAGGAATTGGATGGCATCAATTTTGATACAAGAATACGCAAAGTACAAGATATTACATAATACGATTTTAGTACTTAATACCTAACAGCCCAAAGTTCCTTTCACTTAGATCGCCCACACACGATGAGAAACTACCTTCTTTCTCTCTTATCCCTTGCTTGTCTGTCTTCATTTTCGCTTACGTACGCTGCGGATCAACAGGGCCTTAGTTTTGAGCAGATGATTCATCATAGGATCTATTCCTATGCATTTAGTACAGATAATCTGCTGAAGCTCGCCGCTTACTGTGAAATGAAAGGGGAATATGACCTGACATATGATGCCATGCACATGCAATTTGGAGGTTTGGGAAAAATTACATTTTACCCCCATCACTGTGTACTGAGAAACTATCAGGGGGGAATATTTCACCTGGATCAAGGAAAACCACATCCCAGCGGAGTGGAAGGGATCAACCATGCATTGGCAGCGCTTTTCGAAAAAATACCCTTGATGGGTAACTATGGTGCAGAGGAGGAAAAAATCCAATTCGTAGACTCGCACATTGCTGGTAAGAACTTTGAGCCCTTTGACAAACTCTATCTGCGCCATCTACTGCTCAAATATGGCCAATGGAATGAAACACACGCCTGGGTTGAACTGCATTCTCAGTGGCTACCTGAAGCCTTAAGAAAGGGAACGGAGGAGATGACGCCGCTTTTGATCCGTCTCTATCCCAGCATTTTACGTGGATATTATGTAAAAATTGGAGGGACCGTATACGTAGAGCAGCGACATGTGGATGGCAGATACGCAACAGGAGAAAGCAGTAAGCCCAATGTCACGGCTTTCAAATCCTTTCTTCAAAAGCTCTTTCAGCAATCTATTCACTTCATCAAAGGCACAGAATCCCAACGCTTGAATAGAGACATTGCCTTCCCATCCAAGGCTATCGAAGTAGAGGGAACCCAACCTGTCTTTGCCCACATACTACGCCCTAAAAAGAAGGTCTCCGCATCCAAACCAA
This sequence comes from Bacteroidota bacterium, assembly GCA_039820545.1. Lineage (GTDB taxonomy): Bacteria > Bacteroidota > Bacteroidia > J057 > J057 > JALEFZ01. The sequence goes on along the minus strand of JBCBPW010000011.1, from coordinate 86,046 downwards.
AAATACTCCGCACGGCCTACGACCCCAATGGTTGGATGGTCATGGTTATTCAACTTCTACGAAGCAACCATGCCAGCATCGCCGATCCCGAGATCCTTCCTTACTTTAAGGATCAAGCATGTTTTCCCCAATTGTATCATCTGATGAATAATGAGGAACGTGAAAAGGTGGACAGGCAGATGGCAAAGTGAGCAGGTAGAATATAAGAACCAATGAAACACTGGAGAGGGCTGGGACTTATCGATGTGGTAATGCTAAAACCAAAGCCTACTCATTCTGGGAATAGATCATCTTTCGTCTCTTGTCTTGAACGTAGTGAAATCCCTTCTGGGATCGCCTCTCTTCATCTCTACACGTACATATCTACATTCGCTCAAACAAAGCCATCATTTGGGTGTTTTACCCGATATGGAATCCACGCTGACTGATGTAAGAGGAAAGATCAAGCGATTGATGGACGGCTTGTGCGAAGGCTTGTACGAACGCGAGACCCCGATAAAATTAGCCCTGCTAAGCGCCATTGCGGGTGAGAGTATCTTCTTCCTGGGCCCTCCAGGGGTGGGAAAAAGCTTGATCGCTCGGAGACTAAAGTATGCCTTTCGAGACGGTCTTTCCTTCGAATATCTCATGAGCAAGTTCTCTACACCAGATGAGATTTTTGGCCCTGTGTCCATCAAGAAGCTGAAAGAAGAGGATAAGTATGAACGTTTGACGGAGAAGTATTTACCAGGAGCCAACATCGTCTTTCTCGATGAAATCTGGAAGTCAGGCCCCGCCATCCAAAATGCGCTGCTTACGATTCTCAATGAGAAGATATACCGAAATGGAGAACAGGAAATCAAGGTAGACCTCAAAGGCATCATCACGGCCTCCAACGAGCTTCCGCCTGAAAAAGAAAGCTTCATGCCACTCTGGGATCGCTTCCTGATCCGCTATGAGATGGGCGGGGTACGCAGCCAGCAAAATTTCCTGCGCATGATCACCGATACGCGGGACGTATACGAGGATAATCTGAGTGCAGCAGACAAAATCAGCAATGAGGAGCTGGGACTGTGGAGCAAGCAAATCGATCAGATAGAGGTCCCAGCAGAAGTGCTGAATACCGTACAGGTAGTCCGCATCAAAATGGAGCAGTACAACCAGAAGCCCAATCGTGGCACAGCTCCTTTGCGGGCTTACGATAGACGCTGGAAAAAAATCATTCGCTTGCTACGTACCTCAGCCTTCTTGAATGGACGCAGCCAAGTGGACTTGATGGACTGTTTCATCATCGTGCACTGTCTGTGGTCACATCCCAACCAAAAGGAAGAAATACAGGAGATCGTCAGCGAAACCATCCGCAAGCATGGATACTCGATCGCCATCAATCTGAATATGGTCCGAAAGGAGATGGAGGAGTTTGAACAGGAGGTAGAAGAAGAAACCCGGATCAAGCGTGTGATAGCGGAGGATCGATTGCTACCTTTCAAAGATTTGTATTATCACATTCTCCAAAAAGAAAAACAGTTTCAGGGAGACCTGATCAAAATCTCAGAATATAACGCCCTCAATACAACGGACTTCCAGGTAGTCAATATCTACGATAAAGAAGAAACGCTCCGTCATAGACTCAAGGCGCGGAAGTCTGTACGTGCCCACGCCTTAGAGATTAATTTCAACTCTATCGAGTACCAGCACGATTTGGAGACCCATCAAATAGAGCGAAAAGAAGTGATCTTCAAGAAACCCCATCCACTAGTGGCCCGTCACTGGGAGGAACGCTTCGACAAAATATCGACCTACATCCAAACGCAGCAAGGGCATCTCGAAAGTGATGAGCCTGAGGAGTTTCACCAGTTGGATAAGAATCTCTTTGTCGATGCTCGACTCTCCAAGATCGTCCGTAGCAATCTTGAAGAGGTAGCTGAAGCCCTCAAGCAGTTGAATATACGCTTGGAGAAGGTCAAGTATGCGTGGGAAAGCCTTGAGTAAAGACTGTAAACCTTGGAGACTACGAGACCGCTTCGCTGCGAGATTTAGAGACCGTCTCTTTCAGAGACTACGAGACTGAAGGTTACAGCATAAAGTCTCAAAGCGTAGCAATCTCTCGGCTGATAGCGCAGCGGTCTCCCAGTCTAATAGTAGTATGCTTTATTAGTAGTAGTATGCTTTATTAGGTGCGCGCTTGTAGATCGGGAAAAACCATCCGAAGCTTACCCCAAAGAAGCTGCCCCAACGTCTTGTGCCTCCTAGCTCTCCAGTAGGAAAAAAGATCGGGCGCGCATCTTCCAGCCTATACTGAGAGAAGTCAAGACCGATAGAGAAATTGACGTAATTGTTGCTGGCAAAATGTCGATAGCCAATGCCTTCATTAATCCCAAAGCCTCTGGTGCGTCGATCATAGCCTTTTTCATACTCCCCTCTCAGCAATCCTACACTTCCTTCAGGCACACGAAACCAATAGTTGTATTGAATAAATTTAGCTCCCAGCTCTACATACAAGCCTGAATTGTCATTGGGACCTATGATAGGGAAAACCTTTCCTACCTTGAGGGGAATCGTCAAACCACTGATCGAAATAGCAATAGGGGAAAGCAAGCCATCTGAGGTGATGACAAATTCATCGGCGATGAGCATATCTCCTAGCACCTCTCGGATGGCGCTACTGTCTACCCGATCAGCAAAATAAAAGTACCCACCTGTGGTGATGTATATATTTGAGGCGAACTTGACGCCAAATTCTCCCCCAATTTCCCCACTACCTGGAAAGACATTTGCCCACGATCCCTGATTGATGCCTCCTTGGTATTTAAACCCGATAAAACTCAGATTGATGGCTGAGTCTCTGATAGAAACCTGACCATTTACATGTAGATATAACAGTTGCAAGATTATCACACATGTCAAAATAGACTTTTGCCCCATGATCCAGACATTTAAGGTATTGGAGGACAAATGTAAGGAACTTCTGCCTTGTCTGATAGGACAGAATTGGGTAGGGATTGCGCAGTATAAAAAAAAGGAACCAAGTGTATTGGGATAAAGGTAATTCCTTATCATAAAGAATTGCTTACCACATATTTTCCTCATAAGTCAAAAGACAACCATCCTCTGATGGATGCAGATAATTTCATTGTTCCTTCAGAGAAAAATATGTTGCTTTACCTCGATTTTATCAGCCATGTTGCGATTCAGACGTGTAGGGAAAAAGTAATTACCATTCAGTGATCTAGAATATCTGTTAAGCTTGGGAATGTTTGCTCCCACGAAGTAATTGTTACATTTGACCGCTCAATGGTTTGTGTCCATGCACTTTTTGTTAGGCTCAAATGTCAGCGCTGATAGATTTCTTTTCTGCCCAAAACCATTAAAAGAGAAAGAGGTATGGAAATTAGAATGGTGGATACCATTACGCAGTACGAACACATACAAGAAGAAGTAGACCAGGCGGTACTAGAGGTGGTTCGTTCTGGACGATATATTAATGGGCCTGTGGTCAAGCAATTTGCCCAGGATCTTTCTACCTACATGGATGGAGCGCATGTGATTCCTTGTGCCAATGGTACCGACGCCTTACAAATCGCTTTAATGGCGCTGGATCTACAGCCTGGAGACGAGGTGATTACCCCTACCTTTACCTATATCGCAACGGTTGAGGTCATTGCTTTGCTACAGCTCAAGCCTGTCTTTGTAGAAGTAGATCCTCAGACATTCAATATCGATCCTGCGGTGCTGGAGGCTGCCATTACCCCCAAGACAAAGGCCATCATGCCTGTACACTTGTATGGCCAGGCGGCAGATATGGAGCCTATCATGGAGGTAGCCCAAAAGCACAACCTATATGTAGTAGAAGATACTGCTCAGGGAATAGGTGCGTACTACACTTTTTCGGATGGGCGAAAAATGCGTGTAGGGACGATTGGGGATATAGGTACAACTTCCTTCTACCCCAGCAAGAATCTGGGAGCTTATGGAGATGGAGGTGCGATATTCACACGAAATGAAGCACTAGCAGATCGCCTACAGGTCATCTGCAACCACGGAGCCAAGCGTAAGTACTATCATGACGATATCGGTGTCAATAGCCGTCTGGATGCGATACAGGCAGCGATCTTGGGTATCAAGCTCAAACACCTGAATAGATATACAGCGTCTCGTCGAGAGGCTGCACGTACCTATGATGCATTATTAAGTGACGTCCCTGGAATTCAGACTCCTAAATGGGAAGATAATGACAGCCACGTGTTCCACCAATATACTTTGAAAGTAGAGGCGGGACGTGCGGCAAGAGATGAGATTCGTCAGCAGCTGGCGGATCGTGGGATACCTTCTATGATTTATTATCCTGTATCGATTCACCTGCAAGGTGGATATACGCAGTATGGTTATCAAGCGGGAGATTTTCCTACATCTGAGCAATTGACAGCGGAGGTTGTAAGCCTTCCGATGCATTCAGAAATGACGAAAGAACAACAAACATATATTGTGGATCATCTGAAACAGATCATCAACACATTATTCACTGAGGTTAAATAAATTCTAATCACATGAAAATCGCTGTAGTTGGAACAGGATATGTCGGCTTGGTTACAGGGACATGCTTCGCTGAGGCTGGAAATGACGTGCTCTGTGTGGACAATAATCAGGAGAAGCTCTCGATGCTTCGCGCGGGTCAGGTACCCATTTATGAGCCTGGTTTGGAAACCCTTTTTGAGCGCAACACCAAGGAAGGCCGTCTCAACTTCACCGACTCCTTGCCTGATGCTGTAGAGTTTGCAGACATCATCTTCCTCGCCTTGCCTACTCCACCCACAGAAGACGGGTCTGCGGATCTGAAGTATGTACTGGGTGTCGCCAGTGAAATTGGTACCCTTCTCAAAGACTATCGTGTAGTCGTCAATAAGTCTACTGTTCCCGTAGGAACTGCAGACAAAGTTCGTGATGCAATCGCTGCCCAGACAGATGTGGAATTCGACGTAGTATCGAATCCCGAGTTTTTGCGTGAGGGATTTGCTGTCCAAGACTTCATGAAGCCTGAGCGTATCGTCGTAGGTTCAAGCTCTGAGCGTGCTACTGAAATGATGCGTCGCCTATACAAGCCATTTGTGATGTCTGGCAACCCTGTCATCTTCATGGATGAGCGCTCTGCAGAGGTAACCAAGTATGCAGCCAATTCATTCTTGGCTACCAAGATTTCCTTCATGAATGAGATCTCTAACTTGTGTGACCGTGTCGGAGCTGACGTGGACAATGTAAGAAAAGGGATCGGGACAGACTCTCGTATCGGTAAGCGCTTCCTATTTCCAGGTGTAGGGTATGGAGGATCTTGCTTCCCTAAAGACGTCTCTGCCTTATTCAAGACTTCTCAGGAGTACGATTATGCTTTCCGTATCCTCGACGCTGTGATGCAAGTAAACCAATTGCAGAAGCAGTTGTTAGTAGAGAAGATGAAAGCGTACTACGGGACTGAAAATTTCGCGGGTAAGAAATTTGCTGTTTGGGGATTGGCTTTCAAGCCCAATACTGACGATATTCGCGAGGCACCTTCACTCGTCATCATCAAGGAACTCATCGAGATGGGAGCTGAAGTGAAGGCTTACGATCCAGAGGCGATTGAGTCTGTGAAGAAGTATACAGATCTGGATATCGAATACGCAGACAATCAGTATGATGCACTAGGAAACGCAGATGCATTGTTGATTGTGACAGAGTGGAATGAGTTCCGTACGCCTGATTTTGATCGAATCAAGGCTAGCTTGAAGCAGCCAGTGATTTTTGACGGAAGAAATGTATACGACCTGCCGACAATGAAGGAGTCAGGTTTTGAATATTTCTCTATCGGACGTAGTGCCATTACGCGTTCCGAAGAAACGCTAGCAACGAATGACTAAACCAAAAGTATTAATCACAGGGGGAGCCGGGTTTCTCGGCTCTCATCTCTGTGATCGTTTCCTGCGCGAAGGCTATGAAGTCATTGCCATGGACAACCTGATCACAGGTAATCTTTCCAACATATCACATCTGTTTGGGGTAGACGATTTTACCTACATCAAACACGATGTCACCAACTATACCTTTGTAGAAGGTCATCTGGACTACATACTCCATTTTGCCTCCCCTGCCAGCCCCATTGATTATCTAAAACTTCCCATCCAAACCCTCAAAGTAGGAGCGATGGGTACACACAAGATTTTGGGCTTGGCAAAAGAAAAAGGCGCACGTGTATTGATTGCCTCGACTTCTGAAGTGTATGGTGATCCGCTAGAGCATCCACAAACCGAAAGCTATTGGGGAAACGTAAATCCCATCGGATTTCGCGGTGTATACGATGAAGCCAAGCGTTTCATGGAAGCCTTGACCATGGCCTACCACCGCTATCACGGGTTAGAGACACGGATCATTCGCATCTTCAATACCTATGGGCCTCGTATGCGCATGGACGACGGGCGCGCCCTTCCTGCGTTCATGTCTCAAGCACTAGCAGGTGAAGACATCACCGTGTTTGGCGATGGGAGTCAGACGAGAAGTTTCTGCTACGTAGATGATCTGGTAGAAGGAATTTATCGCCTCCTACTCAGCGACGAAGCGATGCCTGTCAATATTGGCAATCCTTCAGAGATATCTATTTTGGATTTTGCAAGAGAAATCATTGATCTTACAGGCTCAAAAAGTAAAATCGTCTTCAAAGATCTGCCCAAGGATGACCCCAAGGTCCGCCAGCCAGACATCACGCGGGCGCGTGAGATCCTCGGTTGGGAACCTCAAGTAGCCCGCAGGGACGGATTGGCCAAGACGCTCGCATACTTCAAAGAGCAAATACATGGCGTTCCACAAGCTTGAAACTGAATTTCCCGAACTTTTTATCGTAAAGCCTGACGTTTTTGGCGATGCACGTGGCTTCTTCATGGAGCTGCACAACGCTGAAGCATTTCATAAGATCGGTCTGGGCCATCTGCAATTTGTACAGGACAATCTGTCCAAGTCTATCAAAGGAACACTCAGGGGCCTGCACTTCCAGGCTCCTCCGCATGCGCAGGGAAAACTCGTCACCGTACTAGAAGGACGCGTCCTCGACGTAGCCGTAGACATACGGAAGGGGTCTCCCACCTATGGAAAAGCCTTTGTGCATGAAATCAATGACCAAAATCGTGAGATGGTCTTCGTGCCCGAAGGCTTTGCACATGGTTTCCAGGTGCTCTCCGACTTCTGCTTGTTTCATTACAAATGCACAGATAGCTACCACAAAGCATCTGAAGGAGGGCTTACATGGAATGATCCTGCGCTAGCCATCGCTTGGCATGATCTGGAACCTATTGTATCAGATAAGGATACACAGCATCCCCTCCTGGCAGATTTTGAATCGCCTTTTTCCTATCAAGCCGATCCAACCATAAATCTTCATCCATGAAAGGAATCATCTTAGCGGGAGGCTCTGGCACCCGTCTGTATCCTCTTACGATTACCGTCAGTAAGCAGTTGATGCCCGTCTATGACAAGCCGATGATCTACTACCCACTCTCGGCTCTTATGTCCGCAGGCATCCAAGAGATTCTGATCATTTCTACCCCAACAGATTTACCCCTGTTCCAAAAACTACTCGGAGATGGATCGAGATTAGGCGTGAAGTTTGACTATGCCGTGCAGCCCAAGCCCGAAGGACTGGCCCAAGCCTTTGTCATCGGAGCAGGTTTTATCGGCAACGATGATGTCGCCCTGATTTTAGGGGATAATATTTTCTATGGGGAAGATTTTGCACACACCTTATCTCATGCAAGAGAGACCGTATCTCAAGAAGGAGGAGGAATGGTATTTGCCTACCACGTCTCAGATCCAGAAAGATATGGTGTGGTCGCGTTTGATCCAGGAGGAAAAGTGATCAGCATTGAGGAAAAACCGAAAGAACCCAAATCTTCTTACGCAGTTCCAGGAGTCTATTTCTATGACAATCGAGTCGTAGAGATCGCACGCAATCTCGCGCCTTCTCCACGAGGAGAATTGGAGATCACCGATGTCAACAAAGCCTATCTCGATGATGACGCACTCCGTGTCTCTATTATTGGTAGAGGTACAGCGTGGCTAGATACAGGAACCCATGATTCCTTGATGCAAGCACAAAATTTTGTCCAAATCATCGAGAAGCGTCAGGGACTGAAGATCGGTTGTATCGAAGAAGTGGCCTATCGCATGGGCTACATCGACGATGAGGCTTTGAAACAAATTGCTCAACCCCTGATCAAGAGTGGATATGGTACCTACCTGATGGATCTGCTGACACACAATGGCTAAAAAATTGGAGGCAGCGCATAACGATGGCATGCGCTGCCTCCATCTTCCCACATCATTCACTAGATTGTAAATTAGTTTTCAATAATTTTGACTATCGCCTTCAGCGTCCCGAGCATTAGACTCGGGATTATTAGGAATAAAAAAACAATCCCGATGATGAATCTCGGAATGGAATTTTATCGAAGATCCCTAAAGGGAGCCCAATCCCGAACGTAAAACCTCGGGACCCCAAATTGCCTGTTACCGCGCTTGAAAATTATGTCTGAAAATTTATTTTACAGCCTATTTGCGTCTCAAAAGAAAGAAGTAAGGGGCTTCCATTCCCCTAAAATCCATGAGCCCTAGCAGCGTGTCTTCATCTATCTTCCTGAATGTATCGTGGATGGGTTTCCGATCATAGATCATCGTCGCGCTGACTTTTCCTCTGTATTCTAGCATACGCAATCTCGCTTTTGGCTTGTTTGCGTGTACAATCGGACGAATAAGATTGATGGCTACATGCAGTATGTTCCACTTGGGGATGTACATGCTCAAGGGGACGAGGGCTGGATTTACTTTGAAGGTACCTGTGCGCGTGAAGTTGTGAAAAAGAAGCGGATGCACCGTTTCTGCATCGATAAATTGCTTCCCATACCAACCCGTAGCTCCGAGCAAGCCATCCATAGGATGTCCTGTAGTCAGCTCGGCCCCCTCCCATTCTCCCCACATGAAGTCTAGCGATACAGGTGGGAGACTGTCAAAAAAGACAAGCGCTTCATCGAGATGGGTAGGGAGAGAAATGGGATTCTTTATCATGATGATTCAAAGTATCCCATAAGATAAAATTCCCAAGGACAGGATCAAAGATCCTTCTGATATCGTTTGACCATTTCCTCTTGAGATTCGGGTGCCTCTGATCCTCCTAGCTGATCCTTCAGCATTTGCCCAATCGTAGGAAAGTTGCTCCGGTCTATCTGTACTTCAGGCGCCCACAATTGGGACCGCATGAGGGCTTTCGCACAATGGAGAAAAACAGATTCAACCTCCACAACAATGGCTACCTTGGGTGGATGTTGTTCATGAGGAAACAAATCTAAAAGCGAGGAATCTGTACTGAGATGGGCCTTTCCATTTACTCTCAATGTTTCGTCCATCCCTGGTACGAGAAACAGCATACCTACCTGCCCTGTCTCGACGATATTGGATAAGCTATCGAGTCGATTGTTGCCTTTGGAGTCGGGAATGATGAGCTGTTGATCATCAAGAATATGGACAAAGCCTGGTTTTCCTCCACGGGGAGAGGCATCTGCCAGCCCCTCATTTCCATAGGTAGACAAAATGAAAAAAGGGGAAATCGAAAGGAAATTTTTGGCGTGTACATCTAATTGAGCCATCTCTTTCCCCTTTGCGCGTTTGCTGGGTGTAGCATAAAGCGTGCGAAGCTGTTCGAGGGTCTGTATGTGCATAGCGATGATTTTTTCTAAACAGAGGAGGAGGTGAAAATCAATCACCATTTTCACCTCCTCTCTTGTCTCTTTATATACGGCTCTGGTACGTATACAACTGGAAATATTTTCCTTCCTTCGCAATCAACTCCTCATGGGTTCCTCTCTCAATGATCTTTCCATGATCTACAACCAGAATTTGATCTGCCTTGCGGATGGTACTCAGACGGTGCGCAATGACAAAGGTGGTCCTGCCATTCATCAATTGCTCCAAAGACTGCTGAATGAATGTCTCCGAAATGGTATCCAGATTCGAGGTCGCCTCATCCAAAATGAGTACCCTCGGATCAGCCAAGATTGCTCTAGCAATCGCAATACGCTGTCGCTGACCACCAGAGAGCTTGACGCCCCGCTCCCCAATCAAGGTATCCAATCCATCTTCAAATTCATCGGTAAACTCATTGACATAGGCGGCTCGGACCGCTGCGTCCAACTCATCCTCTGTCGCCAGCGGGCGTGGAAACAGGATGTTCTCCCTGATGGTCCCTTCAAACAAGAAATCATCTTGCAATACGACCCCCAGTTGTCCACGGAAGCTCTCCAGCGTCACTTTCGAGAGATCGTGTCCATCTACAGTGACTCGGCCTTTATCTGGATTTAGGAAAGTGGCTGCCAAGCCCGCAATGGTCGTTTTCCCTGATCCAGAACCTCCCACCAGTGCTGTCACAGATCCTGCGTGTGCATCGAAGCTGATGCCATGAAGGACTTCCTTCCCTTCTTCATAAGAAAAGTGCACATCGTCAAATCGATAATCTCCCACGATTGGGCCCAATTCAACGGTCCGATTCTCGTCATCGCTCTCACGTGGCTTATCCAGTAGCTCTCGTGTACGATCCAGTCCTGCTAGCGATTCTGTCAGCTGACTACCTATATTTCCAAATTGGAGGATCGGAAATGTCATGAAGGCCAGCATAGAAATAAACGCAATGAGATCTCCCGTTGTCATTTCTCCTGCATCCACAATCGGCTGTCCTACCCATATGATCAGCACAGTCAAGATCCCTGCAATCATTCCTCCCAAAGCCTGCACAAGTGCAGTAGTAGTTAGGGATTTTTTGACATTTTCAAATAGCTTGATCACTCCACGGCGGAAAATAGATACTTCTGAATTCTCGGCATGGAATCCTTTGATCACACGAATCCCTCCCATAGACTCGGTCAGTCGTCCTGTGACCTCTGCTTGTATCTCACCCCTTGCTCGGAAGATCGGACGAATCGTACCAAATGCCCACATGGAGATAATGGCGAAAATGATCAAGGGCGCAAGTGATACCAGGGTCAATACCCAAGAGGTGTACAAAAGGAAGGCAAAAGCCCCGATGGCTGTAATCAATCCTCCAATCAATTGGGTAAATCCCGTACCCACCAAATTGCGCACACCCTCGACATCCGTCATGATACGGGAGACCAGATTCCCACTTTTGGTATTATCAAAAAACTTGACAGGAAGCTGGATTACATGTTGCTGTACGCGAGAGCGGAGATCTGCGATCAGATACTGAGCTGCTACTGAGAGCAAACGGGTAAGAGAAAAAGAAGTAATCGCCTGAATGATGACCGTCACCAGCAGGCCAACCAATAGCGTGATGAGCAACTCATTGTCCGCATAGGAAATGACTGTATTACCCAAGATTAAATCTTTCTGAACAAGCAGATTGTCTACTAGGACCTTGGGAGCGAGTGGAAGCACGAGTCCTGCGATACGATTGACAAGGACGAGCAGGAGACCGACCAGCAGCATGCCACGGCGTGGATATACAATCTCACGAAAGGCGTAGCCCAAACTGACACCTCTCGATTTCTTTTGTTTTGCCATATATGAGGGGATGGATAAAGGGTGTTTTGAGTAAGAACACACAAAAGAAGAGAAAAGTGACTGCTTTTGTGTAACTTCATCTTGAGTTTGTCGAATGAAAAAGGGGGAATATTTTATAAAACAACTTCTTTTCTCTACTCTCCCCCCTATTGCAAATGACAGGAAAGGAAACGCATCCCAACCGTTTTTTAGCTATTATTTTATTTTCCACCTCAAAATATACTGTATTTACCTATGCAGTCCCTTATCAAGTATTTAGGAATTATCGCAGGCCTAGTAGCATTTTCCATCAGCACGCATGCTGCAAGCATCGAATTTTATAAAGGCTCTTGGGAAGATGCGCTGGCGATCGCTAAAGCTGAGCAAAAACTGATCTTCGTAGACGCCTACGCCGTATGGTGTGGACCTTGCAAGATGATGGATCGCAATACCTTCTCTCAAGAAGAAGTGGCAGGCTATTTCAATGAAAACTTCATCAACCTCAAATTAGATGTAGAGAAGGGAGAGGGGATCACCTTTGCAGATGAGTACAAGGTGACTGGTATGCCGACACTCTTTTTCTTGAATTATAAGGGAGAAGTCGTCCGCAAGGTCATGGGCTATCAGGGCCCTCGAGAACTCCTTCGGGAAGCGAAAAAAGCCAACAAACCCATTAACAATAAAGATAAGTATGCCTTGGCATATGAAGCGGGTAGCAACAAGCCCGATATTCTATATCATCATGCGATGAATCTCGCCAAGTCTAAGGAAGATTATCGCGAACCCGCGAGTAGGTACTTTGCCACACAGGACGACAAAGCCTTACTGAGCCAAGCCCAAAACTGGGAGGCTATCCAGACATTGACCTCTGATATCAATAGTCGCGAGTTTCAATTGGTGCTAGACAAGCAAAAAAAATTCCGCAAAGCCTATGGCGACATGGTAGTCTCTGACTTTATCTATTCTGTCTTGAAAACCAACACCCTCCAAGCTGCATTAACCCAAAAGGTCTCTCAGTATCAACTGGCAGTCACCACTGCTCAAGATAGACTCAATGACGATGGACTTGCCGCCAACCGATTGAAAATGATCTACGCAGAGGCAACAAGAGATTGGGGAGCTTATGCCCAAAAGGCACGCTACCATTTCTCAAACTATCTAGTCACCAATCCAGAGGAACTGAGTCAAGCTGGACAAAATTTCTACTTGCATGTAGAGGATGAAGATGCCTTGAATGAAGCCATCAAATGGGTCCAACAGTCCATTGCCATTGAAAATAAATACTACAACAACAAGGTTTTAGCCTATCTTTACTTGAAGCTAGGCGATAAAGTTAATGCGCGCCGCGCGGCTTTCAAGACCCTAAAAATCGCCGAACTCAAGGACCACGATCCCACAGAGATGGAAAACTTTCTCGCAAATCTGAATGAATAAACCTACGACGGTTAGAGAATGTGTTTACGCACATTCTCTACTCTACAGGTAACAACAAAGTAAACGCTGTCCGTCCAGGTCGTGATTCTACACTGATATCGCCACGGTGATGACGGACAATCTTTTGCACGACATCCAATCCCAGACCTGTCCCCTTACCTTGAGATTTTGTGGTATAGAAAGGATCAAATATACGTGGCAAGACATCAGAAGGGATTCCGCTACCTGAGTCCACGATTACGACCTTTACACAAGGGCCTTCCATCTTAGTATGAATTTCTAGTACGCGCTTTTCCCTTCCTTCCATCGCATCCAATGCATTGTCGATGATATTGGTCCAGATCTGATTGAGCTCTCCTGGATAAGCATAGATCTTTGGAAGATCGTAGTCTACATCTTTGGAGACCTGCACATCATACTTCTTGAACTTATGTTTGAGCATGGTAGCGGTACTCTTGATTCCTTCGTGGATGTCTACCAATTGGCGATCCTGTCCCTGATCCATATGTGTGTAGGTCTTGATAGACTTTACAAGATCTGAGATACGGGTAGATGCTTCATTGATTTCCTGAACCAATCGCTCTGAGGTCAGCGTACTACTGATCCAAGCAATCACAGGTTCCCCTTCCTCATCTGGCATCGTTTCGTTGATGATGTCTAGATCGTCTGTATCGAAGCCAAAATCTACCAGATTCTCGATGAGTTCATCATCGTCGTCCATGTCGTGATCGTCTAGCCAGTCGCGGATGTCATCTTCTCGCTGGGTCTTCTCCATCAAACTCAGGTCAAGGATACCTTCCTCTATCTTACGAAACAGAATCTCATTGATAGGGTCCACTTGCTCAGGCTCCATCCGCATAGTCATGACCCGCTTGAACTTATCGGGTACATACTGGATGTTATTCTTAAGTTCTTTGGCACTTCTCACCAAAGCTGCTGCGGGATTGTTCAACTCGTGTGCAAGTCCTGCTGATAATTTTCCGAGAGAGACAAGCTTCTCATCCTGCTGACGAAGTGTCGTAAAGTTTCGGATGCGGTCATTCATGACGTGCACCAGTGCTTCTGTCAACTCGTAGCACTCCTGGATCATGCGTGGAAAGACCTCCTTGTGTGTCTGTAGGATGACCACCTTCTCCAAAGCTGCGCTGTTGGCTACAGCACTTGCGAGACGAGAGTAAGGAAGTACACCCGTGACTTCTCCTGGCTCTAGGCGCACGAGTTCTTTCGAGTTTTTTCCATCTCCGACCCAGACCCTGATACGTCCTTCCAATAGGATAAACATGTGGTCGCTGGCCATGCCTGGATGAAAAAGGGCTTCTCCCTCTGGCACGGTAATAATTTCAGATTGGTCTATCAACCATTGCAATTGTGCTTCAGGCACATGTCCGATGGCTTGATTGGCTTTGAGCTGGTCTACTTGGACTTGTAAGACTTCCATAATTGAAATGAATAGTATGTGAAGAATCCTTGTAGAACGAAAAAAGGAGGATAGAAACATCTTGTGATTCTAGCCCCCTCATCATTCTCATATAAAATGCAACTAATTCAATGACAAACGAGGCAGTTCATAAGGAACCATATCGTGGAACATCAGCTCATACAGCTCTGCATTGCAGTAGGGCATGATGGGCATGGTATCCAGGATATCATACGCTTCTGCCTGTGTAGGAGCCAGAATGACGACCCACAAACGCGATCGGTCATTGGACAGGCTATAGGTACGCAAATGTCCCTTCTCAAAGAGCTTGTTGACTTGGGCGCGCTGAGCAGGAATCAAGTTCACGAGATCCTGTGGGATAACCTGCGGGAGATATATTTCTACCATGTACTGATTCATAGGTATAAGATACTTTCTTCTATGACGATTTCACAATCACTTTTATGCTAAGTAAGAGGTCAGATATTGAGAGGCGATCTTACAGGGGATTTCGCTATGCTCAAGAAAGCCAAAGGAGAAAAAGAAAGGAGGCAAAACAGAACGCCAGGCATGGTCATCAGTCTTTACCACTTTCTTTCTCTCCTGAATCTGGCTTTGTAATCTATGGTACCAATGTCGAGAGTGCTTCGGGAAATAAGCGAGAAGCATTCTGATTGGTGACACTTGCCACCTCATCGTATGTGACACCTTTGAGATCTGCAATCTTTTGTGCAACGTACGTTGTATAGCTGCTTTCGTTGCGACGCGGTTTATCCTTTCGGTGAGGTTCAGGAGGAAGATAAGGACTATCGGTTTCAAGGACGATATACTCCATTGGGACTTCTTTTACTGTCGCCTGCACGTCCTTACGGTAAGTCACGATCCCACCTATCCCCAACTTGAATGAACCAAAATCCATAATTCGTTGAGCCTGGGTAAAATTCCCATCAAAACAATGGAAGATCCCCTTCAGGTTTTCATCCATATGTGCCTCGATGATGTCAGCCGTTTCATCTATTGCCTCTCTGGCGTGAAGAATGATGGGTAAGCCTGTTTCCTTGGCCCACTGTATCTGTGCAATCAATGAAGCCTTTTGCCACTCGAAGGTGCTTTTATCCCAATATAAGTCTATCCCTGTCTCCCCGATCCCATAATAAGTCATATCGGGATCGTCCAACAATGACTTTAAATACGTGAGCTCTGTTGCCCACGCTTCCTTCACATCCGAAGGATGAAGACCGATCATGGGAAAAAAGAAGCGAGGGTTCTTCTCCGTCAACGCGTGCATGGCCTCTACACTTTCGCGATTGATATTGGGAAGAAAAACTGCTTGAAGCACATCCTGTGCCCTTTTGATGGCCGCATCCTGATCTTTATCAAACTTATGGCTGTAAAGATGGGAGTGGGTATCTATAATTTTATGCATGGTTAATCGTCTGATTATGAATAGCTATTTCCTTTCTGATGAATAGAAATTTCTTCGCGTGTAAAATATACATACTCGTTCAACAAAAATGTTGTTGAAACAATATATGCTAAGGTACAACCTCAAGAATTAGCAGATCGTTCAAAAACTATTTTCCCCTATCACGAATCCTTTAATTTTGTGCAATGGGCTTAGGTCTTTTTAATGGTCAATTAGACCAGACCATGTTTGAGACTTCAAATCTGCGCAAAGTTTGTACTTTTTAGCTAGATTTTCATTGTTCCAAACATGCGCTTATATTTTCCCCCAACTATCGCCTCAAATCTCCCCCTCCCTATGGCAAAAATCGATCTCTCGATTCATTCAGATATTGCACGGGCATCTACACTCCCTGCGGCTTTTTATCGTGACCAGGAACTGTTTGATCAGGCAAAGGAGCGTATTTTTACGCGAACCTGGCAGTGTATCGGCATACACGGTTTAGCTCCTCAAGCAGGTGCTGTGCAACCTTTTCCCATGCTGGATGGCTTCTTGGATGAGCCCTTGATGCTCTCAAGAGATCACGAAGGCCAGCTCCACTGCCTCTCGAATGTCTGTACACACCGTGGCAATCTGGTTGCCCATCAAGGAGGACCTTGCAAAGAACTTCGTTGTGCCTATCACGGACGTAGATTCGCCCTCAATGGTACGTTTTTAACCATGCCAGAGTTCAAGGAAGCCCAAGACTTCCCGACGGATGCGGATCATCTGCCCAAGCTGCCTTTGCATAGATTAGGGGAGCTCCTTTTTACAGCGATCGACCCCAAAGTAGATTTTGATGTGGCTATGAAACCTGTGCTAGATCGTGTAGGCTGGATGCCACTAGAGGAGTTTGTCTACACACCTGAGCATTCCCAAGTATATGAAGTAGGCGCACATTGGGCTTTGTACGTAGACAATTATCTGGAAGGCTTTCATCTACCCTTCGTACATCCAGGACTGAGTGCTTCTCTTAGTTATCCTGATTACACATACGAGATGTACGACTATTGCAATCTACAATTAGGCGTAGCAAAGCCTGAAGAGACCGTTTTTGATCTTCCAGAAGGGCACACAGATTACGGAAAGCGGGTTCGCGCTTTCTATTTCTGGCTCTTCCCCAATATCATGCTCAATTTTTATCCATGGGGATTATCACTCAACTTGGTCGAACCCATTAGCCTAACCAAGACCCGTATCCGCTTTGAGACTTTCCTCTGGAAAGAAGAATTGTACGATGCGCACTCCAAAGACTTGATTCATGTGACGGAGTTAGAGGATGAAGCTGTCGTAGAATCTGTGCAAAAAGGGATACAATCACGCCTCTATCAGAAAGGGCGCTTCTCTCCCAAGATGGAGCCTGCTGTACATCATTTCCATCGTTTGGTCTCTCAGTTCATGGAAGGCTAATGCTTAATCGGACTTGACCACTCGGTGGGTGTGAACGCCTCCTTGATAGTCTTCTATTTTGAGTAAGTAAATGCCCGCAGGCTGGGACGTCAGATCAATCTGGCTAGACCAAGCTTCCTGTAGGACTTTGCCTTGCACATCCAATACTGTCACACGCTGAGGAGGCGTAGCAGATTGAATAGAAATGGGACCAAAAGTAGGATTGGGAGCAACTTGAAATTCAGGATGTGGGCTTTCAACGGAAGAGACGATGTTACATTGTGCCAAGCTCCCTTCGCAAAAGTCTGCTAAGCGGAGTAATCTGTTATTCGCAGGGAAAATACCCATCTCAGTCCATCCTATTCCCGTCACAAACCGATACGCATGTTCAGATGGCAGTCCCCCGCCCATGTACCAACCTGTGGTGAAAAGATAGCTTCTATCCTTACCATACACATTGTAAACACCTATACTGTCTACAAATCCAAAATGTGCAGTTTGCGAATCGATGGAAGAAAATCGCATCATATCCTGCTGACAACTATCCAGTGGGTCGCCCACCGACAAGGAGAAATCATATAGGAGATATTCTTCTTCGGTCGCGCACATTCGGCTACCATCTCTTAGAGAGGGTAAATGATAGACTTTTTGCTCAAGGGTATCTTCTCTCAGTAAGGCAAAGTGCGCTCCCTTGGTGATCGTAGCGTAAGGAAAATCCACATAGAACACTGCTCCTCCCATTTGTGGGACCCCATATGTTCCATCCAGATCATACCACATGAGTTTTTGGTATGTATAGTTACCAATCGCAGTATCTCCCTCAAAAGTGTACATGAAGGCTCTTTGGGTGATGGGAATATCATTACTATAGGATTCTTCGATGATCCAGTACTTATTTTCGGCTATGAGCGGGATGTATTGGGCAGAAAGACAGAGAGGAAACAAGCTGCAAAAAAGTAAGGGGAGATACTTCATGGTCGAAAGAGGTTGTCAGGCGAAACATTAGGGTGAAATAAAATTTTGGCGATTATCTTGCCATATCAATTTTGATTGGTCAGGTTGAAATTCAAAATCCATACATTTCCCATCTCCTTGTCCATTCAATCCCCCATCGGGAAAACATAGGATCTGACAGTCTGGCGTGTATAATTCGGACGGGACGTCGCAACAATGAGAGGGAATGAAAAAAGCTTGTTGATGCTGATAGGTGACTTCGTATATGCGTGCCGTAGGCTCCCAGGGAGCTTCATCCAGGATTTGTCCCATACGTGTGCGCATACAGGAGGGCAGGCCTTCGGGCAATGTCAAGGAAGACTGACATCCACTCGCTCCACACAATGCCCATACAAACAATAGGATCCACCTTTTCATCCTGCATCATTTCTCCTAGGACGGGCCATCGGTTGGATTCGCTGCATAAGGATGGGGAAAAGAATAGAAAAAAGTGAATGATAAAGATCATCTCTCTCCAAGGCATTTGATATGAAGGGCTAGGGGAGCATCTATTACCTTGTAGATGTCAAAAGTAGGAAATGTTCCTGCATTGGACACACGAGTGATGATAGTAGTAAGTGGTTAAGAAGCCGTCTCCGCCCTGGGGACGGCTATTGTTTATAGTAAGGCACTGTTTTTTTAAAGCTTCCTACGTCAGAATCTACCGTACGTGTTCGCTCAATCGGAGCAGTCACTGGCGGCTTAGTGTGAGAAGAAAGAAAGGCAGCCGCTACGGATTTGCTCTCATTGTGAAGACGGTCTACAGCTGTCACGACATAGGTGTAGTCCGTCTCAGGACGTGGATTGGCATCAATAAAATGTGTCTTACGCGTGATACCCAATATATAGGCAGGTGCTTCCATGTCTATAGCCTCTTCCTTACCAAACCGGTAGATCACATAGTAATGTGCTTGTTGTCCGTCTTCTGCTGGCTCAGGTGCATCCCAAGTCAGGCCAATGGTTCCATCATCAAAATTCTTCCCTTTCAAGGACTGAGGAGCCAAAGGTGGGATACTGTCTTTCCAACTCATACTTGGCACGAGGGCAGGATACTTGTAGCGGTCTCTGCGCAAGACAGACTCCACACTGTGGGGATTCCCATTGAAGGAGCTGGCACTGTAAAAAATACTGCCTTTTACCTGTGGATACCTGAGGTTGAACTTGAGCTGACGGGGTAGCTCGAAGGGATCTCGCCAGGAAGCGCTCTGAGGGTCTTTGACTTTGAACATGGCCTGCCCGATGTAGACATGCTTCCCAAAGCTGTTGCGTGCCCACCAGGGGACGAGCACTGAGTAATCTGCAGTCGGATGGTTCATGTTGAAGTACAACTGAGGCGCCACGTAGTCGATCCAGCCTTTCTCCAACCATTTGCGCACATCTGCATGCAAGACATCATAAGAAGAGAAAGTGGAGCGCACTCGAGGACCTCTTGCATCCTGCCGCGCATTGCGCCACACACCTACGGGGCTTATACCAAATTTCACATGGGGCTTGTTTTTGCGAATAGTGTCAGATACCGAAGAAATAAATGCATCAATATTGCTCCTGCGCCAAGCATGGACATCTTGCCCCGCCTCTCGATATTGTAAAAATGTCTTCGAGTCATCCAGCACTTCTCCATCCTTGGGATAAGGATAGAAGTAATCATCAAAGTGAATCCCGTCTATATCGTATTTATTGACAACCTCAGCGATGACATTTGTTAGGTACTTACGCACTTGGGGCTTTCCAGGATTGAGGTAGATTCGCTGCCCATACTTGAAAGTCCAATCAGGTCTTTTCTTAGCAATATTGTAAGGAGCTACGCTGCTGAAGCTGACATGTGAGATCGCGCGAAAGGGGTTGAACCAAGCATGAAATTCCATATTTTCCTCATGGGCTGCCTCTATCATAAAGGCCAGGGGATCATAGCTAGGCGGCTTCCCTTGTATGCCCGTAAGATACTCTGACCATGGAGCGAGGCGTGATGGGTAGAGGGCATCGCCGCTGGGACGGACCTGTACCACGACTGCATTCATGCCATTGGCCTTTTGACGTTTGAGCAGTGCCAGGAACTCCCTCTTTTGGGCAGCTGTATTCATTCCTTTAGACTTGGGCCAGTCGATATTGTGGAAGGTAGCCACCCATACTGCACGAAATTCTCGTTTCAAAGCCCGAGTGCCTTTAGCATCTGTAGGGGGATCAGTGGGTGCGTTACTTCCCAAGAGAAGTAGCATCAAAGGTATAAGACTAAAAGGCCAAAGTCTTGTCATAAGATTGTGGGGGTTTGAAGAGGTGTAGAGGAAAATATAGAGAATATCCTTCGAACTTGGACCTTGAATAAATCTAAACTTCCATTTTTTCGTTTTAAGCAGTAAAAATAAATTGTAAATCAGGTTAGGCTCTTTCTATTTTCAAGCCTTATCTTCTTAAACACGATCAAATATGTTATCCAAAATAGTCGCTTTTATTTTCACGATTTGCATGGTCGGCAGCGTCCAGGCACAGGTTCTTTATCCAGCGTTCACCTTTTATGACTTAGAAGGAAAAGTCGCTACGAGTGAGACACTAGACCGCAACAAGTCCACCTTCATCATGCAGTTTGATCCCTATTGTGACCACTGCAATGACCAAGCGGAGACCATTGCCATGTCAGCTGAGCAGTTTCAAGACGTGCAGTTTGTCTTTATCACATTTATCCCTGAGCCTGATGCCATCCAGGCTTTTCGTGACAAACATTTCAAAGACACAGGATTAGATGTTCATTTTTTCCAAGATCTAGACTTCCAGTTTGAAACCTATTTTGGCTATACCGAATCTGCACTTAGCATTTATTTGTATAAATTAGGAAAACGCCAGCCCAAGTTTTTTGGGAAAGAGGTACCTGCGGAAACCTTGCTAAATTATTTGTAATTTTGCTAATTGTAAGAGCGCAAATGCGTAAATTATAACGGGAAATGAGGATAAATCCTTGTGGATGTTCATACATCTTCCCAACATTATCACATACTTTTTATGACTCTGAAAGAAAGACTCAGCCAAGACATGAAGGCTGCGATGAAGGCCAAAGATCAAGCAACGCTACGAACCGTTCGCTCTCTCAAGGCTGAAATCATGAAAGCAGAAGTAGCCGAAAATCAGACAGGAGCGCTGACAGAGGCTGATGAAATGAAGATTTTGATGAAGGCGGCAAAACAACGCAAAGATGCCGTCGCTCAGTATACAGAAAATGGGCGGGAAGATCTCGCATCGACAGAAAAAGAGGAGCTGGCAGTGCTTGAACGCTACCTTCCCCAACAAATGACAGGGGCAGAACTGGAAGCGAAGATCAAAGAGATTATCGAATCGGTAGGTGCTTCCTCTATGAAGGATATGGGTAAAGTGATGGGTACAGCCAGTAAGCAACTAGCAGGACAGGCTGACGGAAAAGAAATGTCCTCTATTGTGAAAAAGCTACTAGCCTAGGTCATCACAACCATTTCAACAACCAGAGATCGACCAGAAAACCTCTAACACAGAAAAATCACAATTCTCACTGGTAGAGGTTTTCATCTTTTATATACAAAGTTTTTCTTTTCCGTAGAAGCTATCAGATGGAATATGAAAATATTTGATTTCCAGTCTTTCATCTAATTTGGCTTTAGCATAAGATAAAAACCATTATGGATAGCAATTACATGCTCGGATTATTGGACCTGATCATCATAGCCGTGATCGGTTTTGGGATGTATAGAGGAGCGACCAAAGGGATCATTAAGCGTGCAACTACCGTATTTTCTATTTTAGCAGGTGTCCTTCTCGGATGGAAGTTACGTCCACTGATGGAAACCTTGTATGTAGACTATCTCCATGTACCCTTCACACCTCAGATCACCTACATCGTGAGCTTTGTGACGGCCTTTGTAGTGATCTTCATCATCGTTTCCTCTGTCCTGAGTACACTGAGTGGTATTTTTAAAAGTGATAAGTTCCAATTGGACAATGCGCTTGGAGCTGTATTTGGAGGGACCTTGGCTACAGCTGCCTTGAGTGTCGTATTTGTGGTCCTTAGTTTTGTAGAGCTTCCTTCAGGCCAGACACGTAGTAATTCTGCTCTGTATCCTTATGTGAAAGGTTTTGTAGGCTACACACTGAGCGGAGGACTAGATGCACTAGGGGAAGGATATAATCTAGCCAAAAAGTTCAACCTGGAACCTGGAGCTAGTGATACCCCAGCGGCAAGCCAACCCGCAGATAAACCCAGCCCTATTCGATAGAATATCTAGCGGAATCTTACGTGCATGTTGCCTTATCATGTAAGTATTTGCTTTTCCTACAGGATTCAAAAGTAACCCGCAATTGCCTTGATACTCATCATCGACAATTACGATTCTTTTACATACAATCTAGTGGATTTGGTGGCACGTCATGTACCTGTCTCCATCTTCCGAAATGATCAGATCAGCCTTTCTGAGATAGAATCGATGGATTTGAAAGGGATTTTATTGTCCCCAGGTCCTGGTCGCCCTCAAGATGGCGGGATCTCCCTCCCCACAGTCCAACATTTCTCAGGGAAGCTCCCTATCCTAGGTGTTTGCCTCGGACACCAAATCATCGGAGAAGTATTTGGTGCTCAGATCATACATGCAGCGATTCCCATGCATGGCAAGACAGATCAACTTTCTCATGATCAACGATCCATTTTCGAGGGTCTCCCTGATCCCCTTCAGGTCATGCGATACCACTCCTTACTCATTGATCCTCAGTCGCTACCCCATTCATTAATCCCAACGGCCTTTACCCCCCAAGGAGAAATCATGGGAATCCGCCATGAAGAGTACCCCATAGAAGGTGTCCAGTTTCATCCTGAGTCTATTCTTTCACAAGGAGGGGACCGACTGATTGCAAACTGGGTCAATAGGATTTGCAGCTAAACCTTGATCATCCTAACTTGCTCTTTCAAATCAACTGCATGAGTTTTTCGATTAAAGAAGAGAACGGTTTCAAATATGTAGAGCAAGGTGAAGGACCTGTGATCCTTCTACTACATGGGCTGTTCGGCGCATTGAGTAATTTTTCTGAGATATTCCACACATTCTCAGACAGATATAAAATTATTATTCCCCTCCTCCCCATCTATGAAAAAACAAAAACTGAAGCTTCTGTAGAGGGGATGACAACTTATGTTGAGGATTTTGTGTCTTTTAGAGGACTGAAAGACCTCACACTATTGGGGAACTCGCTAGGAGGTCATGTTGCACTTACATTCGCTTTAAGGCAACCAGAACTGGTCAAAGCACTCGTGCTTACAGGTAGTTCAGGATTGTTTGAAGCAGGTATGGGGAAAACATTTCCTAAACGAAGCGATTATAAGTTCGTAAGGGACAGAGTAAGATATACATTCTACGATCCTCAGACAGCAACAGATGAGCTGGTCGATGAAGTGTATGATATCTTTCAAAATAATTACAAAACCCTGCGAATTGTTCGTGTAGCTCGATCTGCACAAAGGCACAACATGCGGGAGGTAGTAGGCCAAATAAAAGCGCCTACATTGCTAATCTGGGGGCTTAATGACAACATTACTCCGCCTCGTGTGGCTCACGAATTCGAGTCTCTTATGTCACATACAGAGCTCAAATTCATAGATAAATGTGGGCATGCTGCCATGATGGAGCAACCTGAGATTTTTAATGCTTACTTAGAAGATTTCCTTAAAAAACATGTAGTACTTGCAGCTTAATGATTGCTTCAGAGATAATATCAGATTCCGTCCCATCGGTTAAATCCACCGATCCGGTCGGCCTTGCGGTAGATTGGATGAATGAATTCAAGCTTGCCCAGCTAGTGGTGGTGGATCAGGGTCGATACAAAGGCTTGGTGACAGAAGATGATCTTTTGGACGCAGATGAGTTGACAACACTTGTGGGCGAACTGAAGCATAAATATGCGGGTTGGGACAGTGCCTACATTCTTGAGAATCATCATATCTATGATGCCATCACACTGATGAGTGAGTTCAATCTTGAACTGGTTCCCGTTCTAGATGAAGCAGGGATGTATCAAGGCGTGATCACGCTCCGTGATCTTATGCAGCAGTTGAGTAAATTATTCGCCATGCGTGAGCCTGGAGGTATTTTGGTTCTCGAAATCCCCAGGCACAGCTATGTACTCTCTGAGATCGGTCGTATTGCCGAATCAGCAGACTCCAAAGTACTAAGTCTTTACTTATCCAATATTCCCGATAGCACAGATCTACTTCTGACACTCAAACTAAATGTCGAAGACCTGACGCGTGTAGTATCTGCTTTTGAACGATTTGATTATAAGATCGTCCGTACCTATCATCGATCTAGTTCCCCAGACGATGTACGCCGCAATTTTGACAACCTCCTCAAATACCTGGATATCTGATGCCTTCGGGACCATCAGTAGATGAACATCGCCTGTGGCAAATGAAACAGACTGAAATGTACGTGTAAACTTCTACTTGTACGTGTTTTCTGTGGTGTGATTGATTTCTTCACATGGTCCCTTCATCCACATATATGTATCTTCCCTATTGGCTTGCGCTCATCTTCCTTGTATGTGGCGCTCACCCTTCTCTGGGAAAGAGTTCGGACCCTGCCCCCGATACCATCCTCACAGCTCAAATCCTCCTCTCTGGACTTAAAAGGACTAAGCCTGATGTCATCAAGCGCGAGCTTACCTTCAAACAAGGAGAGCAAGTCTCCATCAGACAGCTTAGGGACGCGCTACCTACCAACCGAAACAACATCTACAACCTGGGACTCTTCAATGAAGTACAAATTCGCTCTCAGATTATTGAACAGAGTGTATGGGTCATCATCGATGTAAAAGAACGCTGGTTTGTGATTGGCAGTCCCATCCTTGACTTCGAAGAACGAAATAGCTACGATATGATCGATGCCCTACGCAGGAGGAGCCTCAAACGCGTGGTGTACGGCGGGCGCCTGAATTGGCGCAATGTCACAGGACAAAACGAAACCCTCTCCGTGGGCGCACAATGGGGCTTCTCCAAACGGCTACGTGCCAGCTTTTATAGACCCGCGATCTTCCCCAGCAAAAAAATCGATTTTGTCGTAGGAGGAAAAGTTTTCTGGGAGCAAGAAATCATCATGGGTATTGACAGCGGGCTTGTCCAGTGGCGCTCATTGGAGACCGAGACCCTGCGTGCTACCTATCAAGGAGAAATAGGTCTCGTCAAGCGCTTCACGCCTAGAAGACAATTTATGGCTCAACTGAGTTACCGCCACTTCGTTTTTTCCGACAGTTTATATGACTTTCGTGTAGATGGTGAGCGATTCAACCATTTGACTCGTTCAGATGCGAGGGAATCTTATCCTTCCATCATTTTGACTTATGCGCATGACAATCGCGACTTGAAAAGTTTTCCGCTGAAAGGCCTGAAATATCAACTGTTGATGCGCCTAGCAGGCAATCCCGATCCAGAAGAAACGCAGTTTTGGCGTGTGGGATTCACCTGGGCACATCATATGCCTGTGAAGCGCAAATGGAACTTTACCTACGGACTGCACTCTTTCTACACGCTGGGACGTACTTTGCCATTTTATGAAAAGAATTTTGTAGGGATAGAAAGGCGAGAATTTCCAGGAATCAGCAGCCAACTGAGAGGATACGAGCCTTATGCCATCACAGGGACTTGGGTAAACATGGTCAAAGCAGAGCTTAAATTTGCCTTAATTCCCTACCAACAGATCAAAGTCCGTCAGATCCCTTTACCCAAATTCAATGAAGGGCCTATTGGTGCTTATCTGACAGCGTTTATCGACCAGGGGTATGTAGAAGATCAGAGCAATAGTAGAAGAGACGATTTTTTGCAAAAAGAATGGCTAAGAGGTTATGGGGTAGGGTTGAATCTGATCGGATTTTATGATACGTTGTTGCGGATTGAGCTTTCTCGGAATCATCTGGGCCAGAGCGGAATCAATTTTCACGGAACGCTGCAAATCAAATGAATATTGCCATCTTCGGTAGATATACCGACAATACAGAACCTCAGATCCTTGTAGATTTTTTTGCCTACTTGGTAAAGAAGCAAATCTCATTTAAGGTATATCAACCCTACGCTCATCAGCTTTTTGAGCGGATCGGTCGCGAAGCCTTTCCCGAAGAGATTCCTTTTTTTACTGTGAGAGAAGAGTTGATCACTAGTCGATTTGTCTATTGTTTTGGGGGCGATGGGACTGTACTGGAAGCTGTTCGCTTTTTGGGAGATCTGACAAAGCCTATCCTGGGCGTAAATTTTGGAAGACTCGGTTATCTGACCAGCATCACCCAGCACAGTCTGATACGAGCCACAGAGGAACTCCAACGCGATATGTATCGTCTAGACGACCGCTCGCTGATCTCCGTCATCTCAGATCCTGAAGGGCTTTTTGGAGAAAATCCTTATGGGATCAACGACCTGACCATCCATAAGAATAAAACCAATGAGATGAT
The DNA here is from genome assembly GCA_039820545.1 of Bacteroidota bacterium. Taxonomy (GTDB): domain Bacteria; phylum Bacteroidota; class Bacteroidia; order J057; family J057; genus JALEFZ01. The sequence goes on along the minus strand of JBCBPW010000011.1, from coordinate 59,383 downwards.
CACAGTCCATACCTACATCAATGGAGAGTTTTTGAACTCTTATTGGGGAGATGGCTTGATCATTGCGACACCTACAGGGTCTACGGCTTACAGCTTATCCTGTGGAGGACCGATCATATTTCCGAGTTCTGCCACTTTTGTCATTACTCCCGTGGCCTCACATTCATTGACTGTGCGTCCTGTAGTGATCCCTGACGATTGGGTCGTATCCTTTGAGATTGAGTCACGATCTGGGGAGGCCATGGTGGCTTTAGATACGCGCACCGAGTTGGTACACACGCATACATCCATCGCCGTGAAGCGATGTCCATACAAGGTTCAATTGCTCAGAATGTCTACCACCAAATATGTAGACAACCTCCGACGCAGTTTGATGTGGGGAAGTGATAATCGAAATTGACGTAAAAAAACAGAAAAAAGGATAGTTTTTCTTATGCATAATTCGGATAATTGAAGTTTTTGGGGTTAATTTGCGATGTTCCATTTTTGTATTTTTAGGTGAAGAATCCTGCATTTGAGGAGGATAATTTGGCGATTAGGCTTGAAATGCAGGGGATAGTGATTTTGAAATGCAGGTAGGGTATCGAGGGCCAGTAGAAATATAGTAGAGGTATAGGTTCACATTACATAAGATCACATTTTGTCCCTGTATATTGACTGATTTTTTCGATACTTGCTGTGGGGAAAAACCTATCCATTTTTTCTGAAGAATAGGGGTAATTCGTGCAATTGATCGTTGTAAAAATCTACCTTATCGAATATGTCGATAAGCGTAAATTTTTGTGGGGTAATTGATTCACTTACACACTTTGCTGAACATCTGATCGTTTTTTTCATATCAAGAATTAATAGAAAATATCAAACCTTATGAAGGTATTGAGATTTGTCTGGCTCTCGCTTTTTGTTGTTGTATGCTTGACACAGGCAGAAGCCCAGTTCAGGAATGGCTACTTTAGAATAGGAGCTTCCACGGGTCCGACCAATTATCTTGGAGACCTTGATGACGACTTAACCTTCCGTTTCACCAGATTGGGTTTTGGATTCAATGCATCCTACAAGATGAACCCATTCATGAGCGCCCGCCTCGGATTTTACCATGGGTGGGCACGAGCGGCGGATTCGGTATCACTCAGTGAGACCAGGAGAAGAAGAAACTTACATTTCAAGACTCCCATTACAGAAGGAAGCTTTCAGATTGTTTTTGACTTCGTACCACATGGGCGAAAGTATTATCACAGGCCTCCTTTTGTACCTTACGTATTTGGGGGAATTGCTTTGTTCCGCTTCGACCCTCAAGCGTATTCCAATGTAGCAGGGAGATTCGTCTCGTTACAACCTATCGGTACAGAGGGACAAAATCTGGCATTGGCAGACAAGTATCCTGAACCCTATAGTTTGATACAGATGGCCATCCCCTTGGGAGCAGGTATTCGGATGACCCTTTCTCGAAGATTCGACCTAGAAATTGAGACTGGGTTCCGCAAGACATTTACGGACTACTTGGATGATGTGAGTGGGGAATATATAGACGATATAGACCTTGATCAGTTAGGAGCAGGGGGAACAAATGTCAATCTATTGCGCGAGTTGTATGACCGCATCGACCGTGCACAGTTCCCCGACGGGGCACAGCAAGTCAATGGAATCCGTGGAGACCGTACCCAATCTGACTGGTACATCTACACAGCCGTCCGACTCAACTACATCATCGACTGGAGACGTTGTCCGTCCTATCGATAGGCACTGTCCTGGACGCCATACGACCGAATCATATTTTTCTACAGAAAAGCTGACCTTATCATGGGTCGGCTTTTTTTATTTCCCATGCAACCCTTCCCCACCATAATCCCTCCCCTTTGTAATGGAGACTAAAAATCTCTTTTGACGCAGGTTTCATTTTATTACCTTTGGATTCCTATATTCTTGAGAAACTTGTTTTGTACGACACTAAGGGTCAAAGTGTCCATTTCAAGACAAGCATTTCTCCATAGAATGTGTATCAAATGCAATTGAATGGAGTTAAAGGAACAAATTGATGCTCAACGCCTACCTCGCCATATCGCCATCATCATGGATGGAAACGGGCGCTGGGCACGAACGAGGGGGAGTGAACGTGTATTTGGGCATCGATCGGCCATCAAAGCAGTGAGAGATTGTACAGAGAGCGCGGCTGAAATGGGCGTGGAGTTTCTTACCCTGTATGCATTCTCGACAGAGAACTGGCGCAGACCTAGAGCTGAGGTAAATGCCTTGATGTCTTTGCTCGTAGATACGATCCGTAAGGAGACGAAGACTTTGATGGAAAACAATGTCAAGCTTCAAGCTATTGGGCATATCGACAGGCTTCCGAGCAAAGCACAGAAAAACCTCTCAGAGGCAATTGCTTTGACACAAAATAATAACCGGATGACCCTGACATTAGCACTCAGCTATGGATCACAAGCCGACATGGTAGATGCTGTAAAAGCCATATCCGAAAAAGTCAAAGCAGGGAGTTTGGAGATAGACAATATAGATGAATCAACGATCAGCCAGCACCTGAGCACACACTATGCACCAGACCCTGAATTACTGATACGTACCTCTGGGGAGCATCGGATAAGTAATTTCCTCCTATGGGAAATCGCCTATGCCGAGATCTATTTCACCCCTACATTATGGCCCGATTTCCGTCGGGAAGATTTGTACAAAGCGATTGTAGATTTTCAAAATCGCGAGCGAAGATTTGGTAAAATAAGTGAACAAATTCAAAACCCATGAAGCGGTTTTTTTCATTATTTCTTCTAGCAATTACCCTTGCCAGTGTCGCCTGGGCTCAGGTCACACCTCAACAAGAAGGGAAAACCTACACGCTCTCAGGGCTTGAGGTGGAAGGAGCTGACTACACAGACAAAAATCTCATCATCAGCCTCTCAGGCTTGGTGATTGGAGACCCTGTCACGATTCCAGGTATTCAAATCTCTGATGGAATTCGCCGTCTGTGGGAGAAAAATATATTCTCTGATATCGGCATGAGAGCAGATCGTATCATCGGTGATAAGGTCTTCCTGGTGATCACGGTGAAGGAAAGACCTCGTATCTCACAGTTCTCATTCCAAGGGATCTCTAAGTCCAATGCAGACGAACTCCGTGAGAAGATCAACTTCATCCGGGGTACCATCCTGACAGAGGCTAAGCGTCAGTCAGCCAAACGCATCATTCGTAACTTCTACATAGAAAAAGGATTCTACAATACTTCTATCGAAATCGAAGAGAAACCCGATAAAATCCTGAAGAATGGTGTAACTGTCAACCTCAACATCAACAAAGGGAAACGCATCAGAGTCCGTTACATTGAGGTAGAAGGAAACCAAGCTTTCACAGAGAATAAAGTTAAACGCAAGTTGAAGAAGTTCAACGAGCGTAAATGGTGGCGTGTCTGGGCTCGCTCTAAATATGTCCCCAAACAGTATCGTGAAGCAAAAAACGCTTTGATTACTGCGTATCAAGATCTGGGTTATCGTGATGCAATCGTAGCATATGATACAGTCTTTCCCTACGACCAGGAAAATGTAGCTGTAAAAATTAAGATCTATGAAGGACAGCAGTATTTTCACCGAGACATTGCATGGTCAGGCAATTATCAATATAACTCGGAAGTACTTCAGGAGGTCCTGGCCATCAAGCAAGGAGATGTATACTCCAAGTCCAAAGTCGACCAGCGCTTGTTTGGCGATCCCAATGGAGGAGATGTAAGTTCCCTTTATCTGGACAATGGGTACCTTTTCTTCAAGCTAGAGCCTGTAGAAGTAGCGGTAGAGGGAGACTCTATCGACCTCGAAATGCGCGTGGTAGAAGGACCGCAAGCCTCTATCCGCTCTGTCCCACTCAGCGGAAATACCAAGACAAGTGACTTCGTCGTCTATCGAGAGATTCGTACCGCACCAGGACAGAAGTTTAGTCGCTCAGATATCATCCGTTCGCAGCGTGAGATTTTAGCTTTGAACTACTTCGACCAAGAAAAGCTAGGCGTAGTCCCTACTCCTAACCCGACAACAGGTACGGTAGACATCGCCTACACAGTAGAGGAGCGTCCTGCTGACCAGTTGCAGCTGCAAGGAGGATGGGGCCAGCGTTTCCGCGATCCGACCACAGGTGAAGTATTGTTTGGAGGCTTCGTAGGAACGGTCCAGTTGGGCTTCAACAACTTCGCGAGTCGACGCATGTTCGAGCCAGGAGCCTGGAGACCTGTCCCATCAGGTGATGGTCAGCGCGTGAGTCTTGCCTTCCAGATGAATGGCCGGACCTACAAAAACTTCTCTGCTTCATTTATAGAGCCTTGGCTTGGAGGTAAGCGTCCCAACTCTTTGGGGATTAGCGCTTCTTACTTCGTGATCCAGCAAGGATCGCAGTCAAACGCAGTCAGCTTCTACCGAAATGCGATCACCAACCTTTCCGTAGATTATGGCCGTAGATTGACATTCCCAGATGACTTCTTCACCTCTCGAACTTCGATTGCCTACAAATTTTATAATATCCTCAACCCATCTCGAATCTTCAACGGCTTCCAAGATGACGATGAGGCACAGATCAATATCTTCACCTTCCGTCAGTCCTTTGACCGAAGCAGTGTAGATGCTCCGATCTATCCTAGAAGTGGTTCGACGATGTCCCTCTCTGTAGAGGCAACACCCCCTTACTCTTTGTTTAGGGCTGATAATTCGGATTTCCCCAATCAGACAAGCGCAGAGAAGTTCCGCTTCCTAGAGTATCATAAATGGCGCTTCAACGCCAACTGGTTCCTGCGCATCACGGGCAACTTTGTCTTGAGTGCAAAGGTCGAAGCAGGTTTCCTAGGATCGTATAACCAAGACATTGGGATTCCTCCTTTCGAACGCTTCTTCCTAGGAGGAGCAGGTATTGGCGCCCTCGGATTCAACAACTTCGATGGTCGTGAGATCATTCCATTGCGTGGATACGACAACCAGACGCTCGTCAATGGTAGCCCAGGAAACCCACGCGGGCAGGGATATCCAATTTACAACCGCATGATCTTGGAGTTCCGTTATCCGATCTCTTTGAGTCAGTCTACGCCCATCTGGGTACAGGCCTTCCTAGAAGGAGGAAATGGATATGCGACATTTAGAGAGTACAGTCCTTTCAAGATTCGCCGTGCAGGTGGTTTCGGTTTGAGAGCCATGCTCCCTATGGTGGGACTCTTGGGGCTTGACTGGGCCTATGGATTTGATGAGGCAAATGATATTGATCTTGCGCCAGGTATCAGTGGCAATCAGTTCCACTTCATCATCGGGCAGCAGTTCTAATCGCGTGACTTAACCTAAAAAAACGACTCTCATAAATGATGAGAGTCGTTTTTTTATGTAGAAAGGGTGACGCTGTGTATACTTAGTTTCTTTTCGTGTAGCATGAATTTTCCATGTGGGAAAAGATATCATAGACTTTGCGTATATAGAACTTTAAATTGTGTTCGCATTGCATGGCTATACAGCGTGAATATTTGTGCTGGATGTGGACATATGACAACCTCATTATCATTAATTATCTAAGGATAAAACCATGACATCTATGAAAAGAATCAGTCTATTTTTTACCGCTATCTTATTTTTGAGTCTGGGTGCATTCTCTCAAAAAGTTGCCTACGTGAATACAGAGTCTATTCTGAGTAAGATTCCTGAATATCAGAATGCACAGCAGGAGATTGAGCGTATCTCTCAGCAATGGGAAGCCGAGCTTGAGAAGAAATACGCTGCCATCGAAAAAATGTATGCAGACTTTGTAGCCCAAGAGGTACTTCTCCCCGAAGACGTACGTCAGGAGCGACAAGAGGCAATCTTCGCAGCAGAGCGTGAAGCGAAGGAATATCGAGAAAAGAAATTTGGCTACGAAGGAGAGCTTTTCCAGCAGCAGGAGACACGTATGAACCCAATCCAAGACAAAGTATTCAAAGCAGTAGAACAAGTAGCTAAACGCAAGCGATATGACTTTGTGTTTGATAAGGCAGGAGAGGTTACTTGGTTGTATACCAACGCGATCTTTGATCTGACCCCCTCTGTATTAGAGGAATTAGATATTGAAGTGGATGGAACTAGCGGGAACTAATGACTATTTACGCAGATATGGGTAAGCTTGGGTAAAAAAAGACGGCATCACTTCTAGAGAAGTAGAAACTTTTTACATTTAAAGGAAAGCGCAGGAAATAGCTCAAATCTTGCTAGAAGGGTTTTGGTCTAGATAAAATAAAGGCTAATCTCCAGTTATGCCCAGAGATAAAAAATCCATCTGAAGCAAAAGTTAATTTTATGCGTTCCTGAATGTGAGAATCTGTCTTTTTCCCCGTCTATTATAACTATTGAACCTGCAAGCGTTTCTCATCATTTTGTACGATTTGCTGAATCGACAAGTGAAAAGAAAGCCAGGCATAACAAATGTTAAAGTCGAGTTAAACCCTTCTTCGAACATATGAAGAAGCTTTCTCAAACGTATATTCTTTGTACATTTGCTTCGCCTATCTTGCGTAACTATTAGTGTAAAACCGAAACTATGAACTTAAAGTCTTTTGTACTTACTATCTTCCTTTTTGCAGGTATGCTTGCGGGTGTATCAGCTCAAGGAAACCTGAAGTTGGGATACGCCAACATCAACGTGATCCTTGCCTACATGCCTGAAACTCAAACCATGAATCAGACTTTGGCGAGTGTAGAGAAAAAACTTGCTGAAGATCTTCAGAGCCGTGAGCAGTACTTGCAGACACTGGCAGCGGAGTTGCAAGAAATGATGGAACAAGGAAAGCCAGAGGCGGAGTTGCAGCCAAAGAGAGACGAGATCAACAAGCTATACGCAACGCTACAGCAGAAGCAGGGAGAAGCCCAGCAAAAGCTAATGACCCGTCGTCAAGACCTCATGGAGCCTATCGTTGCCAAGATCCAAAAGGAGATCGACGCATTGGCGACAGAGGAAGGATATACCTATATCTTCAATACCATCGACGGTTCTGGCGTATCTATCATCTTAAAAGGACCTGAATCCGACAACTTGACAATGAAGCTTGCTACACGTCTGGGAATCAAGCTTCCTAGTGAAGAAGCTGCCGCTGGAGGTAATTAATCCTCTTTCACAGAAACATTGCAAGTAAGAGATATGTAAATAAAAGCTGCCTTCGGGTGGCTTTTTTGCTTTTTTAGCGTTCATAAGCCATTTTTTACTTCTTCTCGCAGATTAAGGTCGCATATATTTACGTTAGGTCTCAAAGGATTCCTCTTTGTAAGAAATTTCGATTTACCCTTTACTTTGAGATAGGAAACATTATCTTCCCTCATAAAATATGCGCGCACATGAAGCAAGTTAGCCTGTTGTGCTGTACCCTCGGATGCTTTCTCCTTCCCTCTCTCCTCATAGGGCAGCCATACTTTGGGGCCATTAATTCTACATCGTATGATCGATGGGCCCTCGGCCTCAACCTAGGAACCCTATGGGTACAAGGAGATATTCAACCCCAAATTCCTGGATACCAAGTGGGAGTCTATGCACAGAAATCCATTCAACGCCCCTTTGATATACGTTTTTCCTTCAACTGGGGTCAAGCCTCAGGACAGGATCTTAGCCCTACAGATGGACTCCGTTTCAATCCCATCTTCAATAGTCCTACGGATACTACAGGACAGTTTGATAGCACCATGGCTATTTTCCAGAACTACCAAATGACGGCTATGGATGCAGCTTTGGAGTTCAAGCTCAACCTCAATCGTGTATTCCTGACCCATAGTGGAGACAACTGGGATGCCTATGTATTAGCAGGTATGGGAATCTTATTGTCGCTGACAAAAATGGATATCTATGATGATCAAGCAGGTGCTATATACGACTACTCCACAATCCCCACGGACGATCTTCAGAAAGCCCGAGAATCCCTGAAGTTATTGGTAGATGGAAACTATGAAACACTAGCCGAGCGAGATTTTATCAACTCGACTTTCGTAGGAAAATATGTGTTTAACACCCAGTTTATCATGGGATTGGGTGGGCGCTATCGCCTTGCCAATGATCTAGCAATCGGAATAGAAGCTCGATACACATTTGTGGGGAGTGACCTCCTAGATGGCCAACAGTGGAAAGATGCCTTCAGCACAGATCCCAACTCTGTCCGTCAGTTCAGCAATGACGGCATCGTTAGGATCGCACTGACGTTGGATTATACGTTTCCATAGGGCGTCCAATAAGGACAGGACATCCTACAGAAAATCTCATTACTTGAACTCAATCTCGACACCAGGCGTCAAGGGATGTGATCGACAAGTCAAGATAAAGCCTTCATTGATCTCGGTTTCGCTGAGTCCTTCTGATTCATCCATGGCGACCTCTCCTGCATGTAGATACGCTCTGCATGTGGTACAAATTCCCGCCTGACAGGCAAAGGGAGGATCGAGCTTAGCGTCCAATGCAGCGTCCAATATATAATGGTCTGGACTGACAGGAACCTGCGTCTCCTCTCCATTCAGGGTAATCGTGATGTCCTGCGCTTCTACCGTGTAGACCTTGTCTCCATCACGAAATACCTTCCCATCCGCGACTTCCGTTTCTTTCGCTTGTGCTTCTAATTCTTCTGCCTTGGGCAGGGGAGCAGAATAATACTCACGATGGACATCTCCTGGGTTGACCGCATGCTTGTCGAGTGCCGTCTGTGCATCTTGCATCAGGCCATCAGGTCCACAGATATAGTATTTTTTTCGATATTCATCTGTCATGAATAGATCCGATACCATCTGATAAACGCGCGCTTGATCTAACCTGCCTTTCCCTCCTTTCCACCCCTCAGAAGGTTGCGAGAGTGTATGATACACTTCAAGTCGGCCTTCATATTGGACTTGTAGCTTTTGGAGTTTGTCAAAGAAGATGATCGTATCTTCTGTCCTATTGCCATACCAAAGACTCACCTTACTGAGCGGTTCCTCCTCCATGACCGTCTTTAGGATCGACATAAGCGGCGTAATCCCGCTTCCAGCTCCAATCAGTATGTAATGAATGGCGTGTGTAGGATCTGTCTCTACATAGAAGTTGCCCATAGGAGGTAATACTTCTACCTGATCGCCTGCCTTGAGGACATCGCGAATATGATTGGAAATACGTCCGCCCTCTACGCGCTTGATCGTGACGCTGAGACGATCGTCTGAGCAAGGGGAGGAAGAAAGGGAAAATGCACGTCGAAGAAGCTCGCCTTGATAAGGAACCTTGAGTGTCAAATATTGTCCTGGCTTATAGGTAAACTCTTCCAGATCAGGCTTCTGAAAAAAGACCGAATAAGCGTCAGATGTTTCGTCAAATATTTCGTCAATAGCAAGGGAATGAAAACGAATGCTCATGCCAAGTAGTTAGTTTATTGAGGGTCGAAAATACTAAAGTATTTTGGAACCCCAATTGTTGGAATGGCTTCTTAAGCAGTGATATTTCTCACACAAAAGACACGCAAAAACCAACATCAGGCATGATTTTTCGTACATATGAATGCATACTTCCAAAAATAATTGAAATTTATGAAAGCTAATCTTCCCCTGTCAGATCTCCCTCGCGTTGTCATCATTGGCGGTGGATTCGGTGGGATTCTCCTAGCAAAAGGGTTAAAAAATAGTCCCTTTCAGGTGGTCATGATTGACCGAAACAACTATCATACTTTTCAACCCTTATTGTATCAAGTCGCCTCTGGTGGTTTAGAGCCAGATTCTATCGCGTTTCCGCTCCGTAAGATGTTTGCCAAGCAAAAGAACTTCATCTTTCGGATGGCGGAGGTCCATAAAGTATATCCTGAAGATAATCTAATCGAAACCTCTCTTGGAGAGATTGACTACGATTATCTGGTAGTGGCTACAGGAAGCCAGACCAACTTCTTTGGAAATAAAGAGATTGAAGCTAACGCATTGGGCATGAAGTCTATTCCTGAAGCGATGGATCTACGAAGTCTCATTTTACAAAATTTCGAACACGCGCACGACTATACAGAGACAGATATCCAGGATACCCTGATGGGGTTTGTCGTAGTAGGAGGTGGACCGACAGGTGTAGAAACTGCTGGCGCACTCGCAGAACTCAAGCGACACATTCTCCCCAATGATTATCCTGAGCTGGATTTTTCCTTGATGGATATCCACCTGATTGAAGCTTCCCCCAGACTACTCAACGGTATGTCGGATAGGTCTGGAAAAGGCGCACAAGAATCTCTCGAAAAGATGGGCGTCCATGTATCGCTGGATACCCTAGTGACCAAATTTGATGGGGAGACAGTGACGGTCAAAAGTGGGGAAGAGATCAAGGCCTCCACTGTGATCTGGGCAGCAGGTGTGAAAGGAGCCATCGTAGAAGGGATACCTGAGGAGCATATCGTGCGTGGCAATCGCGTGGCAGTAGATCCTTACAGCCGTGTAAAGGGATACAACAACCTCTTTGCCATCGGTGATGTAGCCTATATGGAGACTGAGGACTATCCCAAGGGTCATCCAGGGGTCGCACAGGTCGCCATGCAAATGGGTACCACTCTGTCACAAAATCTTCCCAAGATGGCAAAAGGCGCCCCGCTCAAGGCGTTCCAATACTTTGACAAAGGGTCGATGGCGACCATCGGTCGAAATAAAGCCGTCCTCGATATGGGAAAACTCCACCTCAAAGGGCTCATCGCATGGATGGGATGGATGTTTATACATATCCTTTATCTCATAGGATTCAGAAATAAAGCCGTCGTATTCATCAACTGGGTCTGGAGCTACTTCACCTACGATAAAGGAGTCAGGATCATCATCAATCCCTCCCATCAAGCGCGCTCATCAGCGCAAGAAGTACCGAAGGAAAAGGACCCGCTCCTCGTTTGAGCTACACAAAGATAGATCTAGAAGTGTGTCATTCTACAGGTGGGATGACACACTTTTTGGTAAAACAAGGAGCGCTAGCCCCTACTTCTCTTTGCCTCGCACATAGGTTCACCCAAGGAGACAGGATCATCAAATCCAAGCAGCCTCCCAAAGACAATAGACAAACATATATACATATTTACTATATTGTGAGAAGGCCAGAGTCATTGTGTCGTTCCACAATCAAGCCTTTCAAGCGCTTTCTGATCCATTCTAATTGAGATTGAGGAATACGCTGTATTGTCCTACATTTTGTTAATGAACTCCTATGTTTTCTACTGGTGAAATTGAAAACCTCCTATTTCTAGATATTGAAACGGCTCCTTTAGCCCCCCAATTCGATCAATTGTCTCCCCGCATGCAGGATTTATGGGTTTCCAAGTCCAAAAAATATATCCGCCAAGATGAGACACTTACACCCGAAGAAGCTTTCCTCCAAAAAGCAGGGATTCACGCAGAATTTGCACAAGTCGTATGCATTTCCTGTGGCTATATAAGATTCAATGAGCATGGTGTACCTGAAATCTCCATGAAGTCTTACTGCTATGAGGAGGAAGAAAAAGTGTTGCAAGCGTTTGGAGAGATGCTAGAAAAATTCACAAGAGCCAAAAAAGAGCGCAGGATTTGTGCACACAATGGAAAAGAATTTGACTTCCCCTTTCTTGGAAGAAGATATGTCGTCCGTGGTCTTAAGATTCCCTATGTCTTACAAGTCCAAGGAAAAAAACCCTGGGAAACGCCCTTCGTAGATACCATGGAGCTCTGGAAATTTGGAGACTATAAGTCCTACACAAGTCTGGATCTCCTAGCAGGAATTCTAGATATTCCTTCTCCCAAAGATGATATGGACGGCTCTCAAGTTCGGGCTGTATTCTGGGAAGAAAAAGATCTAGAACGTATCAAGATCTACTGTGAGAAAGATGTCGTGACAACAGCCCAAGTTGTACTCCGCATGTCTAGATTACCCTTAATAGCAAATACCTAGAACTTTTATGGAAGATTTTTCTGGCGATTTTAAAAGACTCAAACGTCTAATCAAAAGTGTCATCCCCCGATTCACGACCACGAGTGCAGGTAGTCGATACAAACTCGAAGACGCCAAAGTCATGATCAATGATTTAGGTCTCCAAATGTCACCCGAAACACTAGCTAAAATGATTTCACGAGATGATATTTTGGATGATTTTCTGATGAGCATTCATGAACTCGAACGAGACCTGAAGCAAAAAGTCATTACAGATTTTTATACCATAGACCCTTTACTTGCACCCAAAGTATACGACTTGGGCAAAGAAGTAGGATTCACGATCATCAGTCGAAACGGAGAAGAAATTGTCTTCGCCGAGTACACACTCGACGAAGACAAACTATGGGGAGTGGACTAGGAAATAGCCTGAGACCATGTTTGAAACTTCCCACTACTTCCTAACGAAGATCCTGCTCTAGCCAGGATTCCAATTTCTCAATCATTTCACGCTTTTGGGACTTGCTGAGATTACGGATTCGAGCATTTCCGTGATGTTTTCCTGGCATGACGTACCACAGCGCGTCTACCTTATCGGATTCAGGCACACGCGTGGCAGACCATGTATCATTTCCGCCGTAGATATAGATGAAGCGATTGCCTTGGGAGGCCAGCCATTTCGAAACGTCCTGGGCTAGCTTACCCTCATAGGGAATGGCTTCCTTCTTAGGGGGAAATACGGCATGTGGATGTGGATCTGTCGGTAGGGCTTTGAGATATTTGGCAAATGCTTCTGTCGCATATCCATAATAGCCTAACTCGTTGCCCGCCTGATAATAATGCGTCGCATAGTAGGCGATATCTTTATCTGCAAAAAATCCAATCTCGATTATATCCAGTAAGTGCGCCAAATCTTCTTCTATTGTCGCGTCTTTTCCAGGTATATCCGCACAGTCTTCTCCCCACTGCCAAAATGAAAAGGAGTATTCCAACACAGCGTATTCAAATGCTGCTCCCATCCCCAAATACTCATACGTATGGCCTTTGCCCTTGCTATACCACTTGAGCATAGGCATAATTTTTTTCTGATTCTTGAGCAGGCGAATCTGGAAATCTTTGATCGCTTCACGGCAAGCATCTGTCCCTACGGTATCCAGGAAGGTATAGATACGCTCATCTTCATAGGCTAAGTTTAGCGGAGCAACATAGGGTACGCTAGCAGTCACATCCTCTGGATAAAAATATCTGTACATAATGGTTGTCTGTCCTCCTTTACTGATTCCAGAAGCCACCCACTTCTTTTGGTATATTTGGCCGAGCAATGTACGTATGTGATGCAGATCCGCAGCTACCTGCTCCATGTTCAAATACTGATAATCCATGACCTTGGGAGAAGAAGGGCCAAAATAGCGGTGTTCTACAGATACCTGGTTTGCGCCGAGCAGCGCGGTGATCTCAGCCACACGGTTAGCTGGTGCATAGTATCCATTGGTGATGATGGTGGTGGGACGATCGTATCCCTTGTGAGAGAGCCAGACCGTCTGATAGAAATGCCCTTTCTCTGGATGCTGATGGTCTAAGGGCTGCTTGACTTTCAGTTTATATGCAGATTCGTAGCCCTTCGGCGTTTCGATTTTCTCAAAAATAACATCTTCCAGCTCAAACAACTGCATATTGAGCAGCTGCGCGTATCCTCCTGTGAGTTGTCCCAATGTAAGCATTAGGAGGATAAGCAACGTTTTGTTACAGTTCATAGTATTATTTTTCTTAATCTGAAAGGAAAGATAAATAGGAATTCCGAACATTGTAGCTGTTGTTGCGTCTTAATTTTCTAGGGCCAAAGAAACGATCCTCATACGACAGGAAAATAATCTATGAAATACTCACCTCGATTGCTGGAAAGCCTCACGACTCGTCTACAACAGCCTCTTCCAGGTATCGATGCACATCTAGAGATGGCGCCCCCTCTGTTTCAAAAGCATGCAAAGGAAGGACTCAAGATAAAGGTCCCCTCAGATGCGAAACAAGCAGCCGTCCTGGTCCTTCTCTATCTACACGAAGGAACACTACATATCCCACTTATGAAGCGTTCGGAGGACGGACGTGTACATGGAGGACAGATCAGTCTACCAGGGGGGCGAGTCGAGCCTACAGATAAAGACCACCACGCCACAGCCTTGCGTGAAGCGCATGAGGAAATGGGAATTGTGCCAGAAAATGTACACATCCTGGGTTCTTTGAGTGAGATATACATCATTCCTAGCAACTTTCAAGTATTCCCAACAGTAGGGTTTATGGATAAGCGTCCCGACTTTGTTGCAGATCCTGTCGAGGTAGCAGAGATCATCGAGGTATCAATGGATGTCTTTCTGAAAGACGCGACGAGGAAAATTCAGCCTATGCGAAACGCTGGAGGATTCACGTTTGAAACACCTGGCTATGTAGTATCGGATCGCCACATCGTGTGGGGTGGCACGTCTATGATTCTGGCTGAGTTTTTCAGTTTAGTAAAAGAAATGATAAATTGAAGTAGGTCCATTATCTGAGCATCAAGGCATGCAAGCTGATACTTTATGACGAGACTACAACGCATATTCTCTCCCATTGATTTTGGATTAATCCGTCATCTTGTGCATCAATTGCATGAGCAGTCTGCTCCTCCGCTTCCAGGAATAGCAGCTCACATGGCTGTCTCTGCTAATCAGATTCCTTCACATTGGCAAACCCCACCAGGTTCTCAAAAGAGTGCTGTATTGATTCTGCTATACCCTAAGTATAGTCAGTGGCATGTGGCGCTCATGCTCCGCGTGAAAGGAGACAAAACCCACTCAGGAGAGATCTCTTTTCCAGGTGGAAGGATGGAAGAAAAAGACCAAAATCCTACATTTACCGCGCTTAGAGAAGCACAAGAGGAGTTGGATATCCTTCCAGAAAAAGTAGAAGTCTTAGGCGAATTGACCGAACTATACATTCCTGTAAGCAATTTTCTCATTTATCCTATCCTTGCCTACACCCATAAAAAGCCTCACTTTAGAGCAAGGGAGAGCGAAGTAGCAGAAATTATGGAAGTGTGCCTCAAGGATCTTCTCGCTCCTCAGGCTCTGCAAAAAATTCCTATGCGGCTGGGTTCAGGACTTAGGATTCTGGTTCCCTCCTTCGAAGTAGGCCCGCATCCTATATGGGGAGCTACAGCCATGATCATGAATGAACTGCTCGAACTCGTCAGAAGAAGGTAGGGAAGCAATCGTATCAATCCCTGATCTGAACAGGTGGTAATGACCTAAAAGTCTGGTCTACGATGGGCCTAAACTCGTATCCTTTCTCTTGAAAATGTTTCAATACACGCGGCAATGCAATTCTCAGACGGTCCTTAGCTTTTAAATTGTCGTGGAATAGCAAAATAGAACCAGGTGTTGCCGCTTGGATCACCCCCCTCGTCACAGCTTCTCCACTAAGGGAAGAATCAAAATCGCCGCTCATGACGTCCATCATGATGATCTGATGACTACGAAGAATGTATTGCGCCTTGGTCTGGGTAATATGCGCATAAGCAGGGCGAAACAACCGTGTGTGGACACCTGTGTACTCAAAAATGGTCTGCTTGGCACGCAAAAAATCCAATAGGTACGTTCTCAAAGGTGCTTTCCATCCATCTATATGCGCATAGCCATGATTCCCTATGCTATGCCCACTATCAATCATGCGGTGCACGATCCCAGGATACTGCTTGACATGCTTCCCCAATAGAAAAAAGGTCGCTTTCACCTCAAATAACTCCAATGTATCCAGTACCCATTCTGTGATTCCTTCCTGAGGCCCGTCGTCAAACGTAAGGTATAATACGCGATCATGCGACGGTACCCTCCACATAAACTGTGGGTGATATCGCTGAATAATCCTGGGTATTTTTTTCATATACACCATAATAAGCATGCAGTGTCGAAGTCTGAGCTGGCGCATCGTCGAGCTGAATACTCATTTTTACTTAGATGCTCCTGTGATTCGTTTACACCTGCTGCCAAATAGATAAATAAAGATGAGGGAGTTTTAGGATGATTTTTTCGAAAAATCCTACGTAAGCAAAATGTATGACCATCTTCTCTTGTAGATCTTTATTCTATCTTAACCAAACACTTGCGGGGCATAGGTAAGGGCCGCTTGCCATGCAGAGGGATTAATAGGCAACTGAATACCTTGTTTGGTACAGAAATCGAAGAAACTCTCCGTTGCGATATTTCCCACTAGCTTATCTTCAGCAAAAGGACAGCCGCCAAACCCCTTCACAGCTACGTCGAATCTTCGGCATCCCTCATCCCATGCAGCTTTGATCTTTTCCTCTCTTTTGTCTGGGTGAGAATGGAAGTGTGCCCCAAACTCGATCGATTCAAAGTCTTGATACAGTCGGGCAAAAACAGGCGAGATGGTCTCTGCGTCAGCCAGTCCTACAGTATCTGCCAAAGAGATAATTTTGATGCCTAGGTCGATGAGCTTTCCTGCCCATTCATGTACAATCTCAGGACTCCACGGATCTCCATAAGGATTTCCAAATCCCATAGAGATGTATACCACTAGCTCTTTATTATGCACTAAGCATAGCTGTTGAATCTGCTTGACAAGTTCCAAGGAATCTGCAATGCCTCTGCGTGTATTGCGCTGCTGGAAGGTTTCTGATATGGAAAAGGGATAGCCTAAATACGTGATCTCTGGATGCTGGCAGGCGGCTTCTGCTCCACGGAGATTGGCGACGATGGCCAGTAACTTGCTCGTAGTCTCACTCAAATCCAAGCCTGCCAATACTTCCTGCGTATCTGCCATCTGTGGGACCGCCTTGGGAGAGACGAAGCTGCCAAAGTCTATCGTGTCAAACCCTACTTTCAGTAGGTGATTGATATACGTAATTTTCTTTTCAGTAGATATCGGATGATGAATCCCTTGCATGGCATCGCGTGGGCATTCAATAACTTTGATCATATGATTGATTTTCTGCGCGCAAAGGTAGAAATCCCTCTTAAGAATCGTCTATGTTTATAGGAGAAAAATTACATTTCCTCCTTGAAATATTTGTACGCACTTCTCCTCCATCCTTTAATATAAATCAGCCTTGCCTAAGTGTTCGAATGCGTTTGCGGACCTCCACTGAGTACAGACTCCCAGGATAAGCAGAGAGAAAACTAATGTATAACGCCATTGCCTTGTCGGGATCATTGAGCGTCAGATCATAGATCTGAGCCTTGGTATAGAGCGCATCGTCTCCATAGATATCCATAGGAAATTGGTCCAGAATACGATCGATGAAACTCAATGCACGCTCAATCTCATTTTGATTTAGGTAAATGGTCGCTTTTTCCCACAGGATCTCATCTGCTAACGGATGGCTAGGAAACTTGTAAGCCAAGCTATCCAACATGGAGAGAGAGGCTTCATAGTCTCGCTGATACGTCAGCAACTGCGCATGGGCAAACATCTCCAAAGCAGTCGTCGTACTGTCCAAGCCTGTATTGTCCATGATGGTCAAGTTGAGCTTGATGGCATCATTAGAGATATCATTGGAGGTGTTGTCCTTGATCGCACCTAGCAGCGCTTGAGCCAAGTTGAACTCTCCTTTGTAATAGGCAAGCTCGGAAAGCTTATACTTAGCCAATGCCCCCAACTGTCGATCTCGATACATGTCGCTTACTTCTGTGTAGGTCAGCTTGGACTTGTTGAAATCTTGCTGCATGAGCTGTATATCTCCAATGAGTAAGCGAGCCTCCGCCCAGCGATCTTGTGGAAGCCCTTGACGACTAGCGGTGAGATTTTCCAACTCTTCTAATGCATTGTCTAAATCAAAAAGGTAGAACACCATCAGGCGCGACATGCGATATACAGGATCATAGTACTCTGGCTTACGGCCAAATGTGTTCAATAATTCCTTGTAAGCATCGACGGCAGCCTCCACAGACGCCTTATCTACAGGAACCTGGTCAAACGCCTTCAGTTCATTGTTGATCGCCTTTTGAAAATGTGCCTGAAAGAAAAAGGGAGAATTCTTATGCCTATTGATGATGTAGTCGTAGGCTTTATTGGACAAAGCGTACTCCTTATTGTTGCGCATGGTCTCTGCAAAATTATACACACGTTCTCCCTCTTGCTTAAAGAGTCGATCGATAGATTTCACTTGGACAAATGCCTCTATAAAATTCTCTGCCAGCACATAAAATTCGAAGACCATGTTTCTCAATCCACGATCAGAGGGACGCTTATCTACCGCACGTAGGAGGGCTTGTTCGATTTCATTTTGAGAGGGAGGTCCCACCATGTTAAGGATCGAAAGATTGGCAGCACTATAATTTTGAGGATTGGCGTAGTAGAGCTTGAGATACTCTTCTGTCGCTGACGCAAACTCTCCCAATTGTAGATGAATATTGGCGACCTCATTGGCAAAAGCATAAGGATTGCGCGTGATTTGCCTACCTTTTTTGTAGACTTTAAGTGCCCATGTCAACCTGCCTTGCTGGTACAAGAAAGATCCAATTCCGATTACTTCGCCTTCTTTCTTGATCGACTTGCTGATGACATCCTCATAAAGCTTTTCCGCTTCCTTAGGTTGTCCTGTTTTCTCAAGGATTCCCGCTTTCAGGATAGGATAAATCGGGCGATCATCTCTGCGTATGACACGATCCAAAAACTTAAGTGCTTCCCCATATTCATTCAAGGCTTCATAGCAACTGACGATACGACGAGCGGTATTTTCCTCTTGATTCTTTTTATACAATTTATCGTATAACTCGAAGGCAGCCTCATACTCTCCATCTGCATAATACCGATCAGCCAACTCCGCTTCAGCCGCAGTCTGGGCGCCCACAGTGACAACCAGAGCAAGCAAAAAAGTCCACAAAAGAATATAGTACTTCATATTTATACGTTGAAATCGTCTTACGGGAGGTCATTGAATCACCCTTCTAGCAGGGTAATACCATGTAAAATAGCCCAAACAGCGTAGTAGGTAGGATGCTAAAGTTCCAATAGGTATTCTTCTAAATCGAGTAGAGATTGTCTTATTTCGGCTTTCCGGATGAATTTAGGCTTTAATTTATTCACTTTGCCGTTATGTTCCCAAAATTCGTGGATGTCAATGGCCGTACCTTTTTGGAGCAATAGCTTTTTCGTTCCTTCTGGAATATTAACGCCAAAATGTTGCTGAAGTTTTTGTCCAAGATCTTCGATCTCCATCTGAAATCGCTGATGGGCCATGTAGCGTAGGCTCTTGAAGATCTCTTCCGCCTCTTGTGGGTTGCTAGCCTTATCAAAATCTGCCAGTGTCATCTCTGCAAAGGTCAGATTACTGAGTCGATACACAGACTGGATTTCCTTTGGAGAGAGCTGGCGTTGCAGCTTGCGCGCAATCACTCGGATGGCATTTTCACAAAAACGACGATAAAGAAGGGTATAGGATGAGGTAGTCGACATCAAAAGCTGCTTTAGGGATCGAGGATAGCCAGTCAAAGGAAGTATAGATCCACCTTCAGACATAGCGCTACACATTTTCTACGATTTGCTGCATTCGTTGTTTAGCTAATCGAATGTTTCGCAACTCATTTTCTGTTAAAGGAACGAGTTTCGCACGCAAGGCTGCCATTTTGATTCGTATTTGGTCAAGAAAAACTTTGGCAGCACGTATCTGTCCTTCCAGATGATAGGCCTTCCTCATGGTTTTGAGCAAATGTTGGGAAATGTACATAATGTCAGGAGGTAGTTGAAACGATTCTCCCATCACATCTTTCATCTCTTTCCTTACCTCGATCATCTGATGCTGCACTTGACGAGCACGATGGATGATCCGCAACTCATAGTATTGCGTCATCCATTTCGAAGAGGTGTTCGATTGCAGGGGTTTGACTAGCTCTACTTCCAGTGCCCTTACCTCAAGGAGAGCCTCTGCTATGGCTTGATCCGCTTCTTCAAGTTCAGAGAGTATAGCCTCCGCCTGCATCATACGTTCCTCTTCCTTCCATAATTTCTCAACCTCAGGATGCTGAATTTCCCTGAGATGCGCTTCTTTCATTACGATAAGCTCCTGATATATTTTTTGGGGATCTCCTAAGATCGCAGCCTCCTGCTCAATCTGCCGAATCTGCCTCCGCATGTCGCCCACGATAAAATACTGAACCTCTACTTCTCTTTTTGCCTCTAGATATTCTTCCCATTCCTTTTTCCAGCGGACCTTTGTTTGAGGCCGAATAAAGTGCCACAATTGAGGAATACCAGAGCCAGACAATCGGTCTACGTCTCGACTTTCTTTTTCGAGTTGTCGGTTTGCATGTTCCAGATCCCATTCAGCAGATTTCAAGTCTCTCAGGAGCAGTTCTCGCTGGATGGCGAGTGTACGTACTCGCCGGAGGTCTCTGGCGACTTGCCTAAGGGAAGAATTGATTTTCTGGATCATGCTGAACGGTGCTTATGCAACAACTACGTAAGAGGTCAGATGTTGAGAGGTGATCTCGAAAGGGATTTCATTACGTTCAAGACAAGAGACTTAAAGTATTGCTATTGAAGACTTTTTGTCTTACGTATGCCTCGGTTCTATACTCTTACAATCTTTCGTCCGCCTAACTTAAAAAGGAAAATAAGCTCACACAATATAAGTGGCGGGTTCTTTGGGAATTTTGAAAAAGAAAGATGCCCCTTTGCCTAACTCACCTTCTGCCCAGATCTCTCCTCTGTGTGCCTGTATAATCTTGCTGGCTAGTGCTAGGCCTACGCCTTGACCTTTGTATGTTTCGGAAGGATGCAACCTCTGAAAGAGTTCAAATATCTTTTGCTGAAACTGCTGGTCAAATCCGATTCCATTGTCTTTCACATAAAATACATGATAGTCCTGTTCCTCATATGAACCAAGGGAAATTTGGGGATGGGGTTTCTCTGCTGAAAACTTGATGGCGTTGGATAAGAGGCTATAATAGAGTTTCTTCATCAGTGCAGGATCTGCCTTGATGGTAGGCATAGGACCGATTTCTATCTCATGGAGTAGTTTTCCCGATACCTCAAGCCCTTCTAGCTCTTTCACCAATCCCTCTATGAGTTTGTCCATCTCAAGATCCATGAATGAAATGTTAGTCATGCTGATCTTAGCATAGGATACAAATGCATCAATCAAAGAGGACATGGTCCGCATGGAGAGAGATATATAATGAAGGTATTCTGAGATATTTTCGTTCTCCTTACCCTTGAGTTCTTTGCGCAGGAGGGAGGTGAATCCTCTAGCCTGCCTTAGTGGTGCTTTTAGATCATGAGAAATGGAATAATTATAGCTTTCGAGGTGACGGTTTAAGAGATCTAAGGTCTGGTTTTTTTGCTTAAGAGCCTGCTCGCGTTGTTTGATGCGTTCCAAGGCTTGATGTAGCCTCCAGTCTCGCTTGTGTGCATGGTAAACAGAGAGGATCGCCAGAAATAACATCCCACTGATAATGATATAAAATCGGGTAAACTCTGGAATACAGATGAATGAAATAACAGTAAAAATCAGCAGCAAAAGGCAAAATACGTAGACTAAAGGAATACGGGCACCCTTAGAAAAGATCGCAGCAGAAAAGATCGCAGCGGCTACGCCCACGCCAAATTGATCCTTGTACATCACATGTTGAATCTCCCCCCCAAATACAGCTACAGAAAGACCTATAAAGTGAAGCAATGAGAAAAACATGGTCATAGCGAAGACCCATGGAACCCAATGTGGCCTGCTTTTATAAATAGGAGTGATGATCAGTAGATAGATCGGAAATGGGAGGGTCCCTAATAATCCATATTGCAAGATGAGAGGAGATGCTGTATCTGTATAGTCTATCCAGATGACTAAGGAAATCAAGGGCATCATAATCCAAGAAAGCAGCTTCCCTTGTTTGTAAGCAGCTTTACGATTAGCATGATTAAAAGAATGCCTAATGGATTGATGGGTCACTTGGATGATCCTTTTAAAGTATTACATTTTTTTTTGATTGATATAGGTCTAATCTTCGGTTGTCCCCAATAACATCTTCTTTGTTTCACATTTTACGAAACACAAAAGTAGCAACACTATACGAATATTGCGAAAGTCTTATAATTAGTTTTGCATATGATACATGTAAGGGATGTGTTGAAGGATGAATGATTTCCCTCATAAAATCCAAGGTATCTCTTCCATTTTGAGTTCTATTTGCGATACATCAATACTCCATATATCACAGAAGCATCCATATGCGGCACATGCGTACATCATTTTATTAAAAATAAGCGTTCCCCATACTATGAATTATGAAAGATTTCTCCCCATTCTCATGAAAAAAGCATATGATTCAATAAAATACTGCCAATCTTGGAAGTAAGGCGTGTGCATATGAAATAGATGAATCATTACATTTTCCCTTTTCATCATTACACATTCATTCGACTTATTCTACCTTATTAGCGATGCAGCTCCATTTCTATTAAGCCTACAAAAAGGACAAAGTGGCCCTTCATTTCCCTCGATGCCTCTAAAAGTATGGCTACTCTTTGTCTATTTAAGTAAAATTATTTAACTGAATAAACAGTTTAAAAATAACAAGAAAATGTGTTTCCTCGTATAAGGAATCATCAATCTTTTGACGATATACTTATTATTTGAACATTATTCTTCAAGATTCTTAGGATTATTCCAACCGCTTGTTCTATATTTGAGTAATTGAAATAAAGCATGACAACGCTTTTCACATATCCAAACGTCCGACGACGACGACGCCTCCGACGCAGCTAATCCTAGCTGTCATTACCCCTGTTTTCCAATTTTTCATTTCACTTACTTAACACCCTATTATGGCCGTTGAGATACTGATCGCCGATCAGCGCCATTTATCCTATGCAGATGCGATCTGCCAGATGATCGAGAATGCTGCCAAGCAACGCGGGACAGGTATCGCCAAACGCGAACCTAGCTACGTACAACAGAAAATCCTTGAGGATAAGGCTATTATCGCACTCGATGCGAATACACTCGTAGGCTTTTGCTATATTGAGACATGGCAAAACACACACTATGTAGCAAATTCAGGACTAATCGTAAATCCCGAATATAGAGGCCAAGGAGTAGCCAAAGGCATCAAAAAGAAAGCTTTCGAACATTCTCGAAATAAATTTCCTCATGCGCGCCTGTTTGGCATCACAACCAGCCTAGCAGTCATGAGGATCAATTCCTCCCTGGGATATAAACCTGTCACCTTTACCGAACTCACCCAGGATGATGTATTCTGGAAAGGTTGCCAAAGCTGTCCTAACTATGAAATCCTAGAGCGGAATGAACGGAAGCTCTGTCTATGTACGGGGATGATGTTTGACCCTGCGCAAGAAAAGCAAAAGGCAGTGGAGGAGGAAGCCCTCAAAAATCGATGGGAATCCTACAAGAATCATCTGCGACGACGAAAGGGGAATCAACTACTCCAAAAGATCAAGGAGAACCTTTTTTCAAAGGAATCTAAGGGAGGCAAACGTTAACTTCCCTACTTCTCCATACCCAAATAGATAAGACGACAGATGAAATAAGGTAATAATGAAAGCAAACCTTTCTCACTATTAGCACTTTAAGTCTGTGGTCTTGACCGAAGTAAAATTCTTCATAGGATAACGTCTTTTTATTTGACCTCTCACGTCTATCTGTTTTAGCTATTTCAAGCTTCACCTTTTCAACTACAAATCTATTATTCATGTCAAAGGTACTATTGGCATTCTCTGGCGGGCTCGACACCTCATTTTGTGCCATTTATCTCCACAAAGAGCTTCAACTAGAAGTACATACAGCAACAGTTAATACAGGAGGGTTTTCCTCTGAAGAAATCAAAGATATCGAGACACGTGCGATACAACTGGGTAGCAAAGGACATCGGACGTTGGACGTCGTCAAGGCTTACTATGACCAGTGTGTACGATTTTTGATCTATGGCAATGTACTCAAGAATCACACCTATCCTCTATCCGTCAGCGCTGAGCGTGCCTTCCAGGCATTGGCCCTGATTCAGTACGCCAAAGAAATCGGTGCTACCCATATCGCGCATGGAAGTACAGGTGCAGGGAATGATCAGGTACGTTTTGACCTTATTTTTCAGACACTTGCACCCGAAATCGAGATCATTACCCCTATTCGTGATTTGAAATTGTCACGAGAAGCAGAAGTCGCGTATCTCAAGGAAAATGGTGTAGAGATCGATGGCTCAAAGGCTGCTTACTCCATCAATCAAGGACTCTGGGGAACCTCTGTAGGTGGAAAAGAAACGCTCAACTCCTGGGATCACCTACCCGATGCAGCCTTTCCTTCTCCACTTGAAGCACAAGGGGAGAAACTAGTCGAGCTACACTTCGAAAAGGGTGAATTAAAAGGAATCGACGGACAATCCTATACACATCCAGCAGATGCTATAGAGGCATTGGAGCAACTAGCCAAGCCTTATGCCGTCGGGAGAGATACACATGTGGGAGATACGATCATCGGGATTAAAGGACGCGTAGGCTTCGAAGCTGCTGCTGCTCTTATTACGATCGAAGCTCATCGTCTGCTCGAAAAGCATGTACTCTCTAAGTGGCAGCAGCATTGGAAAGACCAGCTAGGCAACTGGTATGGTATGCTCCTGCATGAAGGACAATTTCTCGAGCCTGTGATGCGCAATGTAGAGGCCTTCTTGACCGATACCCAAGAGACCGTCACAGGTAAAGTCAAGGTAAGGCTGAGCCCTTATCGCTTCGAGGCATTGGGAATAGTGTCCCCACACGACTTGATGGCCAGCAAGTTTGGGACCTATGGAGAGATGAATCTCGCATGGACAGGAGAAGATGTAAAAGGCTTCACCAAAATCATCTCCAATGCAGGAAAGATCTACCATCAGGTCAATCCTGGTGCATTCAACCATTTCCAATCGACAGAAGAATGATTCAAGCAGGTATCATCGGAGGCGCAGGATATACAGCAGGTGAATTGATTCGGTTGCTCATCCACCATCCCGAAGTTGAGATTGCCTTCGTCCAAAGCACAAGTCAGGCTGGCAAAGCGATCGCAGATATCCACCAAGACTTGGTAGGAGAGATAGACATGACATTCACAGCTGCGCACCATATAGAAGTAGATGTATTGTTCTTCTGCCAGGGGCATGGAAATGTCGCGCCTTTTCTCGCAGACCACGAAGTACCCAGCCGTGTGAAGATGGTAGACCTGAGTCGAGATTTTCGACTAGCAGGTACACATAATTTTGTCTATGGTCTGCCCGAATTGCATCGAGCGCGCATCCAAGAAGCCAATCGCATTGCCAATCCTGGATGCTTCGCCACTTGCATACAGTTGGGCTTGTTGCCTCTAGCTGCGAGCCAGCAATTGGATGCCGACATACCTGTTCAGATCACAGCGATCACAGGTGCGACAGGTGCAGGACAAAAACCTCAGCCAACGACCCACTTTAGCTGGCGACAAAATAATTTATCCGTATACAAGGTCTTTACCCATCAGCATTTGCCCGAAATCAAGCAGAGTTTGGCATTCCTCTCGAATACGGATTTGCCTAGCTTGAACTTTGTCCCTATGCGCGGAGGGTTTCCCAGAGGGATTTTTGCTTCCATGTATGTGGACTTCAAGGGAAATGTGGAAGCGCTGAAACAAGACTACCATGATTTTTACCAGACTGCTCCATTTACCCACATAGTGAACACCAATCCTCATCTGAAGCAGGTCGTCAATACCAATAAAGCCGTAGTGTATGTAGAAGAAATAGAGGGGAAATTACTCATCATCAGCATGATCGATAATTTATTAAAAGGTGCTTCAGGACAAGCCGTACAGAATATGAATTTGATGATGGGACTTCCCGAGGAGATGGGACTGAGGTTGAAAGCCTTGGCATTTTAATAGAACTTTTGCGCACGCTAGGCAATGTAAGGAGCGCACGCCATGGCGATGCGCCTACGGATTCAAACAATCAATCACCCAATCATTCAACAACTAAATATATGCTTCCTTTTGATGTCTATCCCCTTTTTGATGTGACGCCCGTGAGAGGTGAAGGAGCCTGGATATGGGATGAGCAAGGGCAAAAATATCTGGACTTTTATGGCGGTCACGCGGTGATCTCTATCGGCCATAGCCATCCACACTTTGTGCAGCGCATAGAGCAGCAGCTTTCGCGATTGGGCTTCTATTCTAACTCGGTGAAAAATCCCCTCCAGATTGAGCTGGCACAGAAGCTAGGACAGCTCTCAGGCTATGAGGATTATGCACTATTCCTGTGCAACTCTGGGGCTGAGGCCATCGAAAATGCCTTAAAAGTGGCTTCCTTCCACAATCAACGTAAGAAAATCCTGACGTTTGAACGTGCCTTTCATGGTCGGACCTCTGCAGCAGTCGCACTGACCGATAATCCCAAGATCCAAGCAGCCGTCAACCCTGCCGACCATGTGCTACGCATTCCTTTTGATGATCAGCAGGCACTAGATGACGCACTGGAAGGAAAAGATGTATGCGCCGTCGTAGTAGAGGGTATTCAAGGTGTAGGCGGGATTCATATGTTACAAAATCCCTTTTTGCAATATGTAGAGAAAAAGTGCCGTGCAACAGGAACCCTCTTGATTCTAGATGAGATCCAATCTGGATATGGGCGTTCGGGTAAGTTTTTCGCGCACCAACACGCGGCTGTCCAGCCCGACATCATCACCGTCGCCAAAGGCATGGGCAATGGCTTCCCCATAGGTGGCATCCTGATTCATCCTCAATTCGAGCCGTGGTACGGCATGCTGGGGACGACCTTCGGAGGAAATCATCTGGCTTGCGCCGCAGGACTAGCTGTCCTGGAGGTCATCGAGCAGGAAGACCTGATGGCCTATGCGCAGCGTAAAGGAGACATGCTCAAAGGAGAACTCACATCTTTACCTTATGTAAAGGAAGTAAGAGGAGAAGGCCTGATGCTCGGACTGGAACTAAAAGGTCCTGCGAAGCCCATTCGTACCCGTCTTGTCTATGATCATCATATTTTCACGGGTTCATCTTCTCAGCCGCATGTCCTCCGTTTGCTCCCCCCCCTCAATGTAGGGCAGGAAGGCATCGATATGTTACTCACAGCCTTACAAGGCACGTTATCACAAGCACTAATCTCTGCCTAATATGCAGCATTTTACTAGTCTTTCAGATGTAGCCAACCCTTCTGCTCTGCTAGCAGAAGCTGCTCTTTTTGTCCAACACCCCCACCAAAAATCCCATCTAGGGAAAGGAAAATCTTTGGGGCTCATTTTCTTCAACGCGAGCCTTCGCACACGCATGAGTACCCAACGCGCGGGGCAGTTGCTGGGTATGGACGTCACCATCCTCAATGTCTCCCAAGATTCTTGGCAGTTGGAATTTGAAGATGGGACCGTCATGGATGGGGCCAAAGCCGAACACATCAAAGAGGCTGCCGCCGTGATGGGTAGTTACTGCGACATATTGGGAATCAGAACATTTGCTGGCTTAAAAAATAGAATAGCAGATTATGCAGAGCATGTAATGACTGCTTTCCAACAGTACGCAGGAGTACCTATTGTCAGTCTGGAATCGGCTACGCGTCATCCTTTGCAATCTCTGACCGATTGGCTGACCATTCATCAGCAGGGATTTACACATAGACCCAAGGTCGTTTTGACATGGGCGCCACACCCAAAGGCCTTGCCTCAGGCAGTAGGCAATTCTTTTGTAGAGTGGATGCAAGCAGCTGAAGTAGACTTGACGATTGCGCATCCTTATGGGATGGATCTCTCGCCCGATTTTGTGAAGAATACGCCTGTTATGTACAATCAGGACATTGCATTTGAAGGAGCAGATGTCATTTATGCGAAAAACTGGTCGTCTTTCAAGGATTATGGGCATGTGAATGATAAGGAAAGAGACTGGCAGATCACAGCTGAGAAAATGGCGCATACCAATAACGCCAAATTCATGCACTGCCTTCCTGTCAGGAGAAATATGGTCGTAGCGGACCAAGTACTGGATTCTCCTCAGTCCCTTGTCATTTCACAGGCGGCCAATCGCATCCCCACTGCTCAGGCTGTCCTTGCAACAATCCTAGAAACCCTATGAAGGCAAAAGTCTCAGTCGTAAAAGTCGGAGGAGCTGTACTGGAAGATGTGGATAAAAGAAAAACTTTTCTGCAAGCCTTTGTCTCTCTTCCTACGCCGAAAGTACTCGTACATGGAGGAGGCAGGAGGGCGACAGATATCGCAGCTAGATTGGGTGTGGAAGCCCCGATGATCGACGGTCGACGCATCACCAGCCCTGAGATGATGGACATAGCCTTGATGGTCTATGGGGGATTGGTCAATAAAACGCTGGTCGCTCAACTTCAATCCTATGGAATCGACGCATTGGGTTTGACAGGAGCAGATTTGAATGTCGTTGCGGCTCACAAGCGCCCCGTAGAAGCTATTGATTACGGTTTGGCAGGGGATATTGATCAGGTAAATGAAGAGGTATTGCAAGCCTTTTTACGCAAAAATCAAGTACCTGTCATGGCTCCCATCACCCACGATGGGCAAGGACAACTCCTGAATACCAATGCAGATACCATCGCGACGGCAGTGGCGGTAGCACTTTCTGTAGCATTTGAAGTGTCCCTGATTCTTTCATTTGAGAAAAAAGGCGTACTGAAAGAGGCCGAAAACGATGAATCTGTCATTCCTGCTTTATCCTTTTCAGATTTTGAGCAAGGAAAAACAGAAGGTTCGATTGTAGGGGGTATGATTCCCAAACTTACCAATGGGTTTCAAGCCCTGGAAAAAGGGGTACAGCATGTACAGATCACAAGATATGATCATTTGGATGCTAGATCTGGCACACAACTTCAATTATCACACACATGAACATCGACAATATCACCGTAGCCGTCACTGATCTGCTCAAAGAGTTGATTTCGACGCCTTCCTTCAGTCGAGAAGAAGCAGGGACGGCAGACTTGATTCGCTCCTTTCTCCAAAGTCAGCATATTCCCTTCTACCAAAAAGGGCACAATACCTGGGCGATTCATTCCTCCTATTCTCCCGAAAAGCCCACCATTCTCCTCAATTCACATCACGATACTGTCAAGCCTGCTGCAGGTTGGGAACGAGATCCTTTTATCCCAAAATTGGAGGGCGACCGCTTGTATGGATTGGGGAGCAATGATGCAGGAGGGCCGTTGATGGCATTATTGGGAGCGTTTTGTATACTGAATGAAAAAGAAGACCTACCTTATAACCTGATCTTTGCAGCTACAGCTGAAGAAGAAATATCAGGCAAAAATGGCGTGGCTTCGATACTGGGAGAGCTGGGAAAAATTGATCTAGGGATCGTGGGCGAACCTACCCAGATGCAGCTGGCGATTGCAGAGAAGGGATTGATGGTACTCGACTGTGTAGCACATGGCAAAACGGGACATGCAGCCAGAGAAGAAGGTATCAATGCGATCTACGAGGCGATGCCAGACATCGAGTGGTTTCGGACCTACAGGTTCCCTAGTATTTCGGATACCCTGGGTCCTGTGAAGATGTCCGTCACCCAAATAGCGGCGGGTACACAGCACAATGTCGTTCCTCCTGAGTGTACATTCGTAGTCGATGTCCGCACGACGGATGCTTACTCCAATCAAGCTGCTTTTGCCATCATCGATGCAGCCACTCAATGTGAGATCAAGCCTCGCTCTTTTCGACTCAATTCTTCAGGCATTGCCTTGGATCATCCGTTGGTGCAGCAGGCTCAGCAGCTTGGAATGGATACATTTGGCTCATCTACCCTGTCGGACCAAGCCCTCATGCCTTTTCCCACCGTCAAAATCGGACCTGGAGATTCGGCGCGATCACATACAGCAGATGAGTATATTTGCCTAAGTGAAATCGAAGCCGCTATTCCGAAGTATCTGGCACTGTTGGCGGGAAATATTGTATAGATTGGTTCAGCACTACGTCGGATGAACATCCATATTTAGAAACATTGAGCAATCTTTATGTTACTTTATCACTCCTCACTCTCGGGATCGATTCTCTTTTCTTAATATCTCATCAAATGAAACTCTGGGACAAAGGCACCGACCTCAACCGGCAAATAGAAGCATTTACAGTAGGCAGAGATCGAGAATTGGATCTAGAGCTGGCTCCTTGGGATGTATTGGGGACGCTGGCGCACATCACGATGCTGACGGAAATTGGCTTGCTGGAAAAGCACGAATTTCAAGTGCTCCGAGCTGAGTTGTGGAGCATCTACCGCAAGACCTTGATGGGAAGCTTCGAAATCGAAGAGGGGGTAGAAGATGTGCACTCTCAGGTGGAGATGATGCTAACGGAGAAGTTGGGGACTATCGGGAAAAAGGTACACAGTGGGCGCTCTCGCAATGATCAAGTTTTGGTGGATCTCAAGTTGTATTTTATCCATACGATCGAACGACTCGTGGCCCAAGTCGAAGAATTGTTTACAGCGCTACAGTTACAGGCGGAGCGTTATAAGGATCATCTGCTGCCTGGCTATACGCATATGCAGGTGGCCATGCCTTCCTCCTTCGGACTGTGGTTTGGGGCGTATGCCGAGGCACTGATCGATGATGTGCAGATGTTGGCCGCTGCTTTCAAGGTCGCCGACCAAAACCCCTTGGGTTCGGGCGCAGGTTATGGTTCTTCCTTTCCCCTGAATCGTACGCGAACGACAGAGTTGCTGGGCTTCGAGACGCTGAGTTACAATGTCGTGTATGCGCAGATGGGCCGAGGCAAAACCGAGCGTTTGTATGGCTACGCACTGGCGAGTCTGGCAAGCACCCTCAACAAATTTGCCAGCGATGCCTGTACGTATATGAGTCAGAATATGGGCTTCATTTCCCTTCCAGATGAGTTGACGACAGGTTCGAGCATTATGCCGCACAAAAAGAATCCTGATGTATTCGAGATCCTGCGCGCCCGCACCAATCGCTTGCAAGGCTTACCACAAGAAATGGCATTGATCACTACGAATCTGCCTTCGGGCTACCACCGAGACTTACAGTTGACCAAAGAGGTACTTCTACCCGCCATAACGGAAACGAAGTTATGCCTAGAGATCATGACATTTATGGTCGGACAGATTCAGGTAAAACCCAAGATCATGGAAGATCCCAAGTACGCTTATACCTTCAGTGTAGAAGTCGTCAACGCATTGGTCCTAAAGGGGATTCCCTTCCGCGAAGCCTACCAGATGGTCGGAAAATCCATTGAAAAGGGCGAATTCCTCCCACCACAGCAGGTCAAGCACACCCATGAAGGTAGTATTGGACAGCTCAATCAGGAAGAGATCAAGCAGAAATTCGAGAAAGCCAAAAGACAAATGGACATAGCGCGATTTGATCAAGCTTGGGAGAACTTGCTAAAATGAGGCATGGACTTTATCACATAGCATTTTGTAGCAATGATCTGAATGCGTATCCTCCTGAATCAAATCTTCAAAAGTCTTTTGAATCTGTGGTGAGATGTGAATATCTACCACAGATTCTCTAACTGTCATGGCCTTAGATCTTCGACTCAGGTCTTTCATTCCACGCGGTCCCGATATGGTGTAATTGATCGAGCGTGAGGGCAAATAACTCAAATAGATCGTGTAATTGTTCGATATTTTTGATTATCCCGCGCGACTCAAAATATACCTCGTTGATCCCTTTGGGAAATGGAGGCGCAAATAACTTGTCTTCATCTTCGCGAATCTTCAGCAAGATATTCGGTTGATGCATGATCAAATCTTTGATTTCTCCATGTTTGAAAAACATCTTCAATTTGCGAATATCATTTCCCTGAATCACAAAATCCTTATCAAAGTAAGGATCCCCCACCTCTACATCCTGCATACCGAAGTAAGACCTCATCCCTGAAAAGGCCTTGGAGCGATAAATTTGAAAGACAAAATCATCGCGATTAAGGTAGGGCGCTCGGATGCGTGTGAATCTTTTATTCGCATTGCCATACTTTCTCGTAAACGTATCCAAGACGATGATCCATTCTCCATGGCGTGCATAGACCTTATCCTTCTTGAATACTTTTCCTTTGACAAACTGTCCGTCTAGTTCAGCGGCTAAGTGGCGCCATATCTCTTTTTTACTAGGACCAAATAACATAGGCTAGGGAATTAATGATGTGCTACAAGCTAAAGACAGGGATTTAGAAAGAAAGGTTGAAATACGTTTTACCTGATATATAGGATTTTACATAGATAAACAAATGAAAGTTCTTGCAGTTAATGAGCCAGTTAATGTGTAAATTAAACTAGAGAACAGAGAGTAGAGAATCGAGAGCTGAGATACACCACAATTTGGGATATGTCTCTTGTCTCAAAGTCCTGTTAAGGAGGGTCTCACATCTCGCTTCTTTCATTGCCAATCCAGGTTTCTATGCGTAAATACACCTCACGCAATTTCAAGAAGCAGTACGATCTCGGGCAATATGCGCCCTTGTATCGCAACAATATATTTTCTAGACTCAAGCATGCACAAACTCCTAAAGAGCGCATGCTTCCTTTTAGTCTGGATTTTGGTCCTATCGAGTTTAAAGTGGCCCGCCACTTTGGATTTTGTAAGGGGGTAGAAAATGCAATTGAAGTAGCATATGAAACGCTTGCCAAATATCCAGGCAGACGTGTATTTATGATAAGTGAGCTGATACACAACTCATTTGTCAATGAAGATTTACGTATTCGCGGTTTGCGATTCATCAAAACAGCCAAAGGTAAACAACTCATTCCCTGGAGTGAAATTCAGGAAAATGACATTGTGATCACGCCTGCTTTTGGTGCGACGCTTGAAGATCAGGCCGAACTTGTCTCTCGTGGAGTAGACATTCAGAAGTGGAATGCTACCTGTCGTTTTGTAGAAAACGTCTGGTTTCGCGCCCGCGAGCTAGGAGAAATGGGCTACACGATCATCATCCACGGAAAATTTCGACATGAGGAGACCCAAGGGACACTCTCCCATAGCCGCAAATATGCGCCTACCATCGTCGTAAAGGATCTCGATGAAGCCCGTTTGCTAGGAGAAATCATCAAAGGAGACCGTCCGCTTTCGGATTTCTGGAAGTATTTTGAGGGAAAGCACTCTGAAGGGTTTGACCCAGAAAAAGATCTAGAACGAATCGCAGTGGTGAATCAGACGACAATGCTAGCGACAGAAACAGCAGGTATTTCAGACCATTTTAAGGTGGTGATGAAAGAAAAATATGGGCCGGATGATAGCGAATATCGAATTGCCAACACACGCGATACGCTCTGCTATGCGACCAAAAATAACCAATCGGCTACACTGAGACTGCTAGAAGAATCTGCCGATGTAGCGATCGTCATCGGAGGACGCAACAGTTCCAACACGTCCCATTTGGTAGAACTCTGTGAGCAGAAGCTGCCTACTTTCTTCATTGCTTCAGAGCGTGACATCATCAGCTACCAGCATATTCTACATTATGATTTCCACCATCAGGAGGAAAAGCACATTTTCAATTTTCTTCCACAAAAAGAGAAGGTGCGCATCTTGCTGACAAGTGGAGCTTCCTGCCCTGACGCGATTGTAGAACGTGTATTGCTAAGGCTGCTAGACTTTTTCCCACACACCAGACCGATTGATGAGGTCGTAGCCCATCATACGCCTGTGAAGTAGACAAAGACATGATTTCAAGACATGAATGCTTGAAATCATGAAAAATGAACCATACACGCTGTTACTGGATATATTTTTCCTTGAATAAGTCTATTTGTTCATCCGTACCCATGATGAATAGCCGGTCACCACTGGTGAGGGGACGGCTTGCTTGTAGGTTGAGTTCTACTTGACCTTCTTTATTTTTAGCGCCTACCACAGATACACCTGTCTGGGATCTAATATGCAATTGAGCGAGAGTAAAACCGATGAGTTTTTGTTGCTCGGCGCAGTTGATCTCCTCTAGATGGAGATCAGGATTCCCCTCGCCCGAGACGAGGTCTATAAATTCCATCAACGCAGGTCGCGTCAGTACATTGGCCATACGGCGTCCACCGATGAGGTTGGGGACGATGACATGATCCGCACCTGCGCGACGAAGCTTGGATATGGTACTCTCATTGGAAGCACGTGCGACGATCTTCATCAGAGGATTCATCTCGCGCGCAGTCAAGGTAATGTATACATTCTCCGCATCCGTAGACAAAGAAGAGATGAGGCCCTTCGCCTGATGGATATTGGCCTGCTCCAGGACTTCTTCGTGTGTAGCGTCCCCCTTGATAAAGAGATAATTGTGTGTACTCTGGAATT
Source organism: Bacteroidota bacterium (assembly GCA_039820545.1). Classification (GTDB taxonomy): domain Bacteria; phylum Bacteroidota; class Bacteroidia; order J057; family J057; genus JALEFZ01. Next base: position 25,274 of record JBCBPW010000011.1, on the reverse strand, counting down.
CTTCTATGATATCTTCGTTTACTTCAACGATGACAAAGGGTTGGTTTTGACGGATCAGCTCGGTTGCGGCTTCTCGCCCATTGCGTCCGAGTCCACAGATGATGTAGTGATTGTTAAGTTTGGCCACTTTCTTAGAAACTTGATATCTACTCAACCAATGGCGCATTTCGCCTTCTACCACGAAAGTAGTGATGGTTGAGATCGCATAGAGAAAAATGCTGACGGATAACCCGATGAGTACAATGGAGAAGATCTTTCCTTCTGTACTTAGCTCACCTATCGTTCCGTAGCCTACCGTACTCATGGTGATCGCCGTCATGTAAAGCGCATCCACCAGGGAGTAATCTTCAATGGACATATATCCGATGGTCCCCATGACGGAGGGAATCAGGAGTAGGCCCAAGGCTTGAAAGATTCTGCGAAAAGAGGCAGCTAATTCGCCCATGCAGGAAAGATAGAAGATTTTTTACTTTTGGGAAAAGAATTCAACACATTTGCGAGAGGGAAAGTTTGGCCATCATTTTGGAAAAGTGTATATTTGCCCTCCCAATGGGGGATTAGCTCAGTTGGCTAGAGCGCTTGCATGGCATGCAAGAGGTCATCGGTTCGAATCCGATATTCTCCACTAAAACAAACCCGCTATTTCAGTGGGTTTTGCTTTTTTTAAAATGAATGGATAGAACTTCTCAAAAGGGAAGTTCATTAGTCCCAATCCGATATTCTCCCCAAATGAACCCGCTAATATGAGTGGGTTTTTCTTTTTAATCGATTAGGCTAGTGATCCCTATGGGGAATTTTACTTCGTTCAAGATATCAGGCTTTAACGTGTACACAGGAGATGCCTGATTTCTTTTGTCAGAGTTCTTAACTTTACTCCCCCACTTAAACTCCATATACTATGAAAAACTCAATTATATTATTCGCGCTGATGTGGACGAGCCTCACCTTGTCCGCTCAAGAAGAGAGAGGCGGAGAAGGTAAAATCGCTACAGATTACCCATTCATTCAGATTGGTGAGGTATCCGTTGTACCCAGCGCTGAGGGAGAGGGTGTCAGGGTCATAGGCGAATTTACCAACACAGGGGCGCAACCTATTCGCAGTATGAAAGTCCTTGTAACATTCTTTCGACCCAATCAACAAGCCTCTGAATATCGCATCATTGAGGTGGGTGCTATCGGTCCTCAAGTTACGCACTTGCTAGATGAAGGATTTCGGTTTTCGGAAGATCTGCATCGAGATTATCTGAGTACACATATCCGTATCTTCGAAATTAGGATATAAGGTTTGATAGTACTTCCTCTACACGTAATCTATTCCGTTCCTATGAAAAAATATTTCCTCCTTAGCCTACTACTTTTTACTTTCGGCTCCCTAACAGCACAGTCCAATCGGACTTTTATTCGCAGCCATCTTAAACACATTGCCGCTCAGTCCAACGAGAATATAACAATAGAAATAGCTGCTAAGAGAAAGGGGCTTAAAGTCAAACTCACGGGAGCGATTAGCAACAATTCTGACGAGACATATGAAGGATTTTTAATTCTGGTCGTCATGTCCAATACCAATCTCGATCCCGAGCAAGATCAGGTAGCGAAAGACATTGAGATCACCTACAAAGTGATTGAAGTAACTTTTGGAGATAATGGGGCTCTGGCATTGATAGATGAAGAATTTATATGGACGACAGATATCCCTCAAAAGGGCAATCCTTCTTATGTGAAGGGATATATTTTAAGTGCGATTCCTAAAGAAGGCTAGCCATCGTTCGATACAAGTAGCTTTGCTTGAGTAGTTGAGAGATCAGATCTATTCACCTACGTATCCTGGTTCTATGTTACACTTTAAGTCTCTAAGGGTACTAAGCCATAGATGAGTGATACTGTGCACACATCATCCCTTAAGCTTATACAAATGTATCCCATGAATCAGATTATCTACCTGAAGACGTTTTGCCTTCTTACTTTTTTAGCATTCGTTTTTTCTCAGATCTATGCTTGCGACAGTTCCCGCGTCAGCTTGATTTCTTATGGTTTTGATGGGACTAATCATAACTATCAAATTGAGCTATGTGTGGGTGCGGGCATACTTGGACCCACCACAGGGGCAGATGATGAAACCCGCAACTTTGCCATTGCGCTTTATAAGGTGGGTTCCACGATCAATGTTCCCAGCTTTACAAACTCCATCACACCTGTTTTGGGTGCTGCCTCATCTCCCTCCGCCTTTACGGGCAACGTGATAGGTGCACAACCCAACCCTCCTTTCGAGGCACAGAATATCATCTTTTATGCAGGAAGTGGAGCATTTGCCTGTATCAGCAGCACGGCAGGTTGTGGTCAGCCCAGATCAGAGTGTTATACAATCGATATCTCTACAGATGTGTATCTGGATTCCTTAAAAATGTACGGAATTGAAGGAGTCGGCAATCCTATCGCAGGCTGTACAGGTAATGCTTCTATGAAGCTAGACTTATTGGCATTGCTACCTGTAACCTATGCGCGATTCGAGGCTGATCAGTTGGAAGAAGGCGTCAACCTTAGATGGACAACCTCTAGCGAGGTCAATAATGACTATTTCAGCATCGAGCATAGCATAGATGCACAGCACTTCGCAGATATAGGAAGAGAGATTGGAAGAGCATCTCAAGGAAAAGGAGCGACCTATTCTTTTGTACATCGCAATCCACAAAAGGGATGGAATTATTATCGGATACGTCAAACGGATATAGATGGACAGTTTTCTTATTCCTCTACTTTACAGATTCAAGTAAGTCAAGCCCGCAATATTCGGTGGGAAACAGGAGCAGACGGGAGGAAATATACATTGACAGGCTTGAGCGAAGATCAGGTGTATAGGGTACTTGTATTCGATGCACAAGGAAAGTTGATTCGTGAAATGCAAATGGAAACGGGTGTAATTTCTCTAGATACTTCTTCTTGGCCAAGCGGCATCTACACGCTTAGCATCAGCGGAAATGCGCTGCAATACCAACGAAAGATTTTGGTTCAGGAGTAGTGTTCAGCAGACTGTGAAAGGCGATCCCATAAGGGATTTCGCTATGCTCACGACATGAGACTAAAAGTGTGCCTCATGATGGGATATTTCTTACTAAAGGCATACATACTTTTCCCTTGGGAAATCATTTCATAAAAAAAGCTACACTTGAATAGTGCAGCCCTCTTTTGAACGAACATCACAGTTATCAAATAAGTCATCAATCATCCCAATCTACCTCCAAGGCTTTCTTGATGATACGGGAGTTTACAGATTCATTGCGTGCTTTTTGCTGCGTGTGCTGTGTACGTTGCTTTGCGCTCTTGAGGCGCGAACGAGAGGGAATGCGAACAGGCTTCTTCATTGTGAACAAGATTAACAGATTGATATATACTATGAGAGAGAAGAATATATGCTATCAAACAGTCTCTGTGAACGACTGAGAATGTTTTTGCATGGTACAGATAGCGATAATCAAGGGAGATACAAGGAGTATTAACTTTTCTTCTCTTTTACATTACAATAATATAAAAAAATTATCAAAAAATCTATGTTTTTTTAACAAGGATGAAATGAATAACATATTTCGATGAAAAGTATTAAAAAAGCTGTATCAAAGCTGAACATTCTTCTATTTTTACCGTTACAATCTCCTTAAATTCTAGGGTAAACGACTTTTTCGCAGATATTGGTCACTTAATGACATAGCATAAACCATATCCTAAACAGGCTGAGATAGCAACTACCTTTCTCTCATAAAAAGAGGGAGCAGCCCAATGACTACTCCCTTATTCTATATATTAAGCATTCTGACAAAAGCAAGCAGGAATCTTAAATATGATTCGTTCTCGATTACTAACACCTTAAAGCCTGATGTCTCGAACGAAGTAAAGTCCCTCATGGGATGCCCTCTTATCTCTGTCTGTCTACTTAAGATCCATATTTAGTTGCTGAGCGATTCGAAAATCCCCGCTACTCCTTGGCCTCCGCCGACGCAAGCCGTGACCAATCCGTACTTTTGATTGCGACGCTCCATTTCATTCATCAGCTGTGTAGTCAGCTTGGCCCCTGTGCATCCCAATGGATGCCCTAGAGAAATGGCTCCGCCGTTTACATTCACGATCTCAGGATCGATTCCCAGCTCGCGGATGACTGCTAGTGACTGCGAAGCAAAAGCTTCATTCAACTCCACCTGATGGATATCATTGAGCTTCATCCCTGTCTGCTTGAGTACTTTGGGTACTGCCTTGATCGGTCCCATGCCCATGATACGTGGATCGATCCCCTCAGTAGCATAGCCTACCATACGCGCACGAGGCTCCAGATTCAATTCTTTCACCATGCGCTCAGACATCACAATGACAAAGGCTGCTCCATCAGAGGTCTGCGAAGAATTACCCGCAGTCACCGTTCCGTTATTGCGGAATACGGGACGCAGCTTACCCAAAGCAGTCATGTTGGTATCGCGGCGAGGTCCTTCATCTGTGTCTACCACATAGCTTTTTACTTTGCGTTTCCCATTAGCACCTACTGTTACATCCTCTACTTCAATGGGGACGATCTGATCCTTGAAGTACCCATTCTCGATGGCGTTGATGGCTTTTTTGTGAGAGTTCAAAGAGAACTCATCCATATCCTCTCGAGAGATTTTGTAGTCTACAGCTACTTCTTCTGCTGTCAAGCCCATACCCAGATACCAATCGGGATGCTCACTCGCCAGCTTGTAGTTCAGTGCTACCTTATGTCCCATGATGGGGACCATAGACATAGACTCGATGCCTCCAGCGATGATGATATCGGCCATACCTGCCTTGACCTTGGCGACCGCCATAGCGATGGTCTCCAGACCCGACCCACAGTAGCGATTGACCGTCACGCCAGATACATTCTGCGGCAAAGACATCAAAGCTACCCAGCGCGCGATCTGCATGCCCTGCTCTGCCTCAGGCACCGCACAACCCACGATCAGATCGTCGATCCGTGTAGGATCTAGTGCAGGCACACTAGCCACCAATTGCTTAATTACCTCTGCACCCAGATCATCTGAACGCATGTTTTTGAACCCACCACGGTTGGCCTTACCCACCGCTGTACGAAGTCCGTTTACGATATATGCTTCTTGCATGTTATTGAAGATGTTGAGAAGCGAGAAGCGAGAACCGAGACGCTTGCTCCCCCCTTCGGATATTTTATTGATGTATATAATCGAGATTTCAAGTTTGACTTCTAAGACTTTTTCTAAAAGACATAACCATCCTTCTCACTTCAATGATCTTTTGAACAACCTGTTGATGTTCGATTTCTGAGAACAATCCTAGATCCCATGCTAAGATGGTTTGTGTCTCCCATTCACAAAGTGAACCTATTGACACGTCTAGAAAGTGACTCAGTTGTTTGTCTGTCCCACGACCACAACCTTCAGCGATATTTGACGGAACGGAGATCGCAGCTCTTCGCGTTTGACTCGTAAGTCCGTACATTTCTTCTGGTGGAAAAACCTTTGTCTACAGATAAATATTTCTAGCTACATGAAGGCTTTTTTCCCAAACCTTAAGTTTCTGAAAGTTGTACTTCATGGTATTAATTATACGGTCGAAATGGAGAGAAGTATATTCAGTCTCGCATCCCGAAGATCCATTAGGATCGGTCTCTTCTCTCACCCTCTATGAGAAACTTAGTTTCTCAAGGGTTTTCCCGTCTGCAACATATGCTGCATTCTCTCAAGGGTCTTCCTTTCGCCGCAGAGGGAGAGGAATGCTTCGCGCTCGAGGTCTAGCAAATACTGCTCGGAGACTAAGGTTCCTTCACCTGTGATGTCACCTCCACAGAGGACAAAAGCTGTCTTCTGTGCGATTTTCACATCGTGGGCACTGGCATAATGACCGTAGTGCAAGCCTGAAATCCCTGCATACAGCGTCGCCAATGCATTCTTACCCAGTACGGGAATATCCTTACGCGGTGCTTTGGGTGTGTAGCCAGCTTCGGCTAGCTCCAAAGCTGCGGCTTTGGCTTCCTTGATACGGTGCTGGATGTTGACAGCGATGCGATCGCCCTTGCGGATGATACCCATCGTGCGCGCCTCCTCAGCAGAGCTAGCTACTTTGCCCATGGCGATATTCATCAGGGCCTTCTCGACGACTTTAACACCGATGGTGTAGTCGTGTGCATACTCATCTGCAGCACGGACAGCCATCTCCTTAGTTCCTGCACCACCAGGAATGACACCGATCCCCGCTTCTACCAATCCGATGTAGGTCTCCGCAGCAGGCACGGCGATGTCTGAGTGCATCGTGAACTCACAGCCACCACCTAGCGTCAATGAATGAGGCGCTACGACCACAGGAATCTGAGAATAGCGGATCTTCATGGAAGTATTTTGGAACTGCTTCACAGCGATGTTCAACTCGTCCCACTCTCCTTGAGATGCCATCATCAAAATCAGCATGATATTGGCACCAGCTGAGAAGTTCTGACCTTCGTTGGCAAGCACGACCCCGTTCAAGCCATGCTTCTCTGCATGATCAATAGCCCAGTGGATAGCGCGGATATTTCCTTCGCCTATAGAATTCATCTTGGAGTGGAACTCTACATTGAGGATGCCATCTCCCAGGTCGATGACAGAAGCATCGGCATTGCCGTATACCTTCTTCTCCTCGCGGATGGTATCTAGTAAGATGAGGGATTCAGTTCCAGGAACAGTCTTATATGACTTAGAAGCAATGTCGTAGTACTTGCGGATGCCATTTTCAACCTTGTAGAAGGAATCAAAGCCTGCTGCAAGCATCTCCGTGATCCATGGGGCGACAGTTAGTCCTTCCCCTTCAAACTTCTCGATAGCTTCCTTCACCCCGACCATGTCCCACATCGCAAATGGCCCTACATCCCAGCCAAATCCAGCCATCATGGCGTCATCAATCTGGTAGAGATTGTCAGCAATTTCTGGGATACGATTCGCACAATATGCCCAGAGAGCCGTGCTCATCTTGCGGGTAAATTCTCCTCCCTTGTCCTCGGCATTGAAGAGCGTCTTCATTTTCTTGCCAAGGTTGGAGGTATTTTTGATCAATCCCAAGCTTTCGATTCTCACCTTTTGCTTGGGACGATATTCCATCGACTTCAGATCCAAAGACAGGATTTCGCGCTTTCCTTCTGCGTTCTTTGTCTTGAAGAAAAACCCTTTCCCTGTTTTATCTCCGAGCATCTGATTGTCTACCATGTGCTGGATGTATGCAGGGATGGTAAAGAGACTATGTTGCTCATCATCGGGTGCGTTTTGACGGATCCCGTTGATCACGTGCACGGTGGTATCCAGCCCGATCATGTCGCTGAGACGGAAAGTCCCTGTCTTGGGTTTACCTGTAGCAGGACCTGTCAGCTTGTCTACCTCTTCTATCGTGAGATCCATCTCTTCCATCACACGGAAGATCTTGGCAATAGAATATACCCCGATACGGTTGGCGATGAAGGCAGGTGTATCCTTACAGAGTACGGTCTTTTTTCCTAAAAATAGGTCTCCATAATGCATCATGAAATCAATCAAGCCTGGATTTGTATCTGGGCCAGGGATGATCTCTAGTAGGCGAAGGAAACGGGGAGGGTTGAAGAAGTGTGTGCCTAGAAAATGCTTGCGGAAATCCTCCGAACGTCCTTCAGACATCATATGGATAGGAATTCCAGAAGTATTTGAGGTAATAATAGACCCAGGCTTACGGTGTTCTTCTACTTGGGCAAATACTTTTTGCTTGATGTCGAGTCTTTCGACTACAACTTCGATGATCCAGTCTGCATCTTTGATTTTGGCAAAATCATCTGTGAAGTTACCTGTAGAGATGCGGCTGGCAAAAGACTTGTCATAGAGTGGCGGGCGCTTGTCCTTGAGCGCTGCTTTGAGCGAGTCATTGACAAGGCGATTGCGCACAGCAGGATGCTCCATAGAGAGTCCTTTGGCTTTTTCCTTATCATTGAGTTCACGCGGTACGATGTCTAGTAGTAGTACCTCTACGCCGACATTGGCGAAGTGGCAGGCAATGCGAGATCCCATGACACCTGAACCCAGAACGGCGACTTTCTGGATCTTATGTGGCCAGGTTTGGGATTCGGTTGGGTTGGTTTTTTCAGCTACCTGCATGATTAATCAGCCTTAATGATTTTATGTATTTTATCTAAAACGGAGAAAAAAGTAGTTAAATCCTCTTTGGGGATATCCTTGTACAATTTCTTATTAAAGCCGATCACGACATCTTTGGCGAATTGCTTCCTCTCCTGCCCATACTCAGTCAGGAAAATACGCACCATGCGTCGATCGTGTTCGTCGGGGACACGGTAGATCAAGTTTCGTTCTTCCAGCTTGGCTAACATCCGTGTCAGACTCCTCGCTTCCATCCCCATAAGTGGGGCAATTTTGGTGGCGGGGGTGCCATTCTCTTCGTCTATATGCAGCAAGACAAATCCGATATTGGTAGTGATATCTCCGAGATTCGCCTCAGCGTTATACATCCTTGCGATGGCTAGCCAGGCTACTTTAATGTCAAAGCAGACCGCCCGCTTCTTTTCCTTGATCTTTACTTCCACAATGAACAGATTGGTAGGTGATGAACACAAGCAAAAAATAGTATGCTTGCATACAATTTTAGGTAAGTTGTTCGACAAAATCAACTTATGTATCATCATTCATGCGTAAGTTTCTTTTTATATAGACGAAAATTCATATATTCGGCTATCAAAATATCAGTCATCCATGAAACATTTCCTCTCCTTCATTATCTCTCTTTGGCTCATAGGATACTCTATGGGGTATGGACAATTTACCCTGATTATCGATCGAGACACCAGTTCCTTTTTAGCCATCTCCCCATTTGGTACAGATTCGCTTGCTCCCCAAGACTTTGTCGTTCAATATGATTCCTTTCCCGATGCTGAAGCAGTAATCATTAGGGAAGGCTGTCAGATTACAGGAAGATATAACGCCATAAAAAAAGAGATCTATCGGCGAACGCATATCTTGAAAGAGGGCGCACTAGACTTGGCAGATATTACCCTGACCTTCAACACATACAGAAAAACACTAGATTACATTTATGCGCGAACCCAAAATCTAGAAGGAGACTCTGTAGTGTTCACAGAAGTGACAGAGGAAGACTACTTTATGGATGAAAGTGAAGGAGGAGAGGTAAAGATTTCCTTCGCATTTCCCCAAGCCAAAGTCGGCTCTATCATCGACATAGCTTATGGTTTCTCTGACAAGCAGCAATACTATCAAAACTGGACTTTCCAAAATGCCTACCCAACGCTGAGAAGCACTTTTGATGTCAGAGAAGGAAACCTCTTACGCTACAATTATTACTTTCAAGGCTCTTTTCAGGAGAAGCTAGAGAAATCTAGATATCAGAACCGTACAGCTTTTTTGATGCAACATATGCCTGCCATCAAGGACGAACCCTTCGTACCCTGTCCTTCTGATTACCTCCCCAAAATCATGCTCCAAGTATCCAATGTTGGATTTGAGGGAAGTGAAACCTATGAGAATTCTTCCAAATATTTGAATCAGACATGGGAGGAATTTTCTGAAACTTTTAGAGAAAATAAATATACCCAGCATTATCATTCCAAGAGTAAAGGGCTGTATAAAAAGGCCTGTGCAGATGTAGATGAGGAAGCTGACCCTCTCAAACGAATGGAAATTGTCTATGAAATCATCCGTGACCGTATGGAATGGAATGGAGATTTTAGTATGGCTTCCATTGCAAAGCTCCCGAAAGTCTACAAGAAGGAAAGAGGAAGTAGCGGAGAGATCAATCAACTCTTAGTATACTGCCTCAGACATGCAGGGCTAGATGCCAAGCCTATGCTGATTGCCACCCGTAAGTATGGAGATCCTTTTCAAGAATTTCCCATCAGACAACAGTTCAATACACTTGTCGCTCATGTGAAGATTGCAGGAAAAGTATATGTACTCGATGCTACAGGAAAAAACCAAAGCTGGAAATATATCCCCTCAGCCTTGGCATATCAAGATGGCTGGGTACTAGAAGAGGAGGCAGGTGGTTTTTGGCATAAAGTTGTCCCGCAAAAGACCATGAATCGTATCAATTTTGCGCAGATGACACTAGATGAAACAGGAGGGATTGCTGGTACAATTACCCACACGTTGGGAGGATCTTATGGTGCTTCATACAGAAAAGTAGAAGAGGAGGATCTGCAAGAGGGAATAGCGGCCTTGCTGCCTGAAGGGGAAATCAGCCAATTAGCATTGGACAAACCTGATGACAAGGATCGCGCTGTCAAGGTATCTTATCAATTTGAAAGTGAGGATTTTGCTCAGCGGATAAGTGACAAGTTATACATCAAGCCTTTTTTGAATTTCGCCTTTGAGGACAATCCATTTAAAGCTACGGAGCGTTATTATCCGATTGATTTTGGCCAGCTAGAGCGATACCAAAGTACCATGTTGCTTGCGATACCTGATGGGTTTGTACTAGAGGGGGGGGATATCCAGGAAGTGGTACGTACAAAAAATAATCTACTGACCTTTCAAGTGAATATGGTGCAGGAGGGCAATATGTTAAATATTAGCTCAGTGTACACCATGAGATTGGGCTACTTTGGGGCGGAGACCTATGATCAGATTAGAGACTTCTTTGATAAGATGATTCAGGTGCAGAAACGTCAGTTGGTATTGAGGAAGCCTACACCTTAACGACTAATACACACTATATTTTCTAGCATTAAATACGATTCTTGCCATGAAAAACTATGTCTTTTTTGTCATGATCATGATTTCTGGGGCACTACTACCCGCCCAAGATCTAGGGATCAGCCTTTCAGATTTCCAACGTAAGTACCCTCGTTTTCCTGACTCGGAGGCGATCATTTTGGAAGAAACAACCCAGCTCAAGCTCCAATCTGGTGGATTTCTCAAGACCTACTCCTTAAGAGTCCATATCCTCAAAGCAGAAGCCATAGAGACGTTTGCCAACCAGACGCTTGCTTACTTTCCTGAAGAAGAGACATTTTTGCAAATAAGTGCAAAGTGTTACAACGCGAAGGAAAATGGCGTTCAAATAGCGGAGTTGAAACAACGTGAGATCTACGATAAAGAAGTAGAAGAAGGAATCCGAGAGGTCGCTTTTGCTATACCCCAAGTAGGCGTGGGATCTATCATCGAACTTTCATACGAACTATTAGACGAGCGTATTTTCCAGTATATACACTATTTCCAGCGATTTTATCCTACACTGAAGAACCATTTTATCTTTCAACAACCTCCACAACATGGATATTCTCTATTCTTTCAAGGGACTTTTCAAGAAAAGCTCGATAAAAAGACCAGAGGTATCGTGACGACTTTTACTATGGAGGATATCCCTGCCGCTCAAGAGGAGGCTTTTGTGCCTAATATTGACGATTACATGCCCAAATTGACTTTACAACTTGCACAGTATGTGACGCCCGAAGGTATTGTCCGAGAGGTTCTTTCTACTTGGCCAAACTTCACAAAGAATCTCCTGAAAGAATCGTCCTTTACACAATATAAAAAAGGATCAAAAACGATTCTTAAAGCAGTGGACATTGACAATCGTAAAGGAAATACAGAGGAGGAAACCATCCGTAATATTTTCCATTATGTCCGTGATAGAATGGTATGGAATGGAGATTTCCGAATTGGAACCGAGAAGAAACTGAAAGATTCTTTTCTGGAAGCTTATGGCTCTAGTTCTGACATCAATCAATTGCTCATCTTTTTATTGCAAGAAGCAGGTATAGATGCGAAACCTATGATCACAAGCACACGAAAGAATGGTGATGTCAATAAGACATGGCCTATCTTCTCGCAGTTCAATATCATGGTTGTCTACGTACAAACACCAGACAAAAACTATGTCCTCGATGCTACGCTTGATGTAGCGGTGATGGACTATCCTCCATCTTACTTGATCAATCAGGAGGGATGGGTACTTGATTTCAAACACAAAGAGGGAGGAGTATGGCATACTGTACAAACGAATTTTCCCATGAAAAAACAGATACTTGTAGCTACCGATATTGATGAGGAGGGCCTTATTCAGGCACAAGTGTCAGAGATTCGAACAGGTTACTACGGAGATTTTTATCGTTCACAAACGGAAAGTGAACTGCAAGCCTACTTAGCAGATCAGTATCAAGAGGGAAATCTGACAGCATTTTCGGTCGAGACGCAAGAAAAAAATAGAGGACTCAAAATGACCTACAAACTCGAGCTAGAGGAGTATGCGAGTAAGGTAGGTGACCTTCTGTTCCTTAGTCCTTGGTTGGGATTCCAACAAAAGGAAAATCCTTTTGATACCCCCAGGAGACTATTCCCCATAGATTTTGGAATCAAGGGAAAAAAACAATTTTCATCTTTGCTTAATATCCCCGAAGGTTATCAGGTAGAGTCTGTACCTGATGCGGTCCATTATTCATTACCCAATCAGGACATATCCTTTTTCTTTCAAGTCGAACCTATGCAGGACCAAGTCCAAGTCCAAAGCATCTGGACCATCAACCGTACAACCTTTGATCCTTCCTCTTTTCACTCTCTAAAAAAGTTATACGACAAAATCATCCAGGCACAACAATCACAGATCATTCTTCGGAAGGTCAGTCCCTAATGCGTAAGTATGATGAAATAATCAGGGGATTCTTGTGGTGACTCTAGCCAAAAGAAATGCTATACTTGTGAAGATTCCCCCTAAATACTTCTATGTCTGAAATTAATTTGCCCATCCCCTATGGTCGCCAAGAAGTTACGGAGGCTGATATCAAAGCTGTCGTAGCCGTTCTCAAGCATGATTATCTCACAGGAGGGCCTCGTATTGCAGCATTTGAGGAGGCATTTGCGGCATATGTAGGTGCGAGATATGCTGTAGCATGCTCAAGTGGAACTGCTGCCCTACATTTATGTACGTTGGCACTTGACGTGAAGCCTGGGGATCGTTACCTGACGACACCGATCACATTTGTAGCTTCGGCAAATTGTGTCCGCTATGCGGGAGGAACCATCGAGCTGGTGGACATAGATCCCCAGACACGAGTGATGGATTTGGATCTATTGGAGGAAAAATTAGATCAAACAACAAAAGGAACATATCAGGGAATTGTGGCCGTAGACTTTGCTGGACACCCTGTAGACATGGAGCGCGTGCGCGCCCTTGCAGACATTCACGATTTGCGAATCATCGAAGATTCCTGCCACTCGCCAGGGGGCTTTTTTACTGATAGCAAGGGAAAACAACAGTCATGTGGCAACGGTGCCTATGCAGATCTTGCCATTTTCTCCTTTCATCCCGTCAAACATATCGCCACAGGCGAAGGTGGCATGGTCACTACGAATGATGAAAGCCTCTACAAACGCATGATTCAATATCGCAATCACGGGATTACAAGGGATGAGGGCCTTTTGGAAAATCATCATGGAGGATGGTACTACGAGATGCAAATGCTGGGGTATAACTACCGTATGAGCGATATACACGCAGCTTTGGGCCTTAGTCAGCTCACAAGAGCTGAAGAAAATATAGCCAAACGAAGGGCACTAGCCCAGCGATACGATAAGGCATTGGCTTCTTTACCGATCGTCTTACCCCTACCCAATCAAGGGCATGCCTATCATCTATATGTAATTGAGACACCCCATAGAACAGCTTTATACAACTACTTGAGGGCACATAAAATCTATCCTCAAGTACACTATATCCCGATTTATTATCAGCCTGACTATCAAAAAAGGGTCAAAGGCGCTTCTCACTTCCCACATGCAGAGCACTATTATCAGCGATGCTTGAGTCTGCCCCTGTATCCTGCACTCACTGAGCAGCAGCAGGATTTCGTCATTCAAAAATTATCAGATTTTTTTACCTCATATCCTGAGATTCCTTCATGATTGATGGGCAGACTGACTGCTTCTTTTATCTTGCATACCCCTTTTTTACCACTGCCTATTCGTACAGTTGATAAGCACTATGCAAATGTGGTCATCTTCCGTCTGAGTCGTCATTTATTCGGTACAATACTTGATCTATTATTTGCGAAGGGTCAAAGGTTCGAGAATTGAGGATATATAGATTATTCTTAATTCCACTGAATTATCTTCATTTTTTACCATTTGAACCTTCTATGGGATAGCCTGCGCAAATCCCACATTCGATGGCATAATCATTGAGTTACTTTTATGGAATTGTTATTCAAATAAATATCCCGTTTGGTGGAGTATTAAATAAATACCATGATGAGTTCTACCACCAGCGCTCTTTTTCTTGCTTACATTAGTCATTTACCAAAGAAAAGGGGCAACCGAAATACGAAGCGTATACAGGAGCAGTTGCAGGCACTTCAGACAGAGGCAAATGCACACTTGCAGATCTTACGTGAAGGAACAGCAGATATCTTGCCCGCATGGGAGGTCCTAAATGGAACCGTCTCCCATCCCTATATTTCGGTCTTACATATTGTCGGTGAATATCCCTCAGAGGAGAAGTTATATATCAATATGGCGCGCGGTAAGCGCCAGATGCTTTCTTTTGACCAACTATATTTCGAACGCTTAAGCGGATTGAAACTGGTGATTCTGGAAGCTGGCTTTTCACTGGACATTGCGGAGCAGTGGGTCTTTTCGGGCCATGCTGCGGTACTACTTTTAGATGAATCCATAGATAGAGAAGCCTTCCGAACGACCTTCTACTCAGCTTTGATGTCAGGGCGTACGCTAGAGGAAAGCTTGCATTATACAGCCCAATTGCTAGAGACCTATATCCCACGTCATGAGATCCCCAGCGATCCCTATGAGTATTGGGAGTTGAAATCTAGTAGAAAAGAGGGAACCTTTCATTCTTGGGGCCTATTATACTTGAGTTCTGAAAGGGACTTAATGAACTGGCAGTGGGTGGCTCCTGCCCCTATTCCTGAGATTAGACACGAGAAAGTGCAAGAGTCTGAGAATATTCAAGGCCCTGGCACACTCCCTCATCTGCGAGGAAATGGAGGCTCATTTGTAGAAACCCGACAGAGAGAAATAGAGGCGATGCATCCCGCGCTCTTCCAGCCTGAGATCAGTCTGATGATAGAGTCTGGCGAGATGATAAAAGCAGAGGAACCTGCTCCAGCAGCAGAGCCTGTAGGCACTCATGTACTGGTAGAAGAAGAAGAATCCGCACCAGTGGAGGCCCATCTCTCCCATGTGAAGGAAGATAAAAAGACGCTGATAGAAGAATCTTCACAAAGCTCAGATCATCTACAGTCATTAAATACAGATCTGTCGCAAGAAGAAGCACAGGAAGCACAGGAAGCACAGGAAGCACAGGAAGCACAGGAAGCACAGGAAGCACAGGAAGAAACAATTCTTCATAGAGATACCCAAGAAGCACTGAAAGAGGCTGACGCATCAGATCCACAACCTGCGGCATTAGAGGATGAATCGATTCCAGGTATTGTAACTGAGCGTATCGAATCAGATCCTGGTGTATTAGACTTAGAAGTAGACTTTCCTCCTATATATATACCAGAACCCATCTATCTTGAGTTTGCAGAGGTAAAAATGGAAGAACCTACCTATAAGGTAGAAGAAGTCATCCCTCGCCCCACGATGCGCAGCATCATCCAAGATCCTGCAAATCGACCTGCTGAGACGGCACTCTCTGACTCGATCCGAGAGCGGGAACTGATGATCCGTCAAAATCAACAAGATACTTCCCATCGCACATCTCATCAGCAAGCGAAAGCTCCTCGCCAGAATGTATCTTGGCTCGCAGGAGTCTGGGGGGTAGGCGTCAGTATGTTCATTGCGCTGTCATTGTTGTTGTTTGTCGGCAAAGATCCTGAGATAGAACTAGCCGAGACCCCCAATCTGCTAGAGACTTTCCAGCAGACCAACAAATACAACGTATTGATTTTGCCTTTTACGCTTCATCCAGATTGTTTTGTAGAGGGAAAATCAAAAGAAGAAGAGATTAAAAATTGGTTGAATACACTGCAAGAGAGTAGCGAACTGGGGCTTCACGTAGCATTTGCCAATGGCGTGGCCTGCCCTCAAAATGCAGAAGAAGCCAAAAGGATTGGAGAAGTATATGGAGCACATCTGGTCCTGTGGGGAAATTATGGCAGTCCCAGTTGGGATTCAACCTTATTCAACCTGAATTATGTAGCATTGGAAAATATCCTTACAGAAGATCAGGTGAAGGAAGTTCGGTATGGTGGAAAATCCTTTTTAGACATTTATGACTTGAAGGAAGGAAACTTTGCAGGAAGCCTAGGAGATATCCATCATTGGGTACTGGCTACAGCGTACCTACGCAATGAAGACTATCAAGCAGCTTACAGCAACCTGAGTTTGATTGAGCCCAAGCGTCAGCAAGGATACGCTTTGTATCATCGCATGCTCGCCAAATGCTATCAAGGTATGGGCTATTTCAAGGACTGCATCAAAGAGTACACGGAGGCCATTAGATTGAATCCTCAAGATCCCAATTCTTATCACCAGCGTGGACGTGTATTTGCTGCACTCAATCTCAAAGAGAAGGCACTGTCTGACTATGAATATGCACTGACTATCAATCCTCATCATCGTGAGGCACTGGACCAGCGAGAGCAATTATGGCTAGAATTGGATGCAGTAGAAATCAATCTCAATACTGTAAATCCCCAAAAAGGGCTTTCAGATGGAGACTGGAAAGAAGTAGAACTAGCCATTAAGACAGGTTTGCAAGCCCCCTAATAGGAGAACATATATGGAAGATGGACGGCTAGTATAGAAATATGCTGGCTGTCTATTTTTTGGGAGAACCTATAAAAAATAATTTGAGCCTAGCCTGTAGTTCTCGATTGAATCTTCTGCAAAAACCTCATGCAGATCATCAACTAGCAGCTTTTCCGTATGCGTCTCTTCCTATTTCCCCTCAAAAATGAGCGATTCCTTATTTTGCTTTCTTTTGGAAGGACGATTCTTTTGCTAAAAACAGCAAAATCTGTGTAACTTTGTTTGGCAAATGTCGATACTAGATATTTGCTTATGTCAAAACACTCCAAAATTTTGTATGACGGATTGACTTATGACGATGTCCTCCTCATACCTCGACACTCAGAAGTCTTACCCAGAGAAGTAAATACTTCTACCCAGCTCACTCGTGAGATCAAGCTCAACCTTCCCTTTATCAGTGCGGCGATGGATACCGTGACTGAGCACCGCATGGCGATTGCGATGGCGGCATCAGGTGGGATTGGCATCATCCATAAAAATATGTCTATTGAAAGACAGGCCGAAGAAGTCCGCAAAGTGAAGCGTTCGGAAAGTGGTCTGATTGTCGATCCTATTACGCTAGAAGCAGATGATACACTGTTGCGCGCGACCCAGATTATGGCGGAGAATCGTATTGGTGGCATTCCCATCGTGGACGAAAACCAGCGGCTCGTAGGGATTTTGACAAATCGCGATTTGCGATTCCATGAGCCAGACGGTCGAAAAGTGTCTGAACTCATGACGAAAGAGAACCTCATCACTGCGCCTGAGGGTACTACATTGGAGCAAGCAGAGGAGATGATCAAGCGTTTTCGTGTAGAAAAGCTACCTGTAGTCGATCCACATGGGAAGCTCATTGGTTTGATTACCTATCGTGACATCATCAAGAAACAGACCTTCCCCAATGCTTGTAAAGATAGTTTAGGACGCTTGCGAGTGGGAGCTGCTGTAGGTGTGAAGGCCGAGACATTTGACCGTATCACAGCACTCAAGCGAGCAGGAGTAGATGTAGTCGTGATCGATACGGCGCATGGACACTCGGCGGGTGTCTTGAAGATGATACGGGAAGTGCGTAAAGCATTCCCTGAGATGCAGTTGGTTGCAGGCAATGTCGCCACAAAGGAGGGCACAGCAGCACTCATCGACGCAGGAGCTGACTGCATCAAGGTAGGTGTAGGCCCAGGTTCGATCTGTACGACGCGGGTCATCGCAGGAGTCGGAGTTCCTCAACTTTCAGCTGTATTGGAAGCAGTAAAAGTTGCCAAGGACGCGGGGATTCCTATCATTGCAGACGGTGGGATCAAGTACTCTGGAGATATTGTCAAAGCCCTTGCGGCAGGTGCCCACACTGTGATGGCAGGTGGTCTCTTTGCTGGAACCGACGAGAGTCCAGGTGAAACAGTCCTCTACGAAGGCCGTCGATTCAAGACATACCGAGGAATGGGCTCAGTAGAAGCGATGAAGGAAGGTTCCAAAGACCGTTACTTCCAGGATGTAGAAGATGATATCAAAAAGCTCGTACCAGAGGGAATCGTCGGACGCGTAGCCTACAAAGGCAAGGTATCCGAGGTACTTTACCAGCTAGAAGGAGGGTTGAGAGCAGGTATGGGATACTGTGGAGCAGGCAATATGGACGAACTACAGGAATGTATGTTTACCCGTATCAGCAACGCAGGTCTACGTGAGAGTCATCCACATGATATCACGATTGTGAAAGAAGCACCCAACTATTCATCCAAACGATAGAGGGGCTGATACAGAAAAAAGAAGGGTGCGCGAAAAATCGCGTACCCTTCTTCTTTATTGATCCATAAATTTACGTCCCTCATTGTTCTTTTGGGATTTATCAGGGATATCCCCTCGGCCCAGATTGACATCGACAATTTTTGCATCAAATTTCTTCTCGATGGTAAAGGCTTCTGCACCATCCTTCCAGACTCTGGGGCTATAGTGAATAATTTCTTCCTCTCCATTTTTCAACTCTACAACCAAGTGGATAGGAGTAGGGAGTGTACCATTATTCTTAATGACTGCTGTGAGACTCTTCTTTTTAATCGTTAGGGATTCTATTCCCAGATCGGGTATGCCGTTGGTAAAAAACCATGGCTCCCAAAACCAGCTGAGGTCTTCACCAGCAACTTCATCAAAGGTAAAAAAGAAGTCGTAAGGATGTGGATGCTTCTCTTTCCAGCGATTAATATAGGTCCTTATCCCAACGACAAAGAGGCTGTCTCCCATGACATCACGCAACATGTGATAGGCTGTAGCTGGGTGCATATACGCACCGATATAATATGCCGTTTGTTTGAGTTCGTAGGAGGGCGTCATCAAGGGCTTCAGTTTGGGATTGCCAGCCAGTCGTTCATATGACGATACATTGTTCCTCATGGGCAGGGAGGAATAGCCTTTCTCGACTTCCAAATCTCCAGGTAAGAGGCTGGCCCATCCCTCATCCATCCATGCAAAGCGCCGCTCATTGATCCCCATGTAGAAAGGGAAGTAGGTATGGGCAATCTCATGGTAGGTCAAGTTGAATGCATATCGGAGACTAAAGGAGGACCCATCATTGACAATCATAGGAAATTCCATTCCTCCACCTGTTCCAATCACATCTCCATTGAATACCGTCATCTGATCATAGGGATAGGGAATCCCTGGAATCTCTGTCGAAAGATCCTCCAAAATTTCTCTCGCAAAACCAGCCACACTCCTGAAATCGCGCGCCGCAGGGTTGTAGCAAGCATCTACAATTACTTTGCGAGCAGGTGCATCGATCATAAGGCTTGTCGCATCCCAATAGTAGTAATTACTGAGCGCGAAGGCTACATCTGGCACCTGTGGGGCCGTGTACTTCCATGTATGTTTGCCATCTGCAGCCTGGGTTGTAAAGGTGGTTTCTCCACTTTCTTTGCGCTCAATGTCTCTTCTCCCCACGATACGGACGACCGTATCCACAGTCTGCGCGAGTTGATAACGATCGAGATAAGGCGAAGCCAGGATCTGATCAGAATTTTGGAGGATGCCTGTAGACCACACGAGGAAATCTTCGGGTGCTGTAATCTCAATCTTGTAATCATTTAGATCGAGATAATGCTCTACAAGACCTGTATACTGGATTTCGTCCCAGCCGTAGAGGTCGTCATATACAGCGATTTGTGGATACCAGTAGGCAACAAAAAACGCCTGTTTCTCTGGATCACGACTCGAAGGATAGCTTCCCATACGGACGGAGTTCCCTTTTGTGATTTCGTTGGACCAAGAGATGTCAAGCTGGATCGAATCCCTGGTCTTCAACGCATTCTCTAAAGGAATATAAAGGTTGGTGCCTGTACGTATGTAGGCATCTTCTTCTAGAGGTTCTCCATTGATGATGATCGATTCAATCAACACCCCCTGCGTAAACTCTTCCTTCTGGAGCCCAAAATCATGATCTAACCCATCTCCTATTTTTTTGCGATAAAAGTCCTGGAAAAGCCTGATGACCAATTGCTCCAACTCATCTGGGCTTTCATTGTAGTAGGTGATAGATTCCTGGCCTATGATACGGGTACTTTGAGCAGCGTCATTGGGGACAACTTCCACTTTGATGTCATAATCTGCATGATTCTGGAAATAATTGGGACCTGGAAGCCCCTTCATGGTCCTGCTACCCTTATCTACTGCACGCTGAAATTCGTCCCTTATGGGGAGTCCTTTGCTTTCAGATTGTGCGTAAGTAGCCATCACCTGAAAACCGATCATCCATACCAGCAGCCAGTATATTCTCATATTTTTTCTTTTAATGAAGGTTAAATTACGCCAAATCCCTATAATCCGTAATATTAAGTGGATAAATACGGCAGAATATTATCCTATCCTTTCGAAATTGTTCAGGCTCCTTAGTGGTAATGTGCCTTGATTGTGAGAGGCTAAATCGTTCTTCAACCTAGGCGTATATTATTAAACCACACGATAAGTCTCACCCATTTCTTCTCAACAAAGGTTGTGGACAAATCCTTATAAACTGGATCTTTCATGGATACATATGCAGAAATACCTATCATCATTCTCGGAAGCCCTCAAGCGATCCGAAATCAACAGCAATTGCGGCGCATTACGCAGGAGTTGCAGATGATCGAGGAGTTGCTCTTGAGATATGCCGTCCTAGAGAGTTTTGAATTGATTCGCGCATGGCCTTTGGGATCTCACTCCCTGGTAGATGTCATTCATGAATATAAATTCAATCCATCGGTGAAGTTGATTCATCTGGCAGGATCGGCGGAGTCTAGTTGGCTGCCTGGTTTCGATGATGACCTTGATTTCGCTGCAAAGATCGGCCAGTTTCCCTACTTACAGACATTGTATCTCAGTGGATTTGCTTCGCCCAACTTGTTAGAGACGCTACTTAATAGAGACATTCCCGCCATCATCGCGACAGATACTACCCAAAATCGACAGTTTGTCAAAGAGATTGCCAACGGATTTTATGCGGCTATGGGCAAGGGCGAAATGCTGAGAGAGGCCCTTACCTTGGTGAAGGAAAACTATCCCCAACACTTTGTCTTACAGCCTGTAGCATATGACATCGAAGCCAATTCATTTGATTGGAAAGGTCGGCGTATTCATCTAGAAAAAAATAAAATCGCATGGGGTGTTTATGCCCTGGAGCACAGGGCGGATCTCGGCTGGCAGCTTCCGATTCCCAAAGTCAAATCCACAGCAAATGTAGGGCAAGGACAAATCCGTCAAAGGCGCATTCGTCGTGTGGGTCTGGGTGTATTGACTTTCCTAATGATGGGCTTTCTCATCTTCATGTTGCTCCAAATCTTAGGAATATCTATGTAAGGATTTGACAAAAAGTGCAGTTCTTTTTACTTTA
Source organism: Bacteroidota bacterium (assembly GCA_039820545.1). Lineage (GTDB taxonomy): Bacteria > Bacteroidota > Bacteroidia > J057 > J057 > JALEFZ01. Next base: position 3,674 of record JBCBPW010000011.1, on the reverse strand, counting down.
TTGATAAATTATGTTTTCATAAATTTATTTTACACATACTTATTTTTCTATAAAAATAAATTTATCTCACTTGTTTTTGTATTGGGAGAAGCCAGAAAGCAGCTACCGATCGTTAAAGCCCTTCTTTACTGATTCTCCCACTTGACACACACCTACTGAAACTCAATTATCTGCTTCGTTCTCACTTGTAATCCAAACCTATCATGCTTCGATCTGAGCGAATGCCCATTGTATTCCTTGCTTGCGTCAACTCTTACCAGGGTAAAAGACGAATACGCCCCTATGTACATGAGCGTAAACATCTTGCCCGCATCCTTCAACCCAAAGGTACTTTCCATAGGTACAAAGCCATCGAAAAGGGAAATAGATCCAACAAATACTTTCTGGATCTTCTCGATACCTATGGTCTCCATCGTCAAATAGAAATCCTACACTTTGTAGGACAACCACAGGCAGGACGTCTCGCCTTCGAATCGGAAGATTTTGAAACTTCGGTACTGATGCCTGAATTGAGTCGCTTCATTGATCGCTTACCCAATCTCAAAGTGGTATTTTTGAGTGGCTGCGCGACAAAAGACTGGGTAGAGTTCTTCCTAAAGAAGGATGTACCAGCAGTCATGGCTACCCACAGTGAAGGACCGAGTGATACATCTGCGCATATCGCTTCAAAGTTCTACCAAGCCTTGCATAGAGGCTCCTCCATTAAGGAAGCGTGCAATATGCTCATTCGTACCTACCGAAATTTCGCTTTTCACCCTACCCAATATGACGTGATCGAAGATCGATGTACCTGGAACTACGAGGAGTCAGATAATGACGTGCTCCCGTGGGGCGTTTATGGGTTTGAAGAGAACATGGAAAAAATCAAGCAAAGGCCTCCCAAAAGACCTGTGATTCCCTTTCCTATAGATCACAAGTACTTCACAGCTCAATACAAGAAAAGACTGCGTACAGGATCACGCTTAGCGTTTTTTGCGCTAGTCGTAGGGATCATCGCTGTCAGCATCGCGCTGAGCATCAAACAGGCCCCCGAAATATCGATGGTCCTGGCCTCTTGGACGCATTAGATGCTTCCAGTATTGTTGGATGAAATAATCAGAGGGTGAAGAGCGCCCGAAGGCGCCTGCTTCACCCTCATTCACCATACAACAGATAAAAAAGAAATACAAAATCAAACCCCCAGTACATCTCGTTCCTCGTGGAAAATGTATGCCTTACACCACGCAAGTGTATCGTAGTCCATATCGAGTACTTCCTTAGCATGACTAAGGCGCTTATCCTCTGCCTCTCTGAAATAGGCTGTCCCACGATGGAGATCTGTTGATGATACATGTCGCTCAACCCACGGACGAATATCAATCTCTTTGGTTTGGTGAAGTTGGAGCAGTGCTTCACGTAGCGCTCTTGGTTCCACTCCTTGACGACGGCTGATTTCATCTAGCTCAATATCAGCTTCGAATAACTCCTTGATCTTTCGGTAACGCTTGGAATAGACTTTTCGGTAGAGCCCTGAGCGTTCGTCTTCTGCTTTTTTCGCTTGTAAGTCTTTGATAATCTGAACCAACTCATCTATTGCTTGGCTATTTAGTCCGTCGGTTCCTATAATTCTAGATACCTCCATAGGGCTCAAAGGAAAGACGAGCATAACTTGGCTCAGGACATAATTCGTCATGATCTCATAGGGCTTTTTTTCCTCTCTATCTGCTACTGCAAGTCGCCAATCTTTGAGTTTCTTGGAGAGGTAGATTTCATGCCAAGGCCTGTAGAGGATAAACTTACTCACTTCGAGTGCATAAGGCTTAGCTAGGAAGCGTTCTCCCTGCATGCTCAAGGCGAGGGTTCCATATACCTTATTGATGACAAGCAGATAGGTCCTGGAAAGTAAGAGCTTGATGATATCTTCCAGATAGGAGAAATGATGATCTTCTAATACACCAAAGGTTTCCAGATTTTGGTGTGTCGAGGCACGCAGTTGAAAGTTTGTATTCCCTAGAAGAAGGTTGATGATATAATTGGCAGAATAGGGCTTCTCTAATAGCTTGACGGTCTTAAAGATCGCTGTTGCTTCATGTTGCAGGTTCACTTTTTCCATTCCTGGATTTTCCATGAGTTTTTAGGTTAAATTTCAGTAAAGATTGAGCTGCTCCTTCTCTTCTGGAGAGTGGAGGTGATACTAAAGGGAAAAGGAAAGTATGGGTTGTGTCTTCAGGTTGTGCAGCCAGAGCCTAAATTATGTCGTGCTGTAGGTCTATTGCAGTCTTATATCTAGATTAAGAAAAGTGTATCCTGCTATTCCTGGATAGAAAACTCCTCTTCTCTTTCTTGCACTTGAGAGACATAAAGCCTACATAGTTTCAATATCTCATAATCAATCCCGAGCTGGCGAAAAGCATCCTTGATTCGGGAATTTTTATTTTGTCGAAAATAATCTGCTCCCTTTTCAAATATTGAAGGAGGAATATTCTGTTCAATCCAGGGGTACATATCCACCTCTCCAATTTCGTATAATTCAGACAGCATATTTTGGACAGTACTGACTTTCACCTTCCGTTTGTCTGCAATGGCTTGAGGACTCTCTCCTGCGAGATAGAGGCTTTTGACTTCCTGATAGCTGTTGCGTTTACTTCTACTAAGGAGTTCCTGAAAGCGAGAATTTTTGTGCGCTGCTTTTATTTCCTGTATGCAGGATAAGACCGCTGCTCCATATTTATTGCACCTGTTGGGACCCCAGCCATAGATTTGTTGTAGTTCATCCAGGTCTTGGGGAAGTTTACGCACGAGTTCATCCATCGAATGATCAGGAAAAATGATGTAAGGTCTAACCTCTTCCTTGGTCCCGAGCAACTGTCGAAGTTTCCGCAACGCTTGATAGAGAGAACGCTCCATAGATTTCAACCTCAATTGATTTTCCCATACCATGACAGGCTGTGGTTGGAGTAAATATCTTCTCCCTTTTTCTGTCAAGAATAAGGCATTGCTTGATTCATTGATAAAATTACGGTCGATGAGTAGGTAGATCAACTGTTGTACCTGAGTGAGTGCATAATCGGATAAAATCCCTCTTAAAGGTTGCGAAGATGTAAATTTTGCAGACTTGGTAAGAAAACGCGCAAGAGCACGTGCTTGGAATTTTTGAGAACCAGAAGATATGATACGAAAAATATAAGTAACTTCTTCCTGTAAATCCAGACATCGCTGGCGTGTTGTTGTAGGTGCGTTTTTCATGGCGTTATTGTTTCATATCCCTAGTATATGTATTGACGCCGATTCAGAAATGGAAACTTTTTTCAAAGGGTAACGTGAAAAAAACCAAATATTTTGTAGGAGGAATTTGTAGTAAATCTAATAAGCGATTAACTATCAAGGGTTTTACTTCTTATTTTCTTGAGGAAATTGTAGTTCAAAATTCCACTTTAATCAAGCGATTATCATATGATAAATCTTTCATTTTCGATAAGTTTGCCCCACATTGGACTTGATGCGTAAATTGCGCGAGGCCAAATATGCCATGGATCCTGTACGAGCCAACATGAACATAAGCATGGAAAACCAAAGGGCATGATCCTCTAACCAAGGCAACGAGAGGTAGTAGGCAGGAAGAAATACCATGATCGTCGAGAACAACATCGTATTCCTCATGGCTTTTGAAGCAGTCGCACCTATGTAGGCTCCAT
>JBCBPW010000010.1:0-108913 GCA_039820545.1 Bacteroidota bacterium | reverse complement strand
CCTGAGGAAAACCCCATGTGTACAGAGAAAAAGAGATAATAGAGAGAGAAAATTAGTTTTTGACAAATTTTACATGAGAAGTACTTTGCTCAGAATTAATACTCAAAACATATACGCCTAGAGGTAAATCGCCGACACTGATTGTTTGAGCAATATTTCCATTCTGACCATGATATGCTTGGTTCATTACTACTTTCCCTGATTGATCATATACATTGATCACATATTCATTCCCCTCAATATTTAAGAAGTCAGTTGTAGGATTAGGAAAGGCAGTTACTTGAACTTGTGAATCATTTTCTAGTACAGGTGTTGTAAAGGAATCTGTGTCATTAGATTCACGCTTTCTTGCATTGCTGTTGCTGACAGGGACATACTCAAAAGCTCCTGCATCTGTTTGATTTCCCAACTGACGAGAACCTCCTGCAAAGTCATAAAAAATGCTTGCAGTCACTACTTGCTGTCCTTGGTCGATAGCAGGTGAGAAAGATGTGAGGGTATAATCTTCATTTACATAGTTTGTGAACCCTGCACTGTCAATATCCATTACCTGTACGTTATTCGCCACTGTAGCTGTGACACCCGTTCCGAGATTGATATAAGCATCTACAGGATCTGTCGCAAGGATGCCATCATTCATGTAAAGGTCATAAGCTCCAGGTGCTACAATTAGATTGTTGATGATCTCATTATTAGTCGCCTCAGTAGAGTACATGCGGATACCGTCTGTTTTAGGATTAACGATGGTATTATTCAAGATATGGAAACCTGTTCCTTCATTGACAACTACATCGTTTGTAAAGATCCCATAAGCGCGCAAAGAGACACTGTCAGGATAATAGTTATATCCAGCGTTAGTGATGATATTATTGTAAACATAGTTGTCACCGATTCCTAGCAATTCGATGCCACTTCCGCTTCCGTTGTGGATTTCATTGTTGTAGAAATTTCCTGTCGTTCCACCTCCGATCAAGATTCCTGCCTGCTGGCTTGCTGTCTTATACTCTCCGTAGTCTCTTACCACATTGTTGTGGACATGGACACTGCTGTCAGCTGAGCTGATCTGTATGCCATCCCATCCCGTGTGTTCGACGATATTATTGTACACTTGTAGACCGCGGATCACATGTGGCAGGACAGTAATGGTGCTGTCTCCTGATGTTATGGAAAGTCCTTTGTACCCAGAAGATCCGATATACAATCCTTCTCCAGGTACGTGGTGAACATAGTTGTCGCGTACGATGATGTTGCGCATGGTGAATGAGTCCCGACTGGTTTCGAGGGTAGCTGTAGGATCAGCCTTGATCATGATACCAGAGAAATTTGGGTTGCTGATCTCGATATGGTCTATTTCAATGTCAGAGCTTTTGCCATATACCGTGAGGCCATTTCCTGCACCTGTATTGGCGACTCTGATCCCGTAGGTGATGTCTTGGATCGCATATCCTGTCAGTTGGAGGTGCTTGCTGTCGATGATAGAAAGACCTGAGAGGGAAGGATCATTGCCAATTTTCACCAATCCACCTGAGTTCATGAATACCAGTGGTTGCTCGGCTGTCCCGTACCAATCTCTCAATTGGAGGGATGCGCGTGAGCCTGCTGTGATACAGATGGTATCACCAGGAGCGTAGTCATAGCTATAGCCACTCGCAAAGGTTACCTCTGGGTCTAACACGATGTCACAGTTACAGTGGTTAGTCGTGAGGGTCTCATATGCGCCTCTGTCTACGCTTGTACCATAGAATCGGTGTCCTTCGGCTATGTCCTCGTGGATGCCCAGTGAGTCTATGTCTAGTCCTCCATCTACGGCAGGTGAGCTGGCTAGCAGAGAATAGTCATCCGCTGCGGGATGGGTGAATTTAATGCTGTCTACCTCTAGGTGGTAGAAATTTTGCTGAGCAGTAATAGAGGCATTTTTCTTCACAGTCAGGTAGGCCCTGTTGTGATAGCGCTGCCATTTGAGTTCCCAAGCACCTGGATCCACTACCAGATTATTGGCGACGAGATTCGTATCTCCGTAGGCATTGAGCATGCGGATGCCATTACCTGCAGGACTTACGATGGTATTGTTGAGGATAAATGTATTGGCTATTGTGCTGGTGTTGCGGTCTGCTATCTGTATCCCGTGGAAGCTTCTATTTTTGCGCGTAGAGCTGCTATTTTTTCCAGGTTCTACGATGAGGTTGTTATATACATGGTTGCTGCCCGCCCCTCTGAGGATGATTCCTGTGCCGTATCCGTCTGAGAGTTTGTTATTGTATACTTTCGAATCCCAGACACCACCTCCGAGTTGAATCCCGATGTTTCGGCCATTTCGCTGACCTCCTCCGTATACGCTGACTTCATTTTGACGGACGATGACCTCTTTTCCTACCCCTACCACACGGATACCTGTCATACCTGTACGGAGGACCTCATTGTCTTCGATGAGAATATTTTTCATTTGCTGGAGTGTGGCAGGGTCTCCGCCGTTGATTTGCTTCTGCACATTTCCTCCTGCAAATACTTGTATACCCATCCCGTCGATGTCGTGAATATAGTTTCGTCGGATGACAACGTCTTCCATGGTATTCCCATTACTGACATTCCCCCTGATAAAAATCCCGTGCTTGTAGATATTATATACTTCTACCTGCTCGACCACGATATCCTTTGTGAGCCCTGTGAATTCTACGCCATTGCGCTTGTATTGCTTGTTGCCTCCCTGCCCTTGTCCTTTGATGACAAATCCTTCGCGTGTTTGGCTGAGGCCATTGCCGATGATGCGGGCGTGTTGTACATTGGCAAATTGGAGTCCTGGCTGCTTACCCGACTGCTGGATCGTGACTGTCCCGCCGAGGTTGACAAATACGAGTGGGTCTTCTGCTGTCCCTGACCAGTTCATGAATCGGAGGAATCTACGGGTTCCTGCTGCGATACAAATGGTATCCCCTGGCTGGTAGGTGTACTGGTTGCCATTGGCGAAGTGCATGCTCGTGTCGATGGTCACCGCACAATCACAGGCCTTCACGCTGGGATTAGAGCCGAACTCTAGCGCACCGATGTCAAAAATATCCACATTGCTTCGCGCGCTGTCATTGAAGTCTTGCAACACACCTGCATAAGAAAGGTTCATGCCCTCGTCCACAGCAGGAGAGGTGCTGAGCAAGTTGTAGTTGTCATTTTCGTGATCTGTAAAATGAATATCGTCAAGTTCCAGTTCGAGTAAGTTGTGTGAGATTTTGGCACCTGTACGGCCTTCTAGGTGAATGAATGCTTCTGTAGGCGAATATTCGTGTGCGTTTGCGTCTTGATGGTCCAATTCACCAGGATCGGTGACGATGTTATTGACGATTTTATTGGTTTTCATGGTGGTCACTTCCATGAAGATGCCTCTGTTTTTGGGGCTCACGATGGTATTGTGCATCACATGGAATCCCGCTTGGTAAATAGGCGAAACTTCTAATATATGAATACCGTGGGCTTGATGTGTAGTCTGTCCTGTACCTGTACGTGCGATGATGTTGTTGTAGATTTTATTGTCTCCGAGTCCTTCTACTACGATCCCGTCTCCCTTAGTGTCATAGATAGCGTTGCTGTGGACATCTCCTGCTGTACCTCCGCCCATATGGATGCCTGCCATGCACTTATCTACTGCTCGAAGACCCGAAGTACGCACTTCGTTGTGGTGGATGTTCGAGTTACTAGGAGAAGAATTGATCATGATCCCTTCATATCCCGTCTGTTCGATCTGGTTGTGATGGACGTTGAGATTGGCCATGAGATGAGGGAGGAGTGCCTTGGGGCTACAGGAAGTCTGATAGCCTGTGTAATTAGGAGATCCTAAGATCATACCTTGCTGCTGCACATCATGTACATAGAGATGATGCACCTCAATGTCGCTCATGGTATAGTTTCCTCTGAGGTAAGGGGAGTTACAGTCAGGCTCATTGTATGCTTTAAGTCCCGCACCATCTATGTCTTTGATTTCGATATGGGAGATAGAGACATTTTGTGTATGTCCATCGAGGAGGATTCCAGAACCACCTGTTTGCGTGCCTTTGATCGTAATTCCATAGGGATGCGTGGTAGTGGAAAGCGCGGTCATCTCTACATGTTGGAGGCTCTCCAGGTGCAGACCAAATGCCTGATCGCTATTGAATAGTTCTATAGGTCCCCCACAGTTGATGAAAACCACAGGTTCTGCTTGTGAGCCTGTCCAGTTAACGAGTTCTAGGTGGTTTCTGGCTCCCCCTAGGATACACACCGTATCGCCTGGGGCGTAGGAATAGTTTGCGCCATTGGCGGTTTGCACATTCAGTGGGATCACCACGTCGCACCCACAGTTGAGGTTGGTGGGAGCCGCTTGAAACTCAAATGCACCTACATCTGCTGACAGATTGGTGCTGCGGTCGATTCCTTGGATATCAGTACTGATATTTAGTCCGCTGATGTTGGTCCCTGCATCTATGAGTGAGGAGGTGCCTAAGAGGGCAAAGTTATCCTGAGTGGGATCTGCGAGGCCGAGGTTTTGCGTTTCTTGGGCAAATGTATTGGAGGCCATGTCGACAGTTGTCCCATTGGAGAGGAAAACGTATGCGTCATTGCCTTCGGCGCTTGTATTATCTGTTTCGTATTGTGAGTAGGCTCCAGGCGCTACGATGAGGTTGTTGCTTATGATGTTATTGGAAGAAATGACAGAGGAGAATCTGATTCCATCTGTTTTGGGTTCGATGATGGTATTATTAATAAACTGAAAATAATAACCTGCAAGCGTAGATTGGTCGTTGACAAAGATACCGTAGGCTGCGAGGCTAGAATTTTCTGGAGCATAATTGACGCCTGCCCTTACGATGAGGTTGTTGTCTACTCTTGTATTTCCGATACCGTGAATCTCGATGGCCGTTCCTAAGCCATCTTTGAAGGTATTGCGAAAAATGTGACCTGTAGCTCCCGCACCTAGGTTGATTCCTTCATTTTCTCCTCCTTGCTCTCGTAGTCCATAGAAGGTGACTTCATTGTCATATATATCTACGTCTGAAGGTGCGCTGAAGACCTGTATGCCTTCCAGTCCTGTGCGTGCGATGGTATTTTGGTAAATTTTTACGCCATCAATTAGGTGGGGCATGTAGGTATGCTGAACACCTCCGCAGTAGACCGTTCGCCCGCTGGTATAGAAAATAGATCCTACAGCAATCCCCTCACCGTTGACATCGTGGATATAATTGTCGTGGATCTTGATATCTTCCATGAGGAAATTGCCTCTGTGCGTAGCCGAATCACAGGTAGGCGCAGCGCGGCAGAGGATGGCATTACTAAATGTGCTGTCAATTTCGGTATGGGCGATTTCGACATTTGTGCTAATGCCTGTGATAGAGATGCCGTCTCCTTTGTTTCCTTTGGACACACGTATCCCATAGGGATGGCTGGGATCGCCATTTCCCAGCAGTTTGACGTGTTGGACATTCACCATGCTGATGCCGTAGTGAAAGTCGTTGCTATATATGTCTACTTGGCCTCCGCAGTTGATGAAGACAAGTGGATCTTGGGCTGTGCCTGTCCAGTCTCTGAGCATCAGTCGGTGACGCTGGCCTGCCATGATACAGATCGTATCTCCTGGCTGATAGGCGGTGGCGAGCCCACTGGCGAATGTAGTTGTAGAATCTAATGTAATATCACAGTTGCAGTCTTGTGCGAAACTGTGTTGGGGGAGCATCCCTATAAGTAGGAGGAGCATCCCAAAGAGGGTAGAAGGAAGATACGGGGGATTACAAGAGTAGACTTTCTGGTTCATCTAAGTATAATTAGACAACGGTTGAGGTATTCTTTTTTGGACATTACAAAAATTGGTAATAAATGATTCTTGTAATAATGTGGAAGGATCATAGTCTTTCTTGATGGAAAGGGCATCTGTAAGGAATTCATCTACCTGTGGAAGAATAGGGACCTTTAAGCGGTCATTTCTATACATTATTTCGAATTTTGGTATTATTTAGTCGATAATTGGTAGAAAAACACCGATAAGGAACGTCAATTTTCGAATTTGATGTAATGATCGGAGAGAAAACGGTAGAAAATCAATATATGTAGTTATCGATAAGTAATTGATCATGAGTATATTATTTTTATTTGTTGAATATTCATGCTAAAATGTTGAAGATTTTGGAGGTGTTAGTTCAACAAACCAAGGGGGGGATGTGAAAGAAAATGGATCTGATTGGATGTAAAATGAGGGATCGCCATTTGCGAACGACAAAGGATGCGCTGGCCAGAGTGAAAGAAAAGATGTCGTGGGAGGCAGGGATAGGGTAGTAGGGGCTAAAGAGAACGCGTTATGATGGGTGACTTAAGAAGGGGGAGCAGGGCAGATAATCGCCTTTATCGAAACTTCTCCAGAGAATTTCAACAAATTTTGGTAAGAAGCATAAAAGAGTTTTATATTTGCACTCGCAATAATTCAAAGGGCCTTTTGGGTGCTTTATTATTGCTTATCCAAGGCGCGGTAGCTCAGAAGGTTAGAGCGCAGGATTCATAACCCTGAGGTCGGGGGTTCGATTCCCCCCTGCGCCACGATGATAATCAAGCACTTATCCCATAATCGGGATAAGTGCTTTTTTATTGGGTACAACATAGGTACAAGAAATCGACTTTTTCTTTTAGGTATAGAAATCCAAGTTGAAGCCCTGTTCGGTATTTAAATATTTGATAATTAATTTTTTATGTGCTGGCTGGATTTGGACAGCCAAGACGAAATCCATAGATGTAAGCCGTGAGTTAGACTGAATCAATACCTCAATAACCTTAGCGTAAGAAATCAATTTGCACTCGAATAATTGGAATCCTTCAACCAAGCTTTCAACCTAGAAGTATTGGCTTTGCTAACAATGATTTGGTCCTTTACCTGAGGCTGTAGCTCGATCACCAATCGACCATTGAAGTAGGGCTGGAGCGATTTGATGGCCGATCGCTGAACCAAATATTGACGATTGACTCTGAAAAATAATTCAGGATTCAAGTCAGTCTCTAAATCTTCCAGCTTCTCACTGAAGATATAAGTTTCATTTTCATGGATCGTACCCCTCACAATCCCATCTTGTATGAAGAAGAAAGCAAAGTCTAAGGACGCTATTGGAATAAGCTTTTTCTTTTTCTGAACGAGAAATGAAACTCTGTATTTCTTTTTTGGAGTGTTCATCAGGCTCATAAAAGCCTCTATTTGCTGAGGAGAAATAAGCGTTTGCCGACGATTGGCTTTCAATTTGTGGATGGCATTTTTGAGTTCTTCCTCCCGAATAGGTTTCAGCAAATAGTCAATGCTATTTAACTTGAAAGCTTGGATCGCATATTGATCAAAGGCGGTTGTAAATATGATCGGAGCTGTCGGTTCCACTTCCCTTACGATTTCAAAAGAGATTCCATCTCCCAAATGGATATCCATGAAGACCACATCATACGCTTCCTTTTTCTTAAAAAAGGAAATAGCATCAGATACCGTCTCTATCGATTTTATGACTTGTATGTCAGGAGCGATAAACTGGAGCAAAAACTTTAACTCTTCTGTAGCTGATTGCTCATCTTCAATTATGATAGCCTTCATCTTTTTGAATGGGTAATTTTACGATGAAATGGTTTTTGTCTTGGCTTATTTGAATATCCCTCTTCTTTAAAAGCTTAAAACGGATAGATAAATTAAATAAGCCTATGCCTGTACCTTCGGATGCGTCTCTTCTTTTTTTGATCTGATTTCGAATGATCAGATATTCTCCCTCCGGATAGATTTCGATCAAAAGCGGGTATTCACTGGAAACGATATTATGCTTAATGGCATTTTCTGCCAACATCTGCAGGGAAAAAGAAGGAATGAGTTCCTTTTTCCATTTTTCTGGAATTTGAACATCCACCCTGAATTTTTCAGCAAAGCGTTCCTTTTGTAGAAAAGTATAACTTTCCAAATACTCCAGTTCATTTTGAATCGTAATCAAGTCCTCGTCACTTCTGTGCAGAGTTGCACGTAAGAGCCATGACAGTTGATGTACAAAGGGTATAGCCCGATCAGATTTTTTGCGGATTAGTACGGTCAGGGAATTTAACGCATTGAACAAAAAGTGAGGATTGATCTGCGTACGCAAAGCTTCCAGCTGATGCTGCAAAGCACTTTGCTTGGCCTGCTCCTTCTCTAGAAGGAGTTGTTGTTGCTGAAAATTTAGCTTGATAAAGCGAGCGAATAACAATAGGATGGGGTGAACAATCAGAAAGTCTGTGGCAATGATCATGAACAACTGCCTCTTTTCTATCCCATCAGAAAGAAAATTCACCATGACATTCGTGGTGATAACGCCTGCCGATAGGAATATCACAAAGTTGGTGAGGACATTGGATCCCTTGCGGCCCAGGAAGGGAGATTTGTCTTTCCAAAGAATGTTAAAGCTCAACAGCAAACAGGCATAGCTAAAAAAGAAAAGCATCCTCAGCAGCAGGGTTTCGAGGGTCACACCAAAATTGGCTGCGAGATCTTTTTGGGTTGCGAATAGCAACAGGCCGCGCTGGAAGTGCATCAAAATGGTGATGGACAGTGCACTAAGGATAATGATTTGAGTACTATTTTTTTTTGACATATGCCTACCATATGGTTTTGTCCCAAAGAATAAGTTTCACATTCAATGGGAGCAAAATTCAAGGATCAAGTTTGCTTGAGGCCTGATTTAACAAAAAAATTTGAGCTTCAAAGGTAAGATAAGTTTTAAAGCACAATGGGTATAATCGAAGTGAAATGACTCAAGACCAATATGAAATAACCGTATCATGACATGAAATCTATCCGTACTTGAAGATGCTAACTAGAATTTACAGGTGAAGGGTCTGGGTAGGGTACATTCAAAGTAAATGATTTGATTCGAGCCATTCTCACCATCCTTATTTACTTTATCAGCTTAAAAGTAGATTTCAAGTTACCCAAAAGTCGATCCACTCACATTTTCATGACTCCGTACAGATCCTACCAATAGTTTTAACCTGCCAATCATCTATTCACCTCAACAAAAAGAATAGTATCATGAACAGGTTATGCTTACTTCTTCTCCTTATCAGTTTTTCGTTTCCTTCACAGACCTTTGCCCAGAATTTTTTCGAAGTGCTGGGGACACCATTTACTGGCGTTCAAGAGAGCTCAATCGCCTTTGCTGATGTGGACGGCGATAACGACCAGGATCTGCTCATCACGGGGATAAACTTTACGGGGCAACCCCCTAGTGTTCTCATAGCCAAACTGTACACCAATGATGGCTCGGGTAACTTTTCCGAAGTGTTGGGCACGCCATTTTCCGGCGTTTCAGAAGGCTCGATCGCCTTTGCCGATGTGGACGGCGATAAGGATCAGGATGTACTCATCACAGGGTCGTTCAGCTCGAAATTGTACACCAATGACGGGTCGGGTAACTTTACCGAAGTAATTGGAACACCTTTTCAGGGCGTCAATGAGAGCTCCGTCGTCTTTGCCGATGTGGATGGTGACAACGATCAAGATGTGCTCATCACGGGAATCCAGGTTTCCAGTCCTGTTTATATCACTACAGCGAGGCTATACATCAATAATGGATCGGGCAGCTTTACCGAAGTGTTGGGGACGCCTTTTACGGGCGTACGTGAAGGCTTCATCGCCTTTGCCGATGTGGACGGCGACAACGACCAGGATGTGCTCATCACGGGCTCGCCCGATGGTAGCGGTGTAAGTTCAAAGCTGTACACCAATGACGGCTCGGGCAGCTTTACCGAAGTGTTGGGAACTCCTTTCGCCGGTGTAGCCCTCAGCGCGATTGCCTTTGCCGATGTAGATGGCGACAAAGACCAGGATGTGCTCATCACGGGGACTAACGGAACTGTCGGCATCTCGAGACTATACACCAATGACGGCTCGGGCAATTTCACCCAAGTGGCGGGTACCCCTTTTCCAGGGCTTATGGGCAGCGAGGTGGCTTTTGCCGATGTGGATAGCGACAATGACCAGGATTTACTCATTATAGGGGGGACGGGGCTCCTTGTCTTTCCGTACACAGGACTGTATACTAATGATGGATTGGGCAATTTTACCCAAGCGTCGGGTACACCTTTTGACGACTTAGTTGATGGCTCGGTTGCCTTTGCTGATGTGGATGGTGACAACGACCAGGATGTACTACTTACCGGGATAGACCTGTCGGCGAATTATACCGCCAAGCTGTACACCAATGACGGGGGCGTACTCTCTTTATCCGATGATTTACTCCTAGATCCTAGTGAGAATCCCACTTCCTCTACCAGCCTGAACCTTACGCCCTACCCAAATCCCGCAACGTCTGACAATTTTCAGGTCAGTTTCAATTTAACGGAGAGCCATACGGTAACGGTTCGTATATATGACACGAATGGACGCCTGATACGCCAGCAACAGGAGTTTGCCGAAAAAGGAGAACAAACCATCGAAGTGGATATTACAGCCTTGCCCACAGGCTCATACTTCCTCCGATTGCATGACGGCAGGAGGTCAAGCATCGCCAGATTTATGGTTCGATGAGAAGTGAGAAAGGGAGGTACCAATCTTGCCTGCCTCCCATTCCCCTTGTTTCCTTTTTTCTTGCTGCTTTGCAGCCTACCCATTTTACCCCAAATAATACTCTTGTGTGTTCTCAAGAGCATGGGGATCCATTGCTCAGGCAAGAGCCTGAAGAACAATCCATTCTTAAATTTAACTCAACTAAATCATGACTAGATCCTTCTTTTTCCCGCTGTTTATCAGTTTTCTGTTGTTAGCAATGGGCTGCGACAAAGAAGTGCCTACTGTTATCACCGCCGATTTCATGGCGAGCCAGTTGACGGTAGAGGAAGGCGACAGCATTGATTTTACCGATCTTTCAACGGGGGATCCGACGTCATGGACCTGGACCTTCGAAGGGGGAGAGCCTGCCAACTCTACTGAACCCAATCCAACGGTGACCTACACCGTCGCAGGTAGCTATGAGGTGAGCCTGACGGTAAACAATGGCGAAGCCGAAGGAACGGAAACCAAAGCGGGCTATATCACCGTGACTGAAAAGCCAGTGCCCTTCCAGGAACTCTACGATCAGGGGATCGATAGGTATCTGGGGGTATTTACGCCAAGCAGTTCAGCTCCCAGACCTCAAGGTGTTACTGAACATACTTTTACAGGTATTGATGCACCAATTTGCTTTACAGGCAATGAATTCTCCATGTTTACCCGAGATGGCAGTAGCAACAGTCTGCTGATTTTTCTTCAAGGTGGCGGTTTTTGTAGTCCTGTGGCTTGTGGTGCTACACCAACAGGGATTCCATTTTTGCCTCTTGGCGTGATAGATCCAAGTGACCCACAAAATCCGACCGCTACCTACAACGTGGGCTATGTGCCCTACTGTGATGGATCCGGGATGATGGGAGATAACGAAGTAGACAGTGATGGAGATGGGATAAATGACCGCTTTTTCAAGGGCATCCAGAACTTATCGGCTTCGCTGGATGTAATCGTACAAACCTATCCCTCTCCTGATAAAATAGTCCTTGCTGGACAGAGTGCTGGTGGATTTGCGGTTCATGCTGCATTGCCATTGGTTAGAAAGCTTTATCCGGATGTCAAAATAATAGTTATAAATGATGCAGGAGTGGGTATCAGCTCGGCAGGAGTTCTTCCTATGCTTTTCGATTATTGGAATGCCAATGCGTTTTTACCTGCAAGTTGCGGCAATTGTATTGGAACAGATGGAAACTTAACGGATTATCACGCCTACCAACTTTCTCAAGATGCTAATTTCACATTAGCATACACGAGTTCTAAGCAAGACTCTGTCATAGCAGCAGGTATGGGTGCGATGGCTCACGAATTAGAATTGATTGAAGCAACCAATGAATTAAATGCAGCCTACCCTGTTCGTTTTCAAGGTTTGATTGGAAATGGAGAATATCACACCACCATTATGAGAGATTTTCACAGACCCATAGGAACTACAACTGTGAGTCAGTGGGTTGCTGATATGATTAACGAAAGTGAAAATTGGACAACTGTGATTGAATAGCATTTTGAATACTCCCATAGTCAAGCCCTTGCACTTAGTGAGGCAATGGCCCCCTGACTATTCCTGTAGTATTTGAACCAATAAAACCTAATTCACAAAAATTTACTTAAAATGAAAACAGTTAACCTAAGCCTATTGGCTTTCTTGCTGCCGCTGCTTTCTTTAGCACAGCAAACCATCAATTACACCCTTACAGTAGATTCTGTCCAGCGTGAATTCATCCTTTATGTTCCATCTTCCTATACTGGCAATTCAAGTGCCCCTTTAGTATTGAGCTATCATGGATTGGGAGGGACTGCACAGGCACAAATGGATGACCACGATTTTCGTCCGCTTGCTGACTCGGTAGGCTTTTTGGTGGCTCATCCGCAAGGAGCACCTATCGTTGGCGGTACAGCTCCCGGTTGGAATTTTGGTAATGATTCATTGCCTGATGATGTACTTTTTACCAGTGCAATTATTGATACGATTGCAGCAGACTATAACGTAAACATGGATAGAGTGTACGCTTGTGGAATGTCATTCGGAGGGTTTTTTAGCATTTTTTTGGCAGGTCAATTGAGCGATAGGATTGCTTCGGTTGCTTCTGTTGCAGGAACGGTCGTAAGTACCGTGCCAGATAGTTTGATTACACCCGAAAGACCCCTCTCATTGCTTCAAATTCACGGAACAAACGATTTTAATGTAGCTTACAATGGCAGTCCCTTTTCACAATCTGTGCAGTATATACTGGACCTTTTTATCACACACAACAATTGCGATTCGATTCCTACTACCACATCACTTCCCGATACAGACCCCAATGATGGAAGCACAGTAGAACACATTGTATATGCTAATGGTGATGAAGGAACAGTAGTAGAACATTTTAGAATAACAGGAGGTGGACATACCTGGCCAGATGAAAATACGAATGCACAAAGGGTAAATAGAGACATCAACGGCTGCGAGGAGATTTGGAAATTTTTCTCCAGGTTCGACATGAATGGAGCCATTGAAGTTACAACCTCAGTTGAACCCATAGCAAATGCGATAGACATTAAGGTCTATCCCAATCCAACACAGGATTACATTCACTTTCAGGCTGGAAACGCTATTCTAGACGTAACCATTATCAATGCAAAAGGTCAGGAATTTGTTCTTCCTGCTAGTTCATCCAATCCACAAAACAGAATAGATGTGAGTAGTCTTCCATCAGGCTTATACGTTATTTCTGGGAAAACTGATAGAGGTATTTTCCAATCAAGCTTTGTTAAGCGGTAAATAGGAAGTAGAACAACTGTAGGAGTTCTGGGACACAACCAGGCCCACTACCCTCCAATTACTTCATCAGTCTCTGAGCAGCATTCACCTTCACCCTGGGTCAATTCACTCAGATTCCTGTGAAGGTATGCTGATCCTTCCTCTGGTTTTGAGCCTGTCAAACATCTATTTACCCATTCAATAAGTCAACAAAATGAACAAAAGTATTTTCTTATCCATATTAATTTTCCTGGGTGCAATTTCACCTACGATTGCCCAGGATACCACGGTCAACTATCCTGCTGGACCTTTTGCCACCTTCTTTGATGGCGATCTAATAGAGGCTGACTATTGGGATTCTGTTCCCAGGATTCTTTCTGCAGGCTTGGGTTTCAGCGACATTGTGGGGGTTCCTGTCCCTGCGATTAACGAAGCCGTTACACAACAGGCAGGAGGAGCATGGTTGTCTGATACCAATTGTGATACCACGAATGTGGGCGCATTTACCCTTACTTCCACCCAGCAACAAATAGGGGCACTCTATGTCTTGCAAACTCCCTATGAAGAGTTGAAGGATGGAGCCATAGGCCTGGATGGCTTACCGGTTGTATTTAGTTGGCCAGTACTAACCAATACCATTGATTTGACAGATTTTAGGTTTACCCTGAATACAGGAGAAGTCGTAACCCCCATGGCTGCTGGCATATTTCCAAATGGAGAGAACAATGAGCGAAATTGCATGGTGTTATTTGGAGAGTTTGCAAATGAGCTTCCGAGTAGCGACCCTGCTGCACGATTCCCAGTAAGGTGTGATGTCGTAGCTGATGACAATCCCCTTATGCTCGTAGGCCCCAATAATCAAGTAGTGAGTGCCGTTGGCCTTAGCTGGGAAACCACCACAAGTCCATATGACTCGCTCAATGGTCCAAGGTTAGTAGGAGCCAAACTGAATTATGTGGGGGATGAACCCGTCGGAGAAGGGTTCAGTAGCTCATTTTTAGCACAGTTTGTAGGGAACCGAATCCCCCCTAATTCTGAATTTGACTTGTACAATGAAGGGGATTTTCGCTTGCGTATGCTCACGACTGGTGGTTTTTCTCCTGATGGCGTACGGGGCGTGCTTCCTACGGATTACGAGACATTCTTCCGAATCCATGTCAGAGGTGCCAATGGCGATACCATACTCATGACTCAGGACAGCGTGGACTACCAGGTATTGGGAGGAAGCTTGCGGGTCGTGGGGCTATCTGATCTGGGAGCTCCTGAAGGAGGAGATGTGGTCTACGGGGATTGCTACGTGGAAGACCGTGACAACTACATTGATATCATTCTGGTGGGAGATACCGCGGCAGCCAGAAACGTCCTGTTCCTGGAGATCCCAAGCCTGGAGGGAGGGTATACAGGCTTTTATAGTCCAGGCGGTCCGGGTACCACTCCCTTTCCTGGAGAGGAATATACACAACCTGGTCCAAGAGATCTGGAGCCTGTGATCATTGCCTTGGATGATCCGATGCGGGTCACCTATGATGTGAGACCAGAGATAGACGCTATCGAATTTATCTCTTATAATTCCTTCAACCTTCCCTTCCTGCCTGAGGGGATCGAGTATGACCCGACGAGGCAATCCTTTATCACCTCATCTGCCCTGACAGGTGCGATCAACTTGGTTCGTACAGATGGACTCATCTCCAACCTGATTCCGGGGCCTTTATTCAATGGTAATGGTACCTTCGGCTTGCAGATAGACAGCCTTAACGATCGCCTGCTAGTTGTGGCAGGCAATATTCAAAATCCCACTGTAGCCTGGCTGTTCCGCTTCAACCTATCAGATGCGTCTTTGATTGACTCGATCAACATGGCTTCCCTCAATCAATTTCCAGGACTCACCTTTGTGAACGATGTGGCGGTGGATAACATGGGCAATGCCTATGTGACCAATTCCGATCAAGGTGTTATTTACAAGGTCGATGATGCAGGTGTAGCCTCGATCTTCTTCCAGGATAACAGTTTGGCGCCTGGCAATCCCTTCACTGGTACCGGTTTCAATGGAATTGAGTACCACCCGGACGGCTATCTGCTTGTGGTGCATTCTACCCTTGATAAGATCTACAAGATCATGATCAATAACCCCTCTCAGGCAACCGAGGTGAGCTTGCCGACTGGGTATTTGCGCAGTGGGGATGGCATGTATTTGGATGGGGATGAATTGATCGTGGTAAGTAATGCAGCTAATCCGGCTTCCAGTCCCAGCCCTGACGACCCTGCGGTCCCTTTTGTGACTAAATTCATCACCAGTGATGATTGGAACTCTGCCGTGCCTGAAGGAGATATTTTTCCAACAGGAGATATTTTTCCAACTACGGTTGTCAAAGTAGGGGAAGCGTACTTTATCAACTATTCTTACATCAACTATTTTATTAATTTCCAAAACCCTCCGGTCAACTATCTGATTTCAAAGGCGAATTTTGATGCAGAAAAAAGATATGCTGGTTCAGCTACCGAAATCCCCAGGGTGAATACCCCCGTGGTACCTTTTTCCTATGGAACGGAGTACCCGGAGCCTTACTATACTGACTGTACTACCCCCATCGAGGCAGGTGTCCCAGATTTGTCTGGAGAATGGGTAGAAGCCACCGTTACCGTAGATGGAGTAGAGATCATGGCTCAGCCGACGCCTCGCCGTGAACGCATCGAGCAATGCGGCAACCGAATCCTGATTGCCAGTGGTGGGGTGCTACAGGAAGTCTTTCAAGCTGATGGTAGTATGTTCAACGGAGTCAATGATGTGGACTCAACGGGTTCACCTGCCCATTTGATCGGTAGATTTGAGGGAGAGGTCTTTATCCTGGCTTCCATCATCCCTGGAGATACCATTCCCGGTCCAGCGATCACGAGAGAAATTGTTCAAGATGATGCAGACAACGATGTATTGAAGCTGTTCCAGCAGGGCTCGGGTACTACCCGATACTTGGTGGATGAATCTAGCATCACTTCTCTCCAGGAGCTATCCTTCATCTCAACGGTTGGTGTAGCGCCTAATCCTTTTCGAGACCAGACAGTCGTATCCTGGAATACCCAAAGGAATGAAACCTTCCAGGCGCAATTGATCAGTCTGACTGGCAGGGTGGTCAGAAGCTACTCGCAGATAAATGGCGGGAGTCTGCTGATAGAAAAAGGAAGCTTATTACCTGGTATTTATTTTTTGCGTTTATCTAGTGAATCAGGAAAGGTAGAAACAGTGAAATTATTGCTGCAGGAATAAGTGCCCTATTAAGTAGAAAAGTGAAAGACTTCATAACCCTGAGGTTGGGGGTTCGATTCCCCCTGCGCCACGATAAGTCAGTCCGTAAGGGCTGGCTTTTTTTGTTTGGGGGGATGCAGGACTCTATAAAGGGTGAACTTAAACTCATTCAACCAGGGAAGCCGTCTCAGAATGGCATCATTGAAAGGCTTAACGGCACCCTCAGACGTGGATGTCTGAATCTCGAATGGTTTGAGTCCATCAATAAATTCAATGAACAGATCTAAGAGTGGTGGAAGGTCTATAATTCCATCTGACCCCACAGTTCCATCGGGGATAAAACCCCAGATGAATATGAAAAAGTTAATAAGAATTTTTACTTGAAAACGGTGGCAGTTTAGGGGAAGAGGACAAACCTTTGATCCGTCTCCCCCATATTAAAAAAATGCTCGTATATTAACCTACATGAACCGAGAACAGGCCCTCATCCACATTGATACATACCTCAGGAGTCTCCAATCCTCCTATGTATTAGAGGAGAACCGTTCGTTTTTTGAAGAGGCGGTCAGCCTGGCTGCCGTCAAGTCAAAGGATACCCTGATCATGCCAGGCGAAGTTTGTCGACATGTCTATTTGGTTCTTCAGGGAGGCTTTGTGTGTAGGTACATTCACGAGAAAACGGGGGCGGCTAATACCATCAATTTCTACTTGGAAGACCTGCATCCCATCATGACGACTCTGGATAGCTTTTTTACCCAGACGCCCACCAACTGTGAACTCAAAGCCATCATGCCCTCAGTAGTAGGCGTGCTTCCCCTCAATGCTATTACGACGTTAATGGAACGAGATGAACAGTTTTTTAAGTTTTATAACGACGTCCTGAAAACAGCCATGGTGGAGGAGAACGACTTGAAAACAAAACTCATCTCCTATTCCTCCAAAGAAAAGTACGCATACCTGCTAGAAGAAATGCCCTCTGTCATTCAGCATGTCCCCTCTAAGTACATCGCAGAATTTTGCGGTATCTCCCCTGGTTGGTTGAGTAAACTAAAGAAATAAGCGCATCCATTTCTTGTATTAATGCAAGATTCTTGCGAGACGCGCTCGCTAGCTTTGCCATTATTCACTACAAAACCTACCCAATGGCAAAGTCATATCTTGGTTTTAACACCAAGGATCTTCAATCAGCTTACGATTCTTTCTATCGTGAACAAATGGCAACGGTACCTGAGCATGTAGCTGCGCATACCTCAACTCCACTCTCCTGGGGTACCCTTCCTGACATAGAGGAGGCAGCGCTCCTAGAAAATGACGGGGACATGCCTACCGAAACAGGCTTTTCCGTTGCCGAGGACGGCAGCATAGCCGTTGCTTTGAAGACCCATATGCCCGATACTACCCCCGAGATGTGGGATTGGTGGTTTGGCTGGCATGGATCTGAAGACAACCGTTATAAGTTGTGGCACCCCAAGTCCCATCTGACTGCGAAGTGGGAAGACGGAAGAGCGGATAACTGCTACATCGGTCGGACGTCGATCGTTGAAGAGTACATTGGCGAGACACCGATGGATGCAGCCATCCAGTTCCAATCGCCGATAGATTTTGGCTTTTCTTTCGACACAGTCAATAACTCCGAGAAGGCGGTATACATCTGCGCACGAATCGGACACCCCAAGCTACCGGTTGACTTTGGCTATTTGGTACACCAAGTGCGGGTGACAGTAAAGGGGACGGAAATGCGCTCTCGCTTCTGGATGGGTGGAAAGTACATCGCCGCTCGTGGGGACAACTTCTTCGAAAAAGCAGCTGTGAAGGTTCTCCAAAAAATCCAAACCCTGCCCAAGCAATTTGCGCAAGATCTGCTTCAGCATTGTGCAGAGGAAATGAACCATTTGGCTGTTATACTTCCGCAGCTACACGCACAGTTCGCGACTGACGAGGTGCCTTTGGCGATCAGTGGCGATACCTTTCATAAGGGCGACAAGAACTTTGAAGAAGTGGTCATGGCGACCCTTTTCAGTAAAACGCCTGTTGACCGTAGGCCCGCGGGTATTTATGAGCCCAGGACTGTCGAAGACATCATACACATTGTCCGATACGCCAAAAAAGTCGGTCGTAGGATCACGATTACCTCTGGTGGGCACAGTTTCAGTGCCAACTTCCTGCGGGACGACTGTATGCTGATCGACATGAAGCACTTCGATCAGTTCAGTGTCAATGTAGAAGAGAAAACGGCTGAAGCGGGTCCAGGGGTAGGGGGGAGTACCCTGATGAAGGCGCTGTATAAAAAGGATCTCTTCTTCCCAGCAGGGCATTGTCAGGGTGTTTGTTTGGGAGGCTATCTGTTACAGGGCGGTTACGGTTGGAATGGCCGCAAACTGGGGATTGCCTGTGAAAGTGTGATAGGATTAGATATTATCACAGCCGACGGTGAACTGGTCCACGCCAATCAAGAGACAAACTCGGACCTGTTTTGGGCCGCTCGAGGTGCAGGGGCTGGCTTCTTTGGGATCGTAGTCAAATTCTACCTCAATGTATACGACCTACCCAAATACCGAGCGGTCATTACCCACGATTTTAAGATGAAACACCTAGAGGATGTCTATCGCTGGGCTTATGACGTGGGACCTGGAATTCCTAAGGCGGTAGAGTTTCAGATGGCCATGAACCGAAATATGATGGGGATACTTGGGCCTGGTATCGAAGCAGTTGCTCCCATTTTTGCCGATAACAAAGATGAGTTTGAAGAGGCCCAGCAGTTCATGAAGAACAGTCCCATTGCGAAGAAGGCCATCATCAGAACTCCTGTCATTGACTGGGGGATCGATATGCTCTACAAAACGGTGATGTCTCACTATCCAGAAGATTACTGCTGGGGCGTAGATAACATTTGGACACATGCGCACATAGATGACTTGCTCCCTTATATCCGAGAGATTTCAGAGACCTTGCCTCCAGCGCCCGCTCACTTTTTATGGCTCAATTGGCATCCTGGCGATCTGTATGAAGACATGGCTTATAGTAAGGAAGACAATGTGTATCTTTCCCTGTATAGCTGTTGGAAGGATGCGGGCGATACCCCTAAATATGGCAACTGGGCAAGTGATATGCTCAAAAAGATGCAACATCTTTCTACGGGAATTCAATTGGCAGATGAGGGCCTACATAAGCGTACGGACTCCTTTATGAAACCCGAAAACTTCAAGAGAGTAGAGGAGATTCGTGCCCAGAGAGACCCAGGAGGAATTTTCCATGAATGGCACAGTAAGCCTGAACTGACATGATCATCACTTAGGCAGTGGTGGGGAAGGGGAGCCAATATGTCTTTTGTGTAGATGAAAGACTGGCTTTGAGGGTACATGCGAGACGTATGGCTACGCTGTGCGGCCCTCCCCCCCCCTGACTATAGGAAGAGGTTAACAATGAGGGGTAGTCACATTCCCTTAGATATCAAAATATTTTTTGACAGAAAAAAGGATTTTTAATCAAGTCACAAAGATGAAACGTTATGTGGTCATAGTAGTTTTCGTACTACTATCTTTGAGTGCGTACGCACAAGAAAAGCGAGGCGCCAACATTTACATCGAGCTGAAGCCCTTACAGTTTGTGAGTGGAGGCTACTCAGTTGTCGGGCATTATGCCATACATCCTCGTTGGCAGGTGGGAACCAACATTTTTGCTTCTCAACTTTCAGAGGCCTTCAATCAGTTGGGATTCGATTATGATGAGGCCACCATTGACTTGAGTGCTTCTCAAGATTTTGCCATTAATTTCTCATTTCGATTTTTCTTGAATAAACAACATCCGCATAAAGGTTGGCAGGTGAGTTTGCCCTTTGGTTACGAGACATGGACCTTGACAGATCGTAACACAGATGCAGCAGTAACCTATGAATTTTGGAACATTAGTCCTCGGATTGGCTATCTGTGGTATCCATTCAAACAGGAAAGGTTTTACCTCATGTCAGAAGCTGTGTTCGCTATTCCGCTTATTTCAGATGGAGAGGTTCCATTGGGAAATGCATCCATTCAATCAAATACGATTGTACCGATTCCAAGTATAGGTCTTGGGGTTCGGTTGTAAGGTGGATGAATGGGCTGATTTTGTTAATACGGGGCGAGGGTCTGCTCCGTATTCTGTTTGGTTACTGTAGGCAAGGGTTGGGATTGTATGGATATGCTCTGAAATACTATGGTTGATCCATGCGTGAGTTGCCTACAAGGAAGCTAACAAGCTTGTGCAATACACCGAAATGAAATGAAGTCCGAAAGGGAACGACCTGAAAGGGCACGCCCAAAGACTTATTCTCTATCTTGCCACATATTTGGATCTCTTCGATTATTGAAAAAGCAAGCGATTAAGATACGCTGTCCATCAAAATCAAAGAATATGGAATAAGTTCTATGGAAGGGTTTTGGGAGCAAAGCTCTCCGTCTTTAAGAAGCTGGAGAAACAATGGGAAATTTTTCTGGATGGGCTGTTATCTGATCTAGTATACTAGCTGCTGATTCAGCTAATAAGGCTCCATATCCTTCCCTTTGGCTGTCCAGATAGTCAATGGCATCAAATAATTCCTCTTCAGCCAAGGGGTGAAAATCATAGGAAAAAGTCATAGGTTATCCCATTCTTTTTCTGAGTTTCTCCATGATTTCCTCTCATGGAATGGGCTTTACTTTGCCAGTACGAATCTCTTCGACTCTACGATCTAATTCTGCAAAAAGCTCTTGATCTTCCAAAGGCATAGGAGAAATACCTGTTTCCTGACCGATTTTATCTTGAACTTTCTCCAATAGAGCTTGAACCAATGCAAAAAACTCGTTTTGAGGTAAAGACATGGCACGCGCTAGTATATGTTGATATTCTTTGCTCATAATTCTAGTATACGTTTTTTTGTGAAAAATGGCTCAAGGAATCATGTTCCTTTTCTAAATCATACCATCTCAACTGCTGGCTTAACCCCACCCACAAAATCTCTCCTCCTGCTACCTCTTGCATCTTCCCTTCTGAAATGAATAACTTACCCCCATGAAGCGATTTGTCACGATCATCATTGGACTCATATTGGGGCTATGCCTCTTGATAGGTGGGTATCTACTATTTTTCTTCCAAACAGAGGAGGCCCCTCTATTGCAAGGCGAAGTGCTCTTTGGGCTTCCGTTTCGAGGGGAACTCACCCTAGACGTGTACCAACCGACGCAGCAAGTATATGAAAAAGCCCCTGTGCTAGTCTATATCCACGGAGGAGCCTGGATCACAGGAGGGAAAGTCTCGGTTAACAACGCCCGCTTCAACGATGCTTTCAATCAATTGCGCAGCCAAGGGTATGCCATTGTCAGCCCCGACTATACGCTGGCACGACTGGGCACTCCGCCTTTTCCCGCTTGTCTGGAGGACGGATTTGCCGCGCTACAATGGATCGAAGATCACGCAGATAGCTTGGGGTTTGATACGGACAATGTCGGACTGCTGGGAGAATCTGCGGGAGGACATATCGCACAAGTGTTAGCCTATATGGATGGGGCCGACTTTGGTGCAAAGTCTGAGTTACCGATTCGCTATCTGGTCGATGTCTACGGACCCACAGATCTAGGAAAGTTGTATCGTGATCAGATGCCGCTGATCGATAGCCTCAAGCAAATCACAGAGCGGCTTCCCGAAAGGTGGCAAAAGTGTCTGGATGTCACGCATTATCTCTTTGGATTTGATCCTGCCACCGATAGCGTCCGTGCCGAACAACTTGCCTATACCTTTTCTCCCGTTCATCACGTAGGGCCACAAGCTCCGCCTACGCTGCTCATTCACGGGCAAGCAGATCAAATTGTCCCCTTTTCCCAAAGCGAACTCCTCCAAGCACGTCTAAATGAGCTGGGGATTCTGAATCGTTTTCATCCACTGGCTAAGGTAGACCATGCGTTCAGAGAAGCGACCGATGCGCAAAAAGGGAAGGTGCAGCGCTGGATTACAGAATTTGTGTTGGAACATTATGAGGAAGCCCTTCCTTGATCCATCCGATATGTTGGCTTTTGTAGATTGCAAATGATTAAAAATCAGTGTATTATTGAAATCACTGCAAAAGCTAGTTCAGAACAATCACATTTATTAATGAAAAGCGTCATCAAATGGTTCTTCCTCTCTGTCGGAGCGTTGATTCTGTCAGTTATCCTTGTCGGCATCGCCTTTGTCAATATTAGCCCTCAGTTTGGAGGATCGGTAAGTGATGCGCAGAAGCAGCTATTTGCTAAGACAGGCCACTACGCTGATGGCATCTTCCTCAATGAAGAAGTCATCAATATGCAGGTGGACTGCCATAGCATACAGCAAATGGTGAAGGAAATGTTGCAGCCTGATCCCGATTTAGCACCCAAAGCAGACCTTCAAGTCCAGAAGATTGCGCCTGAAAGCTTGACTGAAAAGCCCGATTCGTTGATGCGATTGACTTGGTTTGGCCATTCGACTTTTTTGATTGAGTGGAATGAGAAAATCATTTTGTTTGACCCCATCTTCAGCCAATATGCGGCTCCTCACCACTGGTTTGGGAGAAAACGATACCATAGCCAAATGCCAATTGATATTACGCAACTACCTGAGATTGACGCGGTGATCATTTCTCATGACCATTATGACCATCTGGACTATGAATCTATTGATCAACTCAAGGAAAAGACAGGTCATTTTTTCGTGCCGCTGGGAGTGGATAATCACTTGAGAAAATGGGACATTCCAGAAGATAAAATCAGTAAAATGGACTGGTGGGACGAGCAAGCTTTTAATGGCTTGACGGTCGCCTTTACGCCTTCTCGCCATATGTCAGGTCGAGGACTCAACGATCAGTCAGCCACGCTCTGGGGTTCGTGGGTTCTCCAATCAGATACGAAGAAGCTCTATTTTAGTGGGGACGGTGGCTATGGCAAGCATTTCAAAGAAATCGGTAAAAGATATGGTGGGTTTGATATTGCTTTGATGGAATGCGGACAATACAACAAACTCTGGGCAGATGTACACATGATGCCTGAGCAGACGGTGCAAGCAGGGCAGGATGTAGGAGCAAAAATGATCGTCCCTATTCATTGGGGGGCGTTTAGCCTGGCCTCCCATAGCTGGACAGATCCGATCGAGAGAGTCACTGCCCAAGCGGAGAAAATGAATATGCCGATCGCTACACCACAGATAGGAGAGCCCATTGTATTGACCGATTCCATGAGGATGGAGTACCCACGCTGGTGGGAGGGGAAGTAAGTATCTTCCCCCAAATTGAAGAGTTGAAATAGACGGTGGAAATGGGGGTTATCCTAAGTGTTGGGTGTGCTCAAAAGATGTCCCATATAGCCTTAGTAAGCCATAAATGTTCAGCGCAGCTAATACACCTTCAACAATCGCAACGCGAATCAGATTCGGATGGGGAACCCCTTCTAGGAAGAAGCTCAGTGACCGCCCCATCACAACTCCTGTAAAGATGACGGTCGCCACGACAAAAG
Organism: Bacteroidota bacterium; assembly: GCA_039820545.1. Classification (GTDB taxonomy): domain Bacteria; phylum Bacteroidota; class Bacteroidia; order J057; family J057; genus JALEFZ01. The sequence continues at coordinate 84,917 of JBCBPW010000010.1, read as the reverse complement.
AGGTAAACCTAAAATCGGCCTTTACAGCCCCCAAAAGGACAACGATTCCTCCTAAGAGCATCACGGCTCCTACTCCTCGGATTTCACTTACCCAATCGGTATGATTGTCTAAGCTGTTCTCTGGATTTTCGAAAAAGGTCTGGAGGAAGACGGCCCCTTTTGGATTGATCAATCGCATGGTACAGGCATAGAACAATGCCAGTCCCGATAGGACAAGCACTACGATATAAAAGGTTTTCATATTTTGTAAAATTAAAATGGTGGGGACGCATGCTGCCTGCAAGATCTGCGGCTAGGCACACGCCCCGCTCTACACATCACGGTAGGTTATTAGAGAAAGGGACGGGGGTTAGGATAACGACTCAGATAAGAAATCACGCATGGCTTTCGTACTCGCTTCTGCTGCGCCCAGCTGAAAGAAATGATTGCCATCAATGAACTGCACACGTCCATTGGTCACGAAGTCTGCTGTATGTTCGTACTCTTCGGGATGCTGGCCTGGGTCATTTTTTCCTTGTAAAAACAGCACAGGCATGGTCATTTTCGCGAATAGAAAGTTGTGACGGTCTTCCAGTTCTTGCTCTAGGCTGGTATGGTCAAACTGGCGAGGTGATGCTTCGGCTATTCCTTTATACTTTACTTCGTGGTCGAGACGTCTCAAGACTTCAGGTGCGATGTCTTTGACGCGGTACATGCTGGCAGCATAGGCCAAACGGGGGAAGCCTGTCCATTTCATCAGCCTCGGGAACCACGCAGCAGAGAATAATTTGTGAGGGGGCTTGGGGTCTCCGTGTGGCTCATTGGCTGACTGCTGCATACGGATATATCGCAAGACGCGCTGCTCCATGCCCTCGACATTCAGGAGGTGGTCAGAGATAACCGATCCTCGATCGTGCCCCCCAAGGTTGAAACGGTCAATTCCCATTTTGTCGAGCAGCTTCGCGAGGGAAGCCGCAATGGCTGAGTAGCGGTAGTCGAGATCTAGTCGCTTGTCACTTTGGCCATTGCCCAGGGTATCGACTGCAATACAGTAAAATTGATCGGAGAGGTCTCTTACTTGGTTATGGAAGGTATACCAGCTTTCTGGAAATCCATGGACCATGACATAAGGTTCATTATTGGGATCACCTGCGGATACGAAGTGCCAGGTGATTCCATCTGCTTCGACATACCAGTGGGTAGCTGCGACATCTCCGAGCATCTCGATTTCGCCGTGTGCGTTCTCCGCCCCTACAGGATAGTTATCAGGTGCTGGGTAGCGCATATCTGTGGTGAGTAGCGCATCCTCCTTGATCCCGCCTTCGCGAACATTGGATATACTCAGGTCTTCGCGAGAGATATACTCCAATCTTGGAAGGCTTTGAGGGGAAAGCATTTTTATCATCTTCAGGATTTCCTTTGGATCATTGGTCTTTGTCATGATATTTTTTATTGATGGCTTAGGTAGCCTTGTGATCAAATATTTCTTTGATCCAAAGGTCATAGATTGATATGCCAAAACATTTCATCTAAATTAAAAAATACCCAGAAGCTACATTTTTTTTGATCTGACGACACTCAATGTTTGCTGGGTGATGCCCAGAAAAGAGGCCACATCACCCAGAGAGACTCGATTGTTGAGATTTGGATACATGTCGAGGAAAATACTGTACTTGTCAGCGGCTGTTTGGAATTGAAGAAGGTTGAGCTTTTGGGAGAATAGATCTAATAATTGAACAGAAAATTCTAATGCGAGCCGGATCAGTTTAGGATATTGCTCCCCCAGCGTCATAAAATCTTCATACTGAATGATTTTTACATTACATTTCTCAAGGGTCTCCCATTCGTAAAGCTCAGATTTATTGAAATAAATACTGTTGATGGGTGCTATGAAGTAGTTTTCGTCAAAAAAGAAATGCGTAATGTCTTTTCCATCTTCATTGTAGAATACTCTGAATAGTCCTGATTCAATAAAAAGTAATCTTTTGGAATATCTATTCACACTCTGGATGACGGTACCTTTAGAAATGACGGTTTTATCGAATGCCGCATCAATTGTGGTACATTCTTCATCTGTAAAGAGATTTTTGCTTTTGAGAAATGAGGTGAGTTCCATATTCGATACATTCTGGTAGTAAATATAGGGAGAGAATAGATGCTATTTTGCTAGTGGTTCCTCCTTTCGGTGACAAAAGGGAGACCTTCTCTGCCGAAGTCGAGTGCTTTTCTCATTCTCATGCTTATTATAGATGAGGAAAAGCGGCACTTTACGCTTTTTATGAATCATTTCCCATAAACAAACCATCACATGAGATATCTCTGGATTTTTGTAGTTATATTTTTATGTTATCTACCCATTCAGGCCCAACATTCTGTCATCCAAATAGGCAATGCTCAGTCGGCCAAAGCTTTTGCTGAAAACCCCACTAAGTTTTTGGGAGACCTGCGCGCCCTCAGGGGTTTTGGCTCTTTTTTGAATGTAGACAAATCTTCTAAGCAATATGACAACCTCGTAGGCTTTTATGAGATTGGAAAGGAGGGAGAGAATTTCCTTATTTTCTTTATCAAGGCCGAGATTGTCAGTTCGGAGGGCAAAGTAGTCGCCAGTTCTAATAAATCAAAAGCGATGCTGGTTCCTGGACAAAAGACCTTCCCTGGTCAGAATTATTTTCCAGGCCAAATCTTCTTCCCCAAGGGAACCTATGAAAAACTCCCTAAGGGATCTTATGAATTGCGCTGGAACGCAGTACCTGCGGCGAAGGAACTCCAATCGATGATTTCTATGGGCAAACCAGAGGTTCGCTATAGATTTTCCAAGTAAGCAAATACACCTACACTCAACTACGCCTTCATAAGTACTACCTTGTGGAGGCTTTTTTGCAGCTAGCAGGAACTGCGGTTTCTCCCAGCCCATATCCTCGACTATTGGGTGCAATTCAGACTGAACCCATTATGATATATTTCGCATCCTGTAAGCGGGCCATTCTTGCGATGCCAGAAAGGAATTCCTAGATTATTTATTCATTCATTAAGCATATGGTTATATTAATGTTCCATATTGAAGAGTTAAAAAGGGGTGTCATGTATGTTGATACACAAAATGTACGGAAGTTGAGGAGATGAAATCTCTTGCCTTTTGTGTGGTGAAATCTAATGTGAGATCGTCTTTGTCTAGTTTGTAGTCTTACTTAGCGTTGAGAAATGATCAAATTGAAACATCTATTGGTATTGTTCAGACATCTAACGATACGCACGGTCGAGAAAGGTGAGGTCTTTATCCGTAAGGGGGAAACCAAAAAACAGCTCTTTTTTGTCAGACGGGGGATGGTACGCAGCTATCATGTGAGTGAACAGTCAGAAGACATTACTTTTCAGCTTTTTCCAGAGTATCATATATTTGGTAATTTACACTCGATTGTATTTGATAAGCCCTCTGAATTTTACTACGAGGCCATAGAGCCTACCAAAGTATATACGATCGACTATGATGATTTTTTTGATATGTTCTTGAAAAACCCTAATGTTTCTGTGATCAATAAGACATATGTAACTAAGAGAGTCTTCAATCAAGCGTTTAACCGTGTACAGGGATTTGTCTTTCTCTCTCCTGAGGAGCGCTACCAAAAGTACGTAAAGGACTTTCCTAATGTCGTAGGCAGAGCGCCAGATAAGTATATTGCTCATGTCCTGGGAATCACGCCTGTTTCACTGAGCAGGATCAGAAGTAGGATCGCAACCAAGGTAAGCGGTGCAAAGGTAAAATGAAGGGGTAATTATCCATTTCTTATCTTTTGTTAATGTGTTTATATTTTCATTCGATGTACTTTTGGTTTGGGTGAAAAATCAAAAAATACATTATATGCGATATATAGTTATTTTGATGTTAGTTTTTTCTAGCTGTATATCAACACGGGCACAGTCTGAAGAAGAGAATGGCTTGAAGGTGTCTCTTCAGACAGATTTGCTTGCCTATACAACTCCAGAAGGCTGGAGCGCGTGGGCATCTGCTCAGTACGATCGATACAAACTCTCGCTCGCTTATCCATGCAAGGGGCGTAAATGGAGATACTGTTTTGATCGACAAGGAGGGACAAGACTTTGATGTCTTGGGAGGGAGACTCCGTGTGGTGGGACTCTCCGACTTGGGGATGGCGCAGGATACTTATGATGAGTGCTATCTAGAAGATCGAGATAATTATATTGACATTATTTTGGTAGGAGATACTGCGGCTGCGCGGAGCATTACAGTTCTGGAGATTCCAAGTTTAGAGGGGGGCTACACGCCCTTTTATAATCCAGGCGGCCCAGGTACGACGCCCACGCCTGGTGTGTTGTACAGTCAACCAGGCCCTAGGGACTTGGAGCCTGTCATCATGGCACTGGATGATCCGATGCGCGTAAGCTATGATGCCGCAAGATATCCATAGTGAGAGGAGAGAAGGTTGCATAATGGTTATAGTTCACATGAGTTATGGGTAATAGCTGCTGTATTGCTTGTAGCTTTTGCCCTTGTGCCTTGAGATGAGGAGTGGGTTTGGGTAGTGCTTATGATAGCTTCCACCTGACAGGATTAGGAAAGGCTTTGATTCTTTTTGATGCCTAGAGACGTGTCGTCTTACTTAAGTTACTTCATTACTCTAAATATATCTATTACATGAAACGTTCAATTTTATTTATTGGAAACCCCCTTTGGGTATTCGCCTTTTTAAGCATGGTCGTCTTTACAAGTTGCCAAAAAGAGGACTTAATGGAAGATCAAGCAGCAAATACCGCAGATGTCGTGCAGATAAGCGATCACGAGGTAGAGCGTTTGATCCTAGAGCGTTATTTTCGGATCGAGACAAGTAGTCTCCATGACGAAGCGCTCATGTCGAGGTACAACGAAGTACTTAGTACCCTGCCACCCAAAGCGCAAGCTAGTTTGACCGATGTTGTTGCGCGCGTTCATGCCAGTCATGAAGCAACAGGCACAAATCAGCTTGCTCGCCTCCGTAGGAAGGGAGGGTCGAAGTCTCAGACAGCCATTGCTGCTCCCGTACCAGCGGAGCGTTTTGCTGCGGATGTAGACATCTCCCTGAATCGAATCTATGCAGGTTCGCAAGCGGAGCAATCCGTGTATGAATTTCTGAACTCAAGCTCGGCTCCCTTATTGAACACGATTACGCCTAATGTCCCCGCCGAAGGATTTGGTGAATCATTCTCTGTCAGTGGCAATTGGATGGCTGTAGGGGCAACAGGGGCTTTTGGAGATCCTGGTCAGGTATTTATCTTCAAAAAAATGGGGGGCTCTTGGGTTGAGCAACAGATCCTCACAGGTCCTATCACAGATAATGCATTTGGTGTAGCCTTAGAACTCAAGGGGAATACGCTGGTCGTCACGAGTTTTGGACCTTTAGATCCTATGACTTCTACGATTGCAGGGACAATCTCTGTGTTTAGACGGATAGGCAATCAGTGGCAACTGGTAGATACCATCACACGACCTGATAACCTCTGGCTTGAAGTTGATTTGAATCTCACAGGGACCCGCATCGTGGCTAGCAGCATAATCAATTTTGATTTGGCTGTCATTCGTGCCTCGGTCTTTTCATTGACTCCTTCTGGCTATACATTTGATCAGGAAATCATCGTACCCAATACAGATGCTGCGCTGCCAGGAGATGTGAGACTCAGCTTCAACAGGATTCTCCTGACGTCTTTTGAACCAGGAGATAGACAGTTTTTATTTACGTTAAATGGAGGGAACTGGACATTTGCACAAGAGTTGATTCATCCTTTAGGAGATTTTGGGACCAATCGTGCGGGAGACATCCAGGCCAACCGTATTGTTATTGGCGCTGGTTCTGGCAATGACTCTATTCCTGAAGCTGTTTATGCCTTTGACAAGCAAGGAGGTACCTTCAATTTGACAGAAACCTTTATCCCTGCGGACGCGGGTGTTGATCTAGCCTTAGGCGAAATCGCGATTCAAGGCAATAACATCGTCGTGGGTTCTAGAGGAGATTTTCAGGTGCCAGGATCAACAGGAAGGGTGGTCGTATTCAAAATGTGGTAAGGCAGGAGACCTCCTCTCTGAAACACGTTTGTACTCGGTGCATCACGATTGAAAAGTAGCTAGCGACTCATAAACCGCTGTTCTATCGCTCTTTTATGCCATGATAGCGGTTCGGTGAGGGTCAGGCTTTGAGGTTAGTCGGACTTTTGCTGGACCGTTTGATCCTTTTACCATGAGGTTTAAAGCCATACATCAGCGTATGAAACTGTTGACATTTTTTCTCTTTGTATTGTGTTGTATGCAAGTAGAAGCACAATCGGATACGACGAAAAGATATTTTATGGGGATTGCTGTAGGTGCGAGCGTTGCCTTAGGTGATTTTCAGGATACGAATCTCGATAATCCCGATGCGGGTTTTGCCCAAAATGGTAACAGGTATGATGTTTATGGTGGATATATGCTCAGCAAGCATGTGACCCTTACTACTGGGGTTCGGTATCAGACTTTCGAGACGGATGTGCAAGATGTGGTAGCACTTTTTAATAATCTCAGACCAGGGATCACGTTTAATGGGGAAAATGGAGATTGGCGATCCTACTATGTACTGATAGGAATGGCGTATAGAATTCCTGTTATTCGAAGATTTCAGATCTATCCAAGATTCGCTTTAGGCCCCTTATGGGTAAGAAGTCCAGGTTTGGAGGTGAATACAGATAATGGAGTGTTGGTCAATAATTTCAGTAGGAGTTCGGAAACGGGAATTGGCCTAGGGTATGATATAGGACTAGGACTTCGAACCAATATTGGGAAGTATTTTGCCTTGTTACCCACATTTACATTTAGTGGAGGGAGAATAAGGGTGCCAAATGTTGCGACGAATTTGAATAATGTAACGACCATCCGAGACTTTGACACAATGATTCAGTCCTTTAACCTAGGCTTATCCTTGGCTTTTAGGCTTTAATGACTCAAAGTGGATATTCAACATAATTGCTTAGTCAGATAAAAAATCACGCCATCATCCATGGTGAAAGATTCCCCATACTTTATCGGGATACCGTCTTTTACGAGTCCATTTCCATCGGGGATATATCCTCGCTTGATATAGAGAATTTGGGCTGCTCCGTAATCCTGATAGGACCCAAATCCGATTCCTGCGTAAGCTGAAACCTCCTGTATCCGTCTTTCTGCCTCGTCCATGAGCTGGCTTCCTATCCCTTGCCTCTGGAACTTCATCAACACGTTGAAGTCTACGATTTCTGGGATTCCTTTGGTCTGAAAAGGAGGATAGTCAGATTGCCATTTGACGGTCAGATAGCCAGCAAATGTCTGTTGGAATTCAGCTAGGATGATGTCTCGTTCTCCTTTTTCTTGAAGATGGAAGTAATATTCGTATTGGGATGTGGGTTTGTCCCATCCTTGTTCTCGAAAAGCATCATGGATTTTCTGGCAGTCTTCTATTCTGATAGGTCTTAACTTCAGGTATTCTTCATTTCTCATATAGGACAAGTATATAACGTGGGCAAAAAGTTTCATGATAGACACATGGATTTGCCAGGGGTTGAAAATACGAGACAGAGAAGGTATTGATGCATCTATGCGATATCCATTTTTTAACGATTGTTAACGAAGAATATCAGGTGCCTTCTCTAGCTTTATAAGCCTATCATTTAAAGATTGTCAAACCAGTATAAAAAAAAGAAGAGAAATTCTTATAGATTTAATAGACGGAAAAGGACAAAACGAATAAACGCAACATGATGAATCAAATGAAAAATTTCCTAGGGTTTTTGCTCACATTCCTTTTGCTGGCCCACTGCTCGCATGCGCAAGTGCGCCGCAATGCGATGGAAGCCAAGCAAAACAAGCAGGCACAAGTAGCCAACCAAGCACAACTCGACCGAGACCAGTCAGAGCTAAAGGCTTTCGAAGCGAAGCTGGTGCAATTGGACATGGCGCTCAAGAAGCAGGATGGTGTCCAGATCGCCAGCCTCAAGAAAAGCTTGCTTGCTGACATGCAAAGAGAGATCCAGCAGAGCGAAAAGAAAATCGCCCAAGACCGACGCGAAGTATCACAAAGCCAATCCGAACGAGCAAGCTCAGCCAGAGAGACCAACAGAAGCCGCTATGATCGAGCGACTCCAGACCGAGACCTAGGCGATGCAAGAGATGTACGCGACGACCGTCGAGATCAAAGAGGGGATAGAAGAGACGTCGTCGGAGATAAGAATGACTTGCAACGACAAGTAGCAAGAACCAACAGACAAAAGGAAATCTATGCGAAGCTTCAGGTCTTTACGTTTTCGTCTGAACCCGCTCTACAGGAAAAAGTACGTGTACACAAGGCCATGCTGCAAGAGTTCCTTTCTACGATGGAGAATGACATTGTGGCTACAAAGGCAGAGATACAGGAAGACAAAAGGGAAGCAATCGAGGACTCTAGAGAAAGAAGGGAAGACAGGAGGGAAATCAAAGAAAGACGGAGGAATTAATAAGGCCGTTGTGCATAAAACTGCCTTGTTTGAAGCTATCTTTAGCGTAGCCAAGCCAGACAGACTATGTTGAAGCGATTCATACTCAAGACAGAATTATTCGTTGCTACGACTTCCTTCCTAGGATGGATCGGAATGGGTACGATTCTTTTCCATAGGTTAGAGCCTTGGACGTGGATTCAGTCCTTTTATTTCTGCGTGGTGACGATCACAACCGTGGGATTTGGGGATTTGACCCCTAGTTCAGAGATCAGTCGATTGTTTACGGCTATCTACATATTGGTAGGAGTGAGTATAGGGCTTGTAACCTTGAGCCTATTGGGTTCAGAGATCTTGAAGTATGGAGAAAGACGTCATAATCAGAGAGTGGAAAAGAGAAATCAGGCTGCTAGCCAAAGTGAGGAATCAAGAAAAGGAGGTTGACTCGGCGAGCTCCTCGCTTGGTTAGTTGGGAAACGAATAGATTTGGGACTGCGTAGTTTGATGACTACGCAGAGCAGCCTCCTTCAGTTTGTAACTGAAGCTAAATATGTGCTCCAAATACAATCTGAAGGAAGCGGTGTTCTACATTTTTATTAAGTTCTCCACCTATCTAATTACCTATTGCAGGAGGATCTTCTTATTCAATATACCCTTTGTCGTTTCAATTTGTACGATGGTAAGTCCTTGATAGGAGGTCGAGACACGAGCTTCTTGTGCCGAATATGTAATGCTTGATGGAATCAGGCGTCCGCGTAAGTCATACAGTGTGATCTTCTGGATCGGAGCATCTGACGCGATTGCTGTAAAGAATCCATTGGCAGGATTAGGTGCAAGCCGGACAGCAGGCTGAGTTTTCCACTCATCTGTACGAGTGGTAGGAGAGACTCTGGGGACTAAGCAAAAGTTATCAAAAGAAGCTCTTTCATTCCCAAGGATGAACTCAAACTCTAGTCTTACTTCCTGTACCGATGTGATCAAGCTATCCCAAGTCCCTGATTGCATGGTCCAGACACTGGAGTCAATCAAAAAGGTAAATGTATACCACTGGTCAATGGCGAGATTGAGGATGGAATCAGGGGGGCGAACCTCGGCAACGGCTCCATTTCCGCTGAGGCGTACGAGGTAGGGTTTATCGAGCAGTGAGCCATTGGACCTGTTGTCAATGTTGAGGTCGAAGCTCAAGTATCCGCTGTCGAGCAAGGCTGTCCAGTCTCCATAAAACTTAGCAGGCGCAATGGCTTGACTCAACACAGATGAGCGGTCTCTAATTTCGATTCCCAAACCAGGATTGCCAAAGGCTGTATCGATGGTCAATGCGCCTGCATCTTCAAAGTTCCATCCCTCAAAAGTCGAATCTTCAAAAGTCGAACAGATCGTATCTGTAAAGGTGAATCTCACAGGGGAAATGGACAACAGTACATTGTCAAGATACACATCTTCGCCTCCAACGATATATTCACTTCGAATACGGAGTTGCGTTACGTTTGAAAGAATGGCTTCCCAGTTTCCTTCTTCGATCACCCATTCTGTTGAATCCAAGCTGACTTTTATACGATTCCATTGGTTGGTGGGTACGGTCACTCCATCGAGTGCAGTGGCGCGTCCTCCAGGACCTAGAATTTGAAAAATGGGGATGTCTGTGATGAGATCAGGATCAGAACTGTCTACATAGATATCAAGTGAGATGGAGTCACTCGGGGTCACATTCGTAAGCCAATCGCCTAAATACTTAGCGGGGGCAAAGGAATAATTGATGTCTCCCGTGACATTGTCATCGACTGTGATACTCGCACCTGGGTTACCAAAATTAGGGGAAAGGAACAATGCGCCATCACCTTCGGAGGTCCAGTTGGCTGTCGTTCCCGATTCAAAATCGTCTGAGACTTGTGCTTGAATCTGAGTCGAGAGCATAAGAAGGAAAAGAAGGAGAATAAACTGTGCTGTGTTGAGAAATTGGGTCATAATTATATGGAGTTGATTGGAAGAATAATGGATTTGAGATCCCTAGGAAAAGGGAATCTGTACATGTGTTTATCTTAGTTGGATGTTTTGTATATGGTATTGTCATAATAATAGGGATAAAGCGAAATCCCTGCTGGACTCTGTCACGGAAAGGCGAGATGAGGGCATTTAATGTCTTGGTAGATGCATTCTTTAGGAACTATTGTAAGAGAGAAGTCTGACGATGCGTTTGGTAGAGGTGATAGAAGGGGGAGAAGGACTATACGTATGATCTCTCGTGAAATTCTCTAACTTTGATGGAAAACCAATGACCGTTGCCATGTCCAAACTCACGCCTTTCCACGTAGCCATTCCTGTTTATGATTTGCAAGAGACCCGCGCCTTTTACCGCGACATCCTCCAGTGTGAGGAAGGCCGCTCATCAGCAAACTGGGTCGATCTCAACTTTTATGGACATCAATTTGTCCTGCACATGAAACCTCGCCCCGCGCAGTCAGAAGCTACCCACCATAATCCTGTCGATGGGCATGATGTTCCTGTTCCGCATTATGGTGTCGTATTGGATTGGGCAGATTGGGAGATGTTACGTGATCGTTTGCAAGCCCATGAGGTATCTTTCGTTATCGAGCCTTACATCCGCTTTGAAGGCCAGCCTGGGGAGCAGGCTACCATGTTTTTCCTCGATCCCTCAGGAAATGCACTTGAGTTTAAGGCATTTAAGGACATGGGACAGTTATTTGTGAAGTAAAATAGGAGGATGAAACGTAAGGTTATAGGGGGATATTCCCGACCGATTGGGAAATGAATTTTATGTAACTTCACCTAGATGACTTTCCTATGAAGTTGATTTGAATAATCACCATTAACCACTTAACCCATCTCATTATGTTTAAACCAATGAATTTGAAGGTAGCCATCCTTTTATGCTGCCTTTCACTCTTTACTTTTGCTCATGCACAGCATATGGTCATGCACTCGGAGAGCCCTGAGGCCATTGACCTTATGAATGAGGCCATGGAGACCATGGGTCATGATATGCAACGCTTTGAAGACAACCTGCACAAAGCCGTAGAGACCGATCCCAATATGGTCATGGCCAATTTTTTCCAAGCGCTCGATCCAGAAAAGAAAATGGAAGAGTCCAAGGTCTATGTCGAGAAGGTTATGACCTATGAAGGGGAGATGAGCGAAGGAGAAAAAATCGTTAAGGAGATTTGTTCTCATTTTGGCGAAGAGAACTTTGATCTATCAGCGGCCATGGAAAAACTAGTCGAAGCCTATCCCGAGGATTACAAGTTGCAACTGATCGTAGGTGCTTTTTACCTCTATGGTAATAATCCAGAGAAAGGAATGCCATTCCTAAAGACTGCTGCGGAAAAGGGAAAATTGCCAGGAGCATACAACATGCTGGGATACGGCTACATGGGCCAAGGCAATATGGAAATGGCGAAAGCGCAGTTTGAGGCCTATGCCAGTGCCGCCCCCAATCACTACAACTCCCATGATTCGATGGGAGATTTTTACATGGCCAACAAGCAATACAAAGAGGCAGCGGAGCAATTCGAGATGGCAGCCAAGCTCAATCCTGATCTCCCCCTCCATGCAGAGAAAGCGCAGAAGGCAAAGGAAATGATGGAACCTTGAGTAGACAAGAAGAAATGATTTTTTGATTAAAAAGAAAGACTGTTTCCCAAAGGAAATGGTCTTTTTTCATCTTTGGATCGTGTATGGGTTACAAAGTGAAGCACAAGAGGGACTAGATAGCAATCATTCACTATTCAAACCATTGACCATATGAAAAATTTATTTGTCTGGCTCTTCGCTTTTGCTTTAATCCTTTCGACAGCTACCGCCACGGGATTTGTTTCGGGGGATATTGTCAAAGGAAAATGGAAAGTCCTGAAGAGTAAAAGAGGCTTAATGATTAAGAATGTAGAGGTTGCAGCCAAGGGATCTTACTGTTGTACTTTCTCAGACGGGACGAAGTGCTATTCGAGTAACTGTGACTTCTGTGGTTGTAGTGGTGCCAAGCCCGCTACGATCATGAAGCATAAAAATCCGATCCAGGTAAAACTAGATCCCAAGAGAGGAATTAGTATTCGAGATTTTTCTCAAGGGGCTGCGCAGGCAAGCGATGGCGGTTACTGCTGCACCTTTTCAGATGGTACAAAGTGCGCAGCGACCGATTGTAGCTTCTGTGGATGTTATTAAGCTTAGCGCTCGTCTTACATACAAAAGAATGTGCCATTCTGCTATTTGTGCAGGGTGGCGCACTCTTTTATATTCTTACCAAGCAATTCAAACGTACATTTCCTCATCAGTACCTCCTCCTCGCACCCGAAAACTCCATGGCTTCACCTTTCCCAAATCCATAGCTAAACCCACATGTGATGAATCGGCCGCGAAGGTCCCTCCTATACAATTCAAAATCAGGCTGAATAGTCGTCGTTTCCTGTATGCGAGAAGCAAAAATGTCTCGGATGCTAAAGTTCAGGACGCCACGACCTTTGAGGATCTTTTTACGCAGCCCCATGTCTGCCGATAGGATCGCCGAGCGTACACCTTGTACACGCTGTATAGCCGACTCGTAGCGCGTCGTCACCTCAAAATCGATCTTGGCAGGAAGCTTGAACTTTCCCGTCAGCTTACCCGACCATTGACTAGCGCTAAAGTCGAAGCTGGTAGATTGAAATGTCCCCAAGCGGCTAAAGTACAGAAAGTTGGCATCGCCATTCAGCGTGACCCATTTGGCGGGATTGTACTTGGCGTTGAGTTCGAGGCCCGTAGCTTGGTTGGTCCCCAGGTTGACAGGCGTGACGATGTTGACATTGTCTTCGAAGAAGGATACCCGCTCGATGACCTCTGTGGTGAAACGGTGATAGATCCCCGTATTAAATGAGAGATTGTTGAAAGCAAAAATGGAGTTTAATTCATAAGCGTCTGTAAACTCAGGCATCAAATTGGGATTCCCTGCGCGGATGCTGAAGCTGTTGCGTGGATTGAAGAAGGGATTCAGGTCCCACAATCTAGGTCGGTAAATCCTACGGGAGTACGAGGCCTGTAAAGAGACTTTTTCGGACAGTTTGTATGAGGTCGCCGCACTTGGAAAGAGGTTGGTGAAGTTTTGATCATTCAGCTCATTGGTGTTGATCAGCAAGGTCGTCAAATCTGTATTTTCCGCTCTCAACCCTAGTTTGATTCCCCATTTTTTTCCCTCATAAGCCCCTGTACCATAGACACCCAGCACATTTTGCACATACTCGAATATATTGGTCAAGTTTGGATCGACTATCCACTCATTATTGATGAAGTTGCTAACGGAAAAGTCGTTGCTGACATTCTGGAGCACGTATTGGGCACCCGTCTCTATGCTCCACTTGTCATCAAAGGGACGGGTATAGTCTAGCTTGAAAGTATATTTCGCCTCCTGAAAAGCGGTTCGAGTCTCCTGTAGTCCATCAAAATTTTCTCCCGATAAGGTCGTATTCTGGAACTGTGAACGCTGATCTTTCCCAAAGAAATTTCCCAATGCGCTAAACAACAGATCGTGCTCCTTGTGATCTTTGAAGTCGCGTTTGTACTGCAATTCATATTGGAACTTAGGGTTCGTAGCCTCCGTGACCTCCTGCCGTCTCCATTCTGCAAGGACAGTATCATTGTCACCTAGTAGTTGAAAGGTGGTCTCTGAAGGCTGATCCTCAATCTCGTATGCGAAGCTACCAGAGAGGGTCAAGACGTTGAAATCATCGATGTGATAGTCTGTCCCCAGAATGAAATTGTAAAAGTTTTCATTTCGAAATTCCTCTCCCACACTGGATATGGTGGTACCCGTCAGGAGGTTTTCATTGATGTTGCGCGTCTGACGAGGCAGCTCGCGATAGCCCACACCAAGCTGGCTGAACAGGTTGAACTTCTGCGTGCGGCGATTGAGGCTCAAGCCGAAGCTATGGTTGTGGGGTATGCCAGTATTGAGCGAAAAGGAGCCATTGAGGCCCTTCTTTTCTTCTTTTTTCAGGACGATGTTGATGATGCCTGAGGTGCCTTCCGCATCGTACTTCGCAGAGGGATTCGTGATAACTTCTATGCGGTCGATCATCTCTGCGGTGATGGTTCCTAGGGCATTGCCTTCGTCGCTGGCGATGACAGAGGGCTTGCCATCGATGAGGATCTGTACGCCCTGGCTGCCACGGAGACTGATTTGACCTTCGATGTTGACATTGACAGACGGGACATTGTTGAGGACTTCGAGTGCGGATGCGCCTGTGCTGCTGAGGTCTTTGCCCACATTAAAAACGCGCTTGTCCAACTCGAAGGAAGTGGAGGATTGCTCCCCTTCGATGGTGACTTCGTCCAAGCTCACACTTGCTTCGACCATCGCAATTTTCCCCAGATTCACCTGCCCCTCCTCAATGGTAAATTCTTTGAGTTCCAAATTTTGATAGCCGATGAAACTCAGGCGCAAGACAAAGGCTGCCTGAGAGAGCTGTAACTGAAATTTTCCGTCTTCATCTGTATTCGTTCCACTCAGTGTTTGATCCGTAACAGGATCTACCGCTAAGACCGTCACATACTCCATAGCTTGTCTTGTTTGGGCACTGATGACCTGCCCTTGTATCGTAAGACCAGAGCTTTGAGCCAATAAAGGAGAGACCTGGAGGAGCAGCCATCCGATGAGGAGGAAGAAAAGACGCAGTTGTGGCACAATGTCGAAGTTTGAGGGTTTACCTATGAATCGATGTCTTAACTGCGAATAAGGGGATTCGGTTTGAATTATAAAATATGAAAGTATGGAAAATACAGGGTATGTGCTTGAGTCAAGCACTTTTTTGTAGAGAAAAAGATGCTATAAAATATAAGTCTATCCTCTCGTCATACTATATTGTAGCCAAGCGTAACATCACGCTGGGACATCTATCATGTATATAGTTGATGAGCATACAATCTCACATATTATACAAGTATCGCTCACTTGAAAATTTTCGATTCTTCGTGGACATCATCCTCAAGAACCGATTGTACGCAGCGCCCTATCGCGATCTAAATGATCCCATGGAAGGGTATTATTATTATCCTGAAGAAAACTTTACGCATCCACATACCAGCCAGATTCTGGAGAAAATCCATCATGCCCGAAAGGAAATACGGATCGTCTCGCTTTCGCGTGATCCCAAGATACCCCTGATGTGGTCGCACTATGCAGATGGACACAGAGGAGTAGCTATTGGAGTGGAGATCAATCGAGATACCTACGATGTGCGTCCCATCGAGTATACAGGACCTGCTTACTTTCGTGGAGGAGAATATCATTCAGATACAGCAAAGGAAATTCTCTCTCATAAATTTGAGTTTTGGAAATATGAGCAGGAAGAACGCGTATTTGTGGATTCAGGGCAATTTATCAAAGTAAAAGTAGTCGAAGTAATGGCAGGCCAAAAGATGTCTAACCAGGACTATGGATTCATCAAGAGTCTCATTGAAAAGCTCAATCCTACGATCCGTGTGAAAAAACTCACAAGGTCTGAGTCAGGTTTTGTCCCCCCGATTCGATAGGAGAGAGGAATGATTACAAATCTCCTTAATCTGTGTTGGAATACCCATGCTATATGGGTAGAGTCCATGTCCTAAGTAGGCTGTCAGAAGTGAGAGGCGATTCCGAAAGGGATTTCACTGCGTTCAAGACATGAAACTGAAAGTGTTCGTCATGAATAAATATCAATTGGGTTATGTCTCGTTTCCCTCTGTGGATCTACTTGGGTGAGAGGTCAGATGTCTCATGTCTTTTATCTGTAGTCTTACTTATTACACTGTGTATTTAGTTTAAAGTGCTAAAGTCGTTCTATATATAGAAAAAAAGAGAGCCAAGCTGCATAAGCAGTTGGCTCACCGATTGAAGGATGAAAAGGAACGATTGACTTAGCGGATTTCTGGTGGTCTCATCGAACGAAGACAGTTTCATGATCAGGAAATGAGATCTCAATCGACTCGATCTCCACCACGTCCATTCGACTCCAGAGCTGAAAAGCAAGTATCAGTTCCTCGATTAGTTGTGTGATCATCGATTCTTGAATTTGATTTTGACTTCTGCAAATACGTTAGTCTCCGTCTGAGCTTTCAAGGGTGTCACGGTCAACCTCGTTCTGGGAATCACCCAATTGGTCTTGGCCATATCCTGAAGTTCCTGTCGATCCACGAGCAAGTACGTTCGTTTTGTCTCAGGGTCTTCAAACCGCTGGGTTTTGATGGGCCGACGAATTTTAGGAGTAGGATCTAGATTGTCTTGATCTTCTATTATTTCCTCCCAGTTGCTCAGTTCCAGTTTTGCGGTGATCTCACCCGAATCTACGATCAGTTGGGTCGAATCGATTCGGTTGAGTACGGTTTCTAGGATGCCTTTTTGCTCTTCTACCAGCATCTCTTGGATGAACTGAAAGAGTTGCGCAAAGCCTGCATTCGTGAGTTTTCCTGCATTGACGATTCCCTTGAGGGAATCTACTTGCGCTTCGATAGTAGCTTGTAGGGCTTTGCTCACGCGCATCTGTGCTTTGAGCACTTCTCCGAAGACATCCTCCATTTTCGCTTCTACCTGTGCCTCTGATAGGTATCTATCTATGAATCTATCCGTGGGCATATTCAGGGCTCGGTCCATCTCCACCAAGCGTTCGAGCTGATGATTTTGAGCCGAGAGAATAGAGTCATAGGTCTCCTGAAGTAGCTGAGATACAAACTCAGCAAACCCCAGGGAGACTTTTTCAAAGCGGTCCGCCATCTGATTATCCGTTTAGCGGTGCATAGTCTGACTTGAAGCGAATCAGGACACGACCGAAGACATCTACACGAGAACCACTAGAGTCGCGCTGGTAAGACTTGGCCGTATTGACTGTGAGGGTACGCGTCTTATTCTTATTTTTGGACTTCTTCGCTTTGAAGATGCCCAGTACACCTCGCGCATCATTGTCCTTGGATTTGTTTCGCTCCTTACGCTTCATTTTTTGAGACCCAGAAGACCCGCTAGCAGCGGAGTTCCATGTACCAAAGGTCAATTTGGTTTCTATCTCACCTTCTGTCACGACTAGGCGCATCATACCTTGCTTCGCCAATGTCTGCAAGATGCTGTACTTGTTGGACACGATCAATGAAGCGATAGCATCACGGATTTGCTTGTAAGAAGGCATATTCTCCTGTACCAAGGCAGCTCCTTCGAGGATGGCCTCATTGTATGCGACAAATGTCTCTAAGTATCGCTTCTGCTCTGGGTCTCCGATCTTGTCTACCAATCGGGTGACAGCGGGTGCCAGATTGTCGAGGATACCTCCCCATAGATTGGCTTCGCTTAGGAGGCCTCCTTCACCCAATTTCCGAGGTTGTACCTCTGGCTTTGCGTCGGGCTTTTCGGGGCTTTCCAGCTTCGCGAGCACCGTGGTCAGCGGTAAGTTGTCGACCTCAGGTAGCTCGTAGTTCTCGACGAACGCAGCTACCTGCTCAAAGGATACACCGTCAACTGTTTGGTTGATGTACGTGGATAGATCTTCAGTGAGCGATTCGATAAAGTTGGCATATTCTTCTACTTGGAGGATATGGGCCTCTACGAGACCATCAAAGATTTCTTGAACCAACTCACGTGAAAAATCTACAAACGGTATTTCGCCAAACCTTGCGGCTGTATCCATGGCATAATTGTTCATAGATAAAGGGTTTTGGTTAAAAAAAATGTGCTTTAGTGAGTGTGGTGTAAGTCCCTGCTCACTTGCGACAATACAAATATGGGGGATTAAGGCAGGAGAAAATCACCACTTATGGGTTATGTTTGGGTACAAATGAGGTAGGTAGTAAACACAATTGTGTAGGTGGGGAAGCGAAAGAAAAATGCCAAAAGACATCTTGTATCTTTTGGCACCAAAGGCTAAGTGATAGGGCGAATCATTTCATGTACAATGGGTGAAGCTGTTTTAATCCTTACAATCTGTAGTAAAGTAATCCTCATCTTTTCGTCTAAGTGATATGATGCGTATCCAAATATCCCATCTGAAAGGCACGCGCAATGATATGAGCTGAATTCTGGGCGTTGAGCAATACTCTGAGCTTCCTGCGTCGCTCTCGTATGCTATTTTCTGTCAAAAATCGCTCAGGCGTCGTCATTTTCTCCGCAATCTCGGGATTGGTGTATCCATTGGCCATATAGACCAGCGTCTGCACCATCTCTGATGAAAGATTCGGCCTTTTATTTTGCATACACTGATAATACAGATTCATCGCATCGGTATCATAATAAGTTCCTTTTCCCGCAGTTGTCACGTCTGAGATGGCCTTACGCAAGATCTGAGGATGTACGTCCTTGAAGACATATCCTTCAAACTGCCCGAATACAGGAACAATGTACTCGCAACGCTTGTAACTAGTCAGAAAGATGATGCGAATCAATGGAAAACGCTCCCTCACCACATAGGCTACGTCCAGTCCTGTACGATCAGGCGTATCTAGTTCGATATCCATCAGGATAAGATCAACTTCATCTGCGTGTCGCTCCAAGAAGCTCATCAGCTGTGCCTCTGCAGCAGCTGTATGCAGTACGTGATTGTCAGGATCTCCTTTCAAGACAAGTGAAATCCCTTCACTCACCAGTTGTTGATTTTCAAATATGACTATATGAGGCATGACATTAAGTAGACTGTTAGAAGTGAGAGGAGATCCCGAAAGGGATTTCGCTACGCGCAAGACATGAGGC
This sequence comes from Bacteroidota bacterium, assembly GCA_039820545.1. Taxonomy (GTDB): domain Bacteria; phylum Bacteroidota; class Bacteroidia; order J057; family J057; genus JALEFZ01. The sequence goes on along the minus strand of JBCBPW010000010.1, from coordinate 65,785 downwards.
TGAAAGTATTCGTAATGAATCATTTATAATTTAGACATGCCTCGATTTATTTTGGCCGATTATTGGAAAGAATGAGTAGGACCACCGCTATGAGGTGGTCATTAATTCACCCATGACAAGGTCATTCTCCTTGCCATGGGTTAAGCATCCCCGCTGTAGCTAGTACCCAAATGAATCTACATGAGGGAGTGGTATCGTGATCCCTACTGCTGTACCCTCTGGTGATTGGATCTCCAATTCTCCCTTATAGCCAGTGACTTCGACCAAGAGGTCTCTTAATCCACTGCTTCCAGCTTGAGATTTCCAGTCGTTGACCATTCCGATCCCGTTATCACTGACCTTCACTTTTAGTGTATCATCTTCTTTTCGAAGTTCAATACACACTTTATCTGCTCCACTGTGTTTGATCACATTAGTGAGTAGACCTTGCACCCAAAAAACGATGTCTGTTTTCAGCTTACTGGGCAAAATGAGTTGGCTTTCCATCATTTCGGCAGTGCTTATATCTACATCCAGACGAATCTCTTTGAATAATCCTGTCGCGCGATAGGGATTCACGATCCGCCTCAAATCCTCTGTCAGTCGGCCTTCGTATTGCTCTTGATAAGGCTCTCCATCCTTGAGCTGATGAGAGATTTGACGCACGCGCTCATTACTATTTTCCAGATTTCGTTTGATCAGGTTGAGGTGATCCTTGATACGCTCTTGATCAGATTCGATAGCTTCTTCTACATTCTGAACCAGCATTTTACTGATAGAAAGTTGCCCCTGAATGCTTTCATGCAAGATCTTACCTAAGTGGTTACGCTCCTCTGTCAGCGCATCTTGCTCCTCACGATAGATCTTCACGATGGCTTGGCCGATCTTTTGGTCGGCTTCGAGTAGGGTCTGCTTGAGTGCTGCCTTGTGTTTGAAGTGTATGTATCTCAGGTAGACCAATAGCAGGGTGATAATCAACCCTGTGAGTAACAGGCCAATCGTCATCTGTTGATTGGCAATTCGGGCCTTATCGATCTCGTATTCCTTGCTGTGATTTTCGACTCCAGCTTCTGAGAGTAGATAGAAGAGGCTCGTTTGCTCCGCAGTGGACTTGCTTCGCTTGGCTAGCTCCTCTTGGAGTAGTTCGATGACCTTTGCCTGATAGTAAGCAGCTGAGTCCAACTCAGAGAGGGCCAGCCAAGTATCTGCCATATCTGCCCATACCATGATCTTCTGACTCGTAGACATCTGAGCATAGAAGTAAGTCTGTGCTAGCTGAAGATACGAAAGTGCCTGTGTGGCTTGACCTTGCTGTAGCTTGATAGATGCCCATTCTTGGTAGAGACTGATAGGGGTAGAGTTGTAAAAGGCTTGAGTTCCATGGCTCTGCATGTATTGAACCGCTTGAATCAGCATTGCCTCGGCCATCTTCAGGCTATCCACATTCCCATAAGCTCCTCCCATGTTTTGATAGGCTGTCAACTCGCTTTGTGGATATTCTCCATTATTAATGGCCAATAGCTGATGACCATAGAAAAGCGCACTGTCAAGGTTTTGGAGTTGGGAGAAGCAGAGTGTCAGATTGGTATACAAAGCCAAAACGTCACGTTTGTACTTCTCCAGAGGCTTAAAAGCTTCCAGCGATTGTTTATAGTAAAGGATCGCCATAGCTGTATTGCCCAGAGAGCCATTGATATAACCTATCGTACGAAGAATAGGCCCCAAGTTTGGGGGATCAGAAAGGATCTTGCGCAAGGCGAGGGAACGTTCAGCCATGATCAGTGCCGTGCGCCATTCCTCTCTTTGAGAAAGAATCCGAGCATAATTGTTCAGCAAGACCGCATAGTCGCTACTATCCTTCAAGGACCATTCGAGCTTTTGGGTTTTATATAACGCATCCATTCTAGAAAGCGACTGAACATAGTATTTTTCCAGAGAATCCGATTGCTGGGTTATATCGTAGTAAATTCCGACTAGCTGCCATGTTCGCGCAGCCCCAATCTCACACCCTTCTCTCTCTAGCTCATCCGCTCTTTGCACAAGATCCTGTATGACTTGTGATTTCTCTTCAGCTGAACGTGTGGGATCCTGCAAATGACGCTTTGCATCCTTAAGGAAGGGATTGAGTGGATCTGTACAACTGGCCTGAGCGGTCAGCGCAACAAATCCTGAGAGCATCCATAGGGCATATGGTAATAGGGGTTTCATCATGGTGAAAAATGAATAAAACTTCTGTTGTCAGAAACGAATCTGTTTATAGACAGGGGAAATAGGTAAAGGATGGAACATTGAATCAATGTATCCCGCTGGTAGCAAAATGGCTATGGCGCGTTTATCCTCCCATTCGCAGTGGGGAGACCACCTCCTGTCAGTCAGGTAACAAGAGGATCGTTTCGCCTAGTACTTGCGACTCTACAAGCGCACGCTCAGGCCATTCTACAGGATTGTTGCGTCCTCCACTCGGTATGGCGGTGATAGTAGGCCAAGCAGCTCCTTCTGGCCACTCAGGAGGATTCTTCCTGCCTCCTCCAGGAAGGAATACAGGATTTTTTTCCTTTTTCAGCGTCGGCCACTCGGGAGGATTATTTCTGCCTCCTCCTCCTGGTGCTAGCTCTTGGTCGAGATATACTCTGACGATTACGTGTGCGGCATTGTATCTATTGTCAAATAGTAATTCATGCTCGATCCACTCTGCTGTCCCAAGGTCCTTGTGCACAACCATAGGCAATCCCACCATGAGGAGATTGGACGATTGGTTAAAGGATGAGGAAAAGTAGGGCGCATAACTCCTCTTGATGGGGAGATGAAATACTTTGCGTACATCTAGTGAATATCCTGCAGGTGCTAGAAACACTGTTTGGAGGTGGAAGCGTCCATTTCGCCTTCTCTCGAAAGATCTTCGGCGTTCTAGGCTGCAAAGAGGTTGAAATAGTAACATATGGTGAAGTGATAAAAGGAGATATAAAGAAAATCTTAAGTAAGACGACAGATAAAAGACATGAGACGTCAAACGAGGTCCTTACAATTACCATGTTCTTTAACCCCAATAGCATCAGCTATCAGTTAGTTCTATTACTGAGAAAATAAGATAATTAGGAAAATATTCCTATTCAGATAAAACAGATTGAGGGATATAAGCTTGATATGTACAAATGTACGGAGGAATATGCGTCTGGTTTTGTACTTGGAATGGGTATTTTTTCACACAATTGTGTGGGAAGAGGAGAGATGTATATGGAAAGGCCGTCCATGACGTCTAGGTTTGAGAATGCATAAACTCCGATCCACGCATGGCCTCGTTTTTCTCCTTTTTTTGTACAAACCCTTAAAATAAAGTTTGCTCATTCGCGTTTTGAGAATAAAGACTTTTCATACTACCGAGTGGTTTACCCCAAAACCCAAAAGTTCCAGGTCCCTTCCCAAGGACCTGGATTTTATTTTCTGCCTACTGTGCGCGATTATTCCTTCTTTTTCAACACCACTTTCCGTTCCTCCCACAGGATCTCCCAGTCATAATCAAACGATATAGGCGAAGTGTTCAAGGCAGTGGCAATATCTGTGTGACTGAAACTGGCGACCTCCCATTCGTATTCGTCATCAAAAGTAGGAGGCGTTTCAATGGTGATGCGAAACTTATTTTGCATAGAATCGATCAGTGCTGCATAAGCAATATTTTCCAACTGAGTGCCACTAGCTGTCCAGGCAGGAGAGTCAGGTAAACTTCTCTCATTTCGGAGGCTGCTATCAGTAGAGGGGCTAAAGACGATTTGTTGCCCCGCTGTGAGCAAATTCTCTTCTCCTACGCCCGAAATGTTTACACTTACTTTGCCCTCGTAACAAGTGACCTTAAAGGTAGAATCTGTAGCTGCCACATTGAATGCGGTCCCAACCACCAAAACTTCTCCCAAGACAGTCTCCACTACAAATCGATTGCCCTTGGCCACTTCAAAATAAGCCTCTCCTTTCAGCGTGACCGCTCGGTCCTGCTCTGTATCTGCGATGGCGACCTCCATTATACTCTCACTATTCAGGATGATCTTGGTCCCATCGACAAAAGTCTTTGTCTGCTGCTCTCCTAGCGTGGTGGCATACGTCTGTGAGGGAATATCTATCTTCTTTCTTGTGAAAAACCAAGTGCCTACGATCAACACCAACATTACGGCTGCTGCTACATACACTATTTGCCTGCGCCCACTACGCATATCTACGATCTTCTGCTCCTTCTCTGCAGCTATTTGCGCTTTGATCTCTCCCAGTACACGCCTTCCGTCAAAGGGATGCGATTGCAGTCCTTTCATTGCCTCCATCACTTGCGTGAGCTTGGTGTAATCCTCACTTTGCTCAAATTCAGCCAACTCTTCTGACGTAAGCTCTCCATTGAGCCAGCGCGCGAGGAATGTATCATCAGGATAAGTATTCATAACTGGGGGATACAATTTCTGAGGACTAAAAGGGCGCGATGCATACGTTTTTCAACAGATTTGACACTGATGTCCAGCATCTCAGCGATCTCCTTGTAGGATTTTCCATCCATACGATGGAGCAAAAAAACCGTTCGCTGTTTTTCGGAAAGATTGGCAATCGCCTCCTCCAATCGATTCAATAATTCTTGTTCTTCTATCTGAAATTGAGGATGTTCCATAGAAATAGGTTGGGCCTGCCTACGCAAGTACTTTTGCACGACCTTTTGGTGCTCCACTTGGTGGAGAAACAAGTTTTGAGCGACCTTAAATAGGAAACTCTTGGCCTTGCCTAAGGGGACCTTGGCACAATTTTTCCAAAGGCGGAGAAATGCCTCCTGCACATAGTCTTCGGCCTGATCTAAATCCTTGCATTTGTAATAGCAAAAGTTGCGCAATACCTCGGCATGTAAGGTGAAGACCTGATCAAACTGGGCTTCTTCGCATACCGACAGCTCGGGAGCTTCTGGCATAGTGTATTGTGTGAATGAATTCTCTACTTATATGAAAGTTACGGGGGGATGGGATAAAATGCTATGAATGAAGGAAAAAAATCAAGTTTCAAATAGGGTCTAAGTGGGAGGGGCACAATCCTTTTGATTGAACTGCACCCTCACTCACTATCTAGAGACAACAAATTTACTCCTACCTACCATTTCTCCTGTCAATCGTCTGACACGTACAAAGTATATCCCAGGTCTCATCTCCTCTATATTCAGCTCCACTTTCTGAGGCCCTGTACTTGCCAAATACATCTCACTATGAAGACGTTGACCTAGCATATTGACGACTTCTAATTGGAGATTTTCTCTTTCTGCCCCCTCAAAGGCGACATTGATCCATTCAGTGGCAGGATTGGGATAGACCCACATATCATTGCCTTGGGTGACAGGCCCTGAGCGGAGCTTGAAAGAGACCTCATGTAGACTGTTGCACTGTGGGTCTCCGTGATTTTCAACCGCAGTCAAGAGGACATAGCGCGCCTGAATCATCCCAAAGTCTGCTGCTGTTTCTCCCGAATAGTAGTCTGTCCCTCCTGCTTCAGCCAGATTGACGTTGCCCCATTCGGTCCAGCGCTGTCCATCGTTGGAGTAATCCACTGCCATGATTTTGACGCCTTTGGTCGTTTCTCCTGCTTTGTTGGCATTCCATACATGCAAGGATTCCAGACTGTATTCGTAGCCCAGGTCATAGAGTAACCAATGACCTGCTCCTCTATTGGGGTTGGGACTAGCAGCAGGGGTACAGGAGGTCCAGGCATTGTCCCAGGTGGTCTTGTCGCGGCACTGACCGTGAGAGGTCAGAGGGTTTAGCAAAACTCCCAGCAGCAGCGAGAGGAAAAATATATGATATCGATTCATGATTTCTCTTTTTGATGGGTGTTTATTTCAAAAATCCAATGGGAGCCGTACCACTCGTGGGATCGTAGAAGTTTCCGATATTGGGGAGTACCAGCGGTAAGTCCGATGGAGCTACCCCCAACCAAAGTGCCAACTCTGCAAAGTATTCATCTGTAGAAAGCGTCGGGATGAGTACCCCATTTCCTACATCCAGATTTTGGTTGAGTTCCAAAGTAGGGTATTCTCCAAAGATTTTTCCTCCATCCACTGTACCTCCCATGACCATGACATTGCCTCCCCATCCGTGATCGGTTCCATTGCCATTGGACGTAAGTGTGCGTGCAAAGTCTGAAATGGTAAAGGTGGTCACCTCATCATGGACGCCCAGCTCCTTCATGGCAGCATTGAACTCGCCCATTGCCTGGCTCACATAAGTCAAGAGTGCCGCATGGCTATTGAGCAACTCGTCGTGATTGTCCCATCCGTCTAAGGTGACGAAGAAGGTCTGCCGATTCATCCCCAGGGTATCTCTTGCCCCAATGGTCCGCGCAATCATCCCCATACTCTGGGAAAGCGGATTTGCAGAGAAGATCGTATTCAGATTGACCTGATCGGTCGCTGCGCTGAAGAGATCGTGATTGCTCTGGGACTGTGAGGTGATATCTGCATAGCTCTGCCGGAAGACATCCTGATATTGGCGCTCTAGCAGATTATTGACAGCCGTAGTACGGATCTGGTCAATGGCATTGTTGCCGTTGTAGCCGCGGATGCCGATGCTGCCTCCAGGGGTGATAGAGTAGCCTACAACTTGATTGCCCGACTGGAAGACGTTGTTGCCCGAAAGGGAAATATTCATCGAGATGTCCTGGGACTGGTTGCTCGCTTGCAGTAGGTCCGCCAACCTTCCTCCCCAGCCATTGGCTGTGCGGCTCTGTGGAACCGAGGTCTGCCATTGCATGATCTGATCGGCATGGGAGAAGAGACCCACGGGCAGCTTGCCCACGAAGTTGGAGATCTGACTTTTGTCAGGAATACGTTCCACCAGTGTCCCCACATTGGCGATGAAAGACAGGTCGCCCTGCTGAAACATCTGCTGTACCTCAGGCATACTCGGATGTACGCCATAGCTTTCAGAGACATTACCAGCATTGACGGCCAACAAAGAATCCTGTGCCAGAGATTGATTAGAGCGTGTAGTGGTGTAGTGATTATAAGCCGAGCTGTCAGTTGGGACCAGCATGTTGAAGGAGTCGTTTCCGCCAGCCAGTAGGATACAAACGAGTGCCTTATAGTCTCCCTGTGGACGTAAATTCATCCTGTGAGAGTTGGAGGCGAGTAGGGCAGTCGTCTTCAGATTAAACAAACCCGAGAATAGGGTAACAGAACCTACAGCCGCACAACTGGCTTTCCCCAAAAAAGCTCTTCTAGATATATGCTTACTCATGATATTAGTTCAGAATGTTGTAGTCAGGTGAAATGAAAATCAGGTAGAGACCCATTTGGACACGTTCTTCTTCGTCGTCCAACTGGTTGATTGCATCCAAGATGATGGTTCTACTTACTGGTGAGAGCTGGCCATGTGTAAAGAGGAGGTCTAAACGATCCATCAGCTGAGAAGGGGTTTCAGCCAAGTCCAACAAATCCTCCATTGGGATATAGGCTGTCCTTTCATAGGGATCCTCCTCTTCAAATTCAGGCTCTTCCTCTATTTCCTCTCCAGGAAGTGGAGGCTCATAAAAGGTCATGGGTGTTTGGAAGAAAGTCCAATCGTTTACCTCATTGACATAACCTACGGCTGTGGTAGAATTGTGAATCTGAAATTCGGGTGCAAAAAGATCGAGGTCAGAGATGATCCCATTGGGCTGATAATCTGGGAGGAAGAAGTTGAATACAGTGTTGGAACTGAGGGGAACCTGACCTGTTGCTACATCAAACTTGAGTCCAGGATTAATGAAATAAGGGTAGGCCTCGGTCGGGCGGATGTCCATCGCACGACAGAAGTGCATGTATCGTACAAGCGGCTCTCGCAGCATGGCACGTCTTTCATTGCCTACGCGGTTGTCGCATACGCGCGCTTCGGGGTCCATCAAGATGGCTTGGACGACAGCTGCTAGATCTCCTCTCTGGCCTTGTCCATTGTTGTTGAAGGTCTCTGCTACACGGCGAATGTATGCAGGCGTAGGGTTGGAGGTGACCATGCGTTGAATCAGCAATCGCCCGATAAACGGCCCTACATTGGGATGATTGAAAAGATTATCTACCGCATCTTCGATGTCTTTCATGCCAGATTGGCCTGCAGGGATGACCTCGCCTCTGAGTAAGTATTTGGGTCCAGGCTCATGCATTTCTTCATTCATGATCATGGGCACATCATGGGCCGATCCTTCAAAGTCAAATCCAAAGGAGGGCAATTCTCCCTCTTCAAACTCATCATCCTCAAAAAATTTGATTCCACCAGCACCCAAACCCGTAAATACCTTGGCGTATTGTTTGATATCATCATTGTTGTAGGTGGGGATACGTGCCCCATTGGCATCTAGCTTGGGGGTGCCATCTATATTGAGTTCGTAGAGACCGATGGAAAATAGTTGCATGATTTCCCTTGCGTAGTTCTCATCGGGATGGATGTTATTGGCAGAGTCAGACCGTGGGTTGTTGAAGTGACTGAGATAAAAGCCCATGACGGGATGAAGCGTCACATCCATGAGCAAGTCGCGGAAGTTGCCTAGAGAGTTGCGGACCAGCATGTCATAGTAGTCTGTCAAGCCAATACCCGAATCCATGAGTTCGTCTGGTACATCTGAGACGACCATGATCTCGCTGAATGCCAGCCCTACACGTTGTCTTAGCTGGTCTGGAGCGGTCATCGCCGAGTGAAACCAGACGATGCGAAAGTCTACGAAGGAAGCAGGAAAGTCTTCGTCTGCCTCTTCTGGTTCAATGGTAGCTCGATACTCAATATAGTCTTCCAGCGTCGGACGTAAGTAGGTAGGGGGTGTCTGGATCTGGGCTTCGATCCAAGAAGCATAACCCGACTGAGCGACGTCCTGTATCACAGGATAAGTAGCGCCGAAGCTGGCTTGTGCCAAGAATCGAGAGGCATCTGCCAGTTGAATTTTGCTGTCGCTCGGAAACCCATCTAAGGTGACATCTGGTGTCGCATTAGGGTCGCTGCTGCTGACGGTGATCTGTTGGTTGTGGCCATTGCCCAAGTAGTCCGAGTATAGCTGAGCCCAGATCAGATGCGGCAGCACGAGTAGTGATAAGCACAATAGTTTCTGTTTCATCCTCCACATATGTATTTAGATCATTTGGGAAGAGAATCGGTAAGGGACAGTAAACCCTACGTGGGAAGGAGAAAAAAACAAGATTTTTTGATGAGAGGAGGATTGTTAAGTAGGTGGACAAATAAAAAAGTGGAACACTGCTTCCTACAGACTGTATCTGGAGCAGATAGGTAGCTTTAATTACAAACGGAAAGATGCTTGTTTTCTCTTCTACAGAAGTCCATCACCATTCCAATCGAAAGAGAATATTCGGAGTGAAAAACAGCATATCCTTCTCTATTTCAAATGCCGTCCGCTCAGCCGCAGGGGTGTCAAATGAATGAAAGTCTTCCAAATATTGAATGGAGAGGAGGTTGTAGCGATTGTAGACATTTTGAACGGACATACCGATTCTCCCCCTTATTTTATCCGCTGAAGTGAAGGCCAAGTTGCGTATAACAGATAGATCTAGCCGATGATAGTCGCGGTCGATATTGTCACTATTGATGGCACCGAGTACAGGTTCTGTAATCCAAAATGGCCCTAAGTCATCTTCATATTGAACAGAGTTGTTGCTGACCAATGGAGTAAAAGGCTTACTCGAACGATACATCCACCCTAGGGAAAACTCCCACTTACGCCAGCTTGCCATATGGTGAAACTGGAGGTTGTGTCGCTGGTCATGCGAGGCACGGAAAGGCTCCTCTTCCAGATCGGGAAACTCATAAGTCGTACTACTCAGCGTGTAGCTGATCCATGATCGATGATGCGCATTCCACCTCCTCTTCAAAAGCACATCTATTCCCTGGATATACGCCTCTCCAACAGCAAATTCCAAATTGGTAGAACTTGATAGGTTGGAACCAAAAGAAGTGAGGTTATTCAAATCTTTCAAATAATACTCTACATCTACAAGCCATCCCTTTCTTTCGAACAAGAACCCTCCCCCCACTTGAAAACTGCTGATAATAGGAATCTCTCCAGGACTAGATACAAGCCACGCCTGACTACTGAGTAGATCAAAATCCCAATCTACAAGCTGAGAGATATATTGGAAGTACTCCCCCGCGTATCCTTTGAGTGTCAGTGAGGAGATGGGAGAATAGAAAAAGTCTAATCTAGGTGAAAGGAAGATGTCATAAAATTGATCATGAAACGTCCCTCTCAGTCCCGCCTGTATGAGGAGTCGGGAGGTGGGCGAATACCCGTAGTGCAGAAAGAGGGTGTGCGTAGTCGCCATATCATCTGTTGTATCGCCTCCTACCGAGAAGATACTTTCATTCTGTAGACCAAGAAAGGTCTCTACATGGTTCCACTCATATCCTGCTTTGAGCAGATGGCTTTCGTTTATACGGAAATTATGATGGTGGCTCAGGCCTGCGTCTACTACTTCATTGATAGAGAGGCTATTCTCAAAATCCTCGTCATTCTCCAGAAAGCTTCTGACGAAGTTATAATCAGTTTGAAACTTTGTGTAGTTCCCCTTGGTATAGATAGTATACCGAGGACTTAGTTGAAAACGCCAGCTCGTACTGAGTCCTGACTGCTGGACGAATAGATCATCTGTGATCACGCGCTCATCTTCTATGTCTATGGCCTCATAAAATAAATTGTTGCGCAGCATCATCGCGCTCGCAGCGACATGATGCTGCTTAGAAGGCCGATAAATGAGCTTGGCACTGGCATCCTGGAAGTTGTAAATATTGGATTCCTTAAGCAGACCCTCATCCTCCTGCTGATCCCCGATACGCGTACCCTGTACGATGCGTTGTTCCAATCTATTAAAGGTGATAGAAGGTAATACATCTGTGAGTGAACGCCTGCCCGAAAGATAGATGGCCAGCTTTTTCTTGACGAGGGGCTGCTGAATATCCAATCCCATATGGGTGAAATTCATGTTGACACCTCTCCGTCCTTGCGTAGGGATGCTGTCTCCCTGCGTGATGTTTACAAGCCCTGAGACACGTCCTGCCTGACTCGCATCGAAGCCTCCCCGAAACACTTGTGCACGATCTACCGCATAGGGATTGATGCTTGGGATCATGTCAAAAAAGTGTCCCGTTTGATACAGGGGAATATCATTGTACTGGACTAGCGTCTGATCGGGGGTTCCCCCTCGGATATTGAGTCCTGTAGCTGTTCCGTCGGGATTGTTGATCCCAGGCAATACTTGTACCATGCGGAAAATATCGGGCTCCGTCAGTCCTGGAAGTGCGCCAATCCTCTTGGGTTGCAAGTCGATGGACCGATGGTCGTGGTGGATGCCGTCGGTGAGGTATTCAGAAATGGTGACGGCCTTCATCTCCCGAGCCTTGGGTTGGAGCGAGAGCGTGCGGCAGGGAGTAGGGTAGGGGCTCAGACGTAGACGATATTCTTGGTAGGCGATATGCGTAATGATCAGCTCCTGCGCATCTCTAAAGGGACCTTTGAGATAAAAGGAACCATCTTCTTTGGACAGGCTACCTCTTCTCCCGTCAGAGGTGCGCAGCGCAGCAAAAGAAATGGGATTGCCCGTATCTTGATCGACGAGCCAACCACAAAGGTAAGGTGTGGTGGCTTTAGCTGTGATCAAAATAAACTTCTCTTCCCTGATCTCTCCCCTTAGCGGTAAATTCCCTAGTGTTTGTTCCAATGCCTCAGGTAAGGGGCTGTTCTGAAGGTTGAGTGTGACGGTATATCCTTCGATCAATTGCTTTTTGTACGAGAAAAAGAGCCCGTATTTCTGCTCCCATTCCTGAAAAACTTTTTTCAAAGGCGTTTGTACATAGACCCCCGAAATGAGGATGGGCACATCTGCTTGAACTTTTCCTCCCCCCATCGCCAAAAGGTAGATAGTCAGGATCAAAACTGTGGGAGAAAAATAGCGCTTTCGCATAAGTAGAGCAGACAGCAAATGAATGAGTGGAATGGGGAAAGAATATACATACATTACAGGGTAGCTTCTGTGAAATTGATATAAAAAATGACAGGTAGACCACCTGCCATTTTTTAATATTTCAGTACGTATTCAGTTATTGATATAACGACTGTCCATGGATTTACCCTACTCGCAATGCTCAGTATAGGCGACTACGTGCTTTGCAAAGTCATTCCACTTGAACTTCTCAAAGTTTTCTGCTAAGTAGCTACAAGTACCAAAAATATCGTCAAACTCTTGCTTATACTTTCCTTTGGTGATTTTGAAGGCTTGACCCTCACGTACCAAATAGTAAGATTTGAGGTTGCCCCCAGTAGCTTGGATACCTCCTACAGCGATTCCTCCTGTCTCCGCTGCATAGGGATCGTCGTATACTTTGATTTTGCTGTCAAAGCCTGGATTGACAAGCTGCAGCAAAACGAAGGTTCCCTTCTTATTGGGGAGTTGGGCACGCTCAAAGTAGATAAAATCTCGCTTTAACTGGTTCATGTCAGTATTTTCCATCTTTGTGATAGAAGAAGTAGCCTCACTGGTAGCTAGCAATTTACCGTAGTCACTAGGAACCAGCCGCATGGAAGCAATATCTTCAGCGAGATACTTGGTTTTGGCTTTTGTATTGGCATTGACCATCGTAAACTCTTTGATGAGTCCCTTTTTGTATTTGGGACTTTTGAAATAACCTTCGATCTCTGTCCCATCATTGAGGGTGATGTAAGAGATTTTCTTGGCGGAGAATGAAAGCATGCGTGGGGCAAAGCTCTGTGCCATGAGACTCAAGCCCATACTAAGGATGAGAAAAAACGAAAAAATGGTTTTCATAAATGGGGTTTTCTGTTGGTGAATAATGTGTGTTCCGAAAATACGGTAAATAACGTCAGGGACAAAGGGGCAGAGTTTATTCTTTTTCCTTGCGATTGATGATTAGCACGAATGAATTCTGACAGGATTGATTCTCTATGTGGAGACGCGATAAATCGACATTTCTACATAGAAAATACGGTGTCCACTCATTCGTGACAATCGTTATGGCTGTGTCATCATATTTTTCCACAAAAAAACGCCTCCCAATACTAAAAGGATCGTTGCTAACCCTCCCCACCACCAGATGGACTCTCCGCTTTGCAATGCGTCTCCATTTCCAATAAGGATATATCCCGACCAAAAATAAGGATGGCATCTATAGCTTTCGGATTGGTTAATCCATGATTGTTTCGCCTCTTGTAAGGCAAAGTCTACAGGGGTCTCGTCCGCAAGTTTTTGGAAAAAGAATTGACTCAAAGTGGCTCCAGAGGCATCATCTAATTGCCAAAGGGTCGTCACCGTCCGGCGTGCGCCTGCATAGCGAAAGGCCCTGGCCAGACTCATGACGCCTTCGCCTTGTCTGAGGGGCCCTTTGGCCGTCTGGCAAGCACTCAGTACGACCAATGGGCTTCGAAGCTCCATGCCATAAAGCTCATGCGCATAGAGGATGCCGTCCTCCAGACTATCGGTAGAGGGAGCCAGATAGAGTCGCGACCGCATCAAGTCGTCCTCATCTGCGACTGCGTGCGTCGCAAAGTGCAGAATGGGAGACGATAACTCAAGATTCTTGATTCGAGCTTCCTGTGCCTGATCTCCCAGGAGATACTGCCCCTCAAGCAACTGCGCCGCTTCCTGTATCTCCTGTTGGTTATGTTTGAGAGGACCGAGGCCCGATCGCGTAGGATCACTGATACCCTTTTCAAATACGGGTGCCCACCCCAGATAATTTCTTGCCCTTTTTTCTTCCATGCGATCCATCAAGAGCCCCAACGAAGGCTGATAGCTACAGCTGTAATGATGAACCAGAAAATCCCATTTTCTGTAATCCAGATCCGCAGGAGAAGTAAGTAAGAGGCTTTCGAAAGGAAGGTAGCCCAATGTGCCATCTGGAATCAGAATCAGTCGTCTTTTTTCATGAGAAAGCTCAGGAAGTAGCGAGGCAGTCAAGCGGTGAATGAGAGAGTAGTCAAAAGCTTCCTTTGTTGGAGACTGATGGATAAATGCGAGCCATTCGTTCAGGCTAGCGATTTCTTTAACTGTATGCAAACTGAGCTTCCCATAACGCATCTGACACACATACAACTTTTCATTTCCCCAAAAGTAGCTGTAAATGAGAGAAGATAAAGGCAAGCGCGTAAGCCAAGCATCCAGATCGCCAACATGGGAGGAATATTTCAACTGGTAATACTGGGGAAACTGCCGTTCTAAATCATCCGTAAATGCTTGGTAGGCCTTTCGCAAATGTAAAATGGTTGCGCGACGCTGAGAATCTGGCGAAATCGTATAGGCTGCATTTTCTGGTGTCTGTGCGCTCAAGGCAGCCAAACGCTGCCGGAAGTATCGCTCTTGCTGGATCAACGCGTCTGGAATACCTGCAAAATGTAGGGCCTCTTGACCTCGAATATGTTGTTGAAGCTGGGCAGCTTTGGTTTTTTCTGCCCATTCCCACGAACGGGAAAGTATCTCAGGATCGTCCTGCTGTTCATACAAAGACATCGCGAGTTCTAACATTTTTTCAACCGCCACTCGCTGTTCCTCTATCCCTTGCTGTTTAGAATCAGGCGCTTCATAGTAGTGTCGATGGCTATCCTTGACCATCAAGTATGTATGTAAGCAGGCCCATGCAGCTTCCTGGGTAGCGAGATCCTGCTTTGTTCGTCCATATTGAAGCAAGGTTTCTGCTTGTTCTAAGAGCAGATAGGGGACAGGGAATCGGTCCCAATAGACGGAGATAGATTCTTCAGGTTTACGACTGTAGGGCAGTTCTGGGACTACCACCTGCCAGGCTTTTTCATGCATGTCGAAGGCTTTGTCCCATGCTCCGAGTTGTCGGTAGGCGCGGGCACGCTTCCAGTTGACATCACCCAAGCCCCAACTGGCACTGCCTACTTGGTAGGATCTTTCGGCTGAATCGAGTGCTGTCAGACCTTCGATATTTCTTTCTTGTTTGAGAAGATTTTCTGCAAAAAACTCCCAAGCCCATCCGCGAATAACGTTGCCTTTGGGGTAGGCTTTCGCAGCAATTTCGATGGCGCGACGGAAGTGTTGATCCGCTAGGGTAAACTGTTCCAGTTCGGAGTAGTAATTTCCCAATCGTATATACTCAATGATATTTTCTTCATGATCAGCTCCTAATAATTGACTTGTCTCTCGTATGGAAGCAAGTGTGTATTTCAGTGCTGTATCGACAGCTCCCAGCGAAAAGTGTGCCCCTCCACGCTCAGATTGTATTTTTCCCTTCATCAAAGGGTTGAGGTTGGGGTATTGGGCCACAAGCTCCTCTGCCTGATCCAGATAAAACAAGGCTTCCGTGGCATCTCCCACCACACCCAAGGTAGAGGCAAGGTTGAAATAGGTCGCCATCTGCGCATCAGGGGTCAGTTCGTCCACATAAGTAAGCGTTTCTCTATGCAGGTGGAGAGCTTCCCAGAATAGCCCCAGATCTTCATAGAGGACCGCAATATTGGTTT
The DNA here is from genome assembly GCA_039820545.1 of Bacteroidota bacterium. Lineage (GTDB taxonomy): Bacteria > Bacteroidota > Bacteroidia > J057 > J057 > JALEFZ01. The sequence continues at coordinate 50,332 of JBCBPW010000010.1, read as the reverse complement.
TGATCTGGTTGAGTTGGGTGTGACTAGGGCGAAATTTTTTCTGTAGAATGTCGTAAGCATTCTGATAGTGTGTTAGAGAAGCCTCATAATCCTCCAACCAGTTGTAGGCAACACCGAGCGAGTTTTCTGTATAGGCAATCGTGATATGATCAGGAGGAAAAATGCGATGTCGGATATCAAGGGTCAGATTGGCATAGCGAATAGAAGAATCCATCTCTCCATGTACGCTATATGCATTGCCGACCTGATGATAGACCATTGCCTGGACAGAGTCTGCTACCGTCCCTTTTTCAAACCCCTCCATTTGATCCTTCACTTCGAGATAACTACTCAGCATGGCATCATAATCTCCCTTCAGTGCTTGCAAATACGCCCGCTCACATCTCGCCAAAATGATCTCCTTGTAAGCAGGACCCACTACTTCTTCCATCTCAATTGCCTGATTGAGGTATTTCTCTCCTTCTTGGAGGTGGCCCATGCGCGTCAGATACTTGCCTTGTAGCGCCAGCGCATCGGTGATCAACGGGAAGTTTTGTTCTTGCCTTGCAAGCTTTTCTCCCTCTTGAAAAAATATATAAGCAGAATCGTAGTATCCTTCTATCCAAATAATCCTTCCTTTTTGCAGTGCATAGGCCGCATCTTCAAGAGATTGGCCCTGCATCTGCATGGGGAGCGCCAATGCTAGGAAGCATCCTATACAGATTTTGAGCAAGCAATCTAAGGGAAAGGGGAGCAGGACTGTTAACCTAGAAGATGACTTCGCCATAGATGATAGAATGGAATGTTGAGCACCGTCCTAAATTTACGCGATATCTCAACTTATATGATAAATTTTCCATTCAGAGAAAGCCTTTTTGATAAGATTTTCTAAAATTCAGGAAAATGGATTTCTGCCAAATAAAAATATCTGGTGTATCCTGCGGAAATAGGATTCTTTGATTGGACGAAAAAACATGTAGTTATGAAACCCCAAGATCTTTTTTTGCAAGGTAAACTATGGATTCTCACGATCATATGTTGCCTGTCTGCTCTAGCCACGCTCGGCCAAAATCGCCCTTATTTTCCTTTTTTTCAGCAAGAGTACTTCTTTGGACTCCATCCTAGTGCCCGCTCAGAGGCGATGGGGAGGACTGATGTCGCCATGGGAGGAGCCATCAGCTCGGCCTATTACAATCCCGCTGGTATTGGATTTATAGAGGATTGGGAAGCGACCATTTCTACATCTGGCCCTTATTATGCCCTCCAAAACTCCGATTACCTCTTTACAGGCTATGCGAGAAGGTGGAAAAGCCGCTGGGTAGCTGGGATCAATATCCATCAGTTTGGGACTGGTCCCTCTCCCTTTCAAGTAAATATCGAAGGAGCACGCTTCGATTTGGACCGACCTGTAGTCAATGATCTCGCATTGACCGTAGCAGGGGAAGTTCTGCCAGGATTGTATGTGGGAGTAAACGGACATTTCTTCATTTGGAAAATATTTCCTGATGTCCCTGCGGCCCGTGCCTTTTATGCTGATGCAGGGGCTTTATACAAAATAACCCAGGGTGATCGGAAAATAAGTGTAGGAGCTGGATTCGTGAATCTGACGGGAACAGAGATCTCCTTTTCTAGTCCCATCAATACTTCTTCCTCCAACTTTTTTCCTATGATACTGCGTGTCGGCGGCGCGTATGAAAACAAAGTGCAACTGACACTGCCAGGATTGGGCACACAGACAATCCAGTATACCGCTACCCTAGAACGACAAGACCTCATCAACAATGCTTTCAGAAAAGCTTGGCGTGTGGGGGGAGAAGCGATTCTCTTTGATGCCTTGGCCATCAGACTAGGGGCATTCACACAAACAGAAGATAACATGGGGATATCCACCAATCGAAGCCGAATCTTTGACGTGACGTATGGATTTGGCCTCATTTTGCCTGTGTACAAATGGTGGGATGGAGATCTGCCTTTTACCGTTCATATGGATTATTACGCCCTAGAAAATCCACCCGTGACAACCAATTCGCGTCGATTCTCCAATAAGCGTGGTTTTATGATTCGTGTAGTTTCAACCCTTGACAAATAAGCATCTAAGACATGTTAAAATATATCTTGACCTTCGTATGTGTAGGCTTCTTTATACTAGATACAGCAGTTGCCCAGTCTTTTTTCGGCTATCAGTCTATTGGGACGAATACGTTTTATTTTTCTCTTACGTGGGATGGTGAACCTCATCTCGGCTTGGGCTACAACCTGCGGAGGAGGGGAGGAGGCAACTTTCTGGATTATAGCTTAGAATGGCAGATGCCCATAGATGATCTCTGGCAGTTTCGTGAAGGACAGATCATAGGAGGAATCTACGGTCCTGTCCGTTTGCGTAGGAGACCCTTTTTCGCTTTAGGAGGGCATGCACGTCTTCTAATGGTAGACGATGCGGGAGAAAAAAGTGTGCGATTCTTAGCCGCTGCCACGGGCATACCCAGTTATACCTATGCAGCGAGTGTAAATAATCGACCCTATGGTACGATCGGTCTGCGCGGAACCTATCTGCTCACCCTCGGAGAGTGGAAGAAGAAAGACGGGGAAACCATCTTTGAGTCTTTCTCTAGGCATGGTGCTGAAGTAGGAGGTCACGTAGATTTGCTACTTGAACGTACCTTGGGCGCGGCAGGAAATATCTTTGTCCAGCGCGAATGGAGGTTGAAGGATAAGGAAAATGCAGAACCTTCGGGATGGAATCTCATAGGAAATGCCTATCTAGGCTCTACCTACTGGCGACTTCAGTAGGCTAGGCGAGAAGATGCGCTTCGCTTCTCATGCTAGAATTCTGTAGATTCGAAATATCATTGTTGCCCAGTTGGGATAAAGGATGTTTCGAAAGGAATGACAGAGCAGGCATTTGAACGATTAACGCATCAGTTGAGAACGGGCCAATCCGAGGGGCTTCAGACAGTCTTTCGAGAGACGCACCAATACTGTGTACGCACCCTTGTGAAGAAGACTGCTTGCGAATGGCAAGATGCAGAAGACATCTACATGGATTCAGTGCTGATATTTCGTGAAAATATACTGTCGGGAAAGCTCTCACGCCTGACCAATAGCAAGACCTATCTCTTTGGGATCTGCTACAATCTCTGGCGGGACCTGAATCGGGCCCAGCAAAAGTATCGGAAGCACCAGCAAGAGTGGGAGCGTCAGCTCATGATCGAATGGGAGGGTGAATGGCCTGCCGAAGAAGAAGAAAAGGATACGATGCTCGAACGACTCCAGGTGGTGCAAGCCGCATTAAATGATTTGGGCGAGAAGTGTCGAAATCTTTTGTCCTATGTCTACATAGAGCAGCGTTCGCACAAGGAGGTGGCTTCCCTCATGGGCTTCGCCAATGCCAATGTGGTCAAAGTGACCCGTCATAGATGCTACCAAAAATGGATGAAACAGATCGAAAAAGTGCAGACGGTCCAGTATGGAGGATGAAGTAATCATACAAATCTCAGATTACCTGACAGGAGATATGGAGGGCGAGGCACGGGCAGCTTTTGAGGCAAGGCTGCTAGTGGATCATGAGCTTAAGCAAGCGGTAGAAACCCAAAGATTGCATATTGCCTTGCTGCGTGCGCAGGCGCGGGCAGAACGAAAAATGGAGATACAGGCAGAGCTGGAAGCCTTCAAACAAAGCCAAAAGGCCCCGAAGGTCTGGCCTTTATGGATTGGACTAGCGGTAGCGGCTGCGGTAGCTTTGCTTTTTTTGTTTGTACAGCCTACTTCATCGACGCTCACTCCTGAGCAGATGGCTTCTGCTTATTCAGAACCCTTTTCTCCACAGCAAGTCAGAGGAGAGGAAGAGCAGGAAAATGCTTTGACCTATTACAGAGCGGGGGCTTATACGGATTTTTTGCAGGTACTAGATTCTATGTCAACTTCTGCCTCTGAAGGGAATCTGTGGAATATGTACCAAGCAGAGGCCCTACGGCTTACAGGTGAGTGTGAAAAAGCGTGGGGGATGTATGAGGCATTAACGACTGATCCGACCTTTCGTGATGCGGCTGCGTGGCGGCAGGTCTTGTGTGGGTTAGAGTTGGGAAAAAAAGAGAAGGTGTACGAGTTGTTGCAGGAGATGGCGGGGAAAGACCACTATCGGCGTGCGGTTGCTGGGGAGATGTTGGAGGTGTGGGAATGATGGTTGTCAAAAAGAGACCCCACCGAAGTGGGGTTTATATACTGTATACTTATAATCCAAGGATCACATCTGTGCGTGTGATCGGTCTAATACCTAATTCAAAATCGTGGCGGAAACTTCCTTCAACTTGCTCAAATATATGTCGTGCATTTTTGATCAATAAGTCTGCACGATTAAAAAACGGATTGATTCTAGTTTGAGCGACTCTGTTGGCAAAAATCTCATGTACGGCGAGGTTTAGTAGGGCCGCTCGGGAATTTATATCATCAAACGGGACAGCAAGCGCAATAGTAGCAACTTGTATACCACCCGCATCAGGTAAAAAGCCCTGATCTAGTTGCAAAATAGCACCAAAATGCTGGACTTTATTGTGCGTAAAGGCGACGAAGGTAATTTTGGCATTTCTTAGGGGAATGTCTCTGTGATTTTGGCTAAGGCTTGATTGAAATCTGTCGAAGTTGGACCCTCTAAAGTCTAATTGTAGAAGATTTCTTTCTTCCCCACTCAGTCCACTTCCTAGCAACCCTTTAATAGAGGTGCCTATTTCGTCTTTAACACCAGGAAAGAATTCCTCTACGAAATCAGTTGTTGCCTTTGTCTTTCCTAAAAAGGTAAAGAAGTCTGCATTTTCAACCAAACTTACCCCTTCTAAGTCTCCAAAGTCAAAAGTGGAACTACCTGCTTGCTTTGTTTTATTCAATCCACTTGCCAGGGAAACAGCTGATTTGACATATCCCCCATATTGAACAATTTTTCCTAGGTCCTCATCGATAAATGGAGCCGCCGATTGGAATAATTCAATAGCCAAGTCTCCAAAACTGAAATTACTTGCGCTACTTCCTGCCGCAGAGGAGCTAGCGGTTCCACCTGAAGATACAGGGTTGGCTGCCGCCACTGCAAAACTAGCTGCAAACCCCGCAGCAGCTGATATGAGCGCATTGGCCACGCCATTGACTCCTAGTCCACTAAGAATCTGACTCGTCACGGTAGATGCGATGAATCCTGCAATAAGCCCTCCAATCACGAACCCAATAGCGATATTTCCACTGGGATCTGTCAATACGAGTGGGTTATTCAGTACATAAGCATAACTGTTGTAACTCTGTAAATTATCAGGCGCTTGTACGTAGGCATCAGGAGATAGGAATCTACCTAACGAAGGATCGTAGATACGAGCATTCATATGGATGAAGTCGCCAATCTCCAAATGTTCATGAAAGGTAAAGCCTCTGTTGGGGTCTTGGAGGTTGTTTGTAGTACCTGTACTAGAAGGGAAGTTATTTGTGAAAGGTATCCACGTCTCTGGCGTTCGTCGCTTGCCCCATGCATCATAGGCTAAATACTGTTCTACATTGCGATACTCATCTGTTACTAGAGATATAGACCCCAAGTGATCGCTGTGTAAATACCGTAATTTATTCTCATTCCCTGTTGTACGTATTGCTATCGCTTTACCTTCGGCTTGAATGTAGTGCGTCCGCTTTACCTTTCCGTTTGTGATCTCCTCTTCTAACAATCCTCCGATATAAAATTTCTCTGTTGTTTGTCCATTCTTTTTGATCTTCTGGTACACGCGCCTACCGTCAGCATCAAACTCAAATTCTACCTGATTGCTAGAACTATACTGGTCTATTTTAGAGACTTTACCCATCGCATTGTAAGTGAAGGCAAACTGAGAATTGTAGTTCTTCACCCTGCCCGCTGCATCATAGGATAGGTTTCTCACAACTGTGGTATTGGTCTTACTCAATTGAACTCTTGATACCGCGTGAGGTCGAGGGGTGTTGTATTTGTAACATCCGACATCTGATTTATACGTGATGTTTCCAAGTGCATCATACTCTACCGTTACAGCTCCGCGATTGCGTACCTTAGCACTAATTAGCCTGTTCAAACCATCATATCTGAAATCCTCTTCGTTGGATACAGGGGCTATAGGACCTACGATTCCTGGAATCGGGTTGGGACTCCTGAAATACTTACGCTTTGTTATCGATCCTAAGGCATTGTAGGTGAGATCCCAATCCTGGAAGGTCTTGGAAGCATGATAGGTACGAATCTCTCTCAGAAACTCTGAGCCTGAGTTGTAGGCATAGGTCTCCGTAATTCCATTACCATACGCGATGCGCTTGAGTCTTCCACTGGCTATACGCTCCTTCCGCTCCCATATATTCACGAGAACATTCGAAGTATTTTTACTTCTAACCTTGATAAGATCGCCTACCAAGTCATAATCGTAAAAGACGTCATATCCGCTTCCATATCTGATGCGAAAGATCTGTCCCTTCGAGTTGTAATAGGAATGGCCATAATAGGTCTTGTTCTTACCAGGGTAGAAATACTTCGTTCTATAATTGCGACCATTAGCGTCGTAGGAGTATTCCTCCTCGTATGTGTTACTATATCTGATCTTTTGTAACTGTCCCTTGGCATAGCTACCGATGTCATAAGTCAGTATAGCTGTTTTTCCATCCTGGTAGATGCTTTTGGTATTTCTCCCCAGCACATCGTATTCATGTCGGGTTGTTCTATTGAGTCCTGTATGTTTACTTTCGATAACCTCTCCAAAGGCATTGTACTTATTTTGCCCTGTGCCGTTATTTGGGTCTATGACCTGTGTCACGCGATTTAATTTATCGTATGAGGTCAGCAGTTTCTTCCCGCCAGGATATTTTGTCTCTCTTTCCTGCCCTGCTCCATTGTAGTAATAGTAGGTCCAATTGTTCAGATGATCCCTAATCTTCTCTGTTCTTCCTGTAGCATCTGTATATATATACGTTCTTTGATTAAGAGGATTGGTATTTGTCGCAAGTAACCCTGTCTGGGTAACAGAAAAAGAAACTCTTGATACACGGGATTGACCTGTATTGGCGGGCTCTGTCATAGAAATTTGGCGGTCCAGCTTATCATAGACAAATTGGGTGAAAAACTTATTTTGGCCCTGGAAATAAGGGTTGCTTTCCTTTTGAAGTGTCCCGTCGGCATTGTAAATCTTGTCTACGTAAGCCCGTTTTTCTGATCCTGATTCGATTAAGATGGCATAGCTACGCGTTTGTCTACCCAAGATATCGTAGTAGGTAGAGCCTGTCGCCTTCCCAGTGTTTCTCCCATTGACCCTTTCCTCTCGAAAATGAGTCGCGCTCGATTGATTAAAGTGGCGAATAGTAAAGATCGTTCCCTCTCCTTTTCGCTGACTTTGAATCTGCCTTCCAAACCCATCGAAAGTATATTTTTGCCACACATTGTTTGCATCGGTAACTTGAGTTGTCATACCGTATTTTTTGTCATAGATATAACCTGTTACATGACCTTTGGCGTTTTCTGCTTGATAGGGGAATCGATATTTCTCCGTAGATCTGTATCGCCATCTTGTGATACGATTGACAATTACTTTTCCATCCCAGCCATTTTCACGTTCTTGGGTTTTATTACCAAATCCATCGTATCCATAATGCGTATTCAACTTCAGTTCGCGCGGTCCGCCTGGTTCTCTCTCTTCTCTCGTAATATATCGATACTGACTATCCCAATAGTACTTATTGGTTACCGTATTTCCTGACTGTGAACGATAAGAATTGTGAACTTTCTCTTCGGTTTTTTTACCCAAAAGCCAAGTCGAGCTATTGTTGTAAAACTTGTAATCCCGCTTGAGGTAGTTGATCAAAGTCGAGCTTCTGCCGTAGTGACGTTCCTCTACCCGAGTGGCATTGGCGTAGCTGTCGAAGACATAGTTGGTCCGCATGTAGGAGGCTCGGGAAGTACTACTCAAATCATAATTCCATTTTTCTACTTGATCAAACTCGGACCAATACACCTTTTTCCCTGCTACACTTTCGCGTATGATGATGCGGTTTTTGGTTCGTCCTAATAGCTTGTTGCTGCTGATGAGATGTCGATCCATTTGCTTGACACGTGCAAACAGGCATTTGTCATCGCGATCATAGATGACGGTGTGCTTGTAGTCTCTCCCATATTCATAGGTGATGACTTTTTCAAAGCCTCTAAATCCTCGTCCATGCACATTGAAGAAAGCATCGTAATACTCATACCGCGTCTCGTTCTTGGAGTAGTTGCTTATGCCATTGGGGATCCTCGACTTATAGGCTACGCATAGACCTCCTGTAGCTCTTACTTTGGGATAACTATAGGTCTTGCTCCCTTTGTAGACAGCAGGGTCCGTGATGTATTTGTATTCTACATCGATTTTGTTGATGCTCGGTCCGTTTTGGAAGCCGATGATCTTATGACTGGCATCTGTATCTGAACTCCAAGCATATGAACAAGCATCATCACTGAAATGGACCATGTCTGTGCGTCCATTGCCCGTGAAATCCAGTACAAAGAAGAAGGCCGAATTTCCATCAGACTCCTGTAAGAAGCCATTGTCGGGGGCGCATCCTCTAAAGCGATTGCCCGAATCTGGGTAGTTGTTGTGGCGCACATTGAAGCCTGCATCACCGTTACTCTTGGGTTCTGCATACCAAAAATGGACTCCTCTATCGTTGGTGATATGGATAAGATCGGTCATGCCATCTCCGTTAAAATCTCCTGCTCTCCACTGAGAGTTTGCCTTGAGGAGGTCCCTATCTACATTTGAGGTAACCTGTCCACTGATGTTGAAGTATCCATTGCCCGTAGAGGTGAAAATTTTGAGGTATTTATCATCTGAGATATGTACAAGGTCCGTCAGTCCATCCCCATTGTAGTCTCCTGGGATGAATTGATAGCTCGCATAATCTTTGTCGGGTTGCTTGAAGTCGTAGTTGTTGTAATTGTGAGTGATCGGCGGGGCGAAGGTACCATCTCCTTTGCTCAGCATGACATAGAGTCGATGCCTTTCGGGTGTATGCCAAATATCGTCCCAACCATCTCCATTAAAGTCCGCGATGATGACACGATCGGCATCTTCACTAGGTTTGTCTCCCGATGAGTAGTTAGGGGTAGTTTTTCTGACCGTGAAAGCATTGGTGCCTGAATGGAGGGTAGTTCTTGTTTTGAGCATGACAAAGATGTCATCCCCACTAAAGTTGATGATGTCTGTCAAGCCATCTCCATTAAAATCTCCTGTTCTTACCTCATCGTGTTCAAGATCTCCGCCAAATGAGCTTCCCGCATACCACTCATAGAAGTTAAATGTGCCATTGCCATTGCTACGCCCGATACGTACTCTTTTAGATTGACTGACAGGAATATACATGATGTCCATGCGGTGATCTCCATTGAACTCGCCAGGGAGGATCGTCCAGTTGTCTCGGTCGATACTGGTGGGGAGACTGACCTCTCCTCCTACATGGAAGGTTCCATTTCCATTAGACCTCCAAAACTTGAATCGATTTTCTTTGTAGACATGGATCATGTCGGATTTGCCATCTCCTGTGTAGTCCGAAGGGATAAAGAAGTATTTTCTATCGTCTCTTTCAGGCTTGTCAAAATTGGCACCTGCGCTGGGGATCAGTTGAACATTGTCAAGGTCGATTCCATCCTCGTCTGAGTTGCCTCCCCACTGAAAGGTGATGGGTTCAAAACACTGGTTGCTGCTGTTACATTCCTGTACCCTGGTGAGATAAGAATTTCTGCTCCTGCTCCTCACCTGATAGGTCATATTGTATCTGCGAACCAGCTGGTTATCTATCAGAGTCTCGATGGATTTGAGGCGGCGCTGCTGTGAAATAAGCTTGCCCGCGATCCATGTTTTCCTCGGATAGGGATGGTTTTCGTAATTGAAGCGTACTTTGGCAAATGGCGCTAGGTTTTGGCTGCTATTTCCTGTGTAGTTGATCTCCTTGGGTACTACCTCTGATCGCGTGCTGGAAAAATTGTCGTAGGTGATGGTATAATAGTTTCCAAATTGATCTTCGACACGGTTGAGCCACCAGGTAAGGGTCGTGCTGGTTCCCGCAGCACGTGTACGGTTATTGGTGCCACGACCAAAGGTCATCTTCAAACCATCAGGGGTATTGACGATGAAGTATCCTCCTTCTGAAGTATAGTAGGTCACACGCTGCCATGTCTCTTGCTCTGTGCGGTACACACTGTTGTTGCCAAACTGTGACCCACTGATCCTTTTGAGGCGTTCGCCTGCGATGGCGAGCTGGTCTGAGTTGGTGAGCTTGACCGCTCGGCTTGTGCAGTTGATGTTGTTGGGATCTGTACAGTCTTGGGCAATCGTGTTGGGCGCTCTAGTAATAGAGGGGACACCCGAGAGGCTCCACCCAAATCCGAGCATGGAAGTACCACCAGAGCTGCTGTAGCTGAGCGATAGATTGGGTTGGAGATCATTGACTCCAGGACTCATCACGATGGGAATGTTGTAAGTGGCGTTGCCTGCTTCATCTACTTTAAAAGAGGCATTGGAGATGCCATGTACAGTTGCTTGAGGGGCACTTTCTTCGAGTGGAGCAGGGCTAGGGCAGGTTTCAGGTTCGTAATCCAGGGCGCTGATGTGAAAGATCAACGGCAGGAAAAGCAGGATGGTAAACTGTGTAAATCGTTTCATTGGGCCGAGATTTAGTTGGTTTTGATGAGCTTGAGACTATGGCTTTGATCGCCTTGGGTGAGGGTCAGGAGATAGATGCCAGACGCCCAGGTATGGGTCTTTAGGCGCATCATCTGCTGTTGTTTTCTGAAAGGGGCTTCTACCGTATAGATTTGACGACCCGAACCTGCTTCTACTACCTTGACAGAAATGGGGAGATTGCTGGAAGGAAGATGCATTTCCAAATCGACATATTCCTCGAAGGGATTGGGATAAGCCGAAAGCTGGATGGCTGCCGAGCTGAGAGTAGGCGTAGGCGAAACGATGCGCTGCTCAAGCGGTAAACCTGCTCCAATTATCCATGAACCTTGGGGAGTGGGTACGGCAAAGCTAGGACAATCGCCTTGGATGACATCGGCTGGCTGCCAATCCTCTCCTCCCCCGTAGGCATAGAAAAGCATCTCGTCGCCCACATCTGTCTTGACGAGGTAATACCAAAAACTAGCTAGCGGCGCTTTTTGGTCTACGTGTTTGAGGCAGGGACATTCGTCGTCAGCTTTAAAAGCATCATAGGTCAAAACTTCTTGCTCCATCTTTTGTAAGATCTCAGCATCTGTCTTGGCCACAAACTGTGCAGAGACCCCAGGAGGATTGACTTGCGTACCTTCCTCCCAATAGATTTCCAGTACGTGGACACCCGTCTCAAGGTCTAGTGGAGGCAAAGCAACAGCTTGTTTATCCTGGAGTGTGACCCTTCCTGCAGTCGTAAAGAGTTCTCCATCCAGCACGTAGATGAGCCGACTATTTGATAAAGCTTGGTTTCCAGTAAGGTTGAGCTCTACGATTGGTTGAAACGTACGGTCACACGCAATCGGTGACTGGGCGATGATGCCATTGAGCGACAGTACCAGACCCGCGCAAGTCAGAATGATTTTCGTTTTCATTAGAATGATATTATAATTTGAAACAAAGAGAAGATCACTTCCTGCTTCAGTGAGCATCGGAAGTGATTGTATGCCTCAAGGTGAAAACTAGTGCGGGGAATGAGAATAACAGTTAACCAGTATTTGTTTTATCTTTTATGTGTCAATACATGTTAACCAGTATTTTTGAGTACCTATACAAAAGAGCACAAGGCATATCCCAAGCGATTTTTTTCACTAGGAACACTTTCCGTCCTATATCTTGAGCCAAGCGACATCTCTTTGAGGATTGTTTCTCACTTCTTACAGTCTGCTTAAGCGTATCGGCTCACGCATTTCAGGGTAAAACCTCCCTACCTCAGATATAAATTGTTTATGTGGATTTTAGAATATGTTATTATTTTCATATAAAAGTCGCCTATTATACAAAATGAGCCATCGTCAATGCTTATAATTACGAGTAAGATATACACCCACAAATACAAAATGTGAAAGTTGCCTCAGCCATTCAAACCGTCTTTTTGATTGACGACCATCCTTGCGTATTGGAAGGAATCACACATCTTTTTGAGGATGATTCCCACATATCTTTAGTTGGAAAAGCGACCTCTGGACGAGAGGGACTCAGGCAGTGTCGGGCGATGAAACCTCATTTCCTGATCCTGGACCAGCATTTACCCGATGTCAATGGATTGGAGCTTGCCAGAATTATGGGCCAGCAGCAGATCCCCACTCAGATTATCCTTTTTACTCATAATGTAACTTCGGAGCATCTTCAAGTAGCCACGTCCTTGGGAATCAGGGGGGTAATGGAAAAGTCAGCCCCCTTTGCAGAGATCAAAAATTGTATAGAGGCGTTGAGGCAGGGAAAAACATATACATTTATTTCGCAGCATGCATCAACGGATGCGCCAAGTTCGATACGCCATACTCCTGGACAGCTCCCCTCCCTTACCCGTCAAGAGAAAAGAATCATGCAACTCATCTCGCATGGAAAGTCAACCAAAGAGATAGGCGAGACCTTACATGTCAGCCGATTTACCATCGAAAAGCACCGGTCAAATATTTGTAAAAAATTAGGTATCAGTGGAAAAAATACACTATTGGTTTACGCCCTTAAGAACAAGCAACTCTTCGGCTAATCCATCAGAGAGCATTCCTTGGTCATGTTCAATACCCTTTGATAGATGGGATTCCTCGCGCTTCCACATAGGCTGGATATTGTGGGGGGTATGCTTTATCTCATTTAGCCTTTCTGGATATGCGCAGACAGATGGGGTAGGGAGTGAGTCGTCTTTTCCCAAAATAGAAAGCCATGACGCCTTGGACACATTTTTTCGTAAAAACAGAAGAGATCCCTCGGCATTAGAACACACAGTCGAGATGGCGCAACTCTTGGGATATTTACAAATGGAGGCCAAAGCAAGCCTGGAGGTAGGCAGGAGAGCCTTTGTGAATAAGCGCTATGAACGTGCCCTCTCCTATGGCAACTGTGCGGTCGAGCTATTTGAGGCATGGGATGATCAAGCTTATCTAGGGCATTGCTATCACCTCATTGCGCAAACCTATAAGCATCAAAACCAGATGTTGAGTAGTGTAGATTTTTTCCTGAAGGCTGAGCAAGCATTTCTGGCTGTAGAAGCTTATGGCTATCTGGTAGGCTTGTTGAGCGATTTTTCCATTATTTTTGGGGAATATGCCAATCATCGTAGGGCAAAAGAATTGCTCAAGCGCGCCCTATCCTATTGTGAAGACCCTTTGTTGCAGCATGATCCACTTCTTCCTAGATCAAGCTTTTTCATCTATCAAAATCTAGGGTATCACTACTTTGTCCAAGGTGAACCTGATACAGCGCTTTACTACTACACACAAGGCTTTCCCCTCCTAGAAAAGGTGAAATCAAGGGCTCCTCTGAAAGGTTTTTTATGCATGAATCTCGCCCAGGTTTATGTAAAATTAGATGAATTGGAGGAAGCAAAATATTATTTAGAAGAAGCGGCTAAGAGTTTCCGAGCGAAAGGTGATCCTGGAAAATATGCACAGTTTTATTGGATTAAGTCAGAATGGTTAGAGAAGCAGGGAAGTTATCCTGCTGCGCTGATTCAGGTAGACTCCGCGCTTTACTTACAGGGAAAAAAGGGGTTTATTCCTTCAATGGCAAATATGTACCAGACAAAATCCCGCATCCTCCAGCAGATGGGGGCGTATGAAAGCTCGCTGCGGACTTTCCAGAAATTTCACCAAATCAAAGACTCTGTTGCCTCCAATCAGGCGTCTGCCAATATGGAACATCATTTATGGATGACCCAAGAAATGGAGCAAGAAAAGGAGATACACCAGATGCAGATGCAACAGGTTGCCGCAGACCATAGTCTAGAGCAATACCGCTGGTGGGCAACTAGCCTCTTGGTCGCACTTTTGTTGGCAGGAGGTTGGGGATTTGCACTGTACAGGACACAAAAGAAACTAAAGATATCTGAAGCAAAGTTGAAAGAACGCGATGAAACAAAGGCTCAATTGCTGACGATATTGGCACATGACATGCGGTCACCTATGGACCTATCGAGGATGCGCTTGGCGGTACTCAGAGAAAATTGGACAAAGTTCACGCAAGGAGAAATCCATGAAAAAATTCGAGAATTGGAAGATCAGTTTTCCAATATTTCTCGCTTGACACACCTGTTGCTACACTGGATATCGTATCAGTCGGGTAAGCTGACCGTCCAACGACAAAATCTGGAACTGGACTATTTATTAGCAGATGAGCTTGACTTGCAGGAGGATTTTGCCAAGCTGCAAAAAATAGAAGTCGAGTTTACCCCTTCTGATTATACCCTTTATTCAGATCCCAATTTATTGCGATTTATTTTCCGAAATCTTCTTTCCAATGCCATTAAGTTTTCGCCCCCTCATTCGCAAGTAAAGGTCTGTATGACTAAAACAAGGGAAACGTTGCATGTGAGATTCATGGATCAAGGAATAGGTTTATCCGTCGAAAAGCAAGAAAAATTATTTAGAATCGATCACATACGGATGAATGAAAGAGGGGAAAAGGGATATGGTATCGGATTGAATATGTGCCAGCGTTTTGCTAGGCGTTTGGGAGGAGAAATCAGCGTGGAGAGTATCCTTGGGCAGGGGAGCACATTTGCATTGGTCCTGCCTCTACACTAAAGCTTAGGGTCGGATCTCAGCTACTTTCTCCTCTAGCCATCCCTTTTGGCTCAAAGGTTGAAAACGCATGAGGTCCTCCTGAATTTTGGTAAGATCATGCTGGATTTTTTCCCGTGATGTGGAGAGATGCCCCACTTGATGCAACTCAAAAAGTCGGATCGTCAGACTGATCCAAGCGAGATGCCCTTCCCGCTGAGGGATAGAAATCGTCTTATTGCGGCGGAGCCATGTCTGGAAGCTGTGGACATGCGCGAAAAAGGCATCTCCATCCCTCTGATCAAAATAGATCTTCAGCCAAAGTGTTTTGGCCCCCAAATGGTAAAAAGACTCGTCCAGATTCACCTCCCTCAACTGTTGTAAGGCACGGCTGAATTTTCCTTGTGCATACGCAAGCTGTGCCCCATTGAAATGGATGGCATCTCTGCGATAGGCAGGGGTAATTTGATCCGCGATCTGGTCGAGAAAAGCCTGAGTCCAATCGTATTCTCCCAATCGAATCCCCAAGGAGACCATATTTTTGACATCCGTGTGGACGATGTAACCCTGGTAAAAAATGAGCTTTTCTTCCACCATGATTTGGTATAGTTGGAACAACTCCCTGAGAAAAGCCACCTCTCCCCGATTGCTCATCTGTATGCAGTAGTTGCGCGCATATTGATAGAGTGTCTTTTGCTCCACGAATGGGAGTTGTGCGCGATGTGCTTCGAGGGTATGCTTGAAGGTGGAGTAATAATGGATTTCTGTAGGATGAAGCAGCATCTGAAGAACAAGTCCATACAAATGAATCGGTACCTCTTCCTCAAAAAAAGAACGCTGTACCTGAACGTAATCCAACATACGTTGTACCTGGAGAGAGCTACCTTCTACTTGTACAATGCGCTGCCGATTCACCAATTTGCACAGGGTCTTCAAGGCTGAGAGCATGAAGTATTTTTCTAATGCATCTAACTGTTTCTGGAGGTGATCCGTCTGCCTACGTTCCCCTAAGGCGATCCTAAAGACATCTTTTTCTACTTCGAATGCCTGGCTTAGATAATAGGATTGTTCATGGGCCATCTCAAAAAAAAGGGACTGTTTCTCGACTTTATTCCTCAACTGCTCGTAGTCTTTGGACAAGCCTCTTTCTCTCAATATTGTCATGAGATGAATCTGCTGCTCCATGCCCATCTTTGTTTGATTCTCCAACAACCAAAACCGTTGGATATGTGCATTTAACTGCGAGATGAGGTTGCTGATGCGATGATAATCGAAAGGAAGATCGGGAAACAGGTAGGCAAATAGTGCCTCTCTGCTTTTTCGCTCTAGGATATGTTGAGGAAAGAGGATGGAAAGTAACTTTTCCAACCGAGGATCGGGATTGAGATAGGGGGAGGCCAAATACTTATGAAACCTCGTAAGCTCAAGTGGAGAAAATGTGGAAAGTAGTCGATAGAGTTTTTGCACTGTGAAAATAAAAAATTGAACTTATAACATTGATATATAGGTATTTAATAAAATAAATATAAATAAAAATTGTAAAAAATGTATTTCTCTAGATGTGAGTAAGTATGGAAATTGTTTTCATACCCCTGATTCAGCCATTTATTTAGACTGTATGGCACAGTAGGGATGGAAATCATCTTCATAAGGAAATTGCTATGAAAAGACTATGTGTGTATTTCTCCTTTCTCATTTTATTGAGTTTGACGCTTTCTGCTCAGCAGGGCAACTGGGCCATCATCGGCAACGGCGGTGGTAGCGAGTATATAGATCAAATAGAAGTAGCGGGAGGGGGAAATAATGAGATATATGCAGTCGGTCGTACCAATGCCACTGCGGTCAATTTTAATAATGCCCCTAGCCCTTATTCTATATCAGGAACTGGACAATTTTCTTTTCTGATGAAGACAGATTCAGATGGTCAGTTGCTTTGGAGTAAAACAGTCAATGACGGATACAGCGTCATCCGTAAAATTGCAGCGGATGATGTAGGGAATGTCTACGTCATGGGCGCCACCAGTACTACAGTTTCGTTTTCCCCTGGTGGTCCTACCATTACACCTGCGACGATGAACTCCAAGGGGTTCATC
The DNA here is from genome assembly GCA_039820545.1 of Bacteroidota bacterium. GTDB lineage: Bacteria > Bacteroidota > Bacteroidia > J057 > J057 > JALEFZ01. The sequence goes on along the minus strand of JBCBPW010000010.1, from coordinate 33,532 downwards.
ATCAAATACAATGGAAATGGCTTTTTGCAATGGATACGAGAGGTGCCTTTTGTCACGAATACGATGGATCTTTCCGTTGGTCCCAATGGAGAAGTATATGCAGCAGGTGTGTACTATGCTGCTTCCACACTGGGGACTTTTTCCCTGCCTGACTCAGCAGGAGGTGCCTTTACGAGAGATATGTTTGTCTCTAGGATCGCTTCCAATGGGACAGTTCAGTGGGTCAAGACAATCCACTCTATCGCCAATGGACCAGGAGGCGCAGCACTAGCAGTGGATGCCTTGGAGGCAAGCCCTACAGGTGGTCTACGATTGGCCATCGAATATACGGATCTGATGTACCTCGATGGAGATACACTTCAATACAGTCCTGTAGATAGTTTTGACTTTTGCCTAAATTCTTTTGACGAGTTTGGCAACTTCGAATGGTCCCAAACCACAGTCGGGACAGGTCTTGAGCGGGCCGAAGACATCGGGGTGAGTCCGAGCGGAGATACCTATATTACAGGATATGCCAGCAACAATTTTACCTTTGCGGGCCTGTCTACCCAAGGGCAATTTGACAACCTGACTTTCTTGATTCGAGTCGATAGTGCAGGCAATGGCCTATGGCTTAAGAGTGCGCCGCGACTCCCACAATCGCTGACAGTGATCTCCGAAGATCAGATATACGTGAGTGGCATTACCTATCAAGACTCTGTCCTATTTTGTGATTCTACCCTTAATTTTCCTTTTGAGGGAAATGGATACATTGCCAGATGTGACAGCGCGGGTGATGCGATCTGGTTCTATGATATGCCCATCAATCCGACCATTGTCAACGCAGGTGTGTACCTGGCTGACAATTCCAATGATCTCGTATGTGCTTCGGGACACTTTAGTCCTGAGATCAAGTTTGATGTTGGGACATTTCCGAGTCAGACGGGTTTTGACGCCTTTTTGCTTTCCCTCACAGATACTACTTTTCCTCCCCCTCCCATCGTCGTCATCCCCGACAGTGTCTGGCCAGGAGATGCCAATGACGACGGCATCGCCAACAACTTCGACATCCTGACGCTAGGACAAACCGCTGGTGCTACAGGTCCCCTCCGTCCCAACGCTAGTCTGAATTGGATCGCCCAAGCCGCTCCCGATTGGACCCAGAGCCTCCCTTCAGGCGTCAATTATCATCATTCGGATACCGACGGAAACGGCATCATCAACTTCGATGATACATTGGCCGTCTTCCAAAACTATGGCCTTATGCACAACCGCCCTTCTCAGTCGGCAAGCTCTGGCCCTAATATTTTTACCTCTTTTCTCAATGATAGTGTACAAGTCGGAGATACGCTGGCGTTTGATATTAATTTGGGAGAAGACACCCTGCCTATCAATAATTTTTATGGAGTGGCTTTCTCCATGAACTTTGATACTTCTCTAGTAGACCTGACTTCTCTCAGGGTGAGCTATGATAGTTCATGGATTGGGGAGCGCGGAAACGATCTCATCACCTTCTCTAAAAATCTTGTGAATGCTACTCAGACAGACTTCGCCTTTACGCGCAATGATCTTAATCCCGTAAGCGGTTTTGGTGTCATCGCTCATGCGACGATCATCATGGTAGACGATCTGACTGCCAAAACGCCGCTTTCAGAAGTGCTGACCCTTGAGATTTCCAATATACTGAGGGTGGATAGTGAAGGGAATCCTCAGCCATTGGGTACGCGGGCAGCTCAAGTCGTTGTATTTGAGCCGGAGGTAAGTACGGGTATTCAGCTGCCTGCTGATCTTGCCATTAGGATCTATCCTAACCCTGCCTCAGATGTGCTTCACATTGATTTTGACAAGTATCAAGCCTATGCATGGGAGTTGCGGGATATCCAGGGACGCTTGCTCTTACAAGAGGCAGGGATGGCTATGCAAACGCATATTGCAGATCTCCCCACGATCTCTGGTTTATATCTGCTGCGCGTACGGACAGAAGAAGGAGAGGTCGTGCAGAAGATTCAGGTGAGATAATGTACCCGCTAGAGAAGAAATGGATATAGGGATGGTGGCATATGAGTCAAATATCAATGAAATCATCGGTTACCATCCCTATTTCTCATACAAAATGCATCCTCATTTAATGTCCAATCTTTCCATTTCTCCTCTCCCATTTTTAGTTGGAAAATACATCAGTTCCATTTTGGGAGGGTTGAGGGTGTAGGTACCTGGAAATCTCGCTTGCAGAAAGACATCATACGTATAGGTTCCTTGGGGCAATCGTTTGAAGCATATGCCGACACGGTCACGTTTTTGCTCGCGATATGCTTCATGGGACCCTCTGCCCAGTCCATGCTCTGAATAGCTACAGCCTGCGGGTATGGGTATTTCCAATAAGACATATTCAGCATCCTTTTTTACCTCTACTTGGACGGAAAGCTTGATTTTTTGCCCTGCTTCTAGCTTCGTGAGGGTATCTTTTTCATGGATCCAGTAAGACTGAAGGACGAAAAGGCTATCGGCGACTTGAGGCAAGGTATCCCAACGTGTCTGAAAAGCGGTAGTGTAAATAGGCGTTTGTCCTTGGTGAACGAGTTGCTGCAATTGGCCAGGAGGGAAAGTACTTTCGTATGGAAATACATGGATCGTATCCACACCCGTAGAGGTATAGGCCAAAAGTTGAGGGGCTTCAAGCTCAGATCCACCGTCCAACAAACGACCGAGGATCGTTTCTAGAATCTGACTGGTATAGTAGGTGTTGTTCCAGCCAGTAGGTTTGCGCTGCTTGAGGAGCCAAGCTTCCATCTTGTCTAGTTTGGCTTCCTGCCCCTCCATATCGGCGAGGATCTGATAAGCTGCCAGCGTCGCAGGAATCGTCTGATAGCGAAGCTTCCTTCCACTGCCCTTCCAATATATTCCGTCTAGACTTGTCTCTTCCTGGTATTTCCAGAGGGTATCCAAGGGGGGATCCATATCTAATTTTTGGCGGAGGCGAATAAGGCGGAGCTTGTCCACAGGGTTGAGTAGGGTATCTGCTTCGACTTTAGGAATGAAGTCTTCAAAAGGAAAATCGGCCCCCATGTTTTCCAGCGTCTCCAAAAAGGGAACCTGTACACGAGCAGGAAGCGTACGATGACTCAACTGGAAGATGATTTCTCGCTGGATGAGATTTTTGCTGAGTAAGATGGAATACCCCATTTCTTCTGCCTGAAGGAGCGCTTCTATCACATGCTGATTGATCCATGGGGTAGTCGTATTGCCAGCCCACCATCCCCAGAGAAAGGATTCGTTGTGACTTTTTTCCAGCTTTTTGATCAGCTCTCTCACCCGCTTTTTTTGTCGGAAGGGACGTTGAAGCTGCTGGTGAATGCGCTGTGCCATGAGCAAAGTCTTGAGCTTGGAGGCGAGCTGTTCGTTGCAGTCATAGCGGTAGGCTTGCACACGGTCGATTTCTTTGAGGCATATTTCCAGCTTGTTGGCATGGGCCACCACCTGGACAGGATATTGGTCTGAAGCATGCAATTCCATGCTTTCCCCTCTGTTCAACATCTTGTATTGACCCTCGACTTGTTTATCTCCCTTTTGGAACAAAGGAATGCGCCTCGTTTCTCCGTCATAATATTCATTCTCCGCCACATCCAAGCGAAAAGTCAAGGCAAGCGAATCTTGCGTAGCGGGTGCTTGAAACTGTAGGGTATCGATCTGATATCGACTTAGGAGAACATCCTGACTGCTATAATTTTGGGACTTCGAGGCAAAAGAAAGGCGCACATTCAAGCTGTCTCCCAGCAGGTTTTCTGCTCGCCCAAAGGCCGTCGTCTGGTCGCCTTCTACTAAGAAGCGTGGTAGCGAAAGCTGGGCCATCAGCGACTTATAACTTCGACTAAATGCCGTCGCTTGTCCCCCACTTTTTCCTGCAAAGTCGTACACGAGGGCCCTATGCCGCCATTGTGTGATGTCATCGGGTAGGGTCGCGAAAAAAGTAGCCTCTCCATTTTGGTCGGTCATCAAGCTTGGACGCCAATACGCCACATCGTCAAAGTGGGTACGCAGAGCCGCTGGCTCATCTAAGAGGTCTTGTCGCGGAATCTCCTGATCGCCCTTGGCCTTAAAACGAGGTCCATCGGGTAATTCCACACTACCGTCGGTGGTAATCCAAACGGTCAGGTTGGGGTCTATCTCATCTGAAATAAGTTGACTGTTGACAATCGACTGCACAGGAAGTGCCTGATTTCCCCTTACTTTAATCCCGTCTATGTAATACTTGACAGCGCTTTCTTTCACCCCGTGGATGTTCATGGAAGCAGTCAATTGCCTAGCCCATTCATCTACAGTTATTATATCAAATTCGAATAGTGGGTTGGGCGCATGAGTTATATCAATTCCACTGTAAACTCGGTTTAAACGATCCCCAATTACCTCTACTCCCTCACTTAGAAGCATAGAGGCCTCTTCCATATACACAATCTGTGGTTGGGTATTGAAGCCAGAAAATTTATAGGCGGGTTGTTCATCGGCTATTTTACCGATGAATCCGAAATAGAGAAGGGCATTGTGGGGAGCTTCTAAGTTAAAATATCCCTTGGCATCGGTAAACATTCCCACATTACTTCCCTTGATTACTACTGCAACACCCTCTATCGGCTCTCCTGTCTCTAGGTCTACCACTTGTCCTGTGATCTGTATGAGCGGACCGTCGAGAACTGGGCGTTTGACCTGTTCAATCTGCTTGATTTTTCTTTTCTGACTGTCAGCTGCTAGTTCATCCTCCCACTTCGCTGTGGCAAGCTGATACAGCTGTTTCATCAGACTGTCTGCTTGTTGAATCGGAAGACTATCCCATTGGAAGTAAGTCCTTCCATTTGGGGGGATATCCAGCGAATCTATTAAGACATACTGACTGTCACTGTACCATGCCTGTAGGTAGTAATTGTCGGGTGGGAGCTGATGAAAGACCTGCGTACGTCCAGGGTAAACCCTTAAAAAGCTGGTGTCGCTATGGCGAAATAGCAAAAGAATATCGGGCTTGGGATAGAGTGGCGAAATGAGCATCATGCCATAACCTGAACGAGTAGCCTGCGGATGCTTATATTTGGTGACTTGGTCAACAGAGGTTTGGATCGCTTCTGCGTAGTTTTTTTTCAAATCATAAGGACTAATGGCAGGCTGGACAAGCGTGGTTAATTCTGAGGAAGTAAATCGTGTTTGAAGGATCTGCATGCGGAGCTCATCCAAATCCCAGGGATCGGCTTTTACCATGAGCATTTGAGGGAAGAATGTATGTGTATAGCCATATTGATAGGAGAAGGAGAGTTTAAATTTTCCCAGCGCTTCAAAATGTACACTATCTGATGTAAGCGGACCAATGTACATGTTGGGCTTATAGGAACTGTAGTCTCTTCTTGTAAGATACCCCAGCAAATGTACTCTGTCACCTTGCTGGATATAAGCGGGGCTAGTTTGAGGATAGCCATGTTCAATCTTGATCAAGGACTGACTCAGGCGCCTGAGCTCTTGATCGCCTAAAACATCCTTTTCCACATTTTGACTGCAATTACATTGCGCTTGATCTATCGAGATCACCGTCTGTTTGCCAGAGGCAAAATAAACGGAGTCTATCTGGAGGATACGGTCGTGGGTCTTGATCATGAGATCGTGCCAACCGCTATCAGCGAAGATGGTATAAGGATAAGGCTGTATGACTCCTGCTACGTGCGTGGGGTTGCGGTCCAAGTAGGCAACCATGATGGGTACGGGCTTTCCTTGCTCAACAACTACAGGGGTGAATTGAGTTTTCTCATGTATCGAAGGAAAATAGACATGACAAGGCTCCTTACCAGGATATAACAGCTGATAAGCAGTATCCTTGTCGAGAGTGAATGCTTGCTGCCAAAAAGGAAAATCTAAAGCGTATGTTTGCGTTTTCCGAAGTTGGGTCTTTTCGAAGGAGTTGTACGGAGACTTAGTGGGGATAGGATCAGCAGCATGGGGGATTTCAAGCGAAGGGTATCTATAGAATTTGCTGGTAAACGCATATGCCAGCACATCAGCGCCCTGAACGGGGACACCCTGGTAGTCTTTGACGCTGATGGTCAACGGAATATTTTGTCCTGGATATACCTTCTCTGGAGCCTCTAATTCAACCTGTAGTTTGTGTGGGGTTAAATGGAAAAGATAGTTTTGGGTTTTTAGCTCTCCCTTCCACATATGGCTCACAGTCAGGAAATAAGGCCTGTCTTTTCTCGCTTTGATACGCAAAAAGAGTGTACGTTCGCTACCTCGGAGAATGGCCTTTTTCTTCCCTTCCCATAGTTGGTACCAAACAGAAAGTTCTTGTGGGTTGGAGATTTGGATGAAAAGCGAATCTTTCGTTCGTTCTCCCCCCACTTCTAGTAGATCTACCTGGGGCTCATACGTTTCGGTATATTCTCCCCATCGCATTTCATATTTTGCTGCCATTGGGTTGAGAGGGAGAGCAGTAGGGAGGGAGAGGGACTGATCAAAGAGGATTTGCTGATCGTTCCGCATGAGGACTTGGGCTAGGGAGTCTTCTAGCGGGCAGGCGTCTAGGTCTGCCGCCTCTATGGTGATTTGGTCCCGCTTTTCCTGAAAGATGATCTGGCAAGGGTCATGATAATAAAATGCGCTAGCCTTTTGGGTAAAAGACTTTCCATCTACAGTTTCGAAAGTAGCCTGAATCCTATACCCAAGATCAACGAGTGGAAAAATAGAATCGGGGATGACGATGTGAGTCGGACCAAGTGGATCCAATATTTGCTTGTGTTCCCATAATTTATTCGGAATAAAAATTGATGGTGTGTAAAGTTGATTCATGTAATCAGATAGAAGCTCCAAAGTGACAGAAGCTCCAGGTACCTCCAGATTATTGCTATCAAATAGTCTAGCTTTCACTTCAAATTTCTTCCCCTTATACTGACGATCCTTAGAGAGATGGAGCGAAGCTTCTATTCCATTCAATTCATAATCCTCGTACCAAAAGTTAGCACCTATTTTTACAGCTCCTCCTATTTCCCTCAACTCGAACCTATATGTTTTTCCTAGGATTAGGTTCATCGAGTCATGCAAAGCAAAGGAATAGGCATATGTGCTGGAACGGTAGGGGGTGAGTGTATGTACTTTGAAGGATTTCTCATCCGTTGTGTATCGATTGATAGGTACAATCCAAAGTTCAAGTTGTTTGTTGAGTATCTTTTGCTTGTATCCCAGGACAATGGCTTTGATGCGGACAGAGTCACCTGGACGATATCTGGGTTTGTCCATAGCGAGGTAGGAGTTTGTCTCATTACGATGCTTACCGTAACCTTTAGGATTAAAGATTCTTCTTACGGGATACCCGAGGGTAAATATATAATCTGGCCATATCCTGTACTTAATCGCTTTTATGTTATCTCTTACAAATCTGTAGGGAATTCGCCACACCCAACGAATGGGAGGAATATAGGCGATTCTTTTTCCTAACTGAAGGATTTTAGGAGTTGTATTTTGTCCCTCTACTTGATAGAAGTCCGTGTGGCCCAAATAGGTGATTTTGAGCAAACCTTCCTTGACCGTCTTTGGCAGTCGATAGGTCTGAGTCAGTGTATCAAAGGGGATATGTTTTTTGGCGATCTCTACCTCTGCATCCACAATGGGAAGACCCAAACTGTCTAAGATCGTCACCATGAGGTCGCGCTCATTGTTCACGATCCACGCCTGCCAGCGATAGAGGGATACTAGCTCGTATTGCTCTTGATTTTGCCTGCTATGCACGATGAAATAGTAGCCAGGTTCCCATTTCTCCGTATCAAAGCGCGTCTGAGTCGAGTCAAGTGGGGCATCGAGATCCGCTAGTCGAACAGGTTCCTGATAGCGAAGAAACTGCTCTGCTTGGCTCGTGCTGAGTTTGTATTTGTAGGAATAGGGACTGCGAATGGGGAATATGCCGCTTACCTGTGCAGAAAGATAGCCCGACAGGCAGAAAATCAATAGGAGGAGGGATCTCATAGAAGCTTGGTTGATGTGCCTACAAAAGATAATATCTTTTACCCGATTCCATAAAAAGAGACTGCCTTTGACGGACAGTCTCTTCAGAAAAAACGTTACATGAATCTTGCCTATGGTGATGGCTTGAAGAATAAGACCCTGTTTGGAACAATGAACATCTAGCTAAAAAGCAGAGATTTTAGGTTCTGACGAAAGCTATTTTGTGAGATTTAGTGGGGCTAAATCGATCAAAATAGAGGAAGTTCAGGTTCTGAAAGCGCAAACTTTTCGCAGATTTGAGGTTTCAAACAGGGTCTAAGAATGGATTGATCTTGGGGGAAGAAAGTTTACTTATTGATGATGAGTTTTTCGGTTTGGACTTGTTTGCCGCTGATGACTTGTATCGCGTAGCTACCTGCAGCCCAGTTTTGTATGGGGAGGGCTTCTTCATAAGCAGACGTGCGCGCCGTCCAAATGAGCTTTCCATCCATAGTCAAAACACGGATCATTTTCTCCGATCCATTGAGTCCTTCGATACGAAGGGTGGCTTGATCTCTGGCTGGGTTGGGGTAGAGGCCCAAAGAGAGGACTCCTTGCGCTTCTAGGCTGAGTTCGACTACTTTGGAGTAATCAATGGCACCATCCATGTCCACTTGCTGTAAGCGATAATAAATCTTGGATTGTTGTAGGCGCTGTACATCTGTATCCGTGAATGCGTAGGTCGTGACTTCGTCGCTATTGCCAGCAGATGCTACTTGTGAGATGCTCGTGAAGGTCCGTCCGTCGGTAGAACGCTCGATGGCATAGTGGCTGCTGTTGAGCTCTTGTGATGTGGCCCAGTCCAGACGTGCCGCTCCTGCTTCTTCGGTGACGGTGAAGTCCAACCATTCTACGGGAAGATTTGCTGCCTTGGCTTGACTGCACAACGTCAGTTCGTTGGGGTCTGTGTCGTACACGACGAGCGTCTGATCGGCCAGATCTGCGGGTCTGATTTCCTTTTGGACGGATTGACGTACGCCATTTACTGTGACAAAATCTACAGTTACCATATACACTTCTGTCGGTCCGCTGGGTAATCCAAAATGCACCCTGTCGGGAGCGTCTGTGCCATGGCCTGCTGTCGTAGGGACTTCCTTGATGCCCGCGACGCGGTTTCCATTGCAGTCTTGAATGCTGATGTTGGCACCCACAGCATTTCTCCAGAGGCCGCTGCCCAGGTCGATTCGTGGTTCTACCATGAGGTAGTTTTCGTCGTTGAGACTGTTGCGCCAGAGGTGGTTGCCGATGCTTCCGCAGTTGATGTAGAGGTCGAGGTCTCCGTCGTTGTCGTAGTCGGCAAATGCGACGCCTTCTCCATGTCCATTGATGTTGATGCCCATATTGTCTTGGGTGAAGGAAAGGCTGCCACCCGCAGTTGTTCCGTTGAGGAATAGATAGCCTGGTCCACTGCTAGCGGTGAGGAACAGATCCATTTTTCCGTCATTGTTTACATCTCCCACGGCTGCGCCTGCGATCCCCGAGCTGGGTGCGGAGACACCTGCGGATTTCCATGGTTCGCCATCGGCGCTGCCTACTTTTGTGGCGACGAGAACGTCTGTGCCATCATTGATCCAGATTTGGTTGTCTCCTTCGTCTGACCAGTACAGGTCAAAGTCTCCATCGTTGTCGAAGTCGGCAAATACGACAGATCCTTTGTTGGAGTTGTTGGCGTCGGCGAGATCCTGTCCTGCGTTGAATTTACCGCCTCCTGTATTCACAAAGAAGTCGTTGCCACGGTTTTTGCGACCGACGAGGTCGATGTCGCCATCATTGTCAAAATCTACACATGCGGCATAGTCTCCGTCTGTCGCACTTGTCGGCAAGCCTGTATGTAAGGGGTCGGCGCAGGTGAAATTGGCTGAACCATCTTTGGGATTGATAAGGATGTCGATTCCAAAGTTGTGGTTTTCGATTCCTAGGTCTAGCCAGCCGTCGTTGTCATAGTCCATGAGCATGACGCCTTCGGTGTTCATTTTGTTGTCATGGAAGTCGTTTTTAGTAATGGTTTTGTTGGGGGTTTGGCTTGTGCCGACACCGAGTTGGTAGTTGTTGGTGGGCCCCTGATTTAGGTAAATATAAATGTAATAGTAAGTCGTACGGATCATGTCTACATATCCGTCGTGGTTGATATCGGCGATCATGGCACTGCGCTCTGAAGTGACAGTCGTACAGTGTGAGCAGTAGCTACTCGTTAGATCTTCGAAGTAGGGATTGTCTGAATCTGAGTGATTCGAGATCAAGATGCGAGTGCGTTTGCTACTACTGTTGGTGTTGACGACGAGGTCTAGGTATCCATCGTGGTTGAGATCTCCCCATGCAAATCCTCCATCTTTTGAGCCTGAGATGGCCATGTCCGAACCTGCATGTGTGCCACCATCTACTGCGACATTCGTAAAGGATTGTGTGCTACTACTTTGCGTCAAAGAAAAGATTCCTGCCATAAATACAATGATGACAGCACTCATGATCATGAGTGTACGTGTGTCGAGTAAGGTTTTTCGCTGATTCTTTAATTGTAAATTATCCTGAGGCATAGTTTCCTGTAAGTTTTGATACAAATGTACGCCTCATTTAGTTCAAAAAATGAATAATATTATTATTCGTTATAACTTCGAGTGATTTATGTTTGCTTTTGGTTCTTTGAGTCGAAAATCCTGCTTTTTCCATCTTAATGGGCGGTTTTTAGGTCGAAGCAAAATAGGGCTAAGTATTTCTATAAATGATTATTACGAAATTTAGTATAAAAAACGACAAATGTTCTGTGAATCTTACTTCCAAAAATTGAAATAAGTGACTTTGGTGGCAGGAATATATGATGTATGAATAATGTAGATTAATGTATAAATATTAAAAAGTAATATGGATCACTTGTGATAACTAGAAGTTAGAAATATCCCTGATGCTTAGTGCCGATCTCTATATGCCAGTTACAAACTGGAGGAGGTGAGCGGGTACCTAATTTTTCTATATTATCTTATTTGATTGAAAATCAGAGTCTAAGTCTAATATTGATTCATCCACACAATCTTTCGTTTAAGAACTTAGTTTTAAGTTTAAAAAAATAAACGTATGTTTGATTGTAATCTTCAATCTATATGCAAAAACTCACCAAGGCCGAAGAGCAAATGATGCAACTCTTATGGAAGCTGGACAAAGCCTTCCTCAAAGAGATCATCGATGCTTACCCAGAGCCCAAACCCAAGAAATCGACGATCTCCACTGTTCTGCGGATCTTAGAGGAGAAGGGATTCATTCGACACGAGAGTTTTGGGAAATCTTTTCAATACATCCCCATCGTGAGTAAAGAAATATATGCCAAGTTTTACTTTGGCTCGTTTTTGCATGGCTACTTTGACGGCTCCTTTCAGAAGTTGCTCAACTTCTTTTATAAAGAGGGGGACATCTCCACAGAGACCCTAGATGCCTTGAAGGAATTGGCAGAATCAGAAGAAACCCCCAAGGAGGAAGATCATGAATCATGAATGGATGACATACTTAGCTTCGGCTGCGATTTTACAGATCCTGTTTTGGGGGATCTATCGCGCCTTGCTCAATACGAGAGGAGACTTTCGTTTCGAACGCTATTTCTTGTTAGGCGGATTGGTTTTGAGCTTAATTGTGCCTTTGCTGGATTTTTCGGAAGTATTTCCTGAATCCGCTTGGGGGACCTTGGTGCTCAACCCCATGATCATAGGGGTAAATACGGGAGTTGGGGCCGCTTCTACGAGTTTTTCCTGGTACGCAATCATAGGTGGCATGTATATCCTAGCTGTGGCCTTGGGCCTAGGGCGACTCTTGATCCAACTCTTTCGTTTACACCGCATCATACGGACATTTCCTAGAGCTGCTCATGGGCAGCGCATGACAGGAGGCCGCGTGCCTACCTCTTCTTTCTTTCAGACCTTACTCTGGGATGAGACACAGCCATTAGATGAACATGAGAAAGCTATTTTGCTGGCGCATGAGCAGGCGCACATAGGGGAGGGACATTCATTTGATCGCCTCTTTGTGGAGGTGCTCCACATTTTCTTCTGGTTCAATCCTATTTTGATCTTCCTGAAAAAGGACCTCATGTTGGTTCACGAAGCTTTGGCAGATCAAGCGGCTTTAAAGGTTGGCAGCATGTCGACACTCGCACGTGTCCTACTCCGTCAGGTGGGAGCGGTGCGTCTGCCACTCACCCAGACTTTTTCTCAGCCGCCTGTCGATCGTAGGGTGGCCATCCTCACACGTACTTTCACTTCTAATACCTATATCGTTATGCGAATGATCACATCTTTATGTCTGATTGTAATGATCAGTTTCTTCTGGGCCTGTACAGAAAGTGCGACTGCACTCACCGCCCAAACCCTACCTTCAGGACCTATCAAGGAAGTCCCTGTAACCTCTGAAGTAACGGCTCCATACAAGGCCATACTAGACGTGGACGTGCAACCAGAAGTCCTGAACTATCGGGAAATTCAACAATCCATCGGTTATCCCAAGGCTGCACATGAAAACAAGATCGAAGGACTTGTCGTCTTCCGTATATTGATCGATGAGGAAGGGAAATATGTCCAACATGAGATCGTCAAAAGCGCTAATCCCATTTTCGAAGAAGCAGTAGAAGCGGAAATTGCCCGTTTGCGTTTCAATCCCGCAATGAAGGACGGAAAGCCCGTACAGTTTTGGGTCAGCATTCCTTTCTCATTCAAAATAGTGGCCTTTGACAATTTACTTCCTACCCTTTTGCCTAAAGATCAATGCTAGATAGGAGATGATTATGCCTGTCTCTGCGAGGAGATGACCACGCCAAAGCTGGTCCTACGATATCACATAATATCCATTTACGCTTTCATACGCACACCCTGGATCATGTCAGCTTATTTGCTTCGTATCCGATGCTAGTAAGGGAGCGATGAGTGTATCCTTAATTTTCTGAATGACCGGTCGCAAGGATTTGGTTTCTGAGCATGTTTTCAATTTTGAGAGCAGTTCAGGAGGGAAATCTGTGCGCCGGTTTTTCCTTTTTTGTGTGCATGACTGGGAATATTTCTGTCCATGCCATATTTTGTCCACGCCGTGGCGGTGGCCCTGCGGGATTCCCCAAAATCTCTTATATTTATCCTTCAGCCTTTCCTATCTAATTGTCCAACCAATGTAATGGATCACCATTCCTATGTCCACTTACCAGGAAATACGTGCGCATATCCAAGCGGACGATATAGAAGAAGCGTTTGAAGCTGCGGATGCGCTTTTTGAAGGCACAGCCCATGCAGACGATTTTTCTTTGATCGTGCGGAACTACAGACGTATCGAGAGAGATGCTGCACTCAATACCGAAGACCCTGATCGACTCTCACGTGAGCAGAATAAGGCCCTGCGAACGCTTCTAGGCATGTTGAGTGCCCACGAGCAGGGCGAAGAACCTGACGCTTATCTCGCGGCTACGGATGGTATCCTGCATGGACTCACTTCTCAGCCCTTTCGTCCAGAGGTCTTCATCGGGCGAGAAGCCGACATGGACGCGGTCTACGACCAGCTTTTCCACCAGTCCCAACTGCTGCTGCTGGTCCACGGGCGTGGGGGGATCGGCAAGACGACCCTGGCTGCGAGCTACTACTGGAAGTATCGCCGTCACTATGCCCATGTGGGCTGGGTGCTGAGTGAGCCTTCGCTTATGGATGGGGTGCTGCGCTTGGCGGCGGCTTTTGATATGCAGTTTGATCCCAAAGCCAGCAAGGAGCAACGCCTGGAGCAACTGCTCACGCAACTCGACCGCCTGCAAGGGCCTTGCCTCCTCATCATAGACAACGCCAACGAGTCTTCGGACCTAGAGGCCATGTACAAGCACCTCCGCCGCAACAACCATTTTCATATTTTGCTTACCTCTCGCATTCCTTCCTTTCGCGAGATGGCTACTTATGCCGTCCGTGGGTTATCTGAGGAGAAGACCTTGGAGCTATTTCGTAAATTCTACCCCAAGCTGCAGGAAGCAGAAGAAAGCCTGCTCTATCAAATTCGCGAAGCCGTCTATGAAAATACCCTCGTGCTAGAGCTGCTGGCCAAGAACCTGGGCCGCGTCAACAAATTCCGCGTCAAGTATACCTTGCAGGATCTCCTGCATGACATTCAACACAAGGGCCTGCTGGCCCTTACCCATACCCGCGCCGTAGGCACCGACTACCAGCACTTCGAAAAAGCCAAGCCCGAAGAAATCATCGAAGCCATGTATGACATAGGCGGTTTGGAAAGAGAAGAAGTGGCCCTGCTGTCGATATTTGCTGTCCTTCCCCCTGAGAATATTCCCTATGAACTCCTCCATACGCTTACCAAAGACGAGCCCGACGAGGTCTTAGAATCTCTGATGGAGAAAGGCTGGCTGGAATTCAATGAAGAGAACAACGCATTTAAGGCTAGTCCTGTGGTGCAGGAGATCGTGCGGAAGAAGAATGAAGGGATTTGGGAGGATTGTGCATATACTGTAAGCGTACTCATAGAGGGGTTAAACGAAGAAAATCGACATCAAAATAACTATCGGGAAGCGGCTGTATGGGTGAGGTTGGGAGAAGCTGTACTGTCTCATCTGGACCTTGAAAAGCGTAATTTAGGGACACTCAGTCAGAATATAGGGAACTATTATACCGACGTGGGAGATCTTACCCTCGCGATGGAAGTGTATCTCAGAATGGAGAGGATTCAAAAAGTACTGTCAGATTCAAATCCTGAAAATACTGACTTTAAAAACGGCTTGGCGATCTCTTATGAGAAACTCGGGGAGACCCACAGCCGTCTGGGTAATTTGGAAAAGGCGTTGGAGTATTATGAAAAGGATTTAGCCTTGACAGAAGAATTGTATGCGTCCTATCCTCAGCATGTGGGCTTTAAAAACGGCTTGGCGATCTCTTATTCGAAACTCGGGTCAACCCACAGGCGTCTGGGTAATTTGGAAAAGGCGTTGGCTTACTTCGAAGATGAAACTGTATTATTCGAAGAATTGTATGCGTCCTATCCTCAGCATGTGGGCTTTAAAAACGGCTTGGCGATCTCTTACATCAAGCTAGGCTCCGAGTGGGTCAACCAACAAGATCTCGAAAAAGGAAGGGATTATTATCAACAAGCAGAAGCACTTTATCTAGAGCTGGTCAGCGATGCGCCTCAATTTGTGGCGTATCGGAGGAATTTGGAGTGGGTGCAAGAAAAACTTGATAACATCTCCACATAAAAATGTTACGACATTGAGTTTTTTTATGTGGAAAGACAAAGCAACCTCTGGTAAGAAATATTATTTATGCTATATTGTTGTATTGATTGAGTAATCTGTCAATATTTCTGTGAGCTTGATGCAGCATTTTCTGTAAAATGACAAGTCAAGAAAAAACGATGATACTAACACATGATTCACATGGCACAATGTACCCCACATGATCCGCGAGGGCCAGGGAAGGGCGTTTTTATTTATACGCACACCCTCCCTACAGCCCATTAAAAACACAGTCCGTAGCATCGTCGAGAGGGGAAGCTGCGGATATTTTTTGTTTGTAGGGCTTGGATGATCCTGTATTTTGGGAAAGCCATTTCTGTGCATAGCAGGTCTACCTAAATTTAACACCAATAGAAGTCAGCAAACCATTTTCGATTACCCCTATTACACCCCATGAAAACGACACACCTATTTCTTGTGCTTAGTTTCAATTCCCTAGGAATCCCACACCTCCTCTATGCCCAAGATGGATTCGTTCAAGGTACCATCGTCCTGAGATCAGGCGAGGTCCTCGAAGGCAAAATCAAGTACTACTCAGGAGAAAACACCCCTCGGAGCATCGACTTCTTGGGAGAAGAAAGCTTGGTTCCTAAGACGTTCTCTCCAACGGAGGTAGCTACCTTCGATATTGGGTCAGAGCGGTACGTCGGGGCTGTCGTGGAGCAGGAGTACTCCTCTCGAAACGACGCCCTGCTAGAACGCGAAAGCGGATACAATATCCTCATCGACACGACCTTCTTGCTGGTGCTGATCGATGGGGCCTTCCCCCTCCTCATGAGTGAGAATGAAGGCGACATCACGAATTTTTATATCATCCAGGAAGGAGAGCAAGAACCTGTACTTTTAAAATATCGCAAGTATCTATACAGAAAAAACGGGCAGCAGGAGATCCGAGAAAGTAATGTGTACAAGGAGCAACTGTCGGATTATACACAAGCTTGTGAAGACTTGGACAAGGAGCGAACTAAGCTCGCCTATACGCAAGCCTCGCTCATGGACTTATTTGAGGCATTTTACAAATGCATGGGAGTGAAACCCACATTTGTCTTCAAGAAGAAAGTCCTGCCGAAGATCAACAAGCTCACAGGTCGGGCTCCCTTGCCGATTCGCGTCGGATTGAAGCTAGGCGCACGGCAAACCCGTGTGAGCGAGTCCTACCTCCAAGAGGATAACCGCAACTACCGCACCTTGGAGTTTGAACCTTCAAATAATCCGATTTACGGCGTCTACGGAGAGGTATTTCCCGTCCCCAAGTGGGAGCGCTTTTCTATTCACGCAGAATTCTTACTGAGTCGATTTGCCTTTGCTGCCCAGGAGACGACCCTTGTCATCTCTCGAGATGTGCAAGCCATCTATCGAACCATCGAATTTAACCCTCTCTTTAGATATTATCTGATCAAAGCTCCCTTTCAGCTATACGTCAACGCAGGGATTTCCTTCAACAGTGACCGTCTGGTCCAGGACTCAGATATTGTGACCATTCGCAGCATCTCCTCTACAGGCCAGCGAAACATCCCCTTGTTCAAGTCAGGTTTTCAAGGACAGCTAGGCGTCTTGGGAGCAGGCTTCCGCTACAAAGGATGGGCGTTGGAGGGACGGTATATGCCCATTTATCTGAGTACCCAGCGCTATCATTTGCTGCTGAGTTACGACCTTTTTCAGTTTGATTTGAGAATTTAAAGGTGGATCTGACGATGATCTTGAGCCATATCCAGCACCATGAAAATCATTTATAACAACCTCTATCCCATATTCATGAAAACAAAACCCATCCAGCTCGGCATCATATTGCTTTTATTATTCAGCAGTGTGGCCCTTCCTGCACAGGATTTATTCTCCCCTGCGAAAATTACTCTCCAAACGGGGGAGGTAATCGAGGGGAAAATCAAATACTTTGTGAGAACTTATACCCTTCGCAGCATTGACTTCATTGCAGATGGGAGTGTTGTTCCTAAAACCTATTCTCCACTGCAGGTGAAGTATGTGGAAATGGAATCTGAACGCTTCGTCGGTGCGGTTGTAGAAGCCGAGCAGTCCTCTCGAGACGTGAACAATTTATCATCCCATAACAAGTTTGAGATAGGTTTGGATACCGTCTTTTTATCCGTCCTGATAGATGGAGCATATCCCCTTTACATGCAAAAGGAAGCGCAGGAGGTGTACAATTTTTATATACAAGGAGAGGAGGGGCCCAAACTGCTCAAGTACAAGAAATACAAGGCAATCAAGGCGGGAAGGACGATCTTCAGAGAACGTACCAATTACATCGGACAATTGGTCCAGTACACACAAGGCTGCAAGGATTTTCAGAAGCAACTAGAAGCGCTTGCGTACAAACAACAAGAACTGATGCGCTTCTTCAAAGCATATTACAACTGCTTAGACATAGAGCCTACCTATGTATTTGAGCGGAAAGCCTTGCCCGAACTGGATCAGAAGAGTGGAAGGGACCTTTTTCCTATGAGAGTGGGCCTTAAAGTAGGGAGGCGTGAGACCTCTATCAGTTCGGAGTATGTCACGAACTTTGCCCGCAATTTTCGCAACTCAAGGTTTGATCCCTCGATAGATCCTGTGTTTGGAGGCTTTGTAGAGGTGTTCCTTATCCCTTGGATAGACCGAATGTCCATTCACACGGAGTTTTTATATGGTACCTATCAATTTGCGGCTCAGGAGACCACGGATATCCAGTTTAGAGACATCCTAGCCTCGTATCGTACCTTCGAATTGAACCCTCTCCTGCGGTACCGACTGGTCAAGGATCCTTTTGACTTGTACCTCAATGCAGGGGTTTCTTTCAATATGGATGTGGTGGTTGAAGATCGAGACATTGTGACGCAACGAAGCAGTGGAATTGTGACCGAGAGAAGTATCCCCTTATTCAGACCAGAATTTCGAGGACAGATAGCTGTCTTGGGTGCAGGTATAGGGTATAAGGGATTCAATATAGAAGGGCGATTCCTTCCTGTGTTTCAGAGCACAAGACGATATTCTGTTTTGGTCAGTTATGATCTGCTGCGATTCAAGCTTTGAAGTTTCCAACAGTGTCTAAATTTCCATTGCAAGAGGAGAGATCATAAGACTTATTTCCCCTATTAAATGATTCCATTACAACCATAATCCTAGTTAACCTATGAAAACTTTCGTATTAATTATCAGTCTTTTTTTGACTTCCTATCTACAAGCCCAGTATGGTTTTGTTCCTGCTGAGATCACCCTTACCTCGGGTGAGGTACGCAAAGGAAGAGTAGAATATGCTCCTACAGACTATACGCCCCGCCATATCGTATTTATTCCTGAAGGAAGCAAGACGCGCCAAACCTACGCTGCATCCAGTGTATCATCCGTAGACATGGGAAAATGGCGGTTGATAGGTGCTCCTGTCAGACAAGAATATTCCCCACAGCAGTTGCAAAAGCTAGATCGAGACAATGCCTTCTATTTTCGAAGAGACACCGTTTTTCTCACAGTCCTTATAGATGGTGAGCATCCCCTGTACATGTGCAAGAAGTATGGTGACGTTGTGAATTTTTATATAAAAGGAGAAAATGGGCCTGTATTATTAAAATATAAGCGCTATCTCAAAGCTATCAACAGTCGTACAACCATCGTGGAACGGACCAATTACATCGGGCAATTGACGCAGTATACGCAGGATGCCCAAAAGTGTAGTAAGCTCAAGAAACAGTACAAAAAGATTGAGTACAAAAAGGTTGAGCTGATGAATTTAATCCTGGCTTATTATGAATGTTTGGGATTGATGCCTACGTATGTAAAAGATAAAAATATGCTCATGTCTCCTGGATCTGAATTGGATAGGTTGTTTGAGCCACTGAAGCCGCGAACGAAGACACGGGATGAGTAGGTGGGTGTTGGGGTGGATAATGTTTAGATGTTTATGAATGGGTGAGATTGTCCACGCCGTGGCGACGGACCTGTGGGAATGATTTTGTTTTGCATGGATTATTCAAATTGTCCACGCCGTGGCGGTGGACGTACGGGAAAAATGAACAGACTCCCACATTTATCAGTATATTATCTGTCTATTGATGAGGCCCTGCGCCATTCATACTACTCAAAACACGATTATTACATACTGCTATGCTCAATCTCGCATTTATTCTGGAAAATAGCGCCAGAGAACATTCTGCTAAGCCTGCTTTTACCTTCATGGACACCACCCTCACCTATGCTCAAGTCAATGGCGCCGCCAATCAGGTCGCCAATGGCTTGCGTAACATCGGCATCCAGCCTGGGGACAAGGTAGCCTTGAGCTGTTTGAATATTCCTTATTTTCCGATTGTTTACTATGGCATCTTGAAGGCGGGAGCGACAGTGGTTCCTTTGAGTGTGCTTTTGAAGAAAGACGAAATCGCCTACCACCTCAAGGATAGTGACGCCAAAGCATATTTTTGTTTCATTGGGACAGAGCAACTACCCATGGGACAAATGGGTCATGGAGGCTTTCAAGAAGCCCCTGACTGTAAGCATTTCTTCATGATCATGCCCAAGGGCGATATGCCTTCTCCCATCGAAGGGACACAAACGCTGGGCTCCCTCATGGCAGGCCAAGCACCGACGGGTACCTATGAACCTACAGGCGCAGATGATACTGCTGTGATCATTTATACCTCAGGAACCACAGGCCAACCCAAAGGAGCCGAGCTTACCCATTCCAATTTGCTGACGAATGCCGCCCTTTGTGTGGATATGTTGCAAATGGTCAGGGACGACAAGCTGCTAGTTGTCCTACCTTTGTTTCACATCTTTGCGATGACGGTGTTGATGAATGCGGGCGTGTACATTGGCACTTCGAATGTTCTTCTGCCGCGATTTGAGGGAGAGGCTGTCTTCGGATTGATGCAAAAGCATGAGATTACGATGTTTGCGGGTGTACCCACCATGTACTGGGGCTTGCTCAATGTGCAGAGTGATCAATTTGATTATGAGGCGATTTCTTCTAAGCTCAGGCTCTGTATTTCGGGAGGGGCTTCGCTACCCGTGAAGGTACTGGAGGACTTCGAAGCGAGATTCAATGTGCCCATTGTAGAAGGATATGGTATGTCCGAAGGTTCACCTGTGGTGACCTTCAACCAACTGGCTGTAGGCCGTAAGCCTGGATCTATCGGGACGCCCGTCTTCGGTGTCGAGGTAAAATTGGTCGATGAGCAAGATCAGGAAGTGCCCGTAGGAGAGAAAGGCGAGCTGATCTATCGTGGCCCCAATGTCATGAAGGGCTACTACCAGCGTCCCGACGCCAACGCAACGACCCTCCGTGGAGGGTGGATGCATTCGGGAGATGTCGCCATCAAGGATGAGGATGGTTTTTTCTTCATTGTGGACCGTCTCAAGGACATGATCATCCGCGGAGGGCTCAATGTTTATCCACGTGAGGTCGAAGAAGTGATGATGAAGCATGAGGCCGTTTCGCTTGTGGCTGTCTTGGGCACCCCCGACGAGAAATTGGGGGAGGAAGTGAAGGCCTTTGTGGTGCTCAAAGATGGAGCTACAGCTACCTCTGAGGAACTGATTGCTTTTACAAAGGATCATATTGCTGCCTATAAATATCCTCGTATCGTGAAGATCGTCGATGCGCTCCCGATGAGTGCCACGGGCAAGATCTTGAAGAAGGTATTGAGGCAGTCGTAGGCACTTGCTGCAGCAAGTAGTTACAAGATATAGCACAAATCTTATGAGAAAGTCACTGATCCTTAGTCTACTCGGAGTCATCTTATTTGCATGTAACCCAGAAATGGATCCTCCTCCTAGACCAATGGCAAGTACAAGTGAAAATTGCGAGGTAAATGAAGACTTTACGGTGCCCGCTCCATTTGAGTTGGTGAGCCAAAACCTCATTTCATTTGAAGGGAGCTTCAGATCCTGGCAGTTTCTGGATGATCAAATGGGTTTTCTTTTTGGGAGTAAACAACCGGGTGGGTATGCGGGTGTGTTTAAAACAAAGGATGGTGGAATGACTTGGGAGTCTCTGCCCTTGGAGGCGAATTACAGCCCCATTTCTATGTATTTTGTCGATGCAGATCTCGGATTCGTGACAGTACAGAATACCGACGGCTGCCCACCTCCCAATTGTCAAAACAAAACGACCCTCTACGAAACACAGGATGGAGGACAGACTTGGGAAGAACGGACATATCCCGATCTTAAGGGAGTGTTGTACGAGATTCAATTTGATGAAGCAGGCAATGGCTTCGCCCTCCTCTTCTTGGATTCCAGCGTGCGCCTTCTACGCACGACAGACTTTGCTCAGACTTGGGAGGTGCTAGTCGAAGAAGGGGATATTCGTCTACCCAACATCCAAGGGGGAATGGTCCTCGAAAACGGGCGCATCTGGGTGCATGGAGCCCAAAGAGAGATCCTTCAATACGATACCGATGGCAACCTCCAGCAACGCTTGAATATACCCATGCAAGATTTTTATCAATTGAAGGTGATCGATGAGGAGAAGCTAGTCGCAACGGGGTTGTTTGGGGCGATTCGTTCTCTCGATGGTGGCCAAAACTGGGAAATCATCTATGAGGAGTACTCACAGTTGATCGGGGCAAATAGCGAGGATGAACTTTGGATCATTGCTAATCAGACTTATTGTCAATCTGATATTTACCGCTCGCAGGATGCTTTCGCCTACTCCCAAGACTTGGGTACCAATTGGACCTTTGGGGAGTTGGGAACCAATCTCGGCATTGACTTCGTAGATGCGTATCGGCAAGAAAATGGAAATTATTTGGTCTTATTAGATCAGGAAATCTTTGTGATCAAACCCCAGTAATAGTAGATTATGAAGGGATATGAATGGAAAAATCTTGAAATGGAAATGGAATAGACCCGAAATTTGGTGTTTGCTCGGAATGGGCTTGTTGATGTGTTGTGCTGGAGCCATTATAAGTATAGAAGCCAATGCGGCAATAGACATTCCTTTGCATGATACCTATTTTGTGACTACAAGTATTCAGAATGCCACTATGCTAATTGGGATATTGGCCTTGATGGGATGGGGGTATCGCTGGTTGAATATGTCTAGGGTATCTGTGTGGACAGGAATTCACATCGGATCTATGATCTTGTGGAGTATAGGCATTGTTTCCATGCCGATCTTATTAGATACACTTGCAGGCCCTGCACCTCATTATTTTCAATATGCTGAAGTAGAGAAAGGCCCTCTAAACTTAGCCTTTATGGATCTATCTATGGTCATTACCTTCTCTACCGTATGGATCTTTTGCATACAAATTATTTTTCTAGCTGTCTTATTTCGCCAGCTGTTGAGGAGAGGTTAGAAAGAAAAGATCATATGAAAGCCGAATAGGAAAATAGCTGCTCGGCTTTCATTTTTTCATAGAAGCAAAAGTTCCTCCCTCGTATGATAAAAGTCTTCTGCTAGCGTTGATGCCTTTCATTCCTTGCATAGGTCAAGCTATATATGCAATGGAAATCACACCACTCAATCATCTCGCTTCCTATCTCCGCAAACTGATCGACGCCAAACTATGGCAAAAAGTCTTGATCGCCATTGGAATAGGACTTGCCGTCGGCACCTTGATGAATCCTGCCACAGGGATTTTTCCAGAGAAACTCAGTCAGTCGCTCGGTAATTGGATGGCCTTGCCAGGGCAGTTATTCCTCAAGCTGGTGCAAATGATCATGTTGCCCCTGATTTTTACCTCGATTATCTCAGGGATCGTGAGCAATAGCAGTGAGCAGCTCAAGAAGATGGGACTGAGACTTCTGGGTTATTTTGTGTTGACAACCACCGTCTCTATCGCTATTGGCATCATCCTGACAGTGAATCTCAAGCCAGGGAAATTCATTTTCGAGAATCAAGCTTTCGACATACCTGAAGGGATGGGCACAGCGATCAGTGGAGGGAGCGATTCCTTCCAGAGTATACCTGACGCCATCATTCGGTTGATCCCAGAGAATCCCCTTGCTGCGATGATCTCGGGTGAGATGTTGAGTATTGTGATCTTCACGATCATCATCGGCGTTGCCATCATCCAACTTCCCAAGCGTACCGTCCAATCGACCCTGGATTTGTTCCACGCCATCCAGGAGATCTGTATGACCATTGTGGCTTGGGCCATGTACCTGGTCCCCTTTGCGGTCTTTGGGCTGCTAGCTCAGCTCACCTCTAGCATCGGCATCGAAGGCTTGGCAGGAATCGGTTACTACGTAGGGATTGTGTTATTAGGCTTGGCCTTGTTGCTTGTATTTTACCTTGTGCTAGTAGCGACGGTTGGTGGGAAGAACCCCTTTGCGTTTATGCGGGATATTCGCGAGGTCCAGCTTTTGGCTTTCTCGACGACCAGCTCAGCTGCGGTGATGCCCCTGTCTATGAAGACAGCAGATGAAAAGCTAGGCGTAGCATCCAAGGTGAGCGATTTGGTGATCCCTGTAGGGACGACTATCAATATGGATGGTACGGCGCTCTTTCAGTGTATTTCCGCTTTGTTTATTGCTCAGGCTTATGGCATGGAGATGACCATCGGAGGACTGCTCATCATCATGGTGACGATCGTTGCTTCTTCCATTGGGACACCTGCCATTCCGGGTGGTGGAGTCGTCATTTTAGCATCAGTTCTCGAGAGTGTCGGGATTCCTACGGAAGGATTGATCATCATCATCGGAGTAGATAGGATACTGGGGATGTTTCGTTGTGCCGTCAATGTAACGGGTGATTTGACTGCTTGTGTGATTTTTAATAGGTGGCAGGAGCGGCAGAATTTAATAGAAAAACCGCAAGGTGTAGCCATGGTTCATTGACCCTCATCATAATGCTCATTTTGTGGACATCCTTTTGGGTAGATCTGACACGCTTGATCATTTGACCGCCATTCCTCCCATCTTTTGTGTGACGTGGGCGTACATTCAATCAAACAACAACCAAATATTAACCCCCATGAAGCATACCCTTCATTTGAAAATCACCCTGTTGGCCCTCGCCACCTTGGCCATGACCGCATTTTCCTGTCAAAGAGCAACCCTGGAAAACCACACAGAACGCCTCCTGCAACTGCAAGGTATGTGGGAATTAAGTGCCCAATGGTCAGGAGATCTTGACGACGTTACCTTGCCTGTTCCTTCTCATATCACCTTTGACTCGGAAGGTGTTTTCTCTGCCAGTATGCAAGGTGAAACGCTGTACAGTGGGACGTACGTTCTCGGATATCAGTACGCGGCAGAGGCAGAAGAAAACTACAATGGAAATCTGATCACCGTAAGGCTTGAGTCAGGAGAGGAGTTGAAGTTTGTCATTTGCTTACTGACGAATAATAAGCTTCACACCATCTACAATGATCCCGTCACGGATACGGCAGTGACACTCGATGGTGAAAAGATGTAGCAGAAGAATTTTCACACAAACAAGCACTTGGGTCGTCCTTCGAAAGGGCGGCCTTTTTTATAGATATAGGGTATTGATAATGAGGGAGAAATGTGGAGGCGAACATCAGTACCCTAATTCGAATGTATGTTGGAACCAGTCAAGAAATCGTTTTGCCAAGAGCGAGTCTTTTTGAAAATAACCCGCAGCCAAAGCAGTCCCTAATGAGAGTCCAGGTTTCTCCTGAAGGGCCAAATATGTATGAACGAGTGCTTTCTGCTTTCTCGGTTCAGTAAGTTGACAAAAATCTTTCTCCCAAAAATCATCCAAGACCTCCCTGGTAAATGCTAAAATTGGCTTGCCTTGTTCAACCAGCTCAGTTGCAAAATGCTCAAGGTATCCTTGATGCTCATTGTCAGGCATAATCCAGACGCCTACTTGTAAATTTTGATCTGGTAAAGCCTGAGTGAATCCACTTTTAGGGAAATTGGGGATACGGATTTTAATTGATAGCGTAGATTCAATGGTTTGTCTTAGACTATCCCATCTCGTTGCTACTCCTGCTTCATTCGCATCTACAATGATTCCAATATGCGTAACATCTGGTGATTGTAGCTCTTCTTTTAGAATGAGTTTGACTTTGGATATTCCACCTGCAGTTTTTGACAAACTCTTTTTGATACTTCACAGGATTGTTGTAGCCAAGGGGAGGAGGAAGTCCCTTGAGTTTACATAGTTGTGAGAGGAAAATGGCATCATTTCCTTCAACGATCAATCGCTGGGCCATGTTTATCTAATTTCGAGTTCTAGGTTGAGACTGTCTTTGAGTCGGTCTCCATCATAGATGATGGCTTCGTGCTTACCTGTGCGGCCCATTTGGAGGCGGATAAATTCTGCTTTATCTGTGTATTTTTCTTGGGAAGCCACATAATGAAAGGTACGTATCGCATCCTGGCTGTGAGTTGTTGCGAAGACCTGAATATCCCATGCTACTGCATACTTGAAAATGATTTCCCACATCTTTTCCATGACAGAATAGTGGAGTCCTAGCTCGATCTCGTCAATGAGAAGTGCTTTACCTTGTGCGTTTGCCAGACCAAGTGCAATAAGTAAAATCCGTCGTACACCATCACCAAGTGTTTCTAGGGGAACAGGCTTTTCTGTATCCTTCAAGCGTACTTTGATGGTGCTTTGGTCAATGGCGAATCGAACAAGGTGGGGTTCTATTGCCTCGCGGAGTATGGCTAAAACATCGTCTTCCCTAGGTGTAAGTACAAGCGGAGACCAGAGCCTAGAGATGGTGTGAAAATCTGGACTGGAAGAGAAGCTTACCTCGATAAATTCATCAAAGTATGAGGTTAGACTGTATTTGTTCTCCAATAGAAAGTTTGCCTCCCAATCTCCCAAGGTGCTAGCTACTTCGTATTTATACCAACGTTTAGATTCCTCTATGGTAAAAGGAGGGTCAATTTTTCCTTCAAAGTAAGGATCTCCTTTTCTTAGAAGCAGGGAATTAATACGAAGTTCTCCGTGGGTAAGTAATGATTTTCTGTGAATGAGAGAATCGTATAAATCTCCACTATATTTATTTTCTTTGTTGAATAAATTTCTATTTTTTAGAATCTGTAAGAAAATCCTTTGCCCGCTTTGCTTAATCACTTTCTCCATCAACACAACCTTCACCGCATCCAACAAAGCCGTTTTGCCCACATTATTTTTTCCAGCAATGAGGTTTACCCTTTTCAGTTTATCAATATGAAGCTCCTGAAAAGGCATAAAATTTATAATGTCTAGATACTCGATCATTCGGCCCGGATTATTCTCTCCTCTAACATACGCTTTTTATCATTAAGCTGTTGCTACCTCGTCTTATCCCACAACGTCTGTATATCACTGGTAATATCATTGGTGGCATTCAAAATCTTCTCCAACTCCTTCCATTGTTCGGTCTCCTCTACAAATTCTAATGAGACTTTCAACTGCGTTTGCAACTGCTGGGCTTCAACCTTTAGCTCTATCAGATCATCGTAGACACTGGTCAGGTTATTTCCTCCTGAAAAAGTCCCCACCTCCAGGCGCTGGACCACAAGCGTCAAAATCGATCCTGCCAAGGCGGCTGCACCTGCTGCATATTTCACCCAATCTTCCTCCTTCCCAATATCTGAAAGTAGGGTCGCCCCTCCGATGGCCACCACAATCTGGCTGACAAATTGGACATTTTGCGCACGCTTGATCCTACGACGGAGCTTGACTGTCATTTGATCTGCTTTGAGCAGCATCTCCTCCAGGGCTTTTTCTGTAAGCTGGGCATACATCAAGACTTTTCTGGCTTCTGGTGCTAATTCTCCTTTGGCTTTGAGCTCTTGGTCCAATTGCTGGACGGGATCACCCATCTTCACTCCGACTTGCAGCAAGTCCCTAAAATCAGGAAACTCTGCGCGCAAGTTGTCCAAATCCTGCTGGGCATGTAATTGCAAGAAGCCGATGACTTCATTGGTGCGTGGATTCATTATCTGTTTTCTTTTTCTTCGTCTTCCTGATCTATCAAGCTCCAAAGTATGAGTCCGCCAATCACGGCATCTGCTCCGCCTTCAGCCAAGGCTCGCTTGACAATCTTGTACTCTGCGTAACCTAAATTACGAAAGGTCTCTTGATTCACAATGAGCTCAAATTCATCGCCCGCAAATTTCTGTAAAGCCGTACCCAAATCCTTACTTGACTTGATCCCCTCAATGAGTTTCTGTGTATCAGCATAAGAGTTAAGTAAAGCAGTTGTTCCCACTTGCGCCTGATTTTGCATACTAGAATTACAGCCAAATGGGAAAATATTGAGCTTTAAATCCTTACCCACTTGCATCAGTTCATCAATGGACACCTCAAATATCTTTTGTCCCTTGTGATAGGTGACAAATTTGCCCTCTTCTACATGTCCTACCACAAATACTGTCTTGCGTGGACTCTTAGCCAACTGCTTTTTGAGTTTGGCTACACTCGCAGATGGATTGAGGGAAAATTTGATTTGATTCCGTGCAAAGGAACTCTTGATCATGCGCTCTGTCGCTCGATCCTTTACAAGGTTGAGGATCATATTTTCTTCTGGAAGATAGGTACGTGAAAGCTGTTGACTTACGGTCTCAAGTTGGGTTTCTAACGCACGAGGGTTGCTAGCTGAAAATTGGACAAAGAGCTTAGATTCGGGAACTTGAACGGTCTGAATCGGAGCTCTCGTTTCGTCTATAAGGTCGATAAAAGCTTTTTGTTGGAGTTTTTGTCCCTGAGGTGTGAACCAATAGCCTGCTTCTTGATCCAGGAGGATGCTTTCTTTCAAAGGGATGTCCCCGCGCTGGCTGTATTGTTTGTAAAAACGGATCTGATCGGCAGGATCTGGCAGTCGAATGCCCACCTTACGCAACGACTCGCCGATCTGCGCCTTCTGGCTTTCTATCAATGACTGTGTGTCAAAATCGTAAACGCCTGACTTGGGAAGGTTATGTTGGGATTGAAGTTGTTGAATATTTAAATAGTCGAGCAGATCTATCTGTTCCTGCCAGTACACGACTTCCTTTTGAAAGGTATGCGCATCTGTTGTGATTTTTTGAATGGCTTGATCTATCGACTTACCATCTTCCAGATAAGCAGCGAAAAAGCGTTGGAGATTTTGCGGTTCTCCCAATTCAAAAGCTTCTCCAAGACTTCTACTTTTGGCTAGTTGATAAGCCAAGTCGAGATAGTTTTCTGCGGCATGTTGCAACTGCAAGTACTTGTGGTCGATGAATGCCCGAGTCGTCTTATCCAAAAGCCATGTTTCGGGAAGACCGTATTGTTCTTGAAAGCTGAGAATTTTCAGATTGGAGAAAGTGCCTTTAGATGCTGTGGTTGGCAAGACCTTTATTTTCTCTTTATAGGCTGCATACATTTTTTGTAGATCTGCTACCTCTGTTTTCAAAGCGTTTGTTAGATCATCTCCTTTGAGTCCTTTCTCTAGTGCAAAGCGATAAAAGGTCTGGATCGATTTATTGGATTCTTGGAGGTACCATGGAGGAGGATTTTTAAGGGTAGGGGGGCGCTGACCGAGTACATAGGTGAGCCGATGATATTGTGTCATGTCATCTTGCATCTTGACGAGTGCCCTTGCTATTTCAACGTGACGCTCAGATGTGATGGGTTGCCCTACAGGCGTAGAGGGGGTTTTAGTGAAGATTTTTTGGAATGCAGTTGTACGTTCTGTGGAGTATTTAAGGTAGGAAAGGTAAGCAGGTTGATGGGCTTTTCTAGCTGCTATGATCCTATCGCGGGTGGAGGATACATAATTTTTGGAAGAGGCAGGGGTATTGATCGTCTTTAACCATTCATCATTGAGCTTGGAGATGTTGCGGGGCTCATCCAGTATAGACCAAATCCTGTAAGCTCGCTTGGGGCGTAATTTGCTAACATCATCGCTGTAGGATGAGGGACGCTTACTGAGGTTAGGCAAGCGCTTTTGGGTGACTGTGAGTGTGCTTTGGGGAATTTTGAACCCCTTGTATACTGTGGCAGACCTTCTGGCAGATTGTATCCAGATGCGTACGGCAGCATATTGCGAAAAAGAAGGAAGGGCAAGAAGAAAGGTAAGAGATAAGAATAGAATGAGGCGCTTCATAGCGAAAATAATACGTCTACATGTGATAGCTCAAAAGCTGTCGTTAGTTTTGGTGGATGAAAGTCATCTGCACATCGGGGTGCTCACACAAAAATAGCCTTCACTGGTAAAATATAAACATTCAGGAAAATAGATACTACATTCTGTGAATTTGTTGGCAAAATCCCCTTCATTTTCTCTCTCAAAGCTCAAGATCCATTGTATATTTGTAATATGAAGCAGATACTACTTACACTTATGATCGCGTTTGTCCTGGCAGGATGTGTGGACCGCGAGCAGGTAGATAGAGACGCCATTGTGCAATACCTGGAAGACAATAATCTGACCGCTGAGGTAACCGATGACGGGATTTACTATATCATTGACCAGCCAGGATTCGGTGCCAAGCCCAATTTGGCGAGTGAGGTGACGGTTCATTATGAAGGCTTTTTATTGGACGGAAGTAAGTTTGATTCCTCCTATGACCGTGGGGCACCCGCAACATTTCGTCTGACAGGTGTCGTGCGTGGCTGGCAACTAGGCATTCCGTTGTTTAGAGAGGGAGGAAAAGGAACGCTCCTCATTCCATCAGAACTCGGCTATGGGAGTGACAGTCCTAGCGATGACATCCCACGGAACTCTGTCCTAATCTTCAACATCAATTTGATTGAAGTAAAATAAAGAAGTCAAGGAGAGAATCATTCCATACAAACAAAATAAAAAGGAGGCTTTCGGGCCTCCTTTTATTATTTTATTCCTCTGAATGCCAGGGGTATCGGTAATCGTGGGGAGGAACAAAGTTCTCCTTGATGGTACGCGCAGATACCCAGCGCAAGAGATTCATATAAGAACCTGCTTTGTCATTGGTTCCCGATCCACGACCCCCACCAAAGGGCTGCTGCCCTACAACAGATCCCGTTGGCTTGTCATTGATATAGAAGTTCCCCGCTGTATTGCGTAGGCGATATGTCAAGTCCTCGATGACATAGCGATCTTGAGAGAAGATGGCACCTGTCAAAGCATAAGGGCTCGTCTTATCTAGCGCTTCAATCGTCTCATCTACTTTGTCGTCGTCGTACTTGTACACTGTCAAAACAGGTCCGAAGATCTCTTCTTCCATCGTCTCGAAGTGTGGATTGGTCGTGACCACGATGGTCGGCTCGATGAAGTATCCTTTGGATTTGTCGTAGCCGCCGCCCAGGACGATTTCGGCCTCATCAGATGCCTTCACTCGGTCGATGTATCCACTAATTTTGTCGAAGGCGCGCTCGTCGATGACGGCATTGACGAAGTTGGAGAAGTCCGCAGGATCTCCCATTTTCAACGTCTTTGCCTCCTTCAATGCTTCTTCCATGATCCCATCATAGAGAGAAGCGGGAAGATAGGTACGAGAAGCAGCTGAGCACTTCTGACCCTGAAATTCAAATGCGCCACGTACCATGGCTGTAGGTATGACAGAAGCATCTGCTGTGGGGTGAACAAAGATGTAGTCTTTGCCACCTGTCTCCCCTACGATGCGTGGATAGGCTTTGTATTTGTGAATATTTTGTCCGACGATCTTCCAGAGGGCTTGGAAAGTCGCAGTAGATCCTGTGAAGTGTAGGCCTGCCAGTTCTGGATGTTCAAAAATGATGTCACCCATCATTGGTCCGTCTCCATAGATCAGGTTGATGACACCATCGGGGAGTCCTGCTTCCTTGAAGATCTCCATGATCAGGCGAGCTGAGTAGATCTGGCTATCAGCAGGTTTCCATACACAGACATTACCGAGCATGGCGGCAGCTGAGGGGAGGTTCCCTGCGATAGCGGTGAAGTTAAATGGGGTGATACAGAATACAAATCCTTCTAGGGGACGGTATTCGACACGGTTCCATACGGCGGGCGTAGAGATGGGCTGCTGATAGTAGATCTGCTCCATGTAGGACACATTGAAGCGAAGGAAGTCTACTAGTTCTACGACTGCGTCGATCTCTGCTTGATGGATATTTTTGGACTGTGCCAGCATCGTCGCCGCGTTGAATTCTGCGCGGTAGGGTCCTGCGATGAGTTCTGCGGCTTTGAGGAAGATAGAGGCCCGCATTTCCCATGAGGTCTTCTCCCACTTTTCTTTGGCTTCGAGCGCGGATTGGATGGCTTGATGCACATGTTCAGGCTGGGCCCATGCGTGTTGTCCCAGGATGTGCTGGTGGTTATGTGGAGGGCTCATAGGCTTGGTTTCCTCCGTCATGATGCGCTCCCCGCCGATAAAAAGCGGCGCATCGATTTGCTTGGAAGAGAGTTCGGCCAATGCGGCCTTGGCAGCCTCGCGTTCGGGCGTACCAGGGGCATAGCTGAGCACAGGCTCATTATATGCTTCAGGAATTTCGAAAAAACCTTTAATCATAGATTCTCGGTGTATTTGCGAGTAAGTCTTATTCGGCCGCAAATATAGGGGATAAATGCGAGATCTTGAGAGTATCTGTTACTTCATTCTGTCTTATCCTCTATGATTTCCCTTACAATGAGAGAATCTTTGGGGAAATGAAAATCTCACGATGGATTTGAAAGATTTTATTCTTCCATAAAGTCCTGAATAAGGGTGGGAACCATAGGCAATACTTGAGGATTTAGGATTACTTCATTCATTGGCTGGTCTTGAGCAAACATGAGGAGTCTTCCCTGGAAAAAATCTTCGTCTACATAAGAGAGGAACACTCCTTCTTGATCGGTATATAACATGGGAAACTCCCCGTTGAGTTGATGTGCCTTGAGCTTTTGTTCTACATTTTGTGGATATTTTCCTGCAATGACACAGTATAATGGATGGCGCCACATAGTCTGATCCAATGACTTGAAGTATTCGATCATTTCATCTATGCAGCTAGGACATCCCATATCAGCAGGAACAAATAGTACGCTATACTTGTCATGGGGAGGGGGGATCATTTCACGGAAATAGGCTTTCCATCCTCCTTCTTTGAGTTGGGGAGCTTTCACAATCGCCCTCTGACGAAAAGAATCAAGGTTCGTAGAAACAAGTTGCTCTAAGGAAAATATATCATACACGATCTCCATCGCTTGAGGATTGCTCTCTTGGGATTTCCAAAGGGCAATTCCTTCTGGTACAAAGATCATATTGGAATTGTACCCATCGGGAATCAATCCCTCCCCCAACTTTTGTAGGGCGTCATCGAACATGATAAAACCAAATGTATGATGGGTTTCTCCTGAGGCATTCTCTAGACCAAGCGTGGGATAGCGAACGATTCGAAAGTAATGGTTTCGGTAAGGATCATAGAAGAAGGAGAAATAGGCTCCTTGACTAAAATCCGTATCCAAACGATTCCATGCTTTTCCATTTTCTTTCGCTTTCCTTATGGGCTGAGGATCTGAGAATAGATAGGATGCAAGTGGAATTTTTTGAAAGCCTGTCTTATCTGGGTAATTCTGCCATACGTGTGATAGATGTGGATAGCTAAATATCTCATGTCCATTTTGTAACTGTATCTCATTTCCGTTTCTATAATCTCGGGGAAAGTATACGCCATTTTTACTGGGGACAGTCACACCCTTAAATGAAAAGGAAGATATATCGTCTTTAATATCTAGTGCAGCAAATGCGTAACTATGGGGTTCATTCATGAGCGAATCTCCTATGTAGGCTCCATATCGACTGATACCTAACCGTAATTCCCCCTTATGGTATTTCAAACCCCATCGACCAATAAAGTATACGCTATCCTTTGGGATATCGGGATGAGATACTGTCCAAAACGGAGATGGAGAGACATCGTAAATAGAGAGAATATTCCCCTGTTGATCTATGCGCAGCAGGGTGCTGTCATGCCATGTCTGAGGATGCTGGCCTGGGTTGAGGAGTAAAAAAATGGAGTCTTTTGCCACATAATCATATCCTAATAAACGGTCTCTCGCATGACCGAAAAGCTTAATCGGTACAGTAGAAACTCTTTCTCCTTCTGGGTAGGAATGCACAGCTAGACAGGAATTCTCTGGATCGTAAAGCGTGAAGAATGTGCCATCTTTCTGATGGAATGCAGCAAATACAGGCCCCCAGAATTGATCAGGATTTAATTGGATATGGTATGAATCTATCTTCTCAAGATTAAGCAAAGTGTAGGGGGCTTTCTTTTCCCCACAGCTGGAGAGGAGAACGACCAGAAATAGCATGTAGGATAAGCGAGGAAGTCCTTCAGGGAAAGTATTATTCATGGGGGAGTGCTGAGTGGTGAATAAGAGCTAAGATAGATCTGAAATGGGCAGCTCAGTATAGTGTAAGTACTGAGCTGCCATAATAAAGATATTATGTTGAAATGGAACAATGACTACTCATCTCCCCCATATTGGGGGAGAT
>JBCBPW010000009.1:0-128290 GCA_039820545.1 Bacteroidota bacterium | reverse complement strand
GAAAAATGAAAAATGAAAAATGAAAAATGAAAAATGAAAAATGAAAAATGAAAAATGAAAAATGAAAAATGAAAAATCACTTCGGTGCCTGGATCAGTAGCCAGACCGCCAGCGGGAAGAATAAGATGTTGGGAAACCAAACAGCCTGCCAGGGAGGGAAGCTATCCCCTACGAAGACCTGCCCCGCAAATAACAGTACGATGTAAAAGAAGCACAGCAGCATGCCCAAACCAATCTGCAAGGCAATCCCGCCCCGACGTTTGCGCGAAGCCATTGCATATCCCAATAACGTCAAGATGATGACCGCTGTAGGGTCAGAAAAACGCCGATGTCGCTCGATATACAAGGTATTGAGGATGTCAGAGCCCCGCATCTCCTCCAGCCGTATGAACGTGACCAAGTCGGGATACGTCATACTCTCCGCCAACTGCTCCTTGATGAAAATGTCGTCAGGTGTGAGCAGGAAGGTGGTGTCCATGACATTGAGGGTACGCATATGCTCACGCTTGCCACGCAACTCGCGGATCTGCACCCGATCCAATCGCCAACTCTGCGTCGAATCGACCCATGAGATCTTCTTCGCGCGCACTTTGGAGACAATCTCGCCATCTACGATGCGCTCCAGCCCGAAGTTGTTGCCCGAATTGTTGCGCTCATTGAAGTAACTCATGTAGATGTAGGTGTCCTCGGCTACTTTTTTATGTATGTCTTTCGATCGGGACACTCTCCGTTTGTTCAAATACTTATATTCGAACTCTAAGCGTGAAGCAGTAGATGTAGGGATGACAAATGACTTGAGATAATAGGAGAGTCCTCCCATCAAAAATGAGGCAACCAAATAGGGGGCCAACAGTCGATAAAAACTAACGCCTGTACTCAAGATGGGGATGATCTCTGTGCGCGCCGCCATCCTGGAGGTAAAGAAAATGACCGCTAGAAATATGCAGATGGGCGTCAGTAAGTTGCCAAAGTACGGGATGAAGTTGGCATAGTAGTCAAAGACAATTTCTGTCCAAGGCGGATTCTTGTCGAGAAAGTCGTCAATCTTCTCTACAAAGTCTACCATGACACAAATGGCCAGTACCAGACCCAAAATAAAGAAGTAGGTCAGGATGTATTGACGGATGATATAACGGTCTACGATCTTCATGCAACCTAATGTGTCAGCAAGGCGTCCCAAAAGATGTATGAGACACGCTAAATTAGAAAAAATCAACGCGAAGGAACGATTTTATTTGTTAGTTTTGCCAGATATGAAGAGATCAGGTTGGATAATATTACTGGCCATTGCTGGATTGTGGGTGTTGAGTGCCTGCTCTCCCGAACTCCGTCAGTACAATACATATACGAGAAAAGGCTCTATTTCCGAGAAAGATTCAGCGGCCTTTTACTTCTACAAGAGAGGCGATTACGAGAAGGCGTCTATCCTCTTCGAAGAGTTGCAAGCAGCTTACAGAGGTTCTGACCGTGCAAAAGAAATTGCCTATTATTATGCGCAGGCCAAGTTCAAGTACGGTTTTTATACCGTCGCTGCTTATTACTTTGAGCAGTACGCACGTTTGTATCCTGCCGATCCCCGCACACCTGAGTGTGTCTACATGGTGGCAGAATCTTACTATCGCGAATCTGCTCCCCACTACCTCGACCAGACATTCACCAAAAAAGCCATCAATCAGTTCCAATTATTCATGGATACCTATCCTTATGTGGAGCAAGCGGATGAGGCGCAAGGCAGGCTCTACGAGTTGCGAGAACGACTGGCCAAAAAGGATCTGGAAATCTCTCGCTTGTACTTTAATATTGGCAACTACAAGGCGGCGGTGACCAGCTTCAAGGTGACATTGGAAAAATTTCCCGATTCGCGCTATCGTGAGGAAGCTGAGCTGTTCCTGTTCAAATCTGCTGTTGCACTAGCAGAGCAAAGTACAGCGCGGCGGAAAAAAAATCGCTACTTGGACGCCATTGATTATTACAATCGCTTCATCGATCGCTATCCGCAATCGACCTATCTGAAAGAAGCGGAGAATCTATACATCAAAGCTAAGCGCTCCCTCGGTAAGCTGAATGCAGCAAATGCAGGCTAGATCTTTCGAGGGTACGAAAGAAGATTGATTCCTAAGGGAAAATCCCCCATATTTGCATACTTATCGCAACATTCGTTTGGGTGTTGCGTTTCTCTACATAAATTCCGTAGTCAATACATATGAGAGATAACGATTTTCTCCCCATCGATACACGAAAGTTCGCTGAGTATTCTGGCAACTTGTACAGATCCTTGATGCTCGTAACCAAGCGCGCCAATCAGTTGACACTCGAAGTAAAAGACGAGTTGACGCAGAAGCTGGCTGAGTTTGCGCCTGCTTATGACAACTTGGAAGAAGTGATGGAAAACAAAGAGCAGATTGAGATTAGCCGTTTCTATGAGCGTAAGCCCAAGTCCACGCAGATCGCGCTGGAAGAGTTTATGGAAGAAAAGGTATACTGGAAGGACCCTAATACGGGAGAAACCTTCGAAGGAAGTAGCGAAGAATAGTCAAGTATCAGTCAGTAATGTATTTACTTTCTGAGGAAAATATCATGGAAGCGAGCCTTTTGTAGGGTTCGCTTTTTTGGTGTGAAAAGGGGGACATTATTTTTTAAGTAGGTGGACATAAGAAATAGGGCAATAGAAAGTGATCTTGTAGTCTAGGGTTGAAACCACTAGCCTACATTATGTCACCCTTTCTGTGTTCAAAGCTAGTTCATTGTCCTGAAAGGACAGTGTCATACAGTATGTGGAGTTTTGTCCCATACCCAAGTTTCGACTCTCTAAGTCTCTTCTTCCATAATCTTATGATATGCTTTCGGGGAAAAAAATCATATTAGGTGTTTCGGGTAGTATTGCAGCTTACAAAGCGATTTTACTCCTTCGTCTCCTCCAAAAAGAAGGAGCTGAGGTAAAAGTGGTGCTCACCCCTTCTGTCTCTAAGTTCGTTGGGGAACTGAGCTTTTCTGCCTTGACAAATGGGGAAGTCCTAAGCGATCTCTGGGAAGGCGGTTGGTCCGACCACGTGGCGTTGGGAACCTGGGCAGATCTGATGATTGTCGCGCCTGCCACAGCCAATACACTGGCAAAAATGAGCCATGGTATCTGTGACAATGCCCTGCTAGCTGTATATCTCGCCGCACGCTGCCCTGTCATGGTGGCACCCGCCATGGATGCAGACATGTATATCCATCCGCGTACAGCGGCCAACTTGCACTCCCTTGCCGAAGACGGGGTCATTCCGCTGCCTGTAGGTTCTGGATTTCTGGCCAGTGGCCTGATCGGACCTGGAAGACTGTTAGAACCAGAGGAGATTGTTGGCGAGATCAAGGATCATTTTGCTCGTATCGCTTACCAACCACTCCAAGGGCAGTCTGTCTTGATTACGGCAGGGCCTACACGCGAACCCTTGGATCCTGTACGCTTCATCACCAACCACTCTTCAGGGAAGATGGGCTATGCCTTGGCAGCGCAAGCGGCGACTCTTGGTGCCAAAGTCACGCTGGTATCAGGCCCTACCCAGCTAGTGACGCCTGCCCAAGTCGAGCGAGTGGATGTAAGCACAGCACAAGAAATGTACGAAGCCGTGCATGCCGTAGCATCCCAACAACAGATCATCATCATGTCTGCGGCAGTTGCCGACTACACACCCGCCCAAGTAGCCCATCAAAAGATCAAAAAGAAGGGGGACGATTTATCCCTTGAATTGATCCGCACAAAAGATATATTGAAATCCGTCGGTGAGACGAAACAAGCACATCAGTTTTTGGTGGGCTTTGCGATGGAAACAGAAAATGGGATCGAGAACGCCCAGCGAAAACTGGAAAAGAAAAACCTGGATCTCATCGTTCTTAATTCGTTGAGAGACAAAGGCGCAGGCTTTGGGCATGATACCAATAAAGTGACCCTCATCGAGCGCGGTGGGACGACTAAAGAGCTTCCCCTGATGTCGAAATCAGCTGTCGCAAAAGAGATTTTTACGCAAATTTTGGCGCATTGGAAGCCAATAAATCCATAAACATGAAGTATTTCGTTTCTATCTTCATTTCCCTCTTCTTACTCCTCACCATCCAGGCGCAGGAGCTTCTTGTCAATGTCACGGTCAATGCACAAGGCGCAACCAATGACCAGAATGTCTACCAGGATTTGGAGGATAACATTCGCAATTATTTCAATACGACAGCTTTCACGACAGACAAATATGAGGGCTTTGAGCGGATTCGTGTGAATATGGCCATTCTGATTCGTCAGCGTCCTTCCTCCGACAGGTTTATCTGCCGTGCGACGCTGCAGGTGTATCGTCCTGCCTACAACTCCACCTACGAGTCCATTTCGCTCTTTTATCGAGACGATGATTTCAACTTTAATTATGTCCCTTATCAGAGTTTGAACTACGCCGAGAATACCTACACAGATAATCTTACGGCGATGCTCAACTTCTATGCATTCCTGATTTTGGGTTTTGATTATGCCAGTTTTGGGCCGCTAGGAGGCGTACCTTACTTCCAGCAAGCGCGAGACATCGTCAACCTCGCCAATGGGGTGGCTACGGAGTCAGGATGGAAATCCAGTGAAAACAATCGAAAAAACCGCTTTTGGCTGACCGATGCATTGCTGAATAATACCTATCGCCCCTTTCAGCAGATCATTTACAAATATCACCGCCAAGGGATAGACCAAATGGTCGTCAATCCCGTGCGTGGGCGCAAAGCCATACTCGAAAGCTTACGAGAGTTGCAGCGACTCAACCGTCTGGATGCACGGCTGTATCTCGTCAGGATGTTTCTCGACGCCAAAAACGCCGAACTCGTGAAGGTCTTTCAAGAAGCTCCTCTCAATGATAAAAAGGAATTCGTCAACATCATGGCCGACGTAGACCCTACCAACCAAAATAAGTACAGCTCTGTCCTAGAGGATCAGAAGTAACGAAGGGGATAGCATGTGAGAAATGAAACACGAAAAATGATACCTGGCATTATCTTTTTTCTACATGTCCCATCACCTTATGCTTGATTTCTTGCCAGGCATCGGCGATGTCATCATTCCACATATAGTCATTGAGCTGTATGGTAGAAATGATCATGTCGATAAATTGCTCAAATTGGATAGGCTCTAGGCCTTTGTGTGCGGAATGTCCCATGATGTGCGCTAAGTAATGCTCGTTGTGGTCAGAAGCGAGCATGAGTGGAATCGCGCTTCGAACCAGTCGCATGCGACGTCTGGGAGGCATACTGGGATTATCAAAGTAAGGCTTCATCTCGGGATGGGCCTCAAACAAACGATCATAAAATGACTGAATAAGCTGGTTGTTTCGGGCGCAACTACGATTATAACTGGCTCTTGCCGTCTGTGTGGCTTGAGGTAGCGCCAACTCTATACTGTAAAATGGTTTCAAGGCTTCTTCAATACTCGGGAAGCGATCTACAGGTCTAT
The DNA here is from genome assembly GCA_039820545.1 of Bacteroidota bacterium. GTDB lineage: Bacteria > Bacteroidota > Bacteroidia > J057 > J057 > JALEFZ01. The sequence continues at coordinate 122,832 of JBCBPW010000009.1, read as the reverse complement.
GTGATAGCATCTTATCAAGCGCCAACTGGATTTTGCGTGGAGCGGGAATGGACTGGATGATCCTTTTGCGATGGGCCTTGTTGTGGAAGAAATCTCCTCTACATGTGAATAATTCATGCAAACTTTCCCCACAAAATAAGGGCTTTCCCGTGAGTAGTTCGTAAGCAACCAAAGCAAGTGAAAACTGATCGGACTTCTCGTGGGGTAACTCCCTCGCCAACTCTTCTGGACTATCGTAGGTTAGATCATCCATGAGTTTGTCCAAGCCATAATGATCATAGCTGGTACTGAATAACTCAAAGGGCGAAATCATGGGCTGTTGTTCCAGGTCCACCAATATCTTGGAAGGGGTGATTTTGCCATGTACGATGCCTTTGCTATGGAGATAATGAAGCGCATCTCCTACCTTGGTGACATGATGAATGACTTCAAATAAAGGCCTGGGACCTAGTTTGAGGATTTTACTAAGGGCTGTACCAGAGTTGATGTACTCCAATACCATGCACTCGGGGAACTCATCCAGATAGGTGCCAAGCATGCGGATGATGTTGCGATGTCGGATGGTATACAACTTCTCAATGATCGCCTTGCGCTGTTCGAGGAGTTTGGGGTTTGCCCTCAGCGCACTCTGTGTAAAATCTTGCTTTTTGAGGGCACGTATGGCAGCATTTTGATGGGAGTAGAGGTCTTCTGCTTTGTAGATAATGGCTGTATTCCCCTCTGCAATCTGGCGCACGATTTTATAGCTTCGAATGAGTTTGTACTGGACCTTTTCCTTAAAGCTATCAAGTGAGATCTCTGTCTGCGTGTTTTGAAAGAGCCCGTTGAGTTCGTGCTCCATCTGCTCGAAGAAATTCAGTAGGGCTTGATTGATGCGGATATTGCGGATCTCCGCGTCGCGATCGTTGAGGGTTCCAGTGTCTTTTTCCTTGAGGAGGTTGGCGTATCGATTCTTGAGGCCGATCAGTTCACGATTGACTTCATTGAGATAGTCAAAATATCCAGAGAGATTGTCTAGCGCTTCGTCTGTACGGCCTTCAGCAATGAGTTTACGGATCATAAGGGATGCGAAATACGAAGGATGGAGGTTGTGCGGCTTGTATTGTTCTTCTAATAATACGCATCATTTACCAAAATATGCATGCGGGAGGTTTCTGAAGTGTTAATTAAACAGGGTGATTCGATTTTTTTGTGGGAATGAACGTTGGGTAATATTTTTTCCAAAATCTTCAAAACTGTGTAATGTAGAAAAGTGGATTTTCTTTCTCCCCCTACAAGATTCCCTAACTTATATTCCACATAATCAATTGTATTAGAATCAACTTTATCTTCTAGAACCATGAGAAAGATAGCAATTCTCCTATGGACGTATGTCATAGGAAATGGAATCGTCTTTGCCCAAACTATTCCTTATCCTCCTGGATCTGAGACATTGGATGTCAATGATGTAGCCTTTCGTGTCAATGTCGGAGGAGACCTATCCTGGGACCTTTTCTCCGACCCAGGATGTGAAGTGCCTAAAGGAAGTGGAAAGCACGCTATGTTTGCAGGGGGGCTTTGGATAGGAGGATTGGATGGAACGGGCGATTTGCACACCGCAGCCACCACTTATCGCCAGCAAGGCATCGATTACTGGCCTGGGCCTCAAGCGCAAAACTACGATGCGGCCTATTTCAATCGCTATGGCAAAGTCTGGACTGCAAGAGCAGATGAGATCGTTGTCCACAAGCTCTTGTACAACCAGCCTGGATACGTCATTCCTGCGAATATCATGAATTGGCCTGGAAATGGCGATACGGCAAATGGTGAACCCGCGCAACTCGCGCCATTTTTTGATCAAAACCTGAATGGCCTCTATGAGCCTGAGACAGGTGACTATCCGTTGATCCTGGGAGATGAAGCCCTGTATCTGGTGTATGGTGACTACCATTTTCCCAATACAGAAACGCTAGGTTTACCTTTGGGGTTTGAAATCAGGCAGATGGTCTATGCCAAAGATACTGCACAAGGAAACCCACTGGATCAAACCATTTTTATGTCCTACAAAATGATCAACCGTAGTGCAGAAGACTATAAGGACGTCTATATAGGCTTATGGATTGATGGAGACTTGGGCAACTTCTTCGATGATTTCATTGGGACAGATGAGAAGAGCAACATGTTCTACACTTACAATGGAGACCCATTAGACGAAGGACCCGCTGGATACGGATTGACACCTCCTGCTTATGGCATCACATTTTTGAATCGCAGACTGGATTTCATGCGCACTTACAACAACGATTTTACCATTACAGGGAATCCCACGGCCCCAGAACATTATTACAACTATCTGAAAAACTTATGGCAAGATTCTACTTTTCTGACCTTTGGGGGAAATGGGTATGGCGGAACAGTGCCTACGAATTTTACCTATCCCGATTTCCCTACAGATACAAGTGGATGGTCTGAGGTGACAGCTGGGAATACACCTAGTGACCGACGGATGATAGGATCTTTTGGTCCGATTGGAGTTCCTGTAGGAGATACTGTCTGTTTCAATGTCGCACTTATTTTTTCGCGAGCAGATAGTGGAGATCATCTGGCCAGTGTCCCACTCCTCACACAAAATGCCATTAAAGTACGCAGCTATTACCTGCAAGATGGAAATGCCTGTAACCTAAAAACCATAGGTCCTGATACCACCACACAGCCTGTGGATACCACTACACAACCCGTAGATACCACCCAGCAGCCTGTGGATACTACCCAACAACCCGTGGATACAACAGGGGTATTCATTTCAGGCTTGGAAACCCAAACAGGTGTGGTTCTTTCGCCCAATCCCGTCCATCAAGACCTGTACATAGAGGTAAATGTGCCTTATGTGGAAATTCAGATCATGGATATACGAGGGCGCGTGATGCTCAATAAATCCTGGACAGAGGGCAAACATACACTCTCGGTAAAGGAGTTACCCCCTGGTATTTATTTATCGGAAGTACGAAGTCCCAGAGGCAGAGAGATTGTCAAATGGGTTAAGAGATAAATACGCTGGGTAAAGCTGAGAGGAGTTCGAGTTTATGTGTGGGTAATCATTGGATGAGAAATGTATCATGAAGTAAAAAAGATCATGTGCGACTGAGAATAAGTCGTTTCAAGAATTCGAGTTCACGTTCTTATTATTCCCTTTTTGGAAGACGTCCTGCGTACCTTGGTGCGTGGGACTCTCTGGTTTTATCGTCGTTTAGCCAAAGAAAACATGTGTGTAAAAATGATTAATCTTTCACTACGAGCACATTAAGTCTGAAACAGACCGCTTTTGGTCTGCCCTCTTGTACATAGTTTGTCTTACTTCGAGTCATTCTTCTATATTTGCACCGAATACATTCGATTGAAAACATCCTCAAATCAATACTTCATGGCCTCCTCTCCTAAAGTTAGCTTGACTGTTGCCGAGCAATTAGGCTTACTGCCTGACGAATACCATAAGATCGTAGAAATCCTGGGGCGCACCCCCAATTTTACTGAACTCTCGATCTTTTCGGTGATGTGGTCCGAGCATTGCTCTTACAAGAACTCCATCCTCCAACTCAAGACGCTGCCCAACAAAGGCGAAAAAGTATTGGCAGGGGCAGGAGAGGAAGGGGCAGGTCTCATGGACATCGGAGATGGTCTAGCCGTCGCTTTCAAGATGGAATCTCACAATCACCCCTCGGCTATCGAGCCTTATCAAGGGGCAGCCACAGGCGTAGGGGGGATTCATCGCGACATATTCAGTTTGGGCGCACGTCCGATTTGCGCACTCAATTCCCTTCGTTTTGGAGCCTTGGATAATCCGCGCACCCAACACCTTCTCAAAGGTGTAGTCAAAGGCATTGGAGACTATGGCAATGCTTTTGGTGTACCTACGGTTGCTGGAGAGGTATATTTTGATCCTTGCTACACCATCAATCCCCTCGTGAATGCCATGTCCGTCGGAATCGTCGAGCGTGGCAAAGTCGCTACAGCTACAGCGGCAGGTCCTGGCAATCCTGTATTCATCGTGGGTTCTGCTACGGGTAAAGACGGGATTCACGGTGCGACATTTGCTTCAGAGGATATATCAGAGGAATCGGAAGAGAAATTACCCAGTGTACAGGTAGGCGACCCCTTTGCGGAAAAATTATTGCTGGAAGCGACGCTTGAGGCCATTGATACAGGCGCGATTGTAGGTGTACAAGATATGGGAGCCGCAGGGATCACCTGCGCGACCTCTGAGATGGCCGCCAAAGGCAAGGTAGGCATGGATGTCTGGCTGGACAAAACGCCTATGCGCCAAGATGACATGCAGCCTTTTGAAATCCTGCTTTCAGAGTCTCAGGAGCGTATGCTACTGGTAGTCGAAAAAGGGCGTGAGCAAGAAATCATAGATGTATTCCAGAAGTGGGACCTGTACATTGCACAAATTGCCGAGGTGACTGAAGGAAGTCTACTCCGCTATTTTTGGCAGGGAACCCAAGTAGGAGAGATTGATGCTGACAGCTTAGTGCTAGGAGGCGGAGCTCCTATCTATGAGCGTAAGCAGCAGGAACCAGCTTATTTTGAGGAAATTAATAAATTTGATCCTGCCAAGGTCGCTATCCCAGGTCATTTTGATAAGGTGATTCGCCATTTATTGGCTTTGCCGAGCATCGCATCCAAGTGCTGGATCACTGAGCAGTACGACTCCATGGTCGGTACCGCCAATATGTCCACCAATGCACCCAGCGATGCCGCAGTCGTCCGAGTACATGGCACGAAGAAGGCCATAGCGGTCACCGCAGACTGTAACAGCCGATACGTCTACAGCCATCCTGAAAAGGGAGCAGCCCTTGCCGTATCCGAATCTGCCCGAAATCTCGTCTGTGCAGGGGCAACCCCGCTTGGCGTAACCAACTGCCTCAACTTTGGAAACCCCTACAATCCTGAAGTTTATTACCAGTTTGCCCACGCCATCAAAGGAATGGGAGATGCATGTCGTATCTTCGAGACACCGATTACAGGAGGAAATGTTTCCTTTTACAATCAATCTGACGAGGGCCCCGTCTTCCCTACGCCTACAATTGGGATGGTGGGAGTCATTGAGGATGTGTCTCAAGGTCACATGACGATGGACTTTAAGGATGAGGGAGACCACATTTACCTACTAGGATCAGTAAATGACGACTTGGGATCTTCTTCTTATATCTATCACTACCATCAGATTGCACATAGTCCTGCTCCTTATGTGGATCTCTCAGAAGAGAAGGCTTTGCAGCAAAAAGTGCTAGAACTGATCCAAAAGAACTTGATCCAATCCGCACATGATGTTTCTGACGGAGGCTTAGTTGTGACATTGCTGGAATCTTCTTTTCCTTCAGGTAAAGGCGCATCTATTGGGATGCCAAAAGATGTACGGGCAGATGCCTTCTTGTTTGGTGAAGGAGGAGGCCGTGTAGTCGTTTCGGTCAAAGAATCACAAGTCGTAGCTTTTGAAGCAGCCCTAGGAGATTTTCCTGTATGGAAACTAGGAATAGTAACGGGTGATACACTGATCATCGATGGGAATGAACAAGGAAAAGTAGCCGATTACCAGCAAATTCACGCCCATGCAATTGGGAATAAGATGCAATCATAGGTCTTTTTCAATCTTGTGTTCATGCATCCATTGAGAAGATTCTTATCTGAAAAAGTAAGAGGCTGTCCTTGTTGGGCAGCCTCTTACTTTTTCAGATATGAGCTAGAGTGAGCGGAGACACTATCTGAGATGTCCTTGCAAATGAAATAGGGTCGCACAAAAGCCAGTAGACACGTCCATTTATGGCATATCCATGATACAGGTAGCACGCGTAAGTGAAATCTCTATAAGATCGACTCTCCCAGTACCTAGTTCTAATTATTAATCTTGATCAGCTCGATATCAAATATCAGCGTTGCATCAGGCCCAATCTTTGGAGGTCCTTGCTCTCCATAGGCCAAGTCTGAAGGAGAAACGATACGGTATTTGGCACCCTCTTTCATCATGGGTAGGATGATCTGCCAAGCCCTGATCAATTGACCAATTCTAAATGAGATGGGTTCTCCTCTATCCACAGAGCTATCAAATACAGTCCCATCTACAAGTGTGCCGTGGTAGTGTACAGTCACCTCATTTTCAAGACTGGGCTGGGGGCCTGTACCTTCTTCAATGATTTCATATTGTAGACCTGACTCGTGTACGATGACGCCTTCTTTCTTTGCATTCTCAGTGAGATAGGCTTCCCCTGCTGCTTTGTTCTTCTCTCTAAGCATAGCATTTTCCTTCTCCACAGCCTCCTGTGCGAGTTGTTGGAGCTTGGTCAATACGGCGATAACCTCTTGCTCTGAAAGGATTGAGTCCTGCTCCTCATAGACATCTTTGATAGCTTGGGCCATGATGTCGGTATTGATCTGCATTTTTTGGCCTTGAAGATTCTGGCCAATGTTGATTCCGACGGCGTAGCTAGCAGAGTCCTCAAACGTCTTGAGCTCGTTTATATGAAGTAGATCACGGGCTTCCTGAATGGCTTTGAGTGCCTTTTTTTCTTTTTTTGTGAGTTTCTTCTCAGGTGCGTCCTGGGCATGGAGAGGAGCCATGAGAAGGAATGTAAAGGCAAAAATGGCGAGGAATAATAGATTTCTCATTTTCTTTTTTCTGAATGAATCATGGACTTTATAAAAAAAGCCCCACCAGATAAACGGGGAGGGGCTATAAATTGTATGCAAAAGAGAATTATTTCTCAGGTGCTTCTGGATTGACTTCAAGCAGATCAATATCGAAGATCAATGCCGAGTTAGGGCCAATATTTGGGGGAGCCTGTGCGCCGTAAGCCATGGCAGGGGGAGAGTAAATACGATACTTTGCTCCTTCTTTCATCAGTGGGAGAATGACTTGCCATGCTCTGATCAGGTTGCTAAGAGGAAATGTAATAGGCTCACCGCGATCTACGGAGCTATCAAATACTGTCCCGTCTAGCAACGTCCCATGGTAGTGGATCTTGATCTTGTCTTCGACAGTAGGGCTTGCACCTGTCCCTTCTTGCAAAATTTCATACTGAACACCTGATTCGTGAACAATCACTCCTTCTTTGTTAGCGTTTTCAGCTAGGAAAGCATCTGCTGCAGCTTGATTGGCTCTTCCTTGCTCCATCTGCTCTTGCTGCATCGCCATCTGGCGCTCGCGCTGGTACTTAGTCAAAACCGCAATCATGTCTTGCTCTTCTAGTAGCATATCTCCTTCGGCTACCGCATCCTTAATCCCTTGTGCCATAGCTGTGACATTGGGGTCTGTTGTGCCTTGATCTTTGAGATTCTGGCCGATAGACATGCCGATGGCATAGCTGACAGAATCATTATTATTGGCGAGTGAAGAAACAGTAGCTGTACCTCCGCCTTCATTACATCCCCAAGCCAGTACACCTACCAGCAAGACGATAGAAAAAATAGTCTTATTGAAGCTCATAATAAAGAATAGTCGAATTTTATGACAACGAATGTCGCCATTGGGAGCAGAAGAACCAAGAAATAAAGCGGATTTAAGATTTCCCTAACATTCATCTCTTCTAGATGGAATGTATGTAAGGGGCTAAAGTTAGTCTATGCTAGGTAAATCTTGTAAATAGATGTCCTTGACAAAAGGCTGATACGTTTCTTGAGGAATGACCAAGGCATGACGCGCTTCATCCTGTTTGGGGAGCATGGGAACCTCAACTGCCCACTGGTTGGGAATCTGTTGACGGTATAAGAGCAGTCCTGTATCTAGGATGGCCGTGTAAGGATAAGATTGTGTCATGTCTTGTGGCGAAAATAAAGGCTCCTCTCCCAGCAGGGTAATCATGGTTTCAAGCACCTGTGGTTGATCTGTGACCTGGTCCCAAGTCAGGTTGGTGCCGTACGCTGTATCAAATGTCAGGATCGACTGGTAGCTTTGGGACATCGTGTCTCGGACGACCCTGCTTGTCAGTTGTAGGGTCAGCAAGCGTCCTGTATTATGCAAGACCTGAAAATCAGTCTCTAGACGGATCATAGGTGGATGGTACGTATTACCCGTAGTAGGCTCTTTTTTGATCTCCTCTAGGTCTAGCTTGGCAATGACAAAAAAATCATCTATCAACTCAACCAAGGTTTGTGCAGTGTCCAATACAGACGAATTAACCTTCTGGAGTGTGTGCTGCCCCATTTGACTCAAGATGAAATTGCGGCTCCACTGATAAACAGCTAGTTTGAGCATGGGTTTGCCCTGTGCGATGTGCGGATACTGAATGTCAAAATGTACACATCCCCCAGGCAAATTCTCACATGAGGGATCGTGTGGATTCCCCCGCACAATCTGTGCAGCCTCTATTTTGACTTGGTCGCTAGAAGGATTCTGTTCAGGTGTCGGTGTTTGACAACTGCTAGCTAGCGTGACCCAAAGGATCCAAACACAGGGAGAGAGACAAGAGCGGTGAAGTTGCTTCATATGCAGACAGACAAGTACAAGATACTTACTTCATTTTACGAACGAATTCAGATCCTGTTATTTGTTTAATGAGGGAAAAATAAATCTCCCTTTTGATTGCTGTGCTTGAAGGCTTGATGCTCACTTTATGACAGAAGTTGCGAATAGCGGTCACATATTTTTTAAATATTTATGTAGATAAAGTCTATAGCATCATATAATACTTCCATTTTCTCTACCGAAATTTTGGATAGGCGTTGATTTCCTTGACATAAGCTCTGATCTGATCCTCGTCAAAATAGCTGTAGGTCAGTTTGTAGCGGGGATACTCTTTTCCATCGTATTTCTCGAGATATACAATTTCTTTCATCTCCCCATCCTCTCGATAGTTCATGTGGACCTCCCAATCTAGGAAACTATCTCTTCCCAGATAGCGGTTGGTAGCAGGCGTACTTTCCCACTTCTTAATATGCATTTTCGCGATTCTTCTTTGGGTTGAGTCATAGACAAGCTGTCCTACGTAGGCAAAATTCGTATGATAGTTGCCTTCTGCCTGGCTTTGAACCTTGATCTTCTGGAGTTTATAATTGTTGTCATAGATGAATCGGGCACGTTTTTGATAAGTATTATTGACATAATAGTGCCTGTTGATTATTTGGCCATTTGTGTTATTGGCAAATCGCCACTCACCTTTAGGATCGTCTTTTGCCCCTAGCCAATAGGTAGGGAGGAGATTCTTATGAAATTTTCCAAAAGGAATATCCCAATTTGCCTCCTCATAAATCCGACCGTATAGATCATATTTTTCGGTCCAAAGGGTATCTACCTGTGAAGTCGCAGAGTCTAAGCGTACCAATGTAGACTGACTGGGAACCGAAAAAAGATGTCCCATATGTGTCATATAGCGAAAACCAAGTGCTGAAACTCTCCCAGGAGCCATGATGGATAACTCTGGATTCAGCGTATCGTATACATGCGTAGATGTGTGTTTTTGTATCAAAAGTCCATCCAGTCCTGCCAGTTGCGCCTTTTTTTGAAGCTCATCCATGACAAATGCGTACGAGCCATTAGGATTGAACGACACATCTACGATTTGGACCTTGATGAAGTCAGTATCTAGTGGCATTTGACCTGGAAGATATATTTCCACTTCGCTTTCGTGGGGAGGGGAAGGAATAGGATAAAGCTTGAAAGGAACATCGGGTGTGGATTGTGTGAGGAGCGTGACACATCCTGAAAGAAGGCTCGTCAAAAGCAAAAAAGTGACAAGCCAAAAGGAATTTTTAAGGGCGAAATGTTTTTTCATGTTGTGATTCGGGGTTTAATGATAAACCTATTTGTAGATGACTTCTCTATAAAATATCATTCTAAAAAGGAAATGTCTATTAAGACTTTTACAGCGTGTAAGATGAAAGGAGAAATGCAGGGAAAATTATATCAAGCGTGTGAGCCTAGAGAGAATGAAGGTGAGAATTGGCTCTTAGCGTGAATGGTACTTCGATCATCTGTAATAGGTATGGTCTTTGCTGTTTTTCAGCGAAATATGAAAATCTCATTTAGAATAATCTCAACTTCTTATTCGTTAGACTGATGGTTGAGCATTTTGGGATATGCCGATTTATAAATACTTTTAATCCAAACAAATTACCGGGACGTATGAAAAACCTCACTGTGATACTTACCCTCCTGGCCTTCGTCTTCGCCCCTATGTTGGTAGACGCTCAGGTGTCTAAGGAAGAAAAGAAGTTCTGGAAGAGAAAAGCCAAAACGTACGCTAAGAATCCTTTGACCCTGAAAGCAGAATTTGAAAACTATCAGGAGCAGATCAAGGATCTCAAGCAACGCAATATAGACCTCATGAGCCAAGCGAGTTCTTCGCAAGGAGGAGAGGCCGAAGATAGCCTCAAATGGGCATTGATCCAGGCTGAAAGCCAACTAGAGCGTGTCGCCAAAGAAAATAATAGACTGAAAGAAGAGCTTCGCTCTCAAAAATCTTTTGTAGGTACAGGAAATATGCCTGGACTGGTCTATCGTATACAAATCGGTGCCTACGTATTCTTTCAGGCTGACAACATCCCATCAGGAAGTGGAGAGATCGTAGCTGAGCGTGCCGATGGATTCAATAAATATCTGCTGGGTGCATTTAGAGACTATGACGAAAGCATCGCCTTCCGTGACGAGCTGAGAGAGATGGGGATGAAGGATGCATGGGTTGTACCCTATATCGATGGTGTCCGTGTCTCTATGGAGGAAGCAAATGCTTATCAACAAAATCCTACATCAGCTAACATTCTAGATGACTAATTTTATATAAAAATTTGATCATATGTGTTAGGGCTAATATGTAGATCCAGGTTGAGATCCTGAAAATCAGTAAGCTACAGTTGGTCTCAAAAGAAAAATAAAGAAATCCTCTTCTACTAGTTTACTAGAGAAGGGGATTTTTCATGTCGGGAAATGTAGAAATAGCTATTTGTGAACTCCGATTTGTTTTTGTAAGTTTAGTTAAGCAGGAAATGATGCGGTTATGCCGTTTATAAAAGTAGAAAGTCATATACCCAATACAAGCTTAGGGCTCTGGAAGATCGAGGAAGATGAATATTATTTTCTGGAAAGAGTCAAGTTATATGACAATGAGTGGGTCCAACTGGGTAAAGTCATTCATCCTAAGAAGCGTCTTGAGTGGCTCTCTAGTAGATTGTGCCTGAAACACCTACTCGACATCAAAGACACCTCACGTATAGAGTCCCTTAGGATGGATTCTGGTAAGCCTTATCTCTCCAATCAATCATATAACATTTCTTATTCACACTCTCTCGAGTACTCCGCGGCCATTGCTTCTCAAGCACATGAAGTGGGCGTAGACATAGAGTATCTCAAGCGTAAACGAAATATTCGGACACGCTTTCTTTTCATGGATGATGAAGAACTGGATTGGTTTGAGGAAAATCCCACATTCGAGAATTTTATCTTGATCTGGAGTGCCAAGGAATCTCTCTACAAAATTGTCGGTCGTGGATTTGGTTTTAAAGAGCACATCCATATTCGTCCTGATTCTTCTCAACTAGAATGTAACGGTATCTTGCCCGCTTACGTAAAGACCAGTGAGTACTATCAAGAATTTCAAGTTCATTTTGAAGTTAGAGAAGAAGTCGCCTTAACATATACCTATCTCCCCCAACTACAACAAGTAGAATCTCCCAATGCAATAGTCGCATTATCAGGAAACTAAAATCGATCCTATCATAAGATTCTCGCATTCCCTTCGTTTCACTTTTACACCCAATCTGATGAAAATCAGTAGACTCCTGGATGATTTACATCGTAAATGTTCAGAAGGATGCCGAGATTCAGAATACAACCACACAATTAATTGTCAAGCATATGAAGCGTAAAATGATATTTGGGGTAGCTGCCCTAGCATTTTTTGTCCTTGCTTTGGCTCCCTATTCTCAAGCCCAACAGCTAAAAATTGATGACTTTATCCTAACAGATACGCAAGGTCAGCAATTTCATCTCGCAGATCACGCTGAGCAAAAGGCCGTAGTCGTTTTTATGACGAGTAGCAACTGTGTATTTGCTACCAAGTATGAAGATCGAATCAAGGCACTTTATGAAGCATATCAATCAAAAGATATTGGCTTTGTGGCCATTAACTCCAATGATCCCTCTATCAGCGATCGCGATGATGTCAAAGTCATGAGGCAATATGCCCCTTTCCCCTTTCCCTATGTAAAGGATGAGGCACAAATTGTCGCCAAGCTGCTAGGAGCAGAAACCAACCCAGAGGTATTTATCCTGCTCCCAATGGGAACTACATTTGAACTTGCCTATCGGGGACAGATTGATGATAGCCCACTCAGTGGCACCCGTGTCAAGGAGGCCTACGTCCAACAGGCACTCGATGCCATCCTCGAAGGTGCAGACGTACAAACGACATTTACAGAAGCAAAAGGTTGCCCTATCCGCTGGAAAAATCAGTAGGAAACAATCGTAAAACCTCCTATGTAGGACATATAAAGATTCATTACTTTCGCGAGGGATTGGGGATTACCCAATCCCTCGTAGCTTTTTATAAATATTCTTTATCCTATGTACGCACCTACACCTCACGATTGTTGGAAAGGTAGAGTAGATCCTGAAGATGGAGATCTTGGATTGCGATGGCATCACATCATCCAACGAAGCAATCTCTCTCAGCCTCTCCCTGCCATCGAAACAGAGGGGACGCATCTGATGTTTCTGGGATTCGAATGTGAAGAGGGAGTGGCGAGGAACCAGGGAAGATTGGGTGCCAAAGATGGACCTCGATTTCTCCGCAAGGCAATGGCCAATATCGCAAACCATTTACCTGCCCATGTCCACGTGTATGATGGAGGAAATGTGATTTGTGGAGAAGGAAAATTAGTAGCAGCTCAGCAGCAACTATCCCAGATGATCCAGAAAGCGCATGCAGCAGGTTATCAATGTATCGTATTAGGAGGGGGACATGAAGTGGCATGGGGGAGTTTTGGGGGATTAACTCCACAACTTTCTACGGGGAAGAAGCTTGGAATTCTTAATTTTGATGCGCATTTCGATCTGCGAAAACCCTCAAAAGGCCCTTCATCAGGTACCCCTTTTTATCAAATAGCTGATTGGTGTACCCAACATTCGCATGAATTTCATTACCTCTGCTGGGGCATCCAACCTATGGGCAACACCCAAGCGTTGTTTGCAACTGCCGAGGACCTTCAGGTAAAGTATCTCACGGTGCCTCACTTGTCCGAAATGACGGCGCAGGCACAGATGCTGTACCTCACCCAATTCCTCGCTGAAATCGATCAACTGTACCTTTCGATTGATCTGGATGGATTTGACGTAGCCTACGCACCTGGGGTAAGTGCAATAAATGTAGGGGGCCTAGTTCCCCAAGAGGTGTTTCCGCTGCTTCGTCTTATAGCCAGATCTGGTAAACTGATGCTGGTCGATATCGCAGAACTCAATCCGACTTACGATATCGATAGTAGAACAGCTAAGCTGGGAGCCAGATGTTTGTGGGAATTGGTCCAGTACAGGTGACAGGATCTTTGGGACAACGACTATAGGAATGTGAAAGATACTTGAGGGACTCCCTCGCATTCCTTATTTGAAAATCATACCATTATGAAACAGTTGTTGAAAATCCTTCCCCTCGCCTTCCTATTTTCTTTTTGCCTACTTCAAGCGCAGCAGCCTCAGCGCACAGGTGTGTACGTCAACGGCGAAGAGCTTTCGATGGAGGACGCTTACTTCCTTCAGTACCTTGTCGGCCCTATCTACCAGGGAAAATACTACCTCGATGAGCAGGGTAACTTTGGGATGGTCGGCTACCATCCCTCTTGCAATCTGATCCAGATCCTCGCTTTCATGCAACAAATGAGTCAAGCCTACCAGCAGCAGAATAGCAACAATTATCCCAGCTCTTCCTATACACCTGCTCGTAGTGGCGGAGGATTTCACTGGCAGGAAGGGGGGCAATCGGGCTACATCAACAATCGGACAGGCGTCAGCGTCACACCTGCAGGTGAAAATTCTGTCATCAGCATTGGAGGTCGGGTATTGAGCCTGCCTTAAGATCTAATCTTTGAAACGCTATCTTTACGTGACTTTTTCAGACGGAGAACCACATTTGCTGTTCTCCGTCTCTTTTGGCCTTAATTTTTCAACTCCTCCCGTAGTTTTTTCGCTTTCTCATAATAGTAATGCTCAGGATACTGAAGGATCTCCTCTAGCAATGCTTCGGTCTTGTTCCACCTCTCCATTTTTAGCCACGTCAGTGCTTCATACCACATAGCACTTTGCGCATCAGCTCCTTTTTGAAAAGCAGTCACTGCAAGATCCAGACTATCCAAGGTCAAATAGGCAGTTCCCATTTGCATATAGATACTGCCCTTTTTATAGGACCCGAGGGAGTCTTCTTCAAGAGAAGCGAGATAGTATATAAGTGCATCTTCCATTCGTCCTTCCCGCATGGCCCTATCTCCCAGCGAGTGTTGACGCATCTCAGTGGTCTTACCTCGTGTCGGAGAAGGTAAGGCATAGGGCTCGTAGTATGCTGCGAATAACTCCTCAGATGTGCGCGGAGGCGTCTCGATCAATACCTGGCGAAACAGGAGAAAGAAGAGTAGACAGGCTGCCAAGGTAGCGATCCAGGGCCAGATCTTAATAGGGGACTTGCGCGCTGGGTGATAGTACTGCCTCAATCTGGCCCATTGACTTTTTTGTACAGCGATAGCCACTGAAAGCTCAGTCATAAGATAGGGAAGGAACTGATTTCGAAATTCGGGATCTTTTTCTATTCGCGCTTCCAATATCTGACGTTCGGGTTCGGGCATCGTTCCATTTAAGTACGTTGCTGTAGAGTTAAAATGTTCATCCATAACCGATTAATTTTTGCTTTGGAACTAGATATGTGAAGAAAGAAAACGGGATTTATCCTCCTATTTGATGATTGACCCGCTTGCGATACATCTCGATCAATTTTTTCCTGCATTGATACTTCTGACTCGCGGCACTCTCACCGCTGGTGAACCCCATTTCTTTGGCAATTTCTGAGGTCTTGTAACCAGCGCTACTCATCATTAGGATCTGCTGGCATCGCGCGCCGAGTTTTTGCATCAGCCCTTGTACGAAGTTCCATTCTTCTTTTTGCAGGATTCGTTTCAGAAAATGCGTCGCATAGTCAGGGATCTGTACCCAATCTTCTAGACTGTCAGTCTCTATAGACGATCCCTTCCTGACTTTATCAATACACTTGTTATAAAATACCTTAGATAGATAAGTATGAATGCTGCTATCGCCCCTGAAGCGTTCGGTTACAATTTGACGTATGAGCGAAACAATGGAATCCGTATAGAGATCGCCCAACTCTTCTTCTGTGAATCGGAAAGACTTTCCCTTTTTCCAGGCGATGTACATGAACTGCTGGTACAGAATGGTTTCGAATCGCTGACGCTGGCGGCCACCTTCAAGGATTCCAGCAAGGATGACTTCATCAGTATAAAATGGACGTGCCATAGATGATGACTAATGGGTTTGACGAGGTTTACTTCATTAGTCTCATGAGAAGGAAAAAGCTAAACAAAGATCTGTACAAAAAATGAAATGGCTATAAAATTCTGATCTACAGTATTTTGAGTTTTGCTTTTTCTGTCTAAAAAGCCATGAATCTGTAAAATTACTTTAGATTTTCCCATACACTCCGTCTATAAAAATCAAATGTAAAGGCAGGACACCTGTCTTTGATTACACGGAAGCCGAAAAGTGTCAAGAGTAGGCCTATCTCATAACAAACAATACCATGGGTAAAAGACATGTGGATATCACACTTACATCAAATGAAGGCTGCCTTCTACATATCGAAGGTGACATAACATACACGATCCTTCCCCCGAACATTACGGGTTTTAGCGGGTCTGTTACAGTATCAGGAGAGGGAGACTGTCCCAATGGCAAGGTCACCTTTGGACTTGTTAACTCTAGAGAAAGTGAACATGCCGACAAGGACATTACCCTTAATCTGGACAGTCAGAATATCTATGCAATGAATGATCTGAAATGGAGAAGAAATATCACTCCAGTTCCTAAAGCATTGAACAGTAAGGAGAGTAGAGAACAACTCCTTCAGGAACTCCGATCTACTCAGAAAGATATGCAGAAGGAACTAGAAGAACTCCAGAGTTGTAAGGAAACGGATCGTATACATCCTGACATTTCTGTCAACGTGCATGTGACCTATGCATAGTATTTAGAATTCAGAGTCTAGCTGCTGGTATGACGCGTGGTATGACGCGTCTTCCAGCCGTGACTTTTTCATTATGAGGAATGGATGATTACTCCCGCTCTATCTCATACAAGATCGCTTGTACCTTTCCCTCGCCACTTCTCGTCGCCAGCAAGATCTGATCCCCCTCAGCTCCAAAACAAGCGTCACGTATACTTTCTTCTGTTTGGATCGTCACGACGTCTTGCTTCTCTGCATTCTGAACCCGCACTTGTCCATTCTGTCCCACACTCAGGATGTACTGTCCACTTGGATCAAAAGCTACTTTTCGCACCCAGTCTTGATGGCGCCTTTCTACAGATACTTCCTGTGCGAAAGCTCCTGTAATGTTCCACGTGTGGACATTGCCAGACCGAGTCCCTGCGATGAGTCGCTCTCCTTGAGGATCTATGTCGATGGCATAGATAGTGCTCCCCGTATTAAACGATTCTAGGGCCGTTTCCTTATCCTTACTCCACCGCTGGATTACTCCTCGATCTCCTGCCGAAAAGACCTCCCCCTGGCTATTAAAAGCCAAAGCGGCGTTTTCTTGATTCAGGGTATTGAAACGCCTCGCCATAGACCAGTCCCCCGTAGCATAGAGAAGAACACGGCCCCGCGAAGTCCCGATAGCTAACCACTTATCGTCTTGAGAGAACGCGAGCCCTATGACTGCTCCCGATTGTCTTTCTAGTTCCTGCAGCTTGGTCCCTGAGGGAGACCATATGTTTAGTCGCCCATCTGCTGTCCCTGTAATGATGTAGCGTCCATCATGCGAAATCACCGTCGATCGTACCCTGTCAGGATGATAAAGTGTGGAGAGTGCTTGTAGACCATTGGCAGAGAGCACCCGTACTGTACGATCGTCAGAAGCTGTAATGAGATAACGTCCGTCTTCAGAGATATCGACCGCAACTACCTGTCCTTTGTGTCCTTCCAAAGGGTTTTTAGCGACGATCTCCCATTCCTCCTTTGGACACACACCGCTTGGTAACGTCCGCGGTACACAATTCCCTTCTCGGTCTATGAGATATTTTTTCCCCCAACGCTTTACTACTGCAAAAGCACCTTCAAAGTTTTTGGCAAGCTGAAAGCGTTCCCCTTTAAATGCTTCTTTCCCGCGTGTATTGATGAAATAATAGCGTCCACCTTCTTGCACAACTGCCAAAGGCTCCATCCTATCAGGAAGTAGCTCGGGAGATTCAAACTCTATGGCTTGATTGTATATCGGGGAGACCACATATGCTCCTGATTGATTGACCAGCCCCCATTTTCCCTGTTCTTTGACCGATGCTACTCTGTAGCGGAAGCCTTTCACCTTGTCAAAGGATCGATCGATGGCACGTACGATTTGCCCATCCTCATACTGTACAAATGACCAGCCTTGTGAGGACTTGACAGCCCCTATTCCTTCTGAGAATGGAAGGGCATCCTCATAGCGTGTACGTTGTGGCACCCCATCGGGAGAAACGAACCCATATTTTCCTTCATATCTGTACAATACAGGACCGTCGAGGGGATCGGACAAATATTCAAAGTCTGTCTGAATAAATGTCTGAAGCTCTTGAGAGGAGGGAGAAGGGACTGCTTGGTCCTTTATGTTTGTTGGGTCGACTTTTTCTCCTCTGATTCTTTTCTGGATCACATCAATGGCTTCATTTAACCCTTGATCATTTATCGTCTGCTTTAGTCGTTCTAAGGTTGGCTTAGGATCTTGATGGGTTTGAAAGAAATTTTCCTCTTGGAAGAATCGGGGGTTTTGCTCCAAAATGGCATCAATCCTACTGAGGGCCAAAGAGAGTTTATTCTTTTGATTGAGTCCTTCCAGGTTCTCCGCTTTTTTCAGTAAGACCATAGCAGCGGCATACTCGGCATCTAGAGAGATACGGGCTGTAGGGTTCTTGGAAGCTTCTCCAAAACTCTCTACGGCTCTCGCCTCGTCTTGAGACCGAATAGCGATCAATCCCTTGTTGTAGTCGGAATTGGATTTGATGTCGATCAGCGATTCTTTGGGTACATGGTCCGCCAACTTTTTTTCGGGTTGATCCAAGATATTTTCCGCCTCTGAGCTAAGTCTCGCAAAGTCCTGTGAAGCCTCAATTTCATTGCCTGCCAGGAGCTTGAGCGTACTCAGGTTGTAGTCAGGTGTCAAGTACTCGGGTTCATTGAGCGCTTGACGAATTTCGAGGGCACGTTCGTACTCTATTTGAGCAGAAGCATATCTTTCTTCCTGTAGATAGACATTTCCTTTGTGGACATGAAACCGCATATGCGCCGTATCATTGGCGAGGTAATAAGTCTTCCCTTCGAAATTGTACAAGTGCATCAGAGCTTCTGTGTTCCACAGGCTGTAGAGCATACCAGACGCAAACAAAATACCCATCGCTACGCGTAGCCAAGGACGAATCCCCAGAGAGGGCTCTCCCTGCTCGAACACAGTCTCCGACACAGGTTCAGGAAGCGTAACCTGAGGAAGTACACGTGGATGATGATGCAGATAATGGGTGATCATCGGGTCCTCTACCTCATGATTTAAGGCAAAGTCCTGGATTTCCTGCATCACCTGTAAGTGGCGACGAATGCCAGGGTTGAGTTCAGCTTCCAGAATATGGAGCTTGAGTTGATGCTCTGCGGAGGCATATGATGCTGGTGGAGGCGGATTCTCTCTCAACATATTGAGGAGAACCTGCTGCGCCAGTTGGAGGTCCGTCTTAGGGAGAAGCTCGATGAGTTCTCTTCGTATGTTCTTCGGAATACTTCCTTTCCTGAACCAAGGCAACATGCTCAGTTTGGCAACGAGTGCAGGTGTAGTCAAGGGCATTTTTCGAACTTGTCCCAAAGCAGAACCCATACTCAGCGTCAGGTCCCATGTGAGATCAGAGTGGATCGCACACATACACAGCCAAGTGAAGAGATCTTTGCCCGAACCTTCTCGGTAGGCTTCTTTGAGGTCCTCTAGCTGGGTATCAAAGTAGAGATGTAGGGCAGGAATTAGATTATCCTGCGCTAAATCGGGTACTGGAGGATAGTTGTTTTGCTTGAGCCAATACCTCAAGGCGGGACGCGTCTCTGGTTGAACCAACTCGGGTAAGGTCGTCAGTGCTTGCAGGGTGGTCGGAATCAGTGTATAGCGCTCAGATACCCGAATCTCGCGCTGTCCCCATGAGAGGGGACATTTGGACGTCATAAAAATCGGTCTTTGCCATGCGTCCAGTAGATTTACCCACTTGAGCCATTCGTCTTGTACAGGATCAAACAGTATTTCTGCCTCTCCTACGATCAGGAGCTGGTGATCAGGATATAACTGGTAGAGATCGGGAAGGTCAATTTCTCCTGTGAACTTTTGCCGCCATACCCTCCTAGGGTCGTGATCGTAAAAATATCGATCGATTTTGACGCCCTGCTGTGTCAGATCCATGATCAGCTGATCGGTAAGCATGGCTAGGTGATCCTGCGCAGCCTGTTTTTCTATCAGCACCAAGAAGTGTTTTCCTTCAATTCCAGGTTCTGACGCTACTTGCTGCAGCTGAACCGATGCTTCGAAAAAATCCGCTTCCTTGGAGAGTTCCACGCGACGATTGTGGTGGTGGACATTCCAGAAATAAGGGGGGTGCAGGGCTGCTTCTCTTTTGTCAAAAAACTTGCGTCGGTTGTATTTATAAAGTTGATAAAAGACTAAAAATGAGAGGATAAGTAAAATCCCCAGTACTTTTAATAGCGTACCATACTTCTGGAAAAATCCCGCTTCGAGATCTCTGATATCTTCTTCGATGATGGGGGCCTCTGGAAGGGCAATTTGTGGTTCTACTACTTGCGGGAATCTAGCTGTGGAGTCGATCAGCAGGGTTTCAGGTGGATCAATGGCACGTATTTCCGAAGCTGGCTGCACTGAAAAATTGTTGCCCAAGGTTTTCTCATACGCACAGACAAACATGGCATCTAGTTGCCGCGTCTCTCCCCAACATCTGATGAGTTGCCAGCCAGCCAGTCCAGAGACTATCAAGATCACCAGTTGGGCCAAGAGATAGAAGCGCCGCTTTGAGAGCAGCCAATCTCCTCTGCCAATCTCTGCGCCCTCGAGTTGCTGACTGTTCATACTGGTATCATGCACTCTGACCGTTATGGTATCTTGAGAGGCGAGATAAGGCTGGAAATATTGATCAAATAAGGCCGTAAATGTTTCTCTTATTTCAAGATTCTCCCCCAGACTTTGTGTGAGTTTAGGCTTGAGGATGGCAATTTTGACAGGCATCTCCAGCACTTTTACAGATTTTTGCATGGCCCGTGCCTGCTTCGCACTTAGGGGCAAGCCATTTTGCCGCATGAATGCGATGAATGCAGATAAATATACGGTGTCTGTATAGGGCCTCATCTGTTATTCTTGGTTAATGGGCATGCTTTATGATGATTCCTGTCCTTCTTCTTCAAATAAGTGTCGGCGTGCACGTGCCTGATTCAATCTACGAATCTCCTGCTGAACTTTAGGTTCTATGTAAGCCATAGGCAAACGTTTCTTCATATTTTCCTCATACAAGATGTCTGCAAAACCCGCCAGTTCACTTGGATAATATTCATCAATCCAATTTACGACGTCTGCATAGGGAATGGGTTTCAATTCCCTTAAAATATGAAATACAGGTCCGCAATTTTTGGCAATACGATGCAACTCTTGGATAATTCGGTCTTTCCGATTCGTTCCTCCCAGTAATCTACTCAAAAAAGTTCTTCCTTCTTGTGGAAAAATGATATTGAGGAATATCACAAACTGTGGCAATTCTTCTCCTTCTCTCAATTCCCAAAACTCACGTACATACCACTGGATTAACTCTTCTGTTGCCGTGTCCCATTTTTCTGCTGACAGTGTATGCTGAAAAATGACGACCCCTTCCTGCATGCGTTGTAGCGCAATCAGTTCTTGAGCTTGCCATTCTCCTCCGACCAATCCGTCAAACTCTGTCGCACGCGCGATCGCACGCTTGAGGTTGCGCTTCCTGAGGCCTAGCTCTCCTGTGTAAGGCCAGTCCTTGACATCATAAAAATAGACATAGCCCTCTTGCATGCCCATGAGGCGTTCAGATTGATATCTGATATCATCTTCTTTGAATCGCTTCACTAAGCTCCGATGGTTCTCCTCTCTGGCTCCATGGATGACATAAAACTGGGGAGGGTGGCTGGGATCTTGTAAGACTGTCTCTAGGTTGTCACGAAAGATCTCTGCTTGTCTATCTCGATCAATCATCAGGTGTGTGATCGAACCCATTGCTTCCTTCTTGCGCACAGGAAGTCGCCACGCGCCACGCGCACCAAACAAGCTCCAGGGGAAAACTTCAGGTATATCCTCTACCTCCCAGTAGAGTGAGCGAAATTTACCTCCATTGAGTAGTTGGGTTTGTACCTTGATCTCTGCATCCTTAAATGCTTTAGAGAGTGATACTTGTTGCACAAGTCGTTCGTAGAAGCGCGTAGCAAAGATCGAGGCAGCCCGATCATTGATCAGCTGGGAGGTCGCGACTACCGCAGGGATACCTGCTTCGATCAGGGCTAGGGCATGGGCCTCTGTCGTACATCCGTTGAGGAATACCAGGGAGAGTCGAGAGAGATTGGTGAGCATACGCGTAAATCCTGCCAGTGAAGCACTTGCAGCTTCTCCCTGCGCATTTTCCAGCATCAGCTGTAGACTATCCGCATGGCCTGCATAGTGGAAAAGAATGATCTGATCTTCATAGCGATCAAATACTTCGATGAGATCCTCAAGTGTGGCATTGGGTCTGAGGATAATCTGGTAGGGAGGAGAAATATGCTGCTCCAATATTCGTCTGACTCCACGTATTTCTTCCACCAAATCGCGGAGGTAACGCGAAGAGTCTACACGATCATTGGCATAAGCAAGTACGATTACCGGGTCTCCCATACGACAATAGCAGGCTCGCAAGTTAAGTAATTTTGCCTATAAAGATTAGTTAATTTAATCTTACGTAAAATTGCCCCTTTCCGATCATTATTCTGTACGAAATGGCGCTTTCGGCAAAAGGAAAAGTAAAAATATATACCTGATGTGTCGGAGAGGAGAAGCACGATATTTTGTCATCTTCTTATTCAATAGCAAAAAATACACTTATGAAATTCTTTATTGACACGGCGAATCTAGACGAAATCCGCGAAGCAAATGCGATGGGGATACTAGATGGCGTCACCACCAATCCCTCACTCATGGCCAAGGAGGGAATCACCGATGTCATGGGGCATTACCTGGCGATTTGTGAAATGGTAGACGGAGATGTCAGTGCAGAAGTAATCTCTACCGATTTTGAGGGAATTGTAAAAGAAGGACGTGAACTGGCCAAGATTCATCCCAACATCACCGTCAAAATCCCTATGATCAAAGAAGGGGTCAAAGCCATCAAAACATTGGCGAGTGAGGGAATCAAGATCAATACGACTCTGATTTTCAACCCTATTCAAGCATTGGTAGCAGCCAAAGCAGGTGCAAAATATGTCAGCCCCTTTATCGGTAGATTGGATGATATCGGACATGAAGGGATGGAGCTGATCGAGCAGATTCGCATCGTCTTTGACAATTACATGCTCGATACGCAGATCCTGGCTGCCAGTGTGCGCCACAATAGCCACTTGCTCAATGCGGCACTAGCAGGATCAGATGTGGCAACACTCCCCTTCAAGGTTATTGATGGTATGCTCAAGCATCCATTGACGGATAGTGGACTCGCTAAGTTCTTGGCAGACCACAAGAAAGCAACCCAGGGATAAGGAAGAAAGCTAGGAGATCCAGTTGCAAAAACTGTCCCTCTTTAGCATAAAAACAATAATAGGAACAGCGGGGAGCTGTTCCTATTATTGTATCAAGTGGTCTTGATTTCCGAAAAAGGGTTTCAAAATGGTGAAGGTTATTCAGAATGCTACAAAAACGGGTTTGGGGTTGGACCACTCATGGAAATAACGCCGCCCCCATGATCATATTGTATACCTTCATTATAATATAATCTTCCTCTATTCTGCGACCTGTTTCTTTACACTTGGCTTAGATATCATCTTTTGATAGATCTGTGGAATCAGATTTCCTAACAAAGGGCTCCTATTTTTGTGCGCAGGAAAGAGGTCGTACTCGTGGATGATTCTTAAAATCTCGGATACACCCCAAGCTTGTGCGATACACCCTCTGGGAATATTGGGACTTTTGGCATCAAAAATTTCCGATACCGTCCCTATACCTGCTTGATCCAGATGTGCTTCAAATTGTTGGAGTATCACTCGGACTTGCTCTTTCCCCCACTCATTTTTGACTCGAATCAAGACATCCATATAAGGCCCTATGAGCCAACTCCAAACGGTCCCTTGATGGTAGGCTTTGTCTCGATTGTATTGATCCCCTGTATAGATAGGCTCGTACAATGGATCATGAGCAGCGAGACTGCGCATACCTACAGGCGTGAACAGGTGATGTGATACCTGCTCCAACATTTGCTGCGCTTGATTGTGTGTCAACAGGGGGAAGGGGAGACTTACCGCAAATAGCTGGTTGGGACGTAGGGCATCGTCTTTTTTGCCCTCGTGAATTACGTCATATAGATAACCCAATTCGGGTGACCAAAACTGTTCTTGGAAAGCTTCATGAATGGTATGTGCTTGATTTTCTGCTTGGTTGGCCTTGCCCCCCGCTCCTACCTCATGAAGGAAATGCGCATATATCTTCCATGCATTGTACCACAAGGCATTGACTTCAACCGCTTTACCTCTACGAGGTGTCACGATCCAATCATCCACTTTGGCATCCATCCATGTGAGCTGGGTTCCTTCCTCTCCTCCTGAGAGTAGGCCGTCGTTGTCCATGCGGATATTGTAGCGGGTTCCTCGCTCATGCCACTCCAAGATAGATCCTAAGATAGGCAGCATCTCCTCTTGGATGAAGGCAAGATTTTGCGTCGCCTGATAATACTTGTAAATGGCGACAAAGAACCACAACGTGGCATCTATATTATTGTATTCGGGATCTTCTTGATAATCTGGGAAACGATTAGGGATCATCCCCTGACTGGTATGGGCACCAAATGCTTGCAAGATTTTTTTTGCATCGTCATGTCGTCCATTGGCCAGACAAAGTCCAGGCAGCGCAATCATCGTATCTCTTCCCCAATCCGTAAACCAGTGATATCCTGCGATGATCGTCTTCTGGTTTTCATTGCGCTTGACGATGAATTGGTCTGCGGCTAGAGTCAAACGATCAATCAAAGGAGACTGACCGGGACCTTTCTGAATCAACGCCAGACGACGTACCTTTTCGGCTTCATACAACTCTACCGCATCTCGACCTGTGGCAGGCTCTGTCGATAAGATGATACCGAATTTTTGTCCTTTCTGAAGGTTTACTTCAAACTGCCCAGGTGTAAAAAGATCCTCGACAGCCTCCATTCCTCTTTCTTGCTCTACCGTGAACTCAAAATTGTAATACCAGTTGGGATCTTCTGAGAAGGAGGCATTAGGTACTTTGATAAAAATAGGTCCTAAAGAGGGTTGGGGAAGTGCGTAAAAGGTATCTCCTTCGAAGGAATAATCTGTATTGATCGGAGCAGATCGTTTGGCGAGTGCGTGATAGTTGCGTGGGTTATACAGTGGCTTTAATGAGAGCCTTACAGGCAGATTACCTTCTTGTATTTCATAGATAATGACTACTGTATTTTCCCCGTGAATGCCTGCGACCGTTTTTCGTATCATGACATCCTCTACTTTGTAAGTGAAGGTAGGAAATAGGCCTCTTTCGAAAGAGTGGAGATAAATATATCCATTGGGATGAATGGCGCCACAGTACTTGTTGGTACTGAGTTCGTGTATGCGATCCTGGATATGAATTGTCTCATCTAGTCGTGAGACCATTACGGCTCTTCCGACAGGGGGATTGACTGCTGCAACGAGCAAGCCGTGATACCTTCGCGTGTGGGCACCGATGACGGTAGAACTCGCATAACCTCCTAGACCATTGGTTTCCAGCCACTCATGATGAATAGCTTGATCAAATTGGTGGAGTATCGTTGGACTAATGGCAGTTAACATGTCCATTAATTAAAGGGAAGACTCGATTATTTTTGATGATTCAGATCAACTGTAGGTTTGATTTGTCGCAATAAAATAGACCTATTGCACGGGAAGGGTTCAAAGCAGCTTTTCATTTCCTCTAAATTATTCTACTTACGAAAATTCTTGGCAGGAAATATAATGGGCGGTGCATGCAATTTGCTAGATTTTATGAGAGACGCGAATCTGATTCAAAACAAATTCTTACACCTTTCCATGTCATACTTTTCCATTGTTTGTAAATAGATAGCGCTTCTTCTGCTATGTGTGTGTTTCACTATTGACGCAATCTTACCTCGATTGTTAGGTGGCTATAAAGGAACGTTTCTGCAGGCCGACGTACACACGAGTTGAGCTTCAGGGAGTTACTGTGTATGATCATTATAAACGAATTGATGATTCTTGATTAAGCGAGCACAGTAGTTTAATTTTTTCAAAAATAATACGCTTTCTTGGTGAAAAAAATTAAATGTTATATGAGATATTTTTCATTTTATTAAACATATGAAAATATTTTCATTTGAAAAAGACCCCCTTGTATCCCCCAATTGCTTGTATGTCTTAGAGGTGACAAACGCAGCACAGGATAATGGAATGAGTCTGAAACAAATCTTACATCGACGATGTCTTAAGTCGAAACTTGTTCTTCTAATTGTTGCTTTTGATAGATTCGGGCATAATATCCCCCTTTTTGGATCAGCGACTCGTGCGTACCTACTTCGGTAATTTTACCATCTTCCAAAACGAGAATCTTATCTGCATCCTGTACACAGGAGAGTCTGTGTGCAACCATAATGATGGAAACATCGGGATTTTCTCGCTTGTATTTCTGGAGTTGGGTAAGGATACTTTCCTCGGTTTTGGTATCTACAGCTGAGAGGACATCGTCGAGGACGAGGAACTGTGGCTTACGTATCCAAGCTCTGGCAATGGAGATTCGTTGTTTCTGACCTCCAGAGAGTGTGACCCCTCGCTCACCTACGAGCGTCTCGTATCCTTCGCTAAATCCTTCGATGTTGTCGTGAATACTAGACCAGCGGGCAGCTTCTTTGATCTGGTCTTCGCTCGCGCCAGGCAGGCCAAAGGCGATATTTCCTTTAATGGAATCAGAGAATAGAAACACATCTTGTGGAGCAAAGCCAATCGACGTACGTAAAGAATCCTTGGAATAGGTCCTAACGGGCATACCGCCCACAAAGATTTCTCCTTTCGTGCTGTCCCAAAGGCGGGGGATCATGGCACAAAGCGTAGATTTACCCGAGCCTGTAGGACCTACAATGCCGAGCTTTTCTCCTGGCTTGAGTTCAAAAGAGATATTTTTTAAGGCTTCAATGCCCGTATCTGGATAAGTGAAGTCGAGTTGTCTAAACTCTAGCGTTGCATGGGGAACCGCTTCACTCTTGCGGGGGAAGCTCAATTCGGATCGCTGCTCAAATAATTCATTGAGGCGCTTCTGGCTGGCAGCAGCTCGTTGGATCAGCGTCGTGACCCATCCTACTGCAATGATCGGCCATGTCAGGAGATTGATATAAATGAGAAATTCAGCAATATTTCCAATGGTCATGCTACCTTCTATGACCTTGATGCCTCCTACCCAAACAGTCAAGACAACACTGAGACCCACCAGGAAGACTACCAGCGGAAAAAATAGGGCATCTACACGGGCCAAATTGAGCGAGCGTTCCTTGTAGCTCTCGGATTCCTCCGAGAACTTATCGTTTGAGGCGCGCTCTTTTACATAAGCCTTGATCACTCGGATACCCGAAAAGATTTCTTGGGCATTGGTGGTCAAAACTGAAAGCTGTTGCTGGATCTTCTCACTCCTTCTTTGGATGATCGACTCTACATAATAGATCAGGATACTCAGGAGGGGGAGTGGAATAAATGCATACAGTGTCAATCCTGGATTCACCGAAAACATCGTCGTAACTACCACGAGGAACAAAGTCACTGTATTCAAGGTGTACATGATGCCAGGGCCCAAGTACATACGGACACGAGAGACATCCTCTGCAATTCTTGCCATTAGGTCCCCCGTCCTGTTCCTTCTATAAAAACTCAGAGACAGTTGTTGGAAGTGATCGTAGAGGTCACGCCTGAGATCGTATTCGATTCTTCGGGACATAACGATGATGGTCTGGCGGGTAAGGAAGAGAAAGAACCCGCGAACCAGTGCCATACCGAGGACGAGAGAGCCAAATAAAAAAAGTGCATTTATTAGCAAATCTCTTACGTTTCGGACATAGTCAAATCCAGCAAATTGACGGTAGAAACCGAGCGTATCTCCTACCATGTCTATCGCATGTCGTACAATCTGTGCAGGGTAAACAGCAAACAGATTAGAAACAGCGACGAATATAATGCCGAGAATGAAGTGTCCTTTGTATTTCCAAATGTAGGGATTGAGTTTGGAAAGGGTTCGCATAAAATCAGGATTTGCTGGCAAAGATAGAGATTATGATACGGGGAAAGAAATATATAGGAAAAATAGATTTATCAGCTCCAATCCTTACATGCGCCTTTGCGCAATAGACCAAGTCCCTTTCAAGCTTGCACGACATTTGTAAGATAGTCCATGTCGTAAAATTTAATTTTCTCGTTGAGTCTTGCATTGCCAAGAATATGTAACACTGATGAGAAAAGCGTCATTAAATTGGTTCATATATATGATTATTTGAGGATAATGTTGCTCTGCTTTACTAACCCCTGAATGATGGCTCACAAAACACTCATAATCACAACAATTTTTATCTGGTCAATGCTGCTGGCAATGGTCTTACCAGCGCAAGATCGAAACTCCGTCTTTTTTGGCGGAAGCATGGCGGATTTGCAGCAGAAAGCTAGCACCGAACAAAAACCTTACATCCTTTATTTCTACACACGCTGGTCTCCCCCCTGCGCCGAGATGGAACAGAATACGTTTTCATCGAAAGAATTGCAGTCCTATCTCAAGCGACATTTCTTGGTGTTCAGGGTCGACGCAGAGTCCAACTCTAGAAGCGGTGTGAACCTGGCCAAGGTGCACGAGATCATGTTGTATCCAACGATTTTGATCATGAGTCCAGAGGGACAGGTGATCGGGAGATATTCAGGTTTTAAAGGCCCCAGAGCATTGCAGGCAGATCTCATGATGACCATGGAACAACCGACTAATGAGCCCATCATTTTTGACCTCAATTCTTCGCCTACTCCCAACGAAAATACATGGAGTACAGTTGAATCCGATGAGTCTGATGCCTACATCGCGCCTGCATTTGAACCAGCGCCAGTGCGACCTGAGCCAGTCCCATCTAGACCTATGATTGCTTTTGGCGTACAGACAGGATCATTTCAAAATCTCCAAAATGCACAGCGACTGGAGACTACCTTGGAAAGACAACTCGGGACGCAGGTGATTCTTAAAGAGTACTACAGGAATGGTAAGCTATTTTATCGGGTGATTTTGGGCCCTTTCACTAACGAAAAGGATGCAGAAATCATGCAAGCAAGATATGAACGGATCAATCCCACGGCAAACACCAGTATGTTAATTGACTGGGAGGAGCGATAGAATACAAGCGTTTTATAAATGGGATTTTTTATGGAAATATATCTATAGGGTGAGAAAGCGATCTTTTCTCACCCTATTATTTATCATTAATTTAACCTGAAAATCCTCTCCAATAGCTAGATACTTTAAAATCAGGACTTTCCATGATACAACGGAATGAATTTTGAACTGGAAAATTTCAGGAAAAGGTTCCTTTGTTCGTTAGTAAGGAAAGCTTTTAGCAAAAGTGCCTGAACATGAAGGTAATTTGCTATATTTGTAATAAGCAAGACCGCATAATGTGATATAGCAGTGAACAGAAACTATCTGATTTTAATTGGGCTTGGAGTCGCCACCATTCTTGCACTCGTGTTGATCAACGCTTTTTCGGGAAGTGGTACAGACGATGTACAGTTGCAGCAGCAATTAGACGATTACCTTCAGGAAATAGAAACCCTGGAAAGTGAGGTATTGGAAACTTCCGTCATCAACGAGTATACCATCAATGAACTCAATAGCCTCAAAGGACTTCTAGAGGAGAAATACACACAGCTGAATTTCTATGAGCAAAAGATCAAGGATCTCGAGAAGTCGGGCGTACAAAATGAGGCCGAGATTAGTGATCTCAAGCAGAAGCTCGTGGAATTCCGCCAACGCTTGAGCGGGGCTACTATCAAGATCTTGCGTACAGAAATTGACGTGCTAGTAGAGGACTATACCGATCTGACCAAAGCCACCGATAGCATCGTCTTAAATCGTCAGAGAAGCGATTCTACCATCTTTGCTCTCCGACGCCAGTTGCGAAATTCAGAGAGTGATTTCAAAGATTGTATGGATGCCAAGGGCCTAGAAGTACCTACCAATCCTCAGCGTCCACAACTCAATGCCAGCATCACAGGTCTACAGATGATCAACTCCAAGACAGGGCAAGCAGGTGATAAGAGGCTCAAGCGTATCGAGACGGCCAATATGAACAAGTTCAAAGTATACTTTGATTTGACGGGAGAGTTCATCGACTCAGGCAGTAAGACACTTTACTTGGTCGTCCGCCACAATGATGGGAAGTATTACAGAAGCATTCGCAGTAGAGATATTGAAGTAGAAGGACAAACGGTCACCTATGTATCAGATGCGATTGTGGAATACAAATCAGGCGTAAAAAATGAAGTCGCTATAGAATTTGAACTTCCTGAAGGAGTAGAAGTGAAAAAAGGGGGTGCCAATTTCTTCATTGTGTATAATGGAGAATTTATTGAACAGCATTTTGCGCTGATTCTCTAGTCGATACAAAAGCGAAAGAACAAGAATCCCCTGTTTCACGTGAAGCAGGGGATTCTTATTTCATGCGCTGCTTGGTCAGGATCTACAGCGGTTTCATCTGTTCAAAGGTCTCATTGCAATCGAGGCAGTGATGAATCGCACGACAAGCCGTAGGCCCGAAGCTATTGAGTAGCTGCGTATTCTTACTACCACAGACTGGACACTCTGCCTGTGCCAATGTCTCCAGCGTCAACTCTCCTTCATATTTAGGTGGTGGACTCAATCCAAAGTCTTTCAGAACCTGTCGGCCTTCATCTGTGATTTGGTTCGTGCTCCACTCTTGTTTGAACTTTACGTGGACAATCACTTCTTTCACACCTGCTTCTGTCAGCTGTTTCACGATGCTCGCCTTCATCACATCGATAGCGGGACATCCTGCAAATGTAGGGACCATGTCCACTTCTACGGTATCACCGTCGATACGCACATCATGGATGATGTTTAGTTTTACTACAGATAGTACAGGGATCTCAGGATCTTTGACCTGCTCCAGTACCTTGTATATGAAATCTCGGGTTAAGCCCGTAGTTGGTATAGACATTTTTTTTGAGAATGTGAGAATCGGAAATCAGGATGATGAGACCATATAGCTTGCTGTCTCAGCTCTCAAATCTCGCCTCTCGGTTCTTAAAAGTTTACCACTTAGCCGTGGGATCAATTGCAAATACTTCTGTCATCTCAGACAAAAGGGGTTGTAAGAACTCTGTGTGATGTCCACTTCTTCCTCCAAAATAGCTTGAGAGATCTTCTACATGGGGAATCTGCAAGTTGCTGCTTCGTAAGAAAGCTTCTACTTCTACTCTCCACTGCTTCATCAATGTATCTTCCAGCGGTTGCACACCCTCTTTGGCGAGTGACTCGGTATGTACCGTCGGTTCAAACATCGAGAATGCCATCGGATAGGCTTCGTTTAAGGCTGACTGCATGCGCAGACGTGCCTCTTCGGTGGATCTCCCCAACTGCTGCACAAAGGTCTGTGCGTGCAGCTGATGATACTTCTCTTCTCTTGCAAGTTTGGTCGCAAGTGCCGCCAAAGGTTCGAAACTAGATGCCTTCAGCGCCTGCAGGCGGACCTTATCTGCCATGTCAAACAAATAGTGCCGAACCAAGCTGAAGGCATAGTCTTCAATGGGAAACTCTACAAACTGGCAACAAGTAAAGTCTTGTGCCTTGCGATTAAATGCAATCTGATCGGGTTCTCCCTCGCCCAGCTCATGCAGGATTCTATAGTAGGCCTGTGAGTGCCCTACTTCATCCTGTGCCATGGAGGCAAAGGCTATATCTTCTTCCAAAATAGGTCCCATGCCAATCCACTCTGAGTGGCGGTGACCGATGATCAATTTATCATCTGCGAGTCTGTAAAGCAGATTCTTTATAGCCTCTACATTCATGCTTTAGTAATGATTTTGCGTGGACGTTTGCCTTTGAGCGTAGGGAGTTTGTACACTTTGAATCCTTGGGAGATAGTGCTGATGGGTTGTACAGTCGTTTTCTCTCCTGGTGCTTGGCGGTTGTCTATACGAGCAAATAACTCTTTTTTGAAGGCCTCGATCGTATCTTTGACTTTGTACCCTTCAGCATCCCGATAGCTTTTGTCGAAGGCATGCTCAAACATGTCGGAATCATCATAAGATGTTGCATGGACATCTGCAGACTTTACCACCCATAGATTGGCACATTGCTCACGACGACCATATTGTTCCTTGGCAAGTACAAGCGCCATCTCAGGATTAGGTGCATGGAGCGACCCTACATGTACGTGCTGCTCCCCACGATTTTGCTGCTGAAAGACCTCATAAGTCTGCCATTGGAATAGCGTATCTTCTTGGAACTTTTGTTCGTCTTGAGGAAGTTCGATTCGATTGACCCTAGGATCATGTGATTTTTCCATAAGGTAAGATTTGTGGTGGGGCTACATAGTGAGCTTTCCACCTGAGGATCTATCCATTTGAAAATCGCCTACTCCACAAAAAGATTGGAGTAGGCATTGACGGGTAGTAGTGTATATTTTGAGAAAAACAGAGGAGGAAGACAAAAATGTAGCTTCAGTTTTGTAAGGGATTAGGATCTCAACAGAGACAAAATGAGAAGCTATTTTTTGTATATTCCTGTAGTCATTTCTTATGCTAGAGGTGCTACGTAGGACTCCTGCTTATTGAGGAGGGCAGCTTTAACCCAGCGGCCTTTTTCTTCTGCCCAGCGGCGTACGGCCAAACGTTCTGCATTACAGGGACCGTCGCCATTGATCACACGCTTGAACTCCGCCCAGTCAGGCTCAGTGTACTCCCACTTACCTGTCTCTTCATTCTTGCGCAGATTGGGATCAGGAAGTTCGAGCCCCAGTTCCCAGATCTTGGGTACGTACATGTCGAGGAATGCTTGACGCATCTCATCATTGGAGGCGAGTTTCACTCTCCAACGTGTCAACTTCTCGGAGTGAACAGACTGCTTGTCTGGAGGACCAAAGAAGTGCATGATAGGCTCCCACCAGCGTGTCAATGCTTCTTGTACCATCTGGCGTTGCTTATCTGTGCCTGTGGCAAGTGAGACCACATTGTCATGTCCGTACTTGAGGTGGAAGGACTCCTCATAACAAATCCGCTCTAGTGCGCGGCAGTAAGGACCGTAAGAACCTTTGGAGTTAGTCACCTGATTCACGATCGCACCTGCATCGATAAGCCATGCAATGACAGCTGTATCAGCCCATGTTACAGCAGGATAGTTGAATACGTTGGAGTATTTAGACTTACCATTGATCAGGTCCATGATCATCTGCTCGCGTGGCTTGCCCAATGTCTCCGCAGCCGAGTATAGCAGCTGTGCATGGCCTACTTCGTCCTGTACCTTGGCCATGAGGGCCAATTTGCGGCGGAAGCCAGGCGCACGTGTGATCCACGTTCCTTCTGGCAAAGAACCTATGATCTCACTATGTGCATGCTGCTCTATCATACGCGTGAGCTGACGACGGTATTCGTAGGGCATCCAATCCTGGGGCTCAATTTTTAGTCCCGCAGCGATTTTCGCCTCAAACTCTGCTACTTTCTTTGGATCTTCTTCCTCTAGGCGCTTGCCTTCGTTATCGATTTCGATGACAGAAATATTTCCGTACATATTGCTTGACTTTCGTAGTATGCTAATTCAAATTTTATGCTTTAAGCCCTCCCAAAATAAAGGCTTGAAACGTTTTGCTGATATCCTCCACACGCATTTTTCCCTCAGGTTTGTACCAAAGCTGGATCCAGTTAATCGCAGAAAGAATCGTAGAAACGGTAAACTTTGCAGGTGTTTCTCTGAAGGCACCTGAAGCCATTCCCTCTTTTACTACTTGGACAAAGGTGGACTCATATTGCTGAATCAATCCAGCATATTCTTCCTTTCTCTCTCCTTCTAATTGCTGCCACTCGTGGAAAAAAATGGCTGAAGCGTCTATATTCTTGATGATTACCTCTACATGTGCTTCAATCATCTTTTTGAGACGCGCTTCTGGAGAACCCTCCACTGTCGCATGTGGAAGTACATGATCAAAAAACTCAAAGGCACATCGCATGGCGATTTCCCATAGAATTTCATTTTTAGATTCGTAGTGGCTGTAGAGACTTGGGGGCTTAATATTTAATTCCTTTGCCAAGTCGCGCATGGAAGCCGATACGAATCCCTGTCTGTTAAACAGTTGCTGGGCAGTATCTAGGATCTGCTGTTTCCTGGGGGACAGGGCCTTGCGTTCTGGAAAAGCTATGCTACCTAACATTCGTTAGCTAATATAAAAGTTTACGATAGGAAAACCAAATGGTTTTAAGTTGAGAGACAGATGTAAGAGGTCATCCTATGAGGGATTTCACTTCATTCAAGACTGTAGACTTTGACGTGCCAATAGCCAAGATGCAATTATATCCACAATAACCTAATGACATATTCACAAGTACTCAAGTAAGACGGTAGACAAAAACGAGTAACTTTCCACGATGTCTTGCCTGATCCCAATCTTTGAGTTTGGGGTCGTCCCAGCTTTGGGGATGTGATTTCTTATCCTATATACCTGAAAAGTACGGGGGATAAACAAATACAGTACATGTTCTCTTAATCTTTTCTTAATATACGAAAAAAGCCCGTTCCTTGATATAGGACAGGCTTGCTTTTCTTTCAGTAATCAAGATGAAAATTTATTGAGCAACAATATTGAACTTGGTAATCTAGGGGAAAAAAAGTTGTCCCCTCATCCACACCCGATGTGGAAGTAGGCTTCCTTGCTGGTATAAAATTTCTCTATAATCGTCCACAGGAAATGCAATGATATCCGCGCGGCAATCAGAGGCGAGTTTTCCTCTATCGTGCAAATTAAGGGCCCTCGCTGCGCGTATGGTCAATCCGGCCAGCGTCTCTGCTGTACTGAGCTTCTCATACACACTCAACAAGGCAGCTTGAAGCAGAAGCTGACCCATAGGAGCCGAACCAGGATTCCAGTCTGAGGCAATGGCCAAGGAGGCACCTGCATCCAATAGCCTTCTCGCAGGCGTAAAACGATCACCTAGGCCCAAGGAGGCACCTGGAAGGGCGACAGCGACTACATCGCTTTGAGCGAGTGCTTGAATTTCTTTTGTCCCTGAAGCTTCCAGATGATCTGCACTCAGCGCCTGTAATTCTACAGCCAATAAGCTGCTTCCAGGATGAAACTGGTCTACATGCAATGTCAGATCAAAACCATTGGCCTGTGCTTGCTGGAGATAAGTACGTGCTTCTTCAACTGAGAAGGCACCTTCCTCTACAAAGATGTCCATTCGCTTCGTCAGACCTTCCCGCAGAAGTATAGGCCATAACTCCTCTCGAATCTCCTTCAAGTAGTCCGAAGCACTACCTGCACGATCTTTGGGAGGAATGTGTGCTGCCAGACAGGTCGGAATGAAGATGGGATATGTTTCTTGGGCAGATCGAATGGCACGAAGCATGCGCAACTCGGATGCGACAGATAGTCCATAGCCACTTTTGACCTCTATAGTTGTCACACCTTGTGCGATCATGCGTCGAGCACGCTTCAGGATATGGGCTGTAAGCGCCTCTTCGCTTGCATTTCTCGTTGCGGTCACGCTTCGCCATATCCCTCCGCCTTCTTTGGCTATATCTAGATAGGATTTTCCTCCAATCCGCATGCTATAATCCTGCGCGCGCGAGCCTGCATGACAGATGTGTGTGTGCGCATCGATCAGGCCAGGCATACCGACATTGTCTCCTTCCAGATATGCTACCTGGGCTTGGGGATATTGACTTTGGAGCTTCAGGAAATCGCCTACGGCATAGATTTTTCCTTGGTCATGTACCACCCCAGCTTGAGAGATGATGGCTAGATTTTGATCTGCCAGAGGTCCCTTGAGGGAGAGGTGATCCATGGTCAGGAGTTGGGAAAAAGGCCCAATGAGCTGCATCAATCGTATTTTTTATGTTAAGTCTAGCCCAAATTGTTTCGCGTAATCCTGAGCAGAAGTGTAGCCTGCATCCGCATGACGGAAGATACCCATTGCGGGATCATTGTAGAGTACACGGCGCAAGCAGCGATCAGCACGATCCGTACCATCTGCGACGACGACCATCCCTGCATGCTGGGAGTAGCCCATGCCGACGCCTCCCCCGTGGTGGAAGGAAACCCAGGTAGCCCCTCCACCTGTATTGGCCATCAGGTTGAGGAGTGGCCAGTCAGAGACTGCATCACTGCCATCGAGCATGCCTTCTGTCTCCCTGTTGGGAGAGGCTACCGAGCCACAGTCCAGATGGTCCCTTCCGATGACAATAGGTGCTTTTACTTTACCCGTGCGGACGAGTTCGTTAAAAAGGAGACCTGCTTTTTCTCTTTCCCCCATACCTAACCAGCAAATACGTGCAGGAAGTGCTTGAAAAGCGACTTTCTCTTGTGCC
The DNA here is from genome assembly GCA_039820545.1 of Bacteroidota bacterium. Taxonomy (GTDB): domain Bacteria; phylum Bacteroidota; class Bacteroidia; order J057; family J057; genus JALEFZ01. The sequence continues at coordinate 86,772 of JBCBPW010000009.1, read as the reverse complement.
TGATGTAGCCAATTGTGCAGGGCTTCGTTTTCTGGGAAAAGCTCCATCAAGGCGCGATCCGTCGTATGAATATCCTCGGGATCACCTGAGAGCGCAACCCATCGGAAAGGCCCTTTCCCTTCACAGAAAAGCGGACGGATATAAGCAGGGACAAAGCCTTCATAGTCAAAAGCATGATCCTCTCCTCCTTGCCGGGCAAATTCCCGTAGGTTGTTGCCATAATCAAATACAATGGAGCCCTTTTGTTGCATTTCGAGCATCGCATGTACGTGTCGAGCCATACTTTGGAGAGATTTTGCTTCATATGCCTTGGGATCTTTTTGGCGGAGCACTTCCCCCTCCTCCATAGACAATCCGATGGGGAGGTAACCATTGATGGGATCATGAGAGGAGGTCTGGTCTGTCAAGACCTCTGGGATGATGTCATCTGCTAGCATCCGCTCGAGTACTTCTCCCACATTGCCTACAAGGCCTACTGATAGGTTCTCGCCTTTTTCTTTGGCTTCGAGCACCCACTGGATGGCTTCCTCATAGCTGTAGGTCATTTTATCTAGATACCTTGTTTCAATCCTTCGCTGTATCCGCTCGGGATCGACATCTACACCCAGGAAGGTCGCACCTGCCATTGTCGCAGCCAAGGGTTGTGCGCCGCCCATTCCCCCTAATCCTCCTGTCACGAGTAGCTTATGCTTCAAGTCACTATTGAAATGTTTTTTGCCACACGCGACAAAGGTCTCATAGGTACCTTGCAGGATACCTTGCGTCCCGATGTAGATCCAACTCCCTGCTGTCATCTGGCCGTACATCATGAGGCCCTTTTGATCGAGCATATCGAAGTGGTCCCAGTTGGCCCAGGCAGGCACGAGGTTGCTATTGGCAATAAGGACACGAGGGGCTTCGGGATGGGTACGAACAATACCTACAGGCTTACCTGATTGGACAAGCATACTTTGGTCTTCTTCCAGATCTAGCAAGATCCGAATCATCAATTGGACAGCTTCGGGATTTCTCGCTGCTTGTCCACGCCCACCATATACAATGAGTTTGGCAGGATCTTCTGCATTTTCTGGATCGAGATTATTGAGGAGCATGCGAAGGGGCGCTTCAGTCGCCCAGGATTTGGCGTGGAGCTGAGGCCCTCTAGGTGCATGATAATGCGGATGTCGGGCGTACAAATCCAGGAAGGCCTGATGCTTATCTGTTTGAGAAGTAGTCGTCGTATTCATATCAAGTAGCTCTTTTTGAAAACATACTGAATCCGCTGGATGGATTCAATGATAACCTCAATTTTATGAAAAAAAATCCATATATGATCATGGAAATAATAAAGATGAAAAGTATGAGTATGAATGGATTTATTGTAACCAAAATGGTTGGATGATAGTCTAATCAGGCGTACATCTCATGCAGTTTTAGTCCAAAATCGATAGGTTTTATCTTAGACTCTGTTTGGAAGAATGATAATCTAGCTAGAAAGCAGAGATTTTAGGTTCGGACGAAAGCTGTTTTATGCGATTTAGTGGGGCTAAATCGATCAAAATAGATGAAGCTCAGATTCTGAAAGTGCAAACTTTTCGCAGATTTGAGGTTTCAAACATGGTCTTAATGTGCCACATGAAATAGTAGGGCAACACGATTTATATAAAGATAAATTGGGGGATTGGGAGCAAAATCAAAGAGAGGAAGTATAGAATATTTCTTTCCACCGAAAAAGGGGAACGAGATGGGATGTTATGATTCATTGAAATTTTGGAAAAAGTTGAATAGGAGAGGAAAGAACTACTTAGATTGCTATTTTCTAAGCAGCTGGTTACAGCGATTGTAAGCGCAATGAGGATACAACAACTTCTAGGTACACAACCTATTACTATTGTCAGCAGTTTTATCCATTAAACTGGACATTTATTAGGATATAATACAAATAGGCATAGATTTTGATCCTTTCCGAAATAAATTGAAGCCAGAAATACATTGACTTAGACAACAAGTAGAATGAAGAAAACGCTTTACCTTCTTTTCTTTTTTATCCTAGGCTTCATGATTGAAGGTCAGGCACAGACCAGTTATACAGCAGTAGGTGTTCGTGCAGGTACAGGAATGGGATTGACGCTCAAACACCGTGGATATAACTCAATGGGTGCAGAGGCGATGCTTATGTATCGCCGAGAGGGACTCAGACTGGTAGGCTTGCTTGAGAAACATTTTTCTTTGGGAAAAGGAACCGATAGCTACATTTATTTTGGGGTGGGCGGACATGCAGGATATAACGGAATCCTCAGCGAAGAGTCCATCACCTCGCCAGTAGCAGGGATTGATTTTGTCGGTGGATTTGAATACGCACCGAGACGTGGCAACATTGTTTTTGGAGTGGACCTCAAACCACATTTCAAAGCGCTCAATAATTGGGGGTTTTCGGGGAATGTGGCGGGAGCCAATCTCCGAGTGATTTTAGATTAATATGGTGAATTTGTTCTCGTACTTCCGAACGACTTCCTTTTGGGGGAGTCGTTTTTTAGGTTAGAGGAGAAGTAGATAAAGTGCGTTTAGACAGTCATGACAGCTGCACGTTAAGAATTTCTACAAATTCCCTAAGAGAGACTTTAATTTGGTGGAGGACTTCCCTAAATTGATTTCTACATGTGATAGAACATTTGAAATAAGCCTAAATATTTGTAGACTAGCTCCTTAGAGGACAAGTACCTGTTTTTTATCCCGTAAGAGAAAGATTTAGGAAATTTAGATTTTTGTTCGCTTTATCCATTTGTGACTACCAATCTCTCCACACCACATGAGTAATCGTCGTCTGTTTGCCCTTCTTGTCGGAATCGACAAATACCAATCCCCTGTACCCCCTTTAGATGGCTGTGTCAATGACATGCGCGCGATGCGTGACTACCTCAAGCGTTATGCAGAACGAAAAGGGATTCCGATTCACTTGGAAGTATTGGAAAATGATCAAGCCACTCGGTTGAATATTGTGACGAAATTTGAGCAGCACTTGACGCAGGCTACAGAAGATGATGTCGCATTTTTTTATTACAGTGGGCACGGTTCGCAGGAGCATGCGCATGAGGTGTTTTGGAAGATTGAAGAAGACAAAAAGAATGAGACGCTTGTATGCTATGACAGTCGCTTGCCCGATGGAATGGATTTGGCAGATAAAGAGATAGCCACTCTACTAGACGTAGTGGCGCGTAAGAATCCCCACATTGTAGTGATCATGGATGCTTGCAATACAGGTGGAGCGACGAGAGACATCCATTCCAAAGCGCGAAACATGAGTACCCCACCTGCACAAGTTCGCGATCCTCATTCTTATATTCTACCTAGAAGTACGACTCAATCACGGGCCGTTGCTTTCTCACCAGAGACCAGCGAGTTGGTCGTTCCCAATCCACGTCATGTGGTGCTATCGGCAGCCCAATCTTTTGAACTCGCCAAAGAGACTTATCTAGGAGGAACACCTAGAGGCGTATTTACCTTTTCCCTGCTTGAGATTCTGGAAAAGTCGGTGGGTGCACTTTCTTACAGTGACTTGATTCGTCAGGTGCGGAGTTTGGTTACCAAGCGTACGACAGAGCAAAATCCTCAGCTATACGGACCCGTGGAAGGCGATGTGGACAAGGTCTTTTTGGAGGGCTTAACTACGGTAGACCACAACTACTTTGCCCTCTCCCACAATGATGCGGATGGTTGGCATATAGATGGAGGGTCGATTCACGGCATTATGCCTCCAAATTTTGCAGGAGAGGCGACGACGCTCAATGTATTTGCAGAGGATGCTACAGAGCCTGAGATGCGCCAGCAAAATATGGCCTTAGGACAGGTAATCGTAACGCGTGTGCTTTCGGGGCGCAGCATCGTCACCCTTCAGGGAGATCTCTGGCTGGATGGGCGCACCATCTATCGCGCAAAGATCGTCGATCTTCCAATCTCCCCTGTCAAGTACAATCTCAGTGTCTCCCGTAGTGTGGAGAAATTCTTTGACGAGAGGCTGGCTGAAAGTGATTACTACAAGAATTTCATAGAAAAGGTAGACTCTGTAAGAGAGGCGGACTACACATTGCATGAAAAAAATAACCAACTGTTCTTTTCGTTTGCATCCGAGGGGCCTTCACAGCCTTTAGTTAAGCAGATAGAAGGGACAGACGAAAACGAGGTCATCCAAGCCATCAAGCAAATGGATCATATTGCACAGTGGCAGCGGATTGCAGAGCTAGGAAATCCAGGGAGCAGCCTCCCGTCCAATGCCATTTCGGTTGAATTGATGGAGGAAGAATCGGATATGCCGATCTTTGCAGGGATAGATGGGTATCGATTTGCGTATGATCACAACGAAGGCAAGGATGGGCAACCTGCTTTCCGCATTCGTCTTACCAATCGTAGCAACCAGCGACTGTATTGTGGCTTGATGTACCTGAATACAGATTTTAGCATTATGACAAATCTGATTGGAAATAGTGGAGGACTCTTTCTTGATCCTGGCGCGCAGGTATGGGTAAGGAATGGGATCGTCATGAGATTAGGTGTGTCTGACAATTTCGCTAAGGTAGGGAGACGTGAGCTCAACGAAACCTTTAAAGTCGTTTTTGGGCACAAGGAATTTAATATGGGCCTGCTTTCGATGAAAAGTCTGGGCGAGCCCCAATCCAAATCGGTAGGAAGTGGAAAGATGAATATGCGTTCGTTGATCTTCGATAGTGGACCTGTTGGCAATTTTGATGATTGGAACGCCAATGATGTTTCTGTACAAATTGTGAGAAGAAATTAAGGACTATGATGAAGCCTTTTGATCGCTTTGAATCTCCCCATCGCTTTAGCTCTGTAAATGCATACTTATTATCTCTGATATGCTACTATCAGTACTTTGGGACATTAGGCGACATCGAGAGAGATGATACACGTGGCTTTGTGGAAGCTTATCAGGCAAAGTTTTCCGATTGGGGAATGAACCCCCATCAGTTTTATTATCTAGATCAGAGCAAATCTACACAGGGATTTGTGATGGCAGATGATAAGCGGATATTTGTGGGCTTTCGAGGATCTGAGGTAGCTGCGGGTTGGGAGCATATCGTGGAGGATATGTTGAAGACCAATACCAAGGCTATTTTTCCGCTGAAGGTGTCCGAATGGGCTTTCAAAGTAGATGTCCGCCATCTTCCCGACTCTATGGATCCTATGGTTGCACCGCGTGTGCATCGCGGATTTTATGAGGCCTATCAAGAGATTCGCCAGCAGTTGATCTACAGCTTGGAGCAAGCGGGGATTCTACACGGAAAGGAATTGTATCTCACAGGGCACAGCCTAGGGGGAGCAGTAGCGATTCTCGCTGCCTATGACTTGACAAAAAATTATGGCTACAAACCCGATGGGATATACACTTATGGAATGCCAAGGGTAGGGTTTCAACCGATGGGATGGAGGATGGACCATGACTTTCGCTCCTTCTACAACGATCGCCCTTACCTCGATCTATATTCGCGGACGTTTCGCATGGTGAATTTGCAGCACCCCAAAACAGATGGCGTGGTGACCTTGCCTCCTGTGACGGGATTGTTTCAAGCATTTTCAGGGAACTATGAGCATGTGGGAACCCTTGTTCACATCAATCCCGACCATCTCGAGGTCAATGCTTTTGAAAAAGTGCTGGGTATCCCTGATTTTGCTATCCACTCCAGCGCAAATTATGTCAATAGATTGTATCGTATTTTGGAAAAAATGGGGAATCTTCATGGCATACCTGAGCCTCCACCAGAGGAGGAGTGAGAGTGGAAGATTGGAATATATGATATGTTCGCTTACGCTTCCTTCAGTTTCTAACTGAAGGAAGCGTCTCTTATTTTGTCTGATGTCTTGAGCATAGCAAAATCCCTTAAGGGATAATGTTACTTTCCCCATTCAATCCAGTCAAACTCACCCAGTTTTTCCTGTTCCGCTTTTCCTTTGAATATCATGAAAAAAGAATGTAATCCCTCCACAGTTGGAAGCTGGATAGTTTTCTCTTGCCAGTCTGAATCTTTAGGCACGGTATACGTACCAAGCAAAGGTCCATCAGGTGTATTCAGCCTGAGTTGAACTTGACCGCCGTCGAAACCCTTGACGTGAAGCGTGGCAGTCTGGATACCTGTGAAATCTACAGGATTGAATCCAATATGGGCATTGATACTCGAATTGTAGACCACGCCACGAGAGCGATCGATACCCCGTGTACCTTTTTTTACTCCTTTGAACCAGTCATATGTTTCTAGCTCTACCCTCGGATAGACCAGCGTAATTGCTTGGGTATGATAGGTAGCAGGAAATGCCTCCGTTTCAGGTGCCTCGTATTGCGCTTTGAGCATCCAGACGTTTTGAGGATCATTTTGGGTATCTCTAAATTTACCCTCTGTAGGCTGAGAGCGCAAAGGATCATTGAGTGAAAGAATATATCGAACCATCTTGCGTGTAGACTCCTGAGAAAGCTGTGGATGCGCAGCCATCATTTTCTCGCCCCAATTGCCACCTCCACCATTGATGATTTTATTGGCTAGGTAATCAATAGCAGCTCCATCTTTGGCATATCTCTTAGCTACAGCACGATAGCTGGGACCGATGGAATGTGTCTCTACATTGTGACAGGAATAACAGTCGCTGGATTCGATGGCAAGATAGCCTTCCATATGATCCGCAGGGATCATTTTATCTGTGGTAGTCAGCAGATCTTTGGGACCGTATCCCACCTGTACGAGTGTGCGGGATGTCCAGTCTCTGACTTGTCCTGTACTGGTGAGTGCATATGTATGATCAGTCCATGGGAAATAATAGGTCTGATTCTCAGGTTGAGGAAAATGAATATTGGCGTGTTTAGGGCGGACCATGATCTCAACAGATTCGATGACGGTATCGTTGGCATGGTCGATGACACGTAGTTGGGGATGGTAAATCCCTGGCTCATATAGCGTAAAGCAAGCTGTCTGGCCTGAATCGATGAGGCCACCTGTTTCCTCCAGCACCCACTCGTAGCGCAAGATGGAATCCTCTTCATCAAAGTCCATCGTCTGACTGGCATCTAGGTATATATCCATCGGACTTTCTCCCACCGTTGCGTCTGCTGTGACGGTCACTTCGGGAGGACGATTGCCACGAGCATAGGCGATCCGCACGAGTTTGGCTTCAGGGTTGTTCAGGAAGTAATCCTTGCCATAGTCTAGGATATACATGGCGCCATCTGGTCCAAACTCCATCTCGATCGGCTTCGTCAATCCTGCATCAGGTAAAAATGGCTCAATCTGCTCGATGGTTCCATCATCTTTCATTGTCACCAACTTGATCCAGCCACGGCCCCATTCATAAATGAATAGTTTGCCATTGTAGTAATCAGGAAACTTTTCTTCTGCCTCTTCTGGGTAAAGGTCATCGTAGTAAATGGGGCCTGCCATGGCACAACGCGATCCTTTGCCCAGCATGGGGAAGGTATCAGATTGATCATAAGAATACCAAATCCAGGCAGGATGGGCCATAGGGAGAGCTTCGGGACCTGTATTATTCGGAGAGCAGTTGATCGGTCCTTGGGGATCGTAGAAGTCGCCAACGGTGTCCATCGCAAAGTCACGATCTCTGTAGGCGCTGTTGTTGCCAATGAAATAGGGCCAACCGAAGTTGCCAGGATAGGGGGCACGATTGAACTCATCGAAGCTTTTGGGACCGTAGCGACCCGCCTTGCCTCCGTCGGGACCGACGTCTCCCCAATATAAGACGCCTGTTTTGGGGTCTACAGAGAATCGGAAGGGGTTGCGACAGCCCATGACGTAGATTTCAGGCCGTCCCTGAGAGCCATCTCTGGGGAAAAGATTCCCTTCAGGGATGGTATAGATGCCATAACGGTGGGGTTTGATCCGCAAAATTTTCCCTCGGAGATCACCTGAATTTCCTGAGGATTTTTGGGCATCATTGGTAAAATGACCTTCCCGCTCGTCGATAGGTGAGAAACCGTCCGATTCAAAGCTGATGGTATTATCTCCTGTGGACAGGTAGAGGCAACCATCAGGACCAAAAGTAAGACCACCGCCAGAGTGGCAGCAGGATTCGCGCTGTACTTTTACCTTCAAAATGACCTTTTCTGAGGCCATGATAAGTGAATCATCTCGCATCGTGAAGCGCGAAAGGTATTGGTCTTCTATTTCGCAGTCTTTGATAGGAGAATAGTACACATACAGATATCCATTGTGCTTGAACTTGGGGTCAAGTGTGATCCCCATGAGGCCATCTTCATAGTTGCCTTGTGTGCACACATTAAATTGGGCGACGATGTGGGTGGCTTCTTCTGCGGGATCGAACATCTTCAGCGTCCCTCGACGCTCTGTGAATAGGATCTTCCCGCTAGGCATAACGGCTAGTTCCATGGGCTCGTTCAAGTCTGCATCAAGGACTTTGAATGTGAATCGATTATCCTTGGGAGCTGGGACTGAATGTATATGTTGAGGACGGTAGAGGTTGTCTCCGATGGCACAAGATAGGGCTTCTGATAGATGTGCTTGCCAGGCTGGGAGTGAGAGATCTGAGCGGGTAGGATAAGATTTGAATAGCCTCCCACCATCATAGTCCGTGGAGAAAATGGGATCAGCCAATCCTGCTTCACTCCAGATAGGCGTCCAGACCTCATCTTCCGTCTCTTGAGTGATATGTTCGAGCCAGTGCCAAGTGAGTCGCTGGTTGATGGCGCTATGGATGAGTCCGATAGCAGCGCCTGATTGGACATATCGCTCAATAGTTCTCTGTTGATAGGGAGAGAGGTTTTCTCCTGATACTCCAAACAATACGAGTGCACCATAAGACTGCAGCGTATCAGGATGAATGAAATCCAGAGAGGTTGTTGTATCTATTTTCCATTGATTCTGTGTAGCGAGGGAGGGGAGGAGTTGCGTCATCGCCTCATGCATTTCTGCATTTTGACCCTCACCCATCAAAAAAAGTACCTCAGGAGTGGTAGCCCTCAGTTTTTCGCGAGGGGCCTGAGTCGCTGCACATCCTGCGAGATAGAGGCAGCAGGAGATAAGAAACCATCTGTAGATCATAAGTAGCGGTAGTCCAGTAGTTGAGTTATAGCATAAGTTAGATATAATCCAGGTTATTGACAATCATATGAAATTACATATGTACAAGTTCCTTCAGTTGGAGGGTACTTAAGGCAGAAAAATGCGTGGAGAGGAGATACTGAGATTGATCCTCGCTTCAGATTATGATCCATCATGTCATTTCTGTTAACTTAAGTGGCGTTTACATTAACCCCATACCTATGCTTACAGATATTGCACAATTGTTTAGGGATCGTTTTGGAGGAGAACCCTTGCAGGTCTTTGCTCCAGGGAGAATCAATCTGATCGGAGAGCATACAGATTACCATGAGGGATTCGTACTCCCTGCCAGTATCGATTTGGGGATGACGTTTGCGATGAAGGCAAATGATACATCGCAGATTCGCTTGTATGCAGGAGACTTACACGAAGCTTTTGAGACACTACTTCCTGTGACAGAGCCGAGTGAGGTATCATGGGCCAACTATATTCTGGGGGTCGTTGCACAGTTTCAGGAGAAGGGGATGGAGATCGGAGGATTTGATTGTGTTTTTGGGGGGAATTTGCCGATAGGAGCAGGCTTATCTTCTTCCGCGGCACTGGAATCAGGTGTGGGTCTGGGCTTGACTCAGATCTTTGGTTGGGAAGTAGATCGAAAAACGCTGGCTCTGATGGGGCAAAAGGCTGAACATACTTACGTCGGGGTCATGTGTGGGATCATGGATCAGTTTTCTAGTCTGATGGGAAAGGAAGGACATGTATTCAAACTGGATTGTAGGAGCCTGGACTATACGTATCTACCCTTTCCAGTGGAAAAATATGACATCCTCTTGGTCAATTCTATGGTCAAGCATGATCTCGCTGATTCAGGATACAATGAGCGTCGTCAGGATTCGGAGTCAGGGCTAGCCATCATTCAGCAAAAATATCCTGAAGTGCAGATGCTCAGGGATGCTACGCTTGATCAAGTCATGGATGAGGGACTGGATCTTTCTCCCGTGACGCGCAAACGCTGTCGGTATGTGGTGGAGGAAAACATACGTGTGGATACATTTGCTGAAGCTTTGCAGACGGGCAATTATGAGGCTTTAGGCGCACAGATGTATGCCTCACATGCGGGGCTTCAGCACGACTACGAAGTCTCTTGTTTTGAGCTGGACTATTTGGTTGCACTCTCTAGGCGAGAGTCGTCCATTTTGGGGGCTCGGATGATGGGGGGAGGCTTCGGAGGCTGTACCATCAACATAGTCGAGAAGGGAAAAACAGATTCTTTTATCGACAGATGGCAAAACGTATATGAAGAGAAATATCAAAAGGTGCCTGAATATTATTTAATGCGTGTAGGGCCAGGGGCACATATGCTTTCGTAGGATGGTGCAATGAAATATCTACCCATATACGATGTCCAAAAAAAATCCTGCTACAAAAGTAACAGGATACTATACTCATTTTTAATAATCAGACTAGTTAGGGAGGTAATTCCCATAATCGTCGTAGCGCAACGTGCGGCGATCACCTCCTCTGTTGATCTCTAAATAATAATAACTACCACTAGGCGCATCTCTATATCCTGCGTTGAGAATTCTATGAGAAGGGAAATTGCTTGTGAAGTGGCCCATGGCTTTTTCTGGAATTTTATCCGTCTTGGCCGTAGGGATATCAATGTCTGTGTAGAGCCAAATACCTGCTGTGCTAAAATATGCACGCTCGTTAAATCCATTTAACGTAAATCTGGCAACGAAGCTATTTCCAGATCTTTCCCAGTTAAGCAACCTCGCTTGTGGAAACTCTTTTTGGAAGTTCTGCAACACCATTTCGGGTACAGCGCCATCCCTTGAGGGGGGCTGCGAAAAGACTCCGAGACACATGCTACAGAAAGCCAATACGAGAATAAAAGTCTTCATAAAATGCGTTAATCCGACGTTGAAATAGTTACCAAACTCTTTCTAAACATAAGAAAATCAGTGCTTATTCACAACAGCGAATCATCAAGGACTAGAGAAATCAGAAAAATGAAATAATTTGGCTAAAGAAAAAGGTTAAGAAAATTCTTGATTATTTGAATGAATATACAAGTATTAAGTTTTGATTTTCAGCGAAATGAGGAAAGTGGAAAATTCACTATTTCTTCATACTTGGGTCCAGAGGGCATCAGAACAGAATTCCATAAAATTATTTGATTTACAGGCAAAATATTTGGCGGAGGAGGCAATTTTTGGATAGGAAACCTCGTTAGGGATTCTTTTTCGCGGAATCTGGCCAATGTTACATGCGGAATCGGGCTTTTTCTTATTTGAATTTTTGGATCGATTTGCTGATACAGCGCATGGATTTTTTGGACCAAAAGTTTGAAAGCCTCATCCTTCTGATACCTCGCCCATAGCATCCTGGCTTCTCGCTTGGAGGGCGCATAGGTGTATCGATCAAAAACGAAAGGAGGTAATATCCCATCTTTCAAAGCAATTTGGAGTAGCGCGATCATGTTTGGGAGGCGCTCCTCGGGAACTTCACCAAAAAAATACAGCGTGATGTGATACAATTCGGGCGCAGTCCAATTCCAATCAAACTCAGATGCGTAATGCTTGTACACTTCCTCCAAGCTATGATGCGTCTCTCCTGACAAAGGAATTCCCAAAAATAATCGCATACCGTTTTCTGTAGCCAATAGGATAAAGTTTCATCTAAGGTACATGAAAAGGGTCATATTTATCCAACCAAAGTGTCCAATTTGTGTTTTATCAATCGAAGTTTATAGAAGGAATATGGAAATGAAATCGCTTTTTTTGGCAGCTATCTTATCAATTATGGGGGTATCTCTTCATGCGCAAGTCGCTTCTACAGTATCGGATTACAAGATCAAGTTTTACATCAAGAACGCGGGATTTACCGTAGACGGTACGTTAAAGGATCTGAGCTCAGATATCTATGTAGACCTCCAAAATCCTGGAGCAAGCCGTATCAAAGCCTCTGTCCCAGTGAAGACGTTGGATACAGGAATTGGAAGTCGCGACGAGCATCTAATGAAGAAGGACTACTTTGACGTAGCCACTTATCCCAATCTCTCGATAGAGGCAGTCTCCTTGACCTCCAAAGGGAATGGCACTTGGCAGGGAAAGTTTAACGTGACCATCAAAGGAAAGACGAAAGCGTATACCATACCAGTGACCTACGAAGAAAAGGCAGGAAAGCTACGCATCAACAGCAAGTTTAAGATCAACCGAAGAGACTTTGGCGTCGGAGGAAGTAGTTTGATTCTGAGTGATACGGTCCGTATTGAGCTCAGCGCTGACTTGAGTATTACTCCCGCTGCAAAGGGCAACTAGATAGGCAAAGGACAATCCTACAAAAAAACACGCCTGTCCGAAGACAGACGTGCCCATCATACACCTAAAATTATACCTACTTGGCTGTGGGAACGCCACAGCCATTTTTATTGAAAAGCGATGCCCATTTTTTGATTCTCCATCAGTGCGGTGATTTCTCCCAATACGGCTGGATCTTCGATGGTGCTCGGCATGTTATAGTCTTTGCCATCTGCAATGGCGCGCATCGTTCTACGGAGGATTTTTCCAGACCGTGTCTTGGGGAGACGTATTGCGACGACGGCCCGCTTGAAGGAGGCTACAGGGCCTACCTTGCTACGTACCATTTGGATAAGTTCTTTTTCCAGCTCCACAGATGCGATGTCCACCCCCCCTTTTAGCACGACAAAACCTACAGGGACTTGTCCCTTCAACGCATCTTCGATCCCGATGACCGCGCATTCTGCTACAGCTTCGTGTGCAGCCACCACCTCTTCCATCTCTGCTGTCGAGAGTCGGTGTCCCGCCACATTGATGACATCGTCTATGCGACCCGTGATGTAGAGATAGCCATCTTCATCTTTGATGGCGCCATCGCCCGCTAGATAATAGCCAGGGAAGCGTTCTAAATAGCCTTTGTGGAAACGCGCATCATTGCCCCAAATTGTCATCAGTGCCCCAGGAGCCAAAGGAAGTTGGATCGCTAGGATGCCCTCTTGATTGGTAGGCGCCTCATGGCCCTCAAGATCCAGTACCTGAATGTCATATCCATGGACAGGTTTTCCTGCAGAGCCAGGCTTGATAGGCATCAGCTCGAGTCCCACCATATTGGCGAGCATGGGCCAACCAGATTCGGTCTGCCACCAGTGGTCAATGACTGGTACATTCAGTAACTGGGAGGCCCATTCGTGTGTGGCTACATCGCAACGTTCACCTGCCAGGAATAAAAATTTAAGCGTCTGCATTGGATAAGACTGGCGATGGGTTCCGTTGGGATCTTCCTTTTTGATGGCCCGTATAGCGGTGGGAGCTGTGAAGAGTACCTTTACTTTGTGTTGGTCGATCACTCGCCAGAATGTCCCTGGATCAGGTGTCTTGATAGGTTTACCCTCAAACATGATAGACGTACAGCCGTGAAGGAGGGGACCATAGACGATGTAAGAGTGTCCCACGACCCATCCTACATCAGAGGCAGCCCAGAATACATCCCCTGGATCGACGCCATATACATATTGCATACTGAATTTTAGCGCAGTCGCATGTCCCCCGTTGTCTCGGACAATGCCCTTGGGTTTGCCTGTCGTCCCACTCGTATACAGGATGTATAGAGGATCTGTTGCATCAAGCTCGACAGGAGCTGCTGCTTCGGCAGTTGCCATCAATGTATCCCAATCAAAATCTCGTCCATCTATAAGGTCTCCCGCCACTTCTGTACGCTGATAAATGATGCAATGATCGATCTTGTGACTGGCTTCTTCTAGGGCTTCATTGATGATGGGCATGTAGGAGATTTTTCGTTGGATCTCTATCCCTCCCGTAGCCGCAATCAATACTTTGGGTTGGGCATCATCGATTCTGATGGCCAACTCATGTGCAGCAAAGCCTCCAAATACTACCGAGTGAATCACGCCCAGTCTGGCACAAGCAAGCATCGCAATGGCAGCCTGCGGAATCATCGGCATATATATAATGGCTGTGTCACCCTTGGTCAATCCCTTGCTTTGGAGTACACCTGCAAACCGTGCAACCTCATCGCGAAGCTCTCTGTAGGTAAAGTGCTGAATCTTGCCTGTCACAGGTGAGTCGTAGATCAATGCATGCTGATCTGCCCTGCCATTGGCCACGTGATAATCCAAGGCCAAGTAGGCGGTATTGAGTTTTCCTCCCTTAAACCATCTATAAAAATCACCTTCCTGACTTACGCCCTGAGTGGGTTGTTGGTACCAGTCGAGATGACTTGCTTGTGACATCCAAAACGCAGATTTGTTCTGGATGCTATCTTCATAACTTTCTGGATATCGGTTCATGCGTAGTAGTTTTTATTCCCCATACTATATAAATCTATATATCTATATGTATAAAATAAAAATAAAAAATCCCCCTCTTTTGTCCAAGGATTTTATTCAATAAATTTTAATAATCTATATATCTATATGTTTTATTTTTCGCTTTTATTTTCTACCTTCGAATCGTAAGCAAAAGATTTATCTAGTTACGATCATCACACATCCACAGTCTGTCTTACAAAAGGGAGAATGGTACGAGAAGCTGTTCCTCTAATGTATGCCAGATTGTGTCTATCACACTAGATCTGTTTTCGTGTTAAATTTCAAAAGGACACAGCAATGACTCCAAGAATTACGTCTTTTGACGATTACCTCGCTACCTACCGTCACAGTGTAGAAGATCCTGAAGGATTCTGGGCCGCTATGGCGCATCGTTTTTCCTGGCGCAAAAAATGGGATAATGTACTCTCATGGGATTTTAAAAACCTGGACGTAAAGTGGTTTGAGGGTGCCAAGCTAAATATCACGGAGAATGCCCTAGATCGTCATCTTTCTTCTCGTGGAGATCAAGTCGCGCTCATATGGGAGCCCAATGATCCCAATGAAGCTAATATTACCTATACCTATAAAGAACTGCATGCGGAGGTGTGTAAAATGGCCAATGCGCTGATTGCACAAGGTGTGAAAAAGGGTGATCGTATCTGTTTTTATATGCCGATGGTCCCTGAGTTGGCGATTGCTGTGCTTGCTTGTGCCCGTGTCGGAGCGATTCACTCTGTTGTTTTTGCAGGCTTCTCTGCTACCGCACTAGCAGACCGCATCAATGATGCCACATGTAGCATGGTGATCTGCTCTGATGGCAACTTCCGCGGAAATAAGAAGATTCCTGTAAAAAAAGTCGTAGATGAGGCACTGCATCACTGCTCAAGTGTCGAGACAGTGCTGGTCAAAAAGCGTACAGGAGAAGAGGTAGAATGGGTCGATGGACGTGACGTATGGTTGCATGATGCCCTAGAAGGCATGAGTACGGAAAATGAAGCGGAGGAAATGGATTCTGAAGATATGCTCTTCATCCTGTATACTTCAGGCTCTACAGGTAAGCCCAAAGGAGTCGTACACACATGTGGAGGATACATGGTCTACACAGAGTATTCTTTCCGCAATGTCTTCCAATATCAAAATAAAGATATTTATTGGTGTACAGCCGATATCGGTTGGATTACAGGTCACTCTTATATCGTATATGGTCCGCTACTAGCAGGTGCCACTACGGTGATGTTTGAAGGTGTGCCTACTTTCCCTGATGCAGGACGTTTCTGGGAAATCGTCGATAAATACAAAGTCAATCAATTTTACACAGCGCCTACGGCGATTCGCGCTCTCATGGCACGGGGAGATGAGTTTGTCGATAAATATGATCTGTCTTCTCTCAAAGTGTTGGGGTCTGTAGGAGAGCCCATCAATGAGGAAGCCTGGCACTGGTATGATGACAAGATTGGGAAGAAAAACTGCCCGATTGTGGATACATGGTGGCAGACCGAGACAGGAGGAATGATGATTGCGCCTTTGGCTAGTCATACCGAACTCAAGCCTTGTTATGCGACCCTACCCCTTCCTGGTATTCAGCCCTGTTTGGTAGATGCCGATGGAAACGAGCTTCCAGGTGATGAGGTAGAAGGGCTACTTTGTATCAAATATCCCTGGCCATCTATGATCCGTACCACCTATGGTGACCATGATCGTGCCATCAACACGTACTTCTCGATGTTTGAGAATAAGTACTTCACAGGTGACGGGGCACGCCGCGACAAGAACGGCTACTACCGTATCATCGGTCGTGTGGATGATGTGATTAATGTCTCTGGACACCGTATGGGAACCGCTGAAGTAGAAAATGCTATCAACCAACATGCAGAGGTAGTAGAGTCAGCTGTCGTTGGGTATCCACATGAGATCAAAGGACAGGGAATTTACGCCTATGTGATTACGTTGGGCAATGAGACTGATGATGAGAAACTCCGTAAGGAAATCCTAGACGTCGTACGTGAGGAGATTGGACCTATCGCGAAGCCTGACAAAGTACAGTTTGTCAAAGGATTGCCTAAGACCCGTTCAGGTAAGATCATGCGCCGCATCTTGCGAAAGATTGCGGAAGGCACAGCCGACAATCTTGGCGATACATCGACCTTGTTAGATCCAGCAGTCGTAGACCAGATCAAAGGCGGAGCCTTGGTATAAGTAAGTTTCATTGAACATATTTCATGGCTTGATGCCATTTGTGTATACGGTTCATGAAAAGAATAAGCGCCATCTCAGTTTTTGGGATGGCGTTTTTATGGATTAATCTCTATAAGATCGTTGTGTAACCAAAGGTTGAGGAGGTAATATGAGAAAGAAGGTAGTGAAAAATGATCTGGTAGTCTAGAGTTGAAATAACCAGCCTACAATATGCCATACTTTCAGGGTTCGGAGCTGATTTATTGTCCTGAAGGGAAAGTGCCATATAGTATGTGGAGATTAGTCCCATGCTCAAATCTCCCTCTCCATCACCACATACGCCTGCTTTCCTCTATAAAATATCTCATCTGTCCTTTGTAATCCAAAGTGCTCATAAAACCCTACCCTTTCTACCCGCGCATTGCACCAGATCTTTTTTGCACCAGCTTTTTCTGCTTCTTTTATCACATAGGTCAACAGTTGACTGCCATATCCTTTTCCCTGTACGTCTTTTTCTGTAGCAAACTTTCGAAATTGAGCTACGCCATGTTCAAAAAATAAGGAGATAACGGAGACAAGGCGCGTTTCTACAAAGAGTCCATAGTGCCATCCTTTGGGATCTTGTGCAAGCTGGATGTAATCCATGGGTTTTTCGGGCCACATCACCCGATGGCGGATCGGCCAAGTATCCGTATAAGCAATCTGTTGGATGATGATAGACATAGGCAACTTCTTTTGGGGAAATGGCAGAAAGCTACTCCATCATTTTTCTCAAAATGGGAGATTTTTTCTCATTTTGAAAATAAATAAAGACCAGAAATCTTTACAGGTTTTTCTAAAAAGTGAAAAACGATCCACTCCCATTCCCTCACTCCTTATTTTTATTCCCATTCACGAAAAACCTCACATGTTTCAATCCTTGGTCAATTTTTTGCGGTGAAATAGTGAATCTGTCCCCCTGATTCTTGCGTCTACCTGATGTATTTCCTTCCCCAAGGAAAAGATCCCTAGGTCTTTACCCCAGGTCATGGTCAGCGTCCACCTAACACTCATCGCTGAACTATGGATAGAAGAGCTTTTTTGAGAGGTCCTCGGCTCGTATCGGAGGCTGCTGCCGTCCAGGAGGTGACCTCCAATATGATCGAAGGGGATCTTACCCCCTATACAGGTACATGGGATGTCTCCTGTGCTAGCCACTTGCTTCGACGTACCACATTTGGTCCCCTGCCCAGTGAAATTCAGCAATCGGTCAATTTTGGCTTGCAGGGGACGCTCAATCGGCTGTTCCAAAATCAAGCCTTGCCCAGTCCTCCCGTACACTACGATTACGACAAAGACGGAAAAGCAGGAGAAGGCCAAACATGGATAGAAGCGCCATTAGATAATGGAGGAGATGACAACGCACGTATGCGATCACTTCGTGCATGGACGGTAGGCCTTATGCTCAAAGGCGGGATGAATATCCGTGAAAAACTCACCCTCTTTTGGAACAATCACTTTGCGATTCAGGAAGGAGACGCGGGAGAATCGCGCTTTGCCTACCACTACATGAATATTTTGCGCAGCAATGCCAAAGGGAGCTTCAAAGAACTGGTTGCAGATATTACGCGAAGCCCTGCGATGCTCAAGTATCTGAATGGGGAGCAAAATGTAAAGGGGCGTCCCAATGAAAATTATGCCCGAGAATTATTCGAGCTATTTACCATTGGCAAAGGCCCACTGATCGCTGAGGGAAACTATACCCACTTTACGGAGGAAGATGTACGCGAAGCGGCAGAGGTACTGACAGGATGGGACATCACAACAGATAGAAGGGATGCAGGTGTTCCACAGTCGGAGTTTCGTCCTGATAAGCACGAGACGCGGGATAAAAAATTCTCATCGGCTTATGGTGAGCAGGTTATTTCGAATGCAGGGGAAAATGAATATCAAAATTTGATTGATATGATTTTTCAGCAGAGAGAAACAGCCCGTCATATTTGTCGAAAACTCTATCGCTGGTTTGTCTACTACGTCATTGATGCTCGTATCGATCAGGACATCATCGAGCCGATGGCAGACATCCTGATCAACAATAATTTTGTAGTGGAAGCTCCACTCAAAGCTTTGCTGGGAAGTACACACTTTTTTGCAGAACAGAGTCGAGGTTGTTTGATCAAGCATCCCTTGGACATGCTCGTATCGACCCTGCGCCAGACGGAGACACCACTCCCCACCAACAATGACTACGAGACACAGTACAAAGTCTGGGATCGAATTTTTGATGAGGCCAAGGATCTGCAGATGGAGATTTTGAATCCGCCCGATGTCGCAGGTTGGCCTGCCTACTATCAAAAGCCCCAGTACCACCAGCTATGGGTGAATTCGGTCACCCTGCCCTTACGGATGGGCTTTATTTCGAATCTGGTCAATAGAGGATTTGATGAAAATGATTTTGAGGTGAAGGTAGACACCCTGGCGCTAGTAGAGACAGTATCTGACCCGCTGGATGCGCCGACTTTGATTGCGGAATGGACAGATAGATTCTTTCCTTATCCTATCACACAACCGCAGCAAGACTCCTTGAGAGAGGTATTGATTCCTGGTCTGCCCAATTTTGAGTGGACCGTCGAGTACATGGAGTACCTGGCAGAGCCCAATGATGAGATGATTCGTAAGTCTGTACAGGCCAAACTGGATGCCTTGCTTGAATCCATCTTGACTATGGCAGAGTTTCAACTTTCATAAAGTCCGTGCGAGCAAGATAAAGGGAAGTCTCTTCTCTCGCAGTCTTTGTCAAAAGACAGTCTCAGCTCTCATAGTCTCCTAATATTTCATTCCTATAGACACAAAAATTACTACATACATGAAAAGAAGAGGGTTTTTAAAGCGAGCGGGGGCAGCTTCTATGTTGCCGCTGGTCCTGAATAAGACGCAAGTATTTGCGCATGCCCTGGGATCACCCTTCAGTCAACTCGCCTCTATGGCGGACAACAATGATCGGGTCCTCGTCCTTGTACAACTTAATGGGGGAAATGATGGACTCAATACAGTCATTCCCCTAAATCAATACAGCAACCTCGCCAAAGCACGCAGAAATCTCCTTATTCCAGAGCGTAAGGTGATCAAGTTTGACACGTATGTAGGACTGCATCCTGCTATGCAAGAGATGGCAGAGATGTATGGAGAAGCCAAACTTGGAATCGTTCGTGGGGTAGGGTATCCCAAGCCCAATTTCTCTCACTTCCGATCAGCCGATATATGGAAGACGGCCTCTCCTGCTGAGGAAGTGTGGAATACAGGATGGATGGGGCGCTATTTAGAGAAATTATTACCCAACTATCCCATTGGCTATCCCAATCCTGATTATCCACACCCACCTGCGATTACGATTGGATCGGTGGTGTCCAGCACCTGCCAAGGGGAACTGTTGAACCTAGGCATGGCCGTACGAAATCCCGATAAGTTTTCTGCCTTGGCATTGACGGGTGTGGATGAAACACCTGACTCGCCTTACGGATATGAGCTTTCGTACCTGCGGGATATGATTGGGCAAACCAACTCCTATCTGGAGTCTGTCAAGGTGGCATCTGATATGGGGAGCAATGTGTACAACCAGTATCCGAGAGGAAATCGACTGGCGAGCCAACTTCAGATTGTGGCAAGATTGATTGCAGGGGGGCTAAAAACAAAGGTCTACATCGTAAATATGGGAGGATTTGATACGCATGCCAATCAGGCGGAGGATGGAGAGCCTACTGAGGGGCGTCACGCTTCCTTATTGGGTAAGCTGTCTACCGCGATCCATGCCTTCCAGGAGGATTTGCGCTTGATGCAGTTGCAGCATCGTGTAGTTGGTATGACATTTTCAGAGTTTGGGCGACGGATTGCGAGTAATGACAGTATGGGTACGGACCATGGAGCGGCTGCCCCGATGTTTTTCTTTGGCACGCGTGTACGCAACCGTATTTTTGGGACCAATCCAGAGATTCCAGGTGAAGTAGCGCCCAGAGACAACCTCCCCATGCAATACGACTTCCGTTCGCTCTACGGGTCGGTTCTGATGGATTGGTTTGGGGTAGAGGAGGAGGAAATCAAGTCCTTACTTTTCCCTGAATTTGAGTACGTCCCTGTGATCAAAGGGAAGAATAGAGCAGGAGGACCGATTTTTGAGCGCAAGGTCTACATGAAGCAGAACTATCCCAATCCCTTTGGGAACAGTACGAAGATTCCGATCTGGCTGAAGGAAGCGGATACTGCACAGATCCGCATTTTTGATGGAGAAGGGCGTCTGTTGGAGACGCTGATGGAGCGAGACCTGCCTGCGGGGAGTCACGAGATCACCTTTAACGCACGAGATTATAGTCCAGGGAAGTACTTCTTCCATGTTCGTGTGAAGCATTGGCACGACATGAAGGTGGGGATTAAGACATAAGTAAGACGATAGACGTAAGAATTGGGTATTTGAAAAGGGGAAAGTAGAAGGGGCCTTGCACACGCGAGGCCCCCCTTTCTTATTTGACTGCTGCCATGACTTTTTGTAAGAAAGTCTCCAGTTCCTTGGGTTCTAACCATCTTGTGACGATGACCATTTCCTGATCAGGGAGGATCACGATGTAGTTTCCACCGAAACCTGCGGCATAGTACATATTAGCGGGTACGCCTTCGAAGCTTCTTTCCCCTCTATTCAACCACCACATGTAGCCATAACTTTCATTCGCCTCAGAGGGTTGTTGGACCATGTTGATCCACTTTTCAGAAATGATTTGTTCTCCATTCCATTTGCCTTTATTCAAAAAAAGCTGCCCAAAACGCGCATGGTCACGCGCACTGATGAAGACTCCACCCCCAGAGTGTCCACCTCCGCTGACAGACTGTACCATATGTCCATCGACATTGACGAAGCTGTTGTCGTATCCGAACCATCTCCATGTGGTGGAAGCTCCGATTTTATCCATGACTTCTTCCTTCAAAACCACAGGTAGTGGCTTTCGCCATACTTGGAGCAAGCTATAGGCCAAAAGATTGACACGTACATCATTGTATTCGAAGAAAGTACCTGGTGTTTGAAACTCTCGATACTTCCAGTCATCGACTCCGCCTTCTCGTGGGGGACGATCTGCCCAGTCTT
The DNA here is from genome assembly GCA_039820545.1 of Bacteroidota bacterium. Lineage (GTDB taxonomy): Bacteria > Bacteroidota > Bacteroidia > J057 > J057 > JALEFZ01. The sequence continues at coordinate 65,084 of JBCBPW010000009.1, read as the reverse complement.
TCATCCCAAATAGTTCTCCCGACCAGTCAGAGGATTGCGTCAGCAAATGATCCCATGTGATCTCTCCATTGTGTGCCCCGTCGAATGTCCTGTCCCATACATAATCAGAGACTTTGTCCTCAGGACTTGCAATGAGTCCTTTATCTACAGCCAAGCCTACTACGGTACTCAGGTAAGACTTGGTCACACTAAAAGTCATATCCACACGGTCAATGTCTCCCCACTGTGTGACAACTTTTCCTTTTTTCAGGATCAGACCCGCAGGTCCGCCTCGCTTTTTGGTCGGCCCAGCGATGTAGTGATAGGGCTCGCGCTGGAAGCCCTTCAGAATGGCGATTCGCAAGTCGCGACTTCCACTGTACTCATGAGATTCTGCATAGTCAACCGCTTCTTTGAGCTTATCTGCCCGTAAATTTGCGGCTCCAGCAGTGAGTATTTCCCAGTTTTTTCCTGCTGGAGGGTGGTAAGTGGATGGTTCAGTCTTTGCCACACGATCCTGGCCCAAAAGCGGAAGACTCGTGAGGAACCCAAATGTGAAGAAAAGGAGGAAGAAATATTTTTGTCGCATAGGAGTAGCGTATTAGTTGAGAAAAAGTCCAAGTTACAAAAAAAGCTACCCCATGAAGGATAGCATTTTTATGATAGATACCAAAGTATGTAGCGAGTAGGTTAGGGTACTTTGACGACATCCAATAGGCGAGAAATGATTTCTTCAGAAGAGACATTCTCTGCCTCTGCCTCATAGGTCAAGCCGATGCGGTGACGAAGAACATCATAGCATACGGCACGTACGTCTTCGGGAATGATATATCCTCTACGCTTAATGAAAGCATAGGCTTTGGTCGCCAGTGCCAAAGAAATAGACGCACGGGGAGAACCTCCGTAACGAATGAAAGGTTGAAGCTTCTCCAACTTTGCTCCTTGTGGCTCGCGCGTAGCGAAGACGATATCCAAAATGTATTGTTCGATTCTTTCATCCATATATACCTCACGAACAGCTTCTCTCGCTTGGAGAATTTCTTCCATTCGGATGACAGGGTTGATTTCTGTCTTGATGGATTGGACGTTTTGACGAATAATCAAGCGCTCATCTTCCTTCTTGGGATAGGTGATTACACTTTTGAGCATGAATCGGTCGACCTGTGCCTCGGGAAGTGGATAGGTACCTTCCTGCTCAATTGGGTTTTGGGTGGCCAGTACGAGAAAGGGACGCTGAAGCGGAAAGGTTGTCTCTCCGATGGTCACCTGACGCTCTTGCATAGCTTCAAGTAGAGCAGACTGGACTTTGGCAGGAGAACGATTGATCTCATCCGCCAAGACAAAGTTGGCAAAAATAGGCCCCTTTTTTACGGTAAACTCTTGGGTCTTTTGATTGAAAATCATCGTTCCTACTACGTCCGCAGGAAGGAGGTCAGGTGTAAACTGGATGCGGCTAAACTTGCCATCTACTGCCTTAGAAAGAGACTTAATAGCCAATGTCTTAGCCAGTCCTGGAACCCCCTCAAGTAGAATGTGGCCACCTGAAAGCAATCCCAAAAGGAGTCGTTCGATCATATAGGACTGTCCCACAATGGCTTTTTTGATTTCTCCTTGAAGGAGTTCTAGAAAAGCACTGCGTTCCTGAATTTTTTCATTCAACGCGCGGATGTCCTGGGATGGCACTGCATTCATACGTGAATAGATTTCCTGTGTTTATCTCAAAAGTGGCGCATGTCTGTGTAAAAACAGCTAGTACACCGATGTCTCAATGTACGAAATTAGGGGATCACCCTTCAAGATGCGAGTAGCTAAGTGTTAAAGTTGCGTTAAGGAAAGGGACTGTCTTTAAGATGTACAAATGAAAACAATCTAGCCTCTCCTTATCATCGAGTATATCCAAAAGGTAAATATTTGGTAATTGGGGATATGTCGTATATGGAGGAATAATTACAACTGATCCATAAAAACGGACATTTCATGTTGAGTGTTTGACTTTCAGCGAAAAACAGCTGGGTTTCCTCTCAAAAATGGTCTATCTATTGTACAATGATAGCGTATACACACTCAATAGGGAGATGTACTCCTTGAAATATAGCGCGAATGACAATGATCTTGGACACACTCATTTTCTTACTCTGGGGACTGTTTTTCGTGGCGGCTGTCTTGGGCATCGCCAATGAATACCGCCAAAATCACGCACACATCTCCCAACATGACAAGTTGGAGGATGATGATCCTGTGTATTTGGTCGATACGTTTATGAAAGAGACCATCCGTTAAAGACACTAAGCACAGGGAGCTCAGATGATAGCTTGACTGATGCTTTCAAGACATGATGGATCAAAAGAACCAATTGTACTTCACCAAAAGTAAAAGGCTACCAAGGGGTGGCTTTTTTTATGCGTCGTGATTATCCAGGTAAAATGAGAGGGCTTTATTGATCACGTCTTTGATTCGAATGCCTTTGGCTAGTGCGATTTCTCGCGCTTTCTCCAACACTTCAGTTGTGATCATCGTACTGAATCGCGTTTCCAACTGTTTCTGGCGATTGGCGCGGTTTTTATAGGTTTGGGCATCGGGAAATACAGCATCGAATACATGATTGTCCAATGCCTCATCCATAGAGTCAAGGAGAGATTTTCCCTTAGATTTTTTGGTAGATTTGGGCTTTTCAGCGGTCGTGAGACTCTTATCTATATCATCTAGGAATCGTTTGTTACGGCGGGGAGTTTCTTTCTTTTTGGCACGTTTCCGCTGGCTGGAAGGTATGACGTCCTCCAGCATATCATCTTCAAAAGCATCTCCCAATACGTCCAAAAATTTCTTCGCCATATTCACTCAATCACTAGGCTATTTACGTATCGATGCAGCATTTCAGCTACTTTTTGTCTTAAAAAATACTTTTCTAAACGGCCAATTCTGCATTTACACGTTGAATGACTTCCTGGGTTAAGGCCATATAATCTTCTGCGCCATTGCAGGATTCGTCATAATCAAAGATATTCTTCCCCATACTTTGGGACTCTGCCAAAGCAATATTCCCTCTGATGTATGTGCGGAAAAGGGCATCTTCATACCGTTCTTGGGCCAATTCTGCTACATCTCTATGCAGGACTTTACGGCTGTCATATTGGGTGATCACAATTCCCAAAATCTCCAATTCACCGTTCATACGAGTTTTGACGGTACGTAGGATTTTGATGAAATCGGCCATCCCTTGCAAAGCCAAAGATTCTGGTTGTAAGGCAATCACGACATAGTCGCTAGAGGTCAATGCAGAGACAGTCAATGCACCCAGCGAGGGAGGACAGTCAATGAGGATATAATCGTAGCGACTGCGGATAGGATCTATGGCTTCTTGTAGGATAAATTCCTTGCCAACCTCATTGTTTTTTTCGAAGCCTGCCAAATGGACGGAAGAAGGCACAATATCCATCTCGCCGAGCGATTGGATCATCTTCGAAAGATCGTCCTGGAATGCCAGAACTTGATAGATCGTTTGATCTTGCTTTTTGAGACCCAGGGAAAAACTCGCATTTGCCTGGGGATCGAGGTCAATCAAAAGTACTTTATGGCCTGATTTGGCCAGTCCTGCTGCTAAATTAACAGCTGTAGTAGTTTTGCCTACCCCTCCTTTGTGATTTGCAACTGAAATAACACTCATGAATGCACGCTTGGTGTTTTCCTCTGCTTAAATTTCTGAGATGAATAAAGTCTATTCGTTAAATCTAACGAAGCATACGTATATGCAAGAAAGACAATTTATTTGGCCCTAACCAAATCTAGATAAAGAACGATACATTTAAAAGCAAATTTTGCACCATTCGCTATTTTTTTTAGCATCTGACCGTCAAAAGACGGAGATAAACCAAATGTTCATGACTTCTAACCATTGATTCTCCATCTGTAAGGATACGTGAGGGTATTCATTAATTTTATGGAAGAAACCGCATATATTCGATCGTGGACCTAAGGAAAATTATGTTTCGAACCTTCCCATGTGTTCGGCATAGGGTACCCTCGTCTTGAGATATGCTGTGAGGGCTACGTAATTTACATTATCACCTTTCCATTCGTATTCGTTCTTCCATATTTTTTCTGAGTCTGATATCTTTGGGGATAAGGCATAAATGATGTGTATATCCTTGAGATGTCGTGGTATATCCTACTCAGGACTATTGGAGAATGGTCATGCATTTTCCCCATTTCAATATTGATACACATTTACTTCGGATCTTATGGAGGTTTTACAGCCAGAGTGGGATTTTTATTTTTGCAATGTAGAAGGGAAGTTGGCTTCCATTATGTTAGATCTTTCCCTTTACGGGATTGCGCCCTTGTCTCAAAGGAATTGCCTTATTCAGGTAGCTGTAGATCTCATTGATCCTGATGAGCGGGGCTTGACGATCCCCTCAGAGGCAGAGAAACTGTTTGTGATGGAGGATATGCTAGCTGAGCAATTGGCACAGACGTTACAAGGGCTGTATGTAGCTCGCAGTACTTCTGACGGGAAAAGGATCTTTTATTTCTATGCGGCAGCGATGGTTGGATTTCAGGGGATAGTCGATGAAGTCCTTGGCAGCTTTTCAGAATATAGCTATGGTTCTCAGGCTTTTTCAGATCCTGATTGGGCCATGTATACGCAATTTTTGTATCCGACTACCCACGAGTTCCATAGCATCCTCAATCGACGAGCCCTAGACCAGCTCAGGGCGCAGGGTATGGGAACGGATCAAGTACATACCTTACACCACCATTTTGAGGTGGAAAATGAAACCCACAGACTGGCGATTCTGAGAAAAGCGAAAGAGAAGAATTTTCGAGCGATCAAACGCCCTTCTGATCCTTCCTCTATGTTGGTACTCAAGCGCGATGACCAACTTTCGACAGAGGAGTTAGAGAAGGTGACAGCCTATCTGTTGAATTTAGCTGAGAAGCATGACGGCGTGTATAAGGGTTGGCAAGCTGCGATGATGGCATAAAAAGTATCGGGAACAAATCCTTATTGAGATCTGTCCCCGATTTTTTATTTGTTTACGGAAGCACAATTCTGACAATCTCTCGTTTCCCTCCATATCTACAGACGACGAGATAGACGCCTGAGGATAGCTCTTGTAGAGGGATTTGATGCGCTGTCTGTACATCTGAAATCTCCAGCATTTTTTGACGGACGATCGCTCCTCGTGGGTCGAGCACTTGCACAAAGACAGGTTCTGGATCAAGCATATATAAATGCAGATTGAGCATCCGATTGTCTGTGAGCGGATTAGGCAAGACCTGCAGTTTGAAGGCCTGGTCCTGGGGATCGATGAAGACTGTCTGGATATCGGAGGCGGTTTGTGCCCCATTGACATTGTATCCGATCACTTGATAGTGGGACATACCTGACAGGGCGCGCTCATCCACAAATCGGTAAGTAGATTTACGGCTCGCAGGTACGGTCGCCAACTCTTCCAACTCTTCTCTTGCGCCTGCACGTTTGAGGACATAATAAGAGAATGCCTGCGGCTCATCAGGTTCCCAGTTGAGGCGAACGCGGCCAGATTGGGGCGTCGCAACTAGATCTATCGCGTGCGCGGACAAGACCGAAGCAGAGTCGGGATAGAGGAACATCTGAGGGATGATTTCCTGTCCATTGCCTTGGGCGTCCCATTTGAGCTGGGCAACAGATAGCCCTCTATTTTCATAGTACTCCATCCTGATAGCGACCTTATCCCAGACAGGGAGTGTGACCGTTGCACTATAGATGGTTGCTGTTTGATCTTGCCATTGATCAATGATCAGGTTACCATCTACCCAGAGTCTGACCCCATCATCTGTATTCGTAGTAAATGTAATCGGTCCCGAAGTAGGTGCTTCTATGAGTCCTTCCCATCTCACGGAGTAGGTATTGTACCCCATCCCATTGAAGGGGCGATCGGTATTCCAGTAGTAGTCGATCTGTGGATCAAGGCGCGTCGTCAGCAAACCCGAAAGGTCCGCATTGCTAAAATAAGTTCCTGTCAGCCCTGTGCCCGAAGCTGAACCTCCAGGTGCCACCCAGAATGAGCGGTCGATGTAGGGCGCCTCGTTGTAGGAGGCGTCTCCTGCTTGCATGGCTCTGACAGTCACTTTACCCATCGTGCCTGATAAGACGACAGAATCTCCCATGAGGGTCGCAGGTCCACTTACGATGGAGTAGGTCACAGGAAGCCCCGAACTACTCGTGGCATTTAAAGAGAATCCAGGAATGCCTACTGCCTGATTGGGCAATGTATCAAATGTGATGGCCTGCCCTTGCTGCGCGGCAGTCAAATAACCCGAAGAGAGGAAGTAAATATCCACATTGGAGAGGTACTCATGATAGATGCGTACATTATCCATGAGTCCATTAAAGTAATTTCCTCCGCTGTAATCGTCTCGGCCTATATATAGATCTTCATTGATGGAACCTATCGTGACAGGTCCTACAGATCCTATATTATCTGGAATTCCATTGATATAAAACGTCAGCTCATTCCCATCGAAGGTGACGGCGACATGCTGCCACTGACCTGTATTGACGGTAGCGGTAGACTGCCATTCTCCTCCACCTGATCCTCCCGTCACAGCCCCATTGTTGACACCGAATCTGAGCGTACCATTAGCCATTACCGTAAAGCGATAGGGACTCCCTGATTGGCCATAAGAAATGATGGCTTCATTATTTCCGAGTGTCTGCGGATTGATCCAGGCGCTTAAGGTCAGATTGTTGCCTGAGTTTAGAGAAGGATCGGCTCCTACGGAGATGTAGTCATTGGCTCCATCAAATGCGATCCCCGATCCACTGTAGCCCGTGGTCCATGAGGCGCCATTTTGAAGTTGGGCATTGAGGCTGTTGCCTGACTGGTCAGAAGTATTGGTTCCAGCCCCTTCTTCAAAACTGAGTAGTATCCGCTGGTCGATGTAGGGACTGCCTGATCCGTTGTTGGATGTAGGAGGCAGCGACATAATCCATTCCTTAACTAGATTCATCCCGACGGAGTCGATCTCATTTTTGGCCAGCGGAGGCATAGCGACCCCGTCGTGAAGACTCGCGATCCGTTGATATAAGACAGAGTGCTCAGGATCTTGTGGTACAATCAGACGTGCTTCAGAAATATTGAGGCTTTTGAGAACCTCACCGTATAGAAGAGAAGACAAGCTGACAGGAGATTCTAATCTGGCATCAAAAAGGGCTTGTACACCTGTCTGTGGATTATGACAAGAAGAACAATTGGCATCGAGATAGGACAGTACGCGCTCCGTTAGATCGAGTGATGTATTGGTAATGGGAGATGTCGTAGGTAAGGCGGAGAGATTCGTTGTATCAGGCGGCGTATCGAATATGTCTATATGTGCCAAGCTCTTCAACTGATTCGCAGTGACGCCTGTCCCTGGGTAGAACATGTCGCAGTTGAGCTGCTGAGAGCTGGGACCCAATACATATCCGCGCCCCGCATTGTGGCAAGAAAGGCATTCGCCACGGGTCGGATAGTACCACAGGACGTCTCTGGGACCATCGGGTGTGGTGACTTGGAGTGTATCCAGATCGCTACTAGCGAGAAGGTCTGCATCTGACTGATCATCGCGCCACTTGTAGGTCACGCCATAATAGTTGCCATCGGTCCCGTGAAGCATGAAGCGAGTTTCGAGATTACGCGTAATGCTTGGATTGCTCTGGTCCATCATCATTTCGAAGTGCTTGACCAGTACCGCACCCTGAGGAAAGGTCCAAGGATCTTTGGGACTATAGCCAATCTGTTCGTCAGATGTATTGTGGGTCCCGTTATTGGGAATGACCATGTAGCGTGTCTTGATCGCGCCATCGGACCAGAAGGGAACATTCAATTGATAGGGGATGACATAATTATACGTACTGAGTGATGGTATATTATCAAAAATCCCTGTCTGCGAGAGTAGAGCAGGAGGTTCGGGCGCGCCTGGATTTTGGCGGTCCAGTTTGTATATCTTTCCACTTCCTCCAAACCCATTCATGCGGAGGATGTAGAGTTCGTCAGCTGCGTCGACTCCAAAGGCAGCCACTCCATTTTTGGATGAGCCAAACTGCAAGTCCAGCAACTCTGTCACGACAGGTGGCTGTCCAATGGTGAACTCCATACTGAACAGTCGCCCGCTCCCGTTATCGGCAAAAATATATTTACCTAGCAGGTCTGGGTGATCACTTCCTCTGTAGACATAACCACCTACGATGGATGCGCCTCCAGTGTTGGGATAGGTGTAGATGGGGTCTGTACTGGTTCCGATGAACGGACTCGGTGGGCTAGGTCCCTGTGGGCCGTTGCCTGTAAATCCTTCTTTGAATCCCCATTGATAGTTGTGACCTGGGAGAATGAGATCGATTTCTTCGAATTGCCAACCTCCGACATCTCCAAGCCATATATTACCTGTTGCATCATCAAAGGTCATACGGTGTGGATTACGAAACCCAATGGCGATGAATTCTTCGAGTATGCCTCCACTGACATCTTGCCATGGATTGGAGTCGGGGATGTAGTAGTTGGCAGTATACGATTGATCACTGCCAGAGAGTAGATTGGGCTGCCGTCTGATGGCGTGACTTGTTGCAGGATTTTTGTCTACGTCGATCCTGAGGACACCTGCCATGAGCCTGTCATTGATCCTTTGTCCATTGTTGTAGGTGTTATTACCTGGACCTTCATCGCCAAAACTGATATACAAGAAACCATCTGTGCCGAAAAAGAGGCCTCCTCCATTGTGATTCGTAGCGCGATCTAGTTGTTGAATCAATACGAGTTCAGAGCTAGGATCTGCATAGGCATTGGCACCTGGGTTGATGACGTCGAAGCGTGAGATGCGTGTATAGATCTGTCCATTGAAGGGATTCCACTGGTAAAAGACATAGACATAGTTGGAGTCAATGCCATAGCGTGGGTGCAGGGCAAAATTGAGCATCCCACTTTCTCCCGCAAATCTCACGCGGGAAGAAATATCCAGAAATAAGTCTTTGGTGGTGGTAGTAGAAACATTGGGTACAGAATAGATTTTTCCATTCATCTCACCGATTAACAACCGTCCTGATCCATTCATTTCTGTCAAATGGATAGGAAGATTAAAGGTAAGGTTTGGGAAAGCATCTACTTTGACAAAGTTTCCTGATCCTTGGCCGGGTGTTACATCTGGGAATGTACCATTGATGAAAGTCCCTACAGGTTGAGCCGTATTCAACCCTGACTGAAGCATAGCGATAGGCGCAAAAGCAGCCATGGTAAGAAAAACAAATAATCCAACGAGTAGAATTTGACTGGACCGGGCGAGACTGCGAAAGCGTGAATAAGCTCGATACATAGCGTTAGGATGATAAGCAGAAAGTGTGGGGTTTAGGTTAGTTGTTAGGGAGCTACAGGTAAGGAAAAAATGGTAGCTACTGGAGCAGATCAGACTTTATTGCTTATTTACAAAAGGGAGATTTGTCCCAAAATAGGACTTTGAAATGAAAATACATATTAAATTCTGTTTAAATATTCATTGTGTTGAAGTAGCCTCATAATCAAGAATTCTTATTCTAAAAAAAACGAAGAATGAATACTTAAACATTCATGTTGATCTCACTTAATTTTATTGAGACGAATGAAATGACAATAAGTAATCTGATAAAGGAGAAAATTTCTCTTCTGTGACTTCAAGCACGGAAAGATTGAATAATAGATGCCTTCTTGATACCTATCAATTGGCGTTTAAAATATTAGTCATAATGAAAAAGAATCTTGGTTTAGTTGAACGAATTGTACGCATACTATTTGCCGTTATAGTTGCTGTTTTATATTTCACGGATATGATCAGCGGTACGTTGGCGATCGTGCTAGGGGTTGTAGCAGCCATTTTTCTGCTTACAGGTTTGGTCAGCTTTTGCCCCATTTGGAGTGCATTGGGTATTTCTACCCTGTTAAAGCCCAAATCTCAGGAATAAGAAAAGTATTTCCTGCCCTGAAGAGCGCATGGTTATATAATTTATCCTAAGCTCCTTACCCTTGTAACAGTTCGCTACAAGGGTTTTTCTGTATGTGTGATGTTCTCTTTGAAATTCTTCCAAACAAATTGGCAGCAAATGTTAATTTTGTAGCTCACAAAGTTTACATGGAAGAGAAGAACCGACATCTAGCAACATTTCAAAACCTCTGCATCATTGCCAGTGCAGATGGCGCGCTTGATTATCGGGAAAAGAATCTTTTGTACGAGCTGGCAGAAAGTATGGGGCTGGAGCAGGAAGTCATTGCCCACTTGATCCAGCAGGCCAAGAAGGAAAATTTGCAGTTTCAACTGCCTACGACAGAAGAAGATCGGCTCATGGAGCTGAAACTGGGTGTCTTGATGATCTTGGCAGATGAGAAAATCGAGCCTGAAGAATACCACGCTTGCAAACAATTTGCGACCGATATGGGGATTTCTGTGCAGATGCTGGATGAAACTATCGCTTACTATCAAGAGAGGCAGCAGGAGCAAAAATATCACGTGGGTATATTTCAAAATCTGTTTATGATGGCCCTCGCCGATGGGCAGATCACAGAGGAAGAACAGCAACTCCTACTAGAGATTGCGCAACACCTAGGCATTCAGCAGTCAGATATTGACCGTCTTTTAGATCATCATGAGGAGCTAGACTTGATCATTCCCCCAAGTGAAGAGGATCAATATTTCTCTCTTAAAAATCTCGTCTATATGATGGTGGTAGACGGCAATATCGATCCGAAAGAATATGCGCTTTGTAAAGCTTTTGCTGAGCAGATTGGGAAGGATTTGCAGGATATTGAAGCCATCATCTCAGAGTATCAGCAGATGCAGGTAGAGCGGAAGGGGAGTGCGCAAGAGATCGAACAAGATAATATCGATCTCTATCTGGATATTTTCAATGACTTCTCAAGCTTGGCGTTGCCGATTGATCGTGTCGTTGGCTTGATGCAGAAAACGTTGGAAACCCAAAAATGTACAGAAGAAACCGCGTGGAATCCTAGAGAAAATCTGGTAGTGTCTCGCTTGATGTGGCTGGCCTATGTTCGATGTCCCATGATCGCTCCTCAGTCGCTCATCATGATTCCTTCATTCCTTCATCTGGCACGCAGTCGCGAAGATCTACATGATCTAAGGGATTTTCTCATTCAAAATGAACAAACATTTGGGGGTTCTGCTATCGAACTCTTTCATTTAGATGTACAGGGACTTCACGTCGAAATTGAGCAGCACCTCAAAGGTAAGGTGGACCCTCCACATGTGGGAGATATTCCCTCTTCTCTTATGTGATGGGCTCTAGTATATCTATCTGCTTTGTGGTGGACCGTGGACAGGGGAAGTTCGCTAGGAGTTTTCACCCTATGCCCGAGACTAGTTGTGAGAGGGTGCATACGGGAAAATGGAAGCGAATGTATTGTCCTCCTTTTCTTTTTTCAGCGGGCCGTATTCATGCTCATACTCCTTTAGTAGGTAATCCTTGACGATTTCGCCGACTTTTACAGCACCGCGTCGGTTGGGGTGTGCGTAATCGTTTCTAGCGAGTGAGGGCTTGGCTTTGACCCATTGGATCATGGAGTTTCTCCCTCCCATGGATTGGTACAAGTTGAGGAAGCCTGTTCCTGTAGTTTCTGCTACTCTGCGTTGCGTATCTACAATCAAAGGAACGCTGGGGTCAGTTTGCAGGACGCCTTTGATGCGCGTGCTTTTATCGCTGACGCTTACTAGTAAGATATCGACACCCGGACAGTGCTTTTGAAAATGCTCCACCACCTTTTTCATGCCCTTCTCATAGGAACTGAAGTTGCGTCTATTGGGTGATACAACATTGAGTCCAAACTGTAGAATAATTAGGTCATAGTCCAACAGCTCGTGAAAGGCCTTTAAGTTCTCTCCTGGAATGTCTACCAGGTTCATCCCACTGTGCCCGCGGGCGGAAAAGTTATCTACGAATATTCCCGACTCACTTTCGAAGCTCATCCCAAAGACGGGCATATCGCCTGGAATATTAAAATTAAGCTTGATGTCTTCCGTGGGTTCGTTGGACAATGCGACGCCATTGACGACGCGATCTCCTGCGAGAAAAGCTGTATCCTTTTGATCCTGTGTGTTGGAGACTACATAATAATCTTGGTCCGAGTTACTGCCATCTTCTTTTGTCCCATAGTAGAGATATACTTGCTCGAAGATTTGGGTACGCGGATATTCATCTGAACCTTTGTATCGCACCCATGTACGGCCTCGGTTAGACTTGTTTCGGGTCAGAAAATACTCTCCTGAAATACCGTAATGTGCATCTGAGCGCCTGGGTTTCATGAAGTTATAATCTTCCCAGTCATTGGAGAACCGATGCCAGATGGTGCGACGGTCACCGTAGTAAGCATACACAATGGGGACAAATCCGACACCTGACCCTCCAAACATATCCTGCATGTCATTGCGGAGAGATTGGGTGATGCGGTCCCCTTCGATCATAGAATCTCCAAAGTACGCTACACGAACGCGAGACTGATCGGGCTTTTGAACCAGATCATGAAGAGAAGTCAGGAATCCCGAAAGTGGGGTACGCGATTTTTTTCTCCCCTTTTTGGTAGAGGATGTACGGTTTTGCCAGGATTTCCACGACTCGGAACCTGGAAGAAATTTGGAAGTAATACGCTGACTATCAGGATCTGGAAGTCCTGGTATGCCTTCTACAAACTCAGGCAGGTCCTCTACCATGGGTGAGGATTGCTCTGTGAGAATCTGACCAGATACTACCAGAAGCGCAGCCGTTAATATCGCCAGAAATCCCTGGGTCAATGTTCCTACTTTCACCATTGAATGCGTTGCAAATAATTCCTCCTGCATCGCTGCGTCTTCTATTTAGTGATTCAATGAATTTTTTCCCAAACACTTTGGGCTTGCTTATTACCCGTGTCTTTGATCTATTATGATTATACAAGCCTCCTTTCTGCCCCTCATTTTTCTCTCCACCAAGGATGACTTGTCTCAAATCTTCCGTCGAAAAATATCGTAAAACGATTTCGTCAAATGTCTAGTTGAGAAAATTGTGCCAGACCCAGTATATTGGGCCATGATTTTCGTAAAAAATACTGCCACCTCCCAATATTTCCCCCTTATGAGATACGCTTTATTCCCCATCCTTTTACTGGTCCTCACCTTGTTAGCCTGTAACCGAAGTCCCGAAGAACTTCCTAAGTTTAAGAAAAAATTTCAGGCCCAAATTGCGTCATTCGAGAAGGAAAAACTCCAAACGGATAAAAAAGTAGACGATGGAGTATCCACTTTGAATGGATTACAAACTGCGCTAGACAATGCGAAAAATACCGATCAGGAATTCAATCGCGTGTATGGCAAGTGGGAGGCTGTATCAAGGCAAGTTAAGCAACTTACCAAAGAATACAACGACCTCAAGACCGACGCTGATAATTTGTTTTCTGCCATGGAAAGACAGACTGCAAGTATCAACAATGAGAAGAGCAGAGGCGAACTACAAGCTGCTATCGAAAGCACAAAGGGGGACTATCAAAAGACGCTGGGACGCACAGAACTCGCGATCAAAGATCTCGAAAAGCTCTACCAAGAGGCGTACGATGTAGTCAAAGCACTAGAGGTAGCCTACGCACTGGGAGAAATCTCCAACATCAACGAAGGCCTTGCCAATATCGAAACGCGCGTCAAAGACATCATGTCGGAGCTGACACAGACTGTCGTGGAATCAAAGGATCTATATGACAAGAAGATTCAGAAGATTCAGAATATTTGAGTCTCTGCTGTACTAAACCACAGGTGTATAGCTCTCGACAATTTGCTGATAATAGCTTTCATACTGTGGTACTACCTTGTCTATCGAAAACGTCTGTGCATGGGCATAGGCACGTTGGGAAAACTCTGTCCAACGCGCATCGTCTGAAAGGATATAAAGCGCATCTTGTGCCATCTTGTCTACGTCACCCACGGGACTTGTAAACCCAGTCTCTCCATTGATGACTAGTTCGGGAAGACCACCTGCATTGGAAGAAATGACAGGCACCTCGCAAGCCATGGCCTCCAGCGCAGCCAAACCAAAGCTTTCGCTATCAGAAGGGAGCAAGAATAGGTCCCCAATGGAGTAGATCTCTTCTACAGAGTTTTGGCCACCGAGGAAACTCACATGCTCACAGAATCCATTTTCTCGACAGTATTCCTCTGCCTTGTGGCGATCAGGACCATCACCTACCATGAGGAGTCGAGCTGGAATATGCTCCCTGACCTGCGCAAAGATCTTCATGACATCTAGTACACGCTTGACCTTGCGGAAGTTGGATGTGTGAATGAGCACCTTCTCATCATTGGGGGTGATCATCTTGCGGAAGTGCTCTTTATTTTGGCGGTGGAATCGAGTGAAATCTAGGAAATTGTAGATCACTTGGATGTCAGCCTTAACAGGAAAATTGCTATAAGTCGCCTTTTTCAAAAACTCAGATACAGCTGTTACCCCGTCGCTTTGATCAATTGAGAAACTGACGACAGGTTCGTACGATTGATTTTTTCCTACTAGGGTGATGTCTGTACCGTGTAGCGTCGTCACTACAGGTACATGAAGGTCGTAGTCTTTGAGGATCTGTTTGGCGAGATAAGCTACCGAGGCGTGGGGAATCGCATAATGCACATGGAATAAGTCGAGGTTGTGATAGCGGGCGACATCTACCATGGTACTCGCGAGCGCCGACTCGTAGGGGACAAACTCAAAAAGAGGATAATCCTTGGTTCTTACCTCGTGATAGAAAATATTCTCGGAGAAGAGATCGAGTCGAATCGGACGACTGTAAGTGATAAAGTGGATTTTATGTCCTCTAGAAGCGAGTGCTTTGCCGAGTTCTGTGGCGACTACACCACTTCCACCATAAGTTGGATAGCAAACGATGCCTATATTCATGTTGAATCTTATATTCCTGCATGTTCAACGACTGTAGGCAAAAATAGTTTTTTGTTTAAGATAGGACAAAAATGACTGTGTGAATTTACCAGAGATCCAGTCTGTTGAATAAGGAGAGATGTTAAAACAGCTTTCCCAGTAAGACGCATGTACTTTGAGCTTATTGTGTCCCTTCTGTTGTAGCCTCCTCGCCCTGTGTGAGGGGCATTAATTTTAGCAACTCCGCACCTTCTCGTGCATGAAGGGCTTCCCATTGATACGTTTCCTTGAGGTGAGCGATGAGTCCAGGCTGACTGACCATGACATAGGCAGGGACCTTGAGCTGTTCGCGTTTGCGCAAGCGGTGGATATCGTATCCTTTGGTTTGGTTATACACCAGGATGTAGAAGGAAGCATGGAAGTTCCAGCCTTCGTAGAGTACGTCATAATCCTTGATATCAGGGGAGCGCTCCGCGACTTGTTTCATCAGGTGGGCGTAGCGCTCGGGTTCTCCGCTGAACCAGTCTGAGAAATAGACGTTATCGATCACGGTATAATAGGGGTAGGCAAAGACAATAGCTAAAAGGAGCCAGCCTACGAGACGAGCTTTCCACCCATCGGTCCACTTAAGTTGATTTAGAAGCACTTCCCATATTTTCCAAATTCCATATCCAGCCATCCACCCCAAAAGAGGGTAAAGTGCACAAATATACCATTCTAACTTGGTCTGAGCAGTGATGATGATGGTGAGCCATACGACACATACGATACCTAGAAGTTTGAATAAAGGCAGCATTTCGTCTCGCTTCCAGAAGATGATCCCTATTCCTACCACCGTAAAAGGAATCCAGTATAGATAATCTCGGGGAAGGATAAGGGTGACGTACCAATGCCAGGAATGCTCGTGACCATCCATGACTTCGCTGTATCTGACGGCGATGTCATTTCGCCAGACTTTGGAAAGGAAGTCGGGACACTGGGTCGACAGATAGAGGTACAAACCACCTACAGCCAGTAGGTAGGCACCGATGAGCCCCCATGTATGCTTGTCTCGTAGGAGGGGGAGGAGCTTTCGCTCAGATAGGGCGTATAAAAAGAAGGCAGGAACCGTAAAGAGTGCCATGGCACTTTTGGTCCAGGTCGCCAGGATGAGGCCAATGCCTAGCCAGAAGAGATATTTTTTGTCCTTGAGATCGGAGTGAAGGTAGAGGTAAAAGGAAACGATCTGTAGGATAATGAAGAAAATGAAAGGGAGATCGTGTTCACCTGAGCGGGCCACATGGGTTTTCATCATGCCAGGTGTCGTCAGCATAATCAGCACAGACAAATAACCCCAAGTGAGTTTTCCTGTAAGATCCTTCGAGAAAAGCAGCATCAAGGCTACAAGGGCAACGACCATCAAGGCAATGGGGAGTCGGAAAGCCAATTCATTGTATCCCAAAATATGGAAGAAACTGGCTTGTACCCAGGTGAACAAAGGCGGTTTTGTATTCACCCCACTATCCGATTCGGGCATGTCGGCGTATTGGCAGATGTATTCCCCATAGTGGGCCATCCCAAAAGCGCGCAAAGAGAAGTATCCTTCATCAAAATTCTTCAATCCCCCATAATCCAGGTGCAGGAAAATGGGGAAGTATATGATGATAGCAAAAAGTCCCAGCGACGTACGCGTAAGCCAGGGATTGGATCGAAGTTTCTCCATAGCAGCGCGAAAAATAAGGATAAAGTCTAGTATTTTTCATTTTTCCAAGATCATATTTCTCAGGAAATACGTTTCATGCTTCATTTTTCGTGGATCAAGGAACCTTTGAACCAGTGTTCATAGTTTTATTTCAGCTTTCACGCAATCCGTGGATCATAGATACGGTACGCAATGAACAATGAACAATGTGGATATCGCACTTCGTGATCCTCACATATTTGCGTAGTTTTATACTTCATCTAAAATGGTTGAATCAAGAATCTCAAACCTTTATAACTTTTAGGTTTGACTTCTCAATTATAAAGGAGGATTACGTGGCGCGTCCCAGAAAAAACGGTTCCAAAAGCACAAAGAAGAAGAAGGAAACTCCCTTAATGAAGCAGTACTATGCCATCAAAGCAAAGTATCCTGGCACAGTATTGCTTTTCCGCGTAGGGGATTTTTATGAGACATTTGGAGAGGATGCCATCGAGGTGTCCAAGATATTGGGGATCATCCTGACCCACCGCAACAACGGCTCGGCCGATACAGAACTGGCAGGTTTTCCCCATCATGCACTCGATACTTACCTCCCCAAACTTGTCCGTGCGGGTAAGCGCGTCGCTGTCTGTGATCAGCTCGAAGATCCCAAGCAAGCCAAAGGTATCGTCAAGCGGGGCGTTACCGAACTCGTGACCCCAGGCGTTACCTTCAACGACAAGGTCCTTGAAGCCAATAAGCACAACTACCTCGCGTCCGTTTATCTGCCTTCTGAAAAAGAGATTGGTGTTGCGTTCCTGGAAGTATCCACAGGAGATTTTTTCTGTTTTTCAGGTCCTGTTGCCCATGCCGAAAAGATTTTATTGACACTTCAGCCCTCGGAAGTCCTGGTCCCTCGCCAGTCTATGCGGAAGTTTACTGAGTCATTTGGAGAAAAGTTTTATCTCTCTCGTGTAGATGAATGGGTCTTCCAAGAAGATTATGCGCGCGAAAAACTACTGGATCAATTCCAGACGACTTCCCTGAAAGGCTTTGGTGTGGAAGGCAATACCAAGGCATGTATCGCGGCAGGTGCCATCTTGCATTACCTCAACGAGAACCAGCACAAAAATCTCGGACATATCGACCGTATCTATCCCTTCGACGATTCGGGTTTTGTCTGGTTGGACCAATTTACGGTGCGCAACCTGGAGCTGCTGCATCCACTGCATGGCGATGGGACAGCCCTTGTGGATGTATTGGATCATACACTGACGCATATGGGGAGCCGTATGCTGCGCCGCGCAGTATTGCTTCCGCTCAAAGACCTTCAAGCCGTGCAGGAGCGTCTGGATGTAGTGGAGACATTCGTCAATGAGCGAACGTATACGCCCCAACTTTCAGATCTATTTAAGCGGATGGGCGATCTGGAACGGCTGGCATCCAAGGTCGCGACAGGGCGTATCAGCCCCAAGGAGGTCTGTGTCTTGCGTGAATCTTTGCGATTGCTAGGCCCTATTTCTGAGTCGTTGCAGTCCTTTGATTCGGAGGTACTCAAGAAAAAAGCGCTACAGTTTGCAGACCCCACCGCTGCGCTAGAGATTCTTCAAAAATACCTACTAGACGAGGTAAGTGCTGCCATCAGTGATGGAGGGGTGATCCGAGACGGAGTTTCTGAGGAACTGGACGAGTTGCGCAACATCAAGTCCAACTCAAACGAACTGCTCCTCAATATGCAGCGTCGAGAAATCAATCGGACAGGGATCTCCTCTCTCAAAATCGGTTTCAATAAGATTTTCGGTTATTATCTCGAAGTGACCAACTCCCATAAAGACAAAGTACCTGAAGAGTGGATTCGTAAGCAGACATTGACCAATGCGGAGCGATACATCACAGAGGAATTGAAGGAATATGAGGTGAAGATCCTCAATGCAGAGGAAAAGATCTTGGGTATCGAAGCAGATATTTACCGTCACTTCATTTCGCTCTTGCAGAATCATCTGGTCACCTTCCAGCAGAATGCACGCTTGATCGCCGAGCTAGACATGCTTCTGAGCTTTGCTCGGGTGTCCATGAAACGCCAATACCAGAAACCCATCATCACCCAAGATGATCAGATTGATATCAAGCAAGGCCGCCACCCCGTGATCGAGACGAGCTTGCCGCCAGGGGTGCCCTATGTCCCCAATGATGTCATGCTCGACAATGAGACCCAGCAAATTGTCATCATTACAGGTCCTAATATGGCGGGTAAATCTGCTTTGCTTCGTCAGACAGCTTTGATCGTCTTGATGGCGCAGATGGGATGTTATGTACCAGCGGAGGCAGCGAAGATAGGATTGGTCGATAAGATCTTCACACGTGTCGGTGCTTCTGATAATATCTCCTCTGGCGAATCGACCTTCATGGTGGAGATGAATGAGACAGCGCAGATCGCCAATAATGCGACGCATAAATCCCTCATTCTCCTGGATGAGATCGGCCGTGGGACGAGTACCTACGATGGTGTCTCCATCGCCTGGGCTTTGGTAGAGTATCTGCATGAGACCCCGCAGGTCAGAGCCAAGACGCTTTTTGCGACGCACTACCATGAGCTCAATGAGCTGGAAAATCGCTTGGACCGTGTCCAAAATTATAATGTCTCGGTAAAGGAGATAGATGGCCGCATTTTATTCCTACGTACCCTCAAGCCAGGGGGCTCCAATCACTCTTTTGGGATCAATGTAGCAGAGATGGCAGGTATGCCCAAAGATCTAGTCAAGCGTGCGCAATCTCTCCTCCGACACTTTGAGCAAAATCGCGTCTCGGACCAAAAGGCAGCTCAATCCGTAAAGTTCTCGAAGAAACCGACGATGCAGCTGAATATGTTTGAGTTGAAGGATGCGGATACCCTCAAGATCCGTCAGATTTTGGCAGGGGTGGATGTAGATCGGATGACACCGATTGAAGCTTTGTTGAAACTGCAGGAAATTAAGCAGGTATTGATGTTGGAAGGAGAGATTCAGAAGTAGGGATGTTTAAGTACCCTTACAGATGAAAGCATATAGTATGATAGACACCCGTTTTCTACTATTTCATAGTTCCAATCTATGCATGCCGAGTGTTTTCCTATCTGGCACCTTCTCGTATGCTTAGTCAGGAAACTAAAAGATGGAGGAGTTGCGTAATTTGATGACTACGCAAAGCATCTTATTTCCCTTTTTCTCTTATCAGATAGGGACGTGAAAGTGTAGAAAATGGAGGTTGTGGGAGGCGATAGATTGTAGAATACCTAGATCGGATTCTATGTTTAGCGCAAGAAGCACAGTATAAAAAAACAAAGAGGCTTCCTGGGTAAAGGGAGCCTCTTTGTTTTTGCTGCCTGATAAGACAATGAAACCTTTACATCAAAGGTAAACCAGGGTTTTTCTTCTCTGCTACGAGGAACAGATAGTCTCCTTGGTCATTGTCATACTTGGCTTGTACTTTTTCGAATTCTCCAGAATCGATGTCTGCACGAAGTTTTTCGAGTCCTTTTTCTACATCATCAGGATTGTGGTGGGTACCAAATACGAAGATACCCGAACGAAATCCCTGTTCGAAGTAGAGTTCAGGACGGTGCTTACCCGAATAAAGGAAAAGATCTGTCAGCTCTTCTGATACGAAGTACTTGTCAACGGATTTGAGCTGCCAACCCGTTGCGTCGAGTGTTGCTTGGAGACTGGGGTACCCTGGCATGAGATTCATGTAGTGTTGCATGATCTCAGGAAAGTACTCATTGAGCCAGTATCGCTTCATCTGGTGTGGCATCGCGGTGAAAATCACCAAGCGGCCATTGTCTTTTACCACGCGGCTGATCTCACGAAACCCTTTGATCAAGCTTTCCCACAAGTGAATGGTCAATGTGGTAATCGCTCCATCAAATGCCCGATCTTCAAAAGGTAATGCTTCGGCACGTCCAGACTTCCAGTCGAGATTTTCGTACTTTTTGCTGGCTAGGCGAATCATTTCTTCTGAAGGATCTATGCCCATGATGTCTACGCCCTGGGCATGGAGGGCTGCGGTATAATTTCCAGTTCCACTTCCGACGTCGACAAAGCGAGCATTCGGATCAGGAGCAAGATGCGTGAGAAGACGCTGGGTCAGATCGGGGTCTGCGGTCCGCGTGCGGTCGTAACCTTCACCAATCTGATCGTAATAAGTCGGATTCATTACAAATGCGTGATGCAATTGGCGCGTACTTTAAGATTTTTAAAATGTTCCATGCGTCGCGAACATGGCTAACACAATGCGAACATACGGAATATCTTTACCATTTTTAAACGCATCAGGACCATTAACGTTCAATTTTTAGCATACGAACGGCCAAAATTTCATCATTCCTTAATATACGTAGACAATAGTCTCCCTGTCTCATCTCATATAGATAGATAGGAACTCGCTGATCCCCAGGAGAAACCCTTAAAAATATTTCTCTACACACCCTAAATCCAGACATCCAAGGTTGAATCAAAATCTGAAGATCGACAGTATCTGCAGTGATGACTGATAGATACGTCAGATCTTCAGCGGTGTTAGGAACCAAACCCCCTATGGCTAATCGAGGAATATCATGAGCTTCTGACTCTATACTTCTTGTCCGGATCTCCTGACTGAGAAGAGGCGTACAGACTATGTAAATTCCTAGAATGAAAAGCCAATGTTTCCGTTTCATGGTTGAGTATAAATGATGATGGAGATGTTCAGAAGTTACAGAAGAGACCCCTAGTCCCAAAGGAAGACTTAAGGAGGAATCCACATCATGATATAGCGTGAGATTTTTTTATTCAAAAGGCAAGGGGTTAAGGATCAATGTATTTTCATGGAAAAGTGAGGGTTATTTCCACATCGTCACGACTTAGGCTTTTGTCGTGTTATAAAGGAAAAATGTATACGCTCATTCATTCGGAAAGTACGCCTACACGGGGAAAAGCTGATTCGCCCAAAGATGCTTCCCTCCTGGATGCCTACTCACAAGCTGTAGTAAGTGCTACGCAAGCGGTCAGCCCCAGTGTGGTTCAGATCGAAGTCAAATCTGTCCGACGCGCTCCACGTGGACAAAGCCCGCAAGGAGGAAATGGCTCAGGATTTATTGTGACCCCTGATGGCCTGATTGTGACCAACAGCCATGTCGTTCAAGGTGCCCAAGAGATATTTGTAGCCTTACCTGAAGGAGATCGATATGTCGCACATCTTGTGGGAGACGATCCTGCAACGGATCTGGCTGTCCTGAAAATCTCTGAGAGCCAGCTGCCTTTTTTACAGTTTGCATCTCGACCCGTCCAAGTGGGACAACTGGCCATCGCCCTAGGCAATCCCTATGGATTTTCATATACAGTCACAGCAGGTGTCGTGAGTGCATTGGGGAGAACCCTCCGATCACAGTCGGGTAGGCTCATTGATGACATCCTTCAAACAGATGCAGCCCTGAATCCAGGCAATTCAGGAGGACCTTTGGTGGATAGCAGTGGACAAGTGATTGGCGTCAATACAGCGATCATTATGTCAGCACAGGGGATTTGCTTTGCCATAGGAGCGGGAACCGCGGGATATATTGTCAGTAAACTGATTAGCCAGGGCAGAATAAGAAGAGGATTTCTAGGCATCTCAGGACAGAATGTGCCGCTTCCTGTGCGTACACGCAATGTATTAGATCTCGAGACCCAGACAGGTATTTTGGTACAATCGGTCGAAAGAAATGCATCTGCCCAAAACGAAAGTATTCGCAGTGGAGATGTGATCATTCGGTTTGGAGGAAAGGCAGTGAATGGAATTGATGCATTACACAAAATACTAGATGAAGCAAGTATCGGGAAGTCTTTTGAGATTACACTGATTCGCCAAGGAAAACTAAAAAGGATCTATGTCATGCCGGGAGAACTGCCAGACTAACAGAGGTACTTGACCCTGATTTTCTGCGCAAGCAAACAATTCTCTCTTTCCATGACTTTCTTGTGAGATGAATCTGGATCAAACTTTCACTGAGGCTTATCTGGCGGATCAATTGTCACATATTTTATCCTCTACAGGCTATGAAGTCATAGAAGGAAAGAAACAATTGCGAAAAGGTCGTTTTTCGGGCTTCCAAAATGTGATTTATGCAGTCTCTGCTTATGCAGATAGCGTTTGGGTCGAGTTTCACCTGGGTATCCGAGTGGATGCCATCGAGCAAATGGCAGGAAGGTTTACGCGCACCCTGCCTGGATGGCGTGCTGATGCGCATACGGTTGTTGTCTCAGAGGGGAAGCTACAGGGCCAACCTTATATGAGGCGTACGGCTAAGACCGTACAAGATCTAGATAGGATCGTAGATGAGTTCCATCATTTTTGGGAAGATAAAGGCGCCCAGTTTCTCGACACACATACGAGTATTCGAGGAGCTGATATCTTACTCAATGCACAGCCTCAAAAGAAAAGTATTTACCTACCCAATCAAGCGCATAGATACATCAAAGGGATTACAGCAGCCAAGCTTGCTCACAATGCACGATTTACCGATCTCGCAAAGACATATTTACTGGCGTTTGATACGTTGCCCAATGGACATTTGTGGGTTGAAGAATACAGGAAACTGGTGGCTTACTTATCTAATTTATCCTTGAATTAGGTAAGACAATAGCAAAGCACAGGCCATCACGTAGGATTACCGTCATGGTGTATGTTATGGGTAGTCAGCAGGATCAAAGGAATTCAAAAAAATATGTCTAAATCATTTCTTTTTCCAGCTAAATCCAAGAAATTAGTGTAAACAGGTGTCTGTACCTATGAGCCTGTATATTTCTACACATAAATATTCTTCCCACACACCGCCTATGCACAAAAAGCATCTGAAGCTTCGTACAAGCGCCTATAGTCCAGGGGACTGGAAATATCTTAACTATCCACCGACATACGCTTCAGGAATTCAGACTTTCGGCGGGCCGACACGTCAAGTACTGTCCCGTCGTTTAGTTCGACGTAGCCGCCACGGCCTCGCGTATAATTCTTCAGATAGCTCAGATTGATGAGATGTGATTGATGGATACGGAAGAAATTGTGGTCCGAAAGCATTTCATCATACTCCTTGATGGTGCGAGAAACCAAGATTTTACGTCCGTCCATCAGGAAAATAAAGGTATAGTTTCGGTCCGACTCACAACGAATGATGTCCTCAGGATTGACCACCGTAAAGCCATTAGAGGTAGGCAAGACGATGCGCTTCAGCGGTTGCTGAAGATTCTTCAGATTTTGAATCAAGGCATCTAGTTTGGCTGACTGATCTTCCCCCGTTCCGTTTGTTTTTTTCTCTTTCACACGATTGACAGCCGCCTCTAGCTCGTCGATGTCTACAGGTTTCAACAGATAGTCTGTCGCAGAGAATTTGAATGCTTTCGTCGCATATTGATCATATGCTGTGGTAAATATGACGTCAAAGTTTTTCTCCTCTGTTTTCTCCAATACCTGGAACCCATCTCCATCGGGCAACTCTATGTCCAAAAAAACTAAGTCAGGTTTATGTGTTTTGATGGCAGCTAAACCTTCAGAAACAGAGCCTGCAATGGCGATTACTGCTACACCTTCACAGTAATCTTGAATCAATCCCTGGAGTAGTTCCTGGCTATTTTTTTCGTCTTCGATTATAAGGGCTTTGATCGTCATATAGGTAGATGTCCGGTTTGTTGATTTGAGTTTATGTGTTCAGGAGTGTATATGGAGTTTTTGTAAGAAATGGAGCCTTGCATTGCTTAGGATTCCATACAGGGTGCACGTGATGAATAAAGCTTAAATAAATGCACGTCTTCATCACAGGCTGTCTATATGGGTCCATCCTTTTCGTGTGCAGCTTGAAATAGCAACTTAGGACTTTTTTATGAAAAAGATCAGATGAAAGACGGTACAAGCATAGGATAAGTTGTATCTCATCAGGATTTTACCTGCTCTTTGAGGGCTTTTTCTACCTGGGCATATAGTTCTGCTGCTTCTTGATGGATAAAAGCCCAAATCTGCTCGTAGTCTATCAGGCGATAGTCACGGTTGACTTCTTCTCTTTGTTGAGTGAGCTTCTCCCAGTTGATTTGATTGAGCTCTTTCAGATCTGCACTATTCATTTGGCTGATGATGGCACCCATCACATCGATACTCCGCGTGACTGCTCGCAGGAGAATGGCATCATTGCGAAACTCTTGCCAAGTGATTTTCTGTATAATCAATGAGGTGAGAAATTCACTTTCTTCCAGGATCAGACGCAAGTCTTCTACTAAGCTTTGGGACATATATTTATGGTTTTTAGAAATTTACAAAAAGCTTATGATATGGGACTATAAACTTGCACATATTCCGCTCACCCAATTGCAAGCTTTATGGCTTTCAGAGCCTCTTGATTTACACCCGTATCTGGAGACATTGGGCGAGCCAAATGGGATCGCTCCAGCCTGTATCAAATTATGCCTCAAAAACATCTGTCCACCGACTCTCATCTCTTGTCTTAAGCGTAGCGAAACCTCTTTCGGCATCCCCTCTCAATGTCTGACCTCTTTTGTCTATCGTCTCATCTAATTACACCCCTTTTCTAATGAAGTCGTCAAGGCAATGCGTATATCTATAGCTGGACTGGAAGCGGTGGGTTTTTCGATCGCTCCGATGCCAGGGGCACCCTCTTTCAGAAAGTCTAGATTTTCTTCTCTCCCAGACATAAGAAAGGAGGAGGTGACAATGATATATTCTTTTTCAGGCACCAGCTTTTCTCCATTGATCTTCCAATCTGTCCCTTCTTGTGAGATGCGGTGCCACTGAAGATAGCCCCC
This sequence comes from Bacteroidota bacterium, assembly GCA_039820545.1. GTDB lineage: Bacteria > Bacteroidota > Bacteroidia > J057 > J057 > JALEFZ01. Next base: position 39,760 of record JBCBPW010000009.1, on the reverse strand, counting down.
AGAACCCTTATTCTGAAGCCCTGCATCGAGAACTTGCTGAAGCACTTCACCTTTCATCGACACTTTCCATATACTCCCACCGAATGGAAGGGTTCTCAAAATATCGTATTGGGTGATTTTTCCTTCCAACTTATCATCAAGACGAACGGAACCTCCATTGAATACAGCTGCATCTGCGCCCTCGTAGCAAGCAAACATTGCTTGGGCAATCGCTGCCCCAAGATTGGTCTGCTGTGTTCGAATATGAGTTTCAAGACCATCTAGAGGAGTCTTGAGGGTGCATACATCTGCACGGGGATCGATTCCCTGCGCTTGAAAAGCTGAAAAAATCGTGTCTTCCCATTGCTGGACCTCTTGCTGGATATTAGGATCTTGTTCAATGGACTCATCCATGAGGATCAATTCTGACTTTAAGGATAGCTTTCCTGTCTCCCCATCATAATCAAATCGATGGATATAGGCACTTTTGGCATTTGCATCCGCTTTGGCGATGGGGACTTCCCCTACAGTCTCATAATGGTTTTCGTGTTCATGTCCTCCCATGATAAGTTTCAATTGGGGAAGGCGCCTAGCCAATTCCCTGTCCTCTTCGATGTTGAGATGAGTCAAAGCAATGACAAAGTCCGCTTTATACTGCTCCTTGAGTAACTGATACTGATCTGCGGCTGAGGTGTAGATGTCTTCATAGTGTACAAAGTCCTTTTGATTGGCATCCAGACAAACAGAAAGGACCCCTACTGTCCATGCTTTTTTCTCATCAGATACATAGAGTACCTGACAGTAGGGAAGATTGGTCCCCTTTCGCTGAAAGCTTTTTTTTCCTGAAGATCCATTTTGAACGATGTTACCTGCAATCCATGTAAACTGAGATTCATCCAAGCGCTTCTGTAGATCTTCCTCGTCCAAATCGAACTCATGGTTTCCAAAGCATACATGCGTCACACCTGTTTTATTCATGATATCCACCATTTGGGCACCATTGACTTTGGTGTTGTTTTCGCCGAGTCGAACCGTACCCATGACGGAGGGACTCAAAAAGTCTCCTGCGAGCATGAGGTGAGAATGAAAATATTCTTTTTGAAGAGCTTTGAACTTCGTGGCAACCCTCGCCATGCCTCCCACTTTTCCTCCTTCTAATGGACCAATCTCGTACACATCATTGATATGTAGAATGGCCATGCCATTGAGATTCGTCGGATAGGGGTTGCCTACTTCCGTCGAAGTCTTTTTAAACAAGTTACATCCTAAAAGAAGGGTTGATAGGACAAATAGGAAGGGTAAGAATCGGATACGCATAAGGAGTGAAATTGAAATAGATCGGAATAGATTTCAGTATGAAATAAATGTACATCCTTTCCTCCGAAAAATGTGGATGAGGGCTATATAAATAAGAGAAGGAAATCTATAATAAGACCTCCTCTTGTTTGTTTTTGATTGTGTATAATCATTTTTATGAATTATTTCATGGGGCTAGATAATCTGGCAAATCCTTTGAACCTGTGATAATATGCGCATACTTACCTCATATCCAGGAGACAGATTTTTTCCCTGCTCAATCTAGCGTCATCTCTACAAAATGATTCCTGATATCAATAGTCGAAAGGATTGTCCAGGTCCATGTAAGACTTTAGACGAATTAAATCGTTGACTTTCTGTGTATTTTTCTTTCGGCTGTATCCTTCTAGTAAGACTTCAACCAATCCTCTGAGAATCGTCACTTTGGAGGTAGGTCGGAAATAGGGATCTTTATTTTTGACATTTGCCTGATCGAGATATTTGGTGAGGTCTGAGCGAGTGAAAAACAATCCCTGATTGAAGGGATCGATGTAAAAGTCTTTGTCCGCCTCTTGGTAAGTGATAGCAAAGTATTTGGGTAGCATGATTCCTTGCAAAGGTAAATCCAGGGCCTCTCCCAGCATCAGGTATAAAATTCCCAAGGATAAGGGACTTCCCTTTTTCTTCTCTAGTAAGCCATTGATGTAGTGATTGCTAGGCTCGAAGACACTCCGGCGATTAGGCGTAAAGCGTTCGCGATTGAAGATCATTTTGCTGATGATACTCATCCGTTCAGTGACCGTCATATCGGGACGAAAATCCAACCAGATTTTATTGACCAGCCGACTGATGTGCCCTCTGTATACATCGTAATCTAGTTCGGGAAAGTGGTACTGGGTCAGCAAGGCCCATCCCGTAAATAAGTCAGGTCCATCCTCCGCAATCCATGTGCGCAGCGCCTTGATGGTGTCTGTAGACTGGATCAGGTGTATGATATCTTCTATACGAGATTGTATGTCATCTTCTTGCTGTTCCCATTCTAATTCTAGACGAGGCACGATCTCTTGCCCCATTTCTAATAATCTATTTCTAATCTGCGTCTCTACTCTAGGATCATCATCATCAAGCAGGCTAATCATAGCCTTCAGTTCAGAATCTTTCATAGTTTTTAAACTGAAAACAACAGGCTTTGGTTGCGGGCATTTTGACAGTACCCATATAATGGCCTTTACACCTACGTAAGTAAGCCAAGAGCCGATAAGACAAACCTTTAAAGGGGTAATATGTTGATTGTGAGTGCTTCTGTTTGGACTATTCAGGTGGATTCATGGATTCCATCGTATATCCAAGGGAGATGTCTATGGGATATTTTTCGCATTTTTATTTTCCTTACGAAGGTTTGCGAAGCAGGGCTTGAAAATCGGGATCATCCATATACGGCTGAAAGGCAGGTGTTTCAAGTAGCTCTAGTACATCATCATAATAGTGACGGACGGCGCGCTCAAGGTATTCGAGAAATTTTTCACGTTCTCCCATCTGCGCGTATATTTCTGCGAGTGTGGCGTAAGCTATGGTATGGGTTTGATCTAATTCGAGGGTTCTTGTCGCGTCTGTGATAGCTGCGGCGAAGTCTCCTTGTTCTGCCAGTAAAACTGCCCGATTGTTGCGCGCGAGGGGATGGTCTTCGATATCTAGGGCACTGGAGTAATCGTCCATGGCACCTTGTGGATCTATCTGGTGCTTGATGACCCCTCGGTCGATATAGTATCCTGCGTTTTGAGGTGAAAGCTCAATCAATCGGTCATATTCGTACAATGCTTCCTCCCATTGGCCCAATTCCTGAAAACATTGGGCGCGCCAGATGTAGAGTTCTTCTAGCCTAGGCATGAGCTTTTGAGCCTCTCCAAAGTCATAAGCGGCTGCCGAGAAATTGGTAGGGCGCATTTTGAAGTGGCAGACTCCCCGCATCATATAGGCTTCTGCGGTAGGTCCCTCATTGATGACGCGAGATAGGTAGTAAATGGCGTTGTCGTATTGTCCCTGCTTCGAAAGCACCTCTCCCATATGCTTGGCAGCATCCAGATTGTCAGGCTCCCGCTCTAGCGCAGTCGAAAAATCCTGCTTTGCTTCCTCTAAAAAGTCGCCCACCTTGGCTGCAAGGTAGATTCGCCCCCTCAAGATATAATACAGTGCGTTTTCGGGTTGTATCGTGATGGCTTGCTCATAATCATCCAATACTTGGTTGAAGATATCAGGATCTTTATAAGCTTCATCTCTATATTCTGATAAGATAGAAGATCCTCTTAAGAGAAATAACTCCGCTAGGGTTTCCTCTGTCAGGAGGTCAGAAATGTCATCTTCCTCTATTAACCTTATTGCTTGGCTAAGTTCTTGATAAGCAGCCTCATAATCACGTGCTTCAAAGAGGGCTTGACCCGCTTGTATGTGACGCCGTAGTTGTCGATCGTTCATTCGTATGGGATTCTTGTCGTCTCTTCAAATATAAGATCCTCTCCCTTCAAGTGTGCAATTTGTGGATAACCTAGTCTCTTCAAATGTAAGCGAGCCATTTTAGTTCGTCTATAGATATATTTCTATAAGTAAAAACTTTTCCACAATTCGCAAATTGTCAATAGAGATGATGAAAAAGGGTACATTATTTGCACGTTTATTCAAATTAAGTACAGAATTGGGGTATCATCAAGATTTATCCTAGGCGAGTGAAAAGCATATTTTAAGTTTTCTCATCTCCCATCCAGAAGAGTGAAAGGAAATATGAAGTATCTGATATATCAAATAAGTGGGATAGTCACGAGCTTACAAAACCGTCGTTCTCTTACACGATTTTGCCGTTTGATCGATAGTCCTGTAGTAGGAAATAGAGGAAACATTTGTTAACTTCTTAGTAAATCTGAAATAATCCCCTGCTCTGTATCTTTTCATGATTTCAACAGATCTACACGTTCTGATTGTCTTTGTGCTGGCAAATTATGGAATAGTATAATCTTAGTTTCCCCGTTATAAGATTTGCTGCCTTTTAACTCTCATATCCTATTTCTTTTTCATACCCTATGAAGAAGCTTCTGATCGGTCTAGTACTCATTTTACTCGCATGTACCTCCGTGCTACCTGCCCAGCAAGTAGTGGTGGATAGTTTGGAGCAAATCTTGCGCGAAAATACGCGGATAGATACTGTCCGTGTCAAGTTACTCGTGCAGCTCGGAAAGGCTTACTCACAGGTAGACCCTATGAGAACACGGAAATTCGCAAATGAAGCGATTGTACTTTCGCAGAGCCTGAATTATCTAAATGGGGAAGGGGCTGGTAATCAAGTGCTTGGAATTTCTTATGCTGTCCAAGGTAACTATGCCAAAGCCCTCAAAGCATATATCAAGGCACTGGATCTACGTAGTCAGGCTAAGGATACGCTAGGTATGGCCCAAAACCTCGCCAACATCGCAGGGATATACTATTCGCAGAGGGAATACGATCAGGCAGAAGTGTATTCTTTACAAGGACTGACCCTTATGGAGGAGCGAAATGATACCTTGGGATTAGCCAATACCTACCATGCACTCGGCCTCATAAACATTGAACAAAGTCAACTCCACAGTGCGCGGAAATATCTAGAGAAATCAGTCAACTTTCATGAATACATTTCTGAAACGTCTGCATATTCCAGCGGAATCTTACAGGCTATTGGAGATATTTATGAACGCCAGGGCAACCGCCAGCAAGCGATGACTTTCTACAACCGAGCGGTAGAGAAGGCAAAGATGCTCGGGGATCACCGCACGACTGTCAATGCTGCCCTACATAAGACGAGCCTATTGACAAAGCAGAATCGCTATCAAGATGCTTATCTCGTTTTAAACGAAATTGAACCCTTAGCAGAACAGATGGACCTCAAGCGGGAACTCGTGGCCATTCACTACCAAAAAAATCAAATAGATTCTTTGAGAGGAGATTTTGCTTCCGCACTTGAGCAATACCAAAAATACATGTCCTACAAACAGGAAATGCAAAGAGACAGTAGAGAAGAACATCTCTCCGAATTGCGGATTCAGTTTGAGACAGAACAAAGAGAGAAAGAAAATGACCTCCTCAAAAGAGATCAAATTCTCAAAGAAGCGGAACTAGCAGCTCAAGAGACTACGATTAGGAATCAGCGATATCTGACTGTAGGAGCTGTTGCCATGGTCATTCTCATTCTGTTTGTGGCTCTCTTCCTCTATCAAACCAATCTCAAATCTAAAGAAGTTAATCAGGCACTCATCCAGAGTAAAGACGAAATCAAGAAGCAGAAAGAAGAACTTGATTTTTTGAATCAAACCAAAGACAAATTGTTTGCCATGATTTGCCATGACTTCAAGCAGCCTCTGGCTTTTATTCAGGGGGCACTTGGCCTTTTGATGGAGAGTGATCTTTCTGTTGCCGAAAGGAAAATGATCATGTCTGAGATGGAGACAAGGGTACGCAATACTTCTCTCTTACTAGACAACCTGCTCTTTTGGGCACAGGATCAAATGCAAGGGATTGTCGTGCGGAAAGAGAAACTAGATCTTCCCCAACTGATAGAAGAGTCCTTGATTTTATTGGAACCCATCGCCCAGCGTGAGCAGATTGAGATTCAGCGCCACTTCTCTAAGGGACAATATGTATGGGCTGATTCCAGCATGATCCAACTGGTTTTGAACAACCTCCTGACAAGTTCTATCAAACTGACCCATGCGGGAGAAACGATGACGATCTCTATGGAGATTCAAGAAGAAATGCTCGTCACCCATATCGCCAATTCTGGACAGGCCATTCCCGAAGCTTATCTGTCTAAGCTATTTGAGTTTGATCATCACCGTGTCGCTGAAGGCATTGCTAGGGAGCAAGGCATGGGAATCAGCTTACTTATCTCGAAAGATTTTATAGAAAAAAATGGGGGAAAAATCTGGGTAAGAACCCACGATAATCAAACCAATGTATTTAGCTTCTCTCTTCCTCGCGGAAGTGTGAAATCCTATGTACAGCCCAGTGATCAACTATCTGAATCCACACTCGTCACCTTTGAAAAGGACTAGTCTACCCTGATCTTACCCTCGGTTTCAAAAAATTGAAGACTGTCAAAGATGGTTCGCTCATTGGGAGGCAAAAACTGAGCGTAACTCTTATCCTTGAAAAATACCCGCTTGATTTCCTTCGTATCCTGGATAGCAAGGTTTCCTTGCCATTTGGTGGAGTAAAACTCGACCGTGAAGTATTGGATCAAATCTCCATTGGGATAAATGACTGTTTCTCTTCCAGGAGAACTACTGATGCCAATGACCTCCATTTCTAATATCTCGATCCCCGTTTCCTCTCTCACCTCTCGGAGGATACACTCCCGAATGGTCTCACTTTCTTCAAGTGCCCCTGCAGGTACGCCTAGCCCATTTCGATGGTTTTTCTCTACGAAAAGCACTTCCCCTTGTTCATTTTCTATTAAGATACGAGCCGCTGGATGTATAAGCTTCTGGCGTCCTATTCTTTCTCTGATTCTTGAAATATAGCTCTTCATGGCAGGAATTTCGATCTTTTAATCTATGTGATTGGATCTCAGGGTTTTTAGGAATAGATCAATTGCAAGCTTTGGAAAAAGGGAAAAATGCGTATCTCGAGCAACATTTATTCGAGAAATCACATCCTCTTGAGGTGAAAATATAAACTTTATTTATAAACAGAAGGAATCGCACGTTAATTTTAAGAATCGCGATCGTTTTTTAATAATATTTCAAGGGTAAACAGGTTGTATAGCATCAGTCTTTAATATAAAAGTGATAGCCTACTCCTTTGAGTGTCATGATACAGATGCGAGGATCGGGCTTGAAATAGTCTCGTAGACGTTTGATGTAAACATCGAGATTGCGTGAATTCAGGAAGGAATCGTCTCCCCAGACCTCCAAAAGGATGTCTTTGCGACTGGCTGTCCGATTCTGATTGAGTATCAGGATCTTTAAGAGTTGAGCTTCGCGATGGGAGAGTTTACGCGGATGCTGAGAATGGGTGAGTTCATATCGGTAAGGAATAAAGGTAAACTCCCCCAACTGAATAGGACGTTCCGTTTGCAGTTCTTGTGGGGAAGGTGCCTGTGTCAATTGGAGGATATTCTCAATCCTGACGATCAACTCCTCCATGCTAAAAGGCTTTTTGATGTAGTCATTTCCCCCTGACTGAAATCCTTGCAAGGTATCCTGAGTCTGCGTTTTGGCCGTTAAAAAAATGATCGGTAACTGAGGATATCGCTGGCGCAGGCGTTTACCCAGCTCAAAACCATCGACATGCGGAAGCATCACATCTAGGATGCAGATGGTAGGCGTATAGGTCGCACAAGCATCCAGCACTTTGGCTCCGTCCATGACATGATAGACATCGTAGTTTCTGCTTTCCAGGCTCTCTTTCACGATCTTACCTAGCAAGACCTCATCTTCTACGTAGAGAATTTTTGTTTTTTCAGACATGATAGGCTGTTTCTAGACAGGTAATTGAATCGTGAACGTACTTCCTTCGCCCAGATTACTTTGCAGGCTGATCGTTCCTCCATGTCTTCTGACCACTTCCGCCACATAACTCAAGCCGAGGCCGTGGCCCTTCACATTGTGGATGTTGCCATGGGGAACTCTGAAAAACTTTTCGAAGATTTTCTTTTGATGGCTGGGGGCTATGCCTATGCCTTGATCCTGGACGATAAGTGTATGCCCTTCAGAAGTCGAGTACAGGTGCACATGAATGACAGGATGGTCCCCACCGTACTTCAAGGCATTGTCCAAGAGGTTGTAGATCAGACTTGTGATGTGTAGCCTGTCTCCATGTATGGGGAAGTTTCCTTCTCCTATTTGGGCGTCTACTTCTGCTCCAAACTTGCTAAACTGCAATTGCATGGTAGACAAAATACTCCGTAGCATCTGCCCAAGTTCTAGTTCTTCCATCTTAAGGGAGAGCTGATTCCGCTCAAACATGGACATACGAAGTACGCGATCTACTAACATATTTAGCCTGTCTAACTCCTGACGGGAGATGTCGAGATACTCTCGGGTACGCTGAGGATCTGACAGCCCGTCGAAATCCTGTAGAGCTTCGATCGCCACTCTGACGGTGGTTACAGGAGTCTTGAGTTCATGGGTGATATTGCTGATGAAATCATTTTTGAGGGCTGTAAGTTGCATCTGGTGCTGCATATTGCGATAGATCATGGCAAAGGCTACTGAAATCACTACAAATAGCAGAATTGCAAAACCAATCTCTGTCAGCATATCTAGGAAGATATAGGTGGATACATGGGGGAAGACCATTCGCATCCGTGTATTTGTGGGGACATCAAAATAGTCTCGTGTCTGCACCCACTCGCGGCGAGTAGTCAAAGAGTCTCTGATGGTAAGGATGGTCTGATCTAGGTAGATGCCTTCTCTGGCAAGATCTTCTGCTGCGCGTTGTGACAGTGCCTGCTGTAGTTGGGACCAGTCTGCTACCTCAACTTCTTCACTATCTGCTGAGATTTCTAGTTCGCTGAAGTAGCGCGAGAGATAACCCTTGGTCTCGGCTCCTGCTTCGTCCTTTTCTTTGTCATCTTTCAGGAAAAATATCTCAAATGCGCCTTTCACTTTGGGAGAGGTATCCGCAATCACGCGTTGCTTTTGGAGACGGAGGGAATCTCTCAAAAATACGGGTTCCTTGTCTAGTGTGATGGAAAGAGATTCTATGTTAGATTTTCCATGGAAAGGCTCTGAATGGATAATCGTATCTTCTTCTCTCCTGATGGTGAGGTTGATAAAGGTATCTTGACCTGATACCTGTAGGTTAGAGACTCTCCCTTGTGCGGCCAGCTTATCCACATACTGACTGAAGAGTGCGTCTTGCATCTCATTGATGGCACCCACGAAAGCCCTTTCGGCCTTGTCTGCGAGTTGTTCATGCTTACCCTGAAAGACTTCTCTTAGCCACAGCCCCTCCAGCGTGCCCAGCATTATAAGCGAAATTACAATGAGTAAGAGATAGGTGTGAGATGTTTTCATCTGCATACATACTTTTTCTCCTCAAGAGATCCCTCCCCTTGATATGTTCAAAGATATCATCCCTTGGGAGCGCGCCCCAACCTATTAACCATTTTTAACTTTAAATCTGGATTGTTTAACGCTATTTCTCAGGGATAGAGGGTAGAATTGTACCAGAGAAAACAACTAACCACTTCCAAACGATGAAAAATCTATTCTGGATTACGATCATTTGCCTGATTCCCAACTTCCTTTCTGCCCAAGGACTCACGGGAAAAGTAGTCTATCAAGAAGCCATCAACATGCACAAGCAGTTGGGTTCAGAGAATGAAGACATTCTCAAGATGGTTCCTGAGTTTCAGTACGCGACGAAGGTGTTGGCCTTCACCCCTGATATGACTATTTATCGTATGGGCAAGGGCGAAGAGAAGGAGAAGGAGTTCAATCAGCAGGGAGACGGCATGACGATTCGGATGGTATTCAATACACCTGATGATGCCATTTATCAAAATACGCAGACAGGAGAATACATCGAGCAAAAGGAGTTCATGGGAAAGCAGTTTTTGATAAAGGGAGAAAGCGAAGCACTCAAGTGGAAGCTGACAGGGGAGCAGGAGAAGTTGGGCGACTACATTTGCCAAAAAGCTATCCTTCAAGATACTGCACGCAATGTAGTGGCATGGTTTACCCCTCAGATTCCTGTGCCACATGGGCCAGGCTCTTTTTCCAAATTGCCAGGTCTGATCTTGAAGATTGACATTGATGAAGGGACACGAATCCTGACAGCGACAGACATTCAAATCAGTCCTGAAAATGCTCCTGTCATCGAAGTACCCAACAAGGGAAAGAAAGTCAGTCGCGAGCAGTACGAAAAAATTGTCGAGGAAAAGACCCAGCAACTACAAGAGCAGATGGGAGGAGAAGGAGGCGTCCGAGTGATTCGCAGAAACTGATCAGAGGGTAAGATCTCAAGGCTAAATAAGAGGTCAGATGTTGAGACGTGAGGCAGCTTGATATATTTCTGATTATTAGCACTTGAAGTCTTGGTTCCTGGTTCTCGAAATCTTTCGTCCATCCCCTTAAGAGTCTACACAAATGAAAAGTGGAATACTGCCTCCTCTAGCTCGCAGGTCTGGAGCATATGTAGAGCTTCAGCCACAAATGGAAGGGGGCCAGTGAGATTGAAAATCCTGGTAGTCAACATTTCCTTTCACAACAAACACACTCTTTTTTTATGCAACGTCTACTGATACACACAATCTGTGGAGGATTATTACTCCTCTGCGGGTTTTCTCTCTCTTTTGCTCAGTCCTACCGAATGGAAGGATATGTGCAGGATACCCTTTCCCAACCCCTATCTGGAGCCTCTATCATGATCCTTCAGGCTGAGGATTCCATCTTGCAGGGGTTTGGACTGACCAATGAAAAAGGATTTTACCGCGTCCCCGATGTCCCACAGGGAGACTACCTCATCCAATATTCCTACTTTGGGTACGCACCCGAATGGAAAAAAGTAGGTGTAAGTGGGCAAAATAAGGTCCAGTCTTTACCTGTAGTGATGCTACGATCTGAGATCCTTACCCTCAGCGAGGTAGAGATTGAAGCGCAGCAAGCACCTGTTACGCTGAAGAAGGATACAGTCGAGTACAATGCAGGCGCTTTCCAGCCTCAGCCAGGAGAAGTTGTAGAAGATCTCCTCAAACGCTTGCCAGGGGTAGAAGTCGATCGGCAGGGAAACGTAAAGGCGCAGGGAGAAAATGTCCGAAAGGTGCTCGTAGATGGAAAGGAGTTTTTTGGGAATGATCCAAAAGTGGCGACCAAAAATCTACCTGCAGATGCAATCGAAAAGGTTCAGGTCTATGATGAGAAAACAGATGAGGAAGACTTCACAGGTGTGGACGATGGGCAGCGTCAGCAGACGATCAATCTTGAGCTAAAAGAGGATCGGAAAAAAGGAGGCTTTGGAAGCTTTGCCCTAGGAGCGGGAACCGATTCGCGCTTTCAGGCCAAGCTCAACCTCAACCGATTTGCTCCAGGTGTCCAGTACTCTGTTTTGGGCATGGGCAACAACCTCAACGATCAAGATTTTTCATTTGATGAATATCTGGATTTCATGGGAGGGATCGGCAATCTCATGGAGGGGGGCGTGATTCAGTTAGAGATTGATGATGCGGTAGGAGCTGCTGTCCCATTTGGGGCGAGTATTGGTGAGGGAATCACGACAGGAGGATCAGGGGGGATGAATACCAATATTGATCTGGGTAAAAAGACCACGCTCAATCTCAATTACTATACTCGTGGAGCTGTCAAAGAGCTAGAGCAGGAATCGTATCGTGAGCAATATCTGGAAGAAGCTTCTTTTGTCTCAGAGGAATTTCTGGATCGGGAGGACCAATATTGGAACCATCAGTTTAAGTCCTTCTTGCGCTACCGTGGCGACTCGCTCGCTCGTTTGTCGCTCCGTGTGAATCTTGGATGGAATCAAGGAGGCTTCGTGAGTGCCAGTGAGCAAATACGCCGAAATGCGGAAGCAGAGGTGGCAAGTGTGAATCTAAGCAATCAATCTCAGGATACACGTCAGATGAAGGGGAGTACCAATCTGACCTATTTGAAGCGATTGGGGAAGAAAGGAAGAACCCTTAGTTTGAGCGGGAAGGTGGAGGGAGAAATGAAAAACATGGAGGGGAATCTCCTTTCTTCTCTCTCTTTGACAGGGTTGGGAAATGATAGTCTGGATCAGTTTCAGGTCCAGGCCAATGATCAGTTCGCCTACAATGCGCAGGTTACGTACACGGAGCCGCTGGGTAAGGGAAACTTATTGAAAGTGAATTACAGCTATCAAAACTATCAGGACTTACTAGACCGTGAAGTATGGGATCGGGTTCCTTTTGAATCGAGAAATGGGCAGCTTTCCAATCAGTACGAACGTGGATTTCAGTATCAACGGGCAGGGGTGACGCTAAGTAGGAGTCGAGACAAGTTTACTTTGTCGCTCAGTTCGGATGTGCAGGACGCCGTCTTAGCGGGCAATTTGATTTCGCTTGGAGACAGCCTTCGTGATCGCTATTTCAATTTTCTTCCTAGGCTACAAGCTTCCTATCAGTTTGCCAATAGTAAGCGGTTGAGTGTCCGCTACAATACCCGGATACGTGCCCCTAGGCCTGATCAACTTCAGCCCGTAGCTGACAATCGCGACCCACTCAATATCTACATCGGGAATCCTGCGCTGCGCCTCACCTACACGCATAGGATGAACACTACCCTGATGTGGATCGATCAATTTAATTTCATCACCATCTTTGCCAATCTCTCAGCTCAGTATAATCAAAATCCTATCGTGGAGGCTCGGAGTGTAGATAGCTTGCTGCGGCAAATACGTACCCCCGTCAACACAGCAGATAGTTGGAATACCTCCTTTTTCCTGACACTGAATACGCCCCTCCCTTTTGTGAAAGCCAAACTTAACGTGGAAGGTATGAGCCGATACAATCAAGCTTATACATTTATCAATGACCTAGAGCGCCAGGTGAATCGCTGGACACATACAGGAGATTTTTCTATCGAAAATCAAAAGAAGAAAGTGTGGGATGGGTTGATGGGCGTGAGATTAAGTTACAACCGATCGACCTATCCTGAAGTGGCGAGCTTGGATCGCAGCTACTTGAATCAGGAGTACTACGCCAATCTTAGGGTCAACTTAGGCGAAAACTGGATCATCAAAGGAGATGCCAATTGGATGGTCTATGGAGGAGATGCCTTTGATGAGCGACAAGAAGTCATGTTGCTAGGAGCAGGTATAGAACGATTTTTTGCCAAGAAAAAAATGAGTTTATCGCTTACGGGCTTCGACCTCCTCAACCAAAATGTAGGCTTTCAGCGCACAGCAGAAGTAGCCTATTTAGAAGAAAATCAAGTATTGACCTTAAGGAGATATGTGCTGCTGACCTTCTCTTACAGAATCAACAAGGCAGGAGAAGGTAGCAGCGACGTAAAGATTAGCAGGGATTAAGACCATGTTTGAAACTTCGAATCTGCGAAAAGTTTGCGCTTTCAGAACCTGAACTTCATCTATTTTGATCGATTTAGCCCCACTAAATCTCACAAAATAGCTTTCGTCAGAACCTGAAATCTCTGTTTTTTTAGCTAGATTTTCATTGTTCCAAACAGGGTCTAAGTAAGGCGAAAGATAAAAGACATCATTCCAGGAGGGATGGTGCCTTTTCATCTAACCTCTCATATAAATCAAAGCTATAAAATAGATATGCTGCGTGGTTATAACCTACGCAGCATATGGGTTTCATGGAAGTGATCTTGATTCTGACTAAACATGAGGCTCATGAAGAGGGCATCTGCTTTTTTTCGCTTCTTCAAACCACTTATCCATTCGTTGGAGTTGTTGGGTTTTGATTTTCATTCGAAGGGCAATTTCGGCTAAAAGTATAGGTTTGAGTTCTGATTCAAAATTTGGTGCAGTGTGAAGGAGGAGCTCAAAGGAAAGTCTCTCAGAAGGTGTAAGCCTATTGTGGATGTAGTCTGCAATGAGGATAGACCATTCTGATTCTTTCAACTTCAGGCTATGCTTGGATGAAGGAAGTGTGGGAGATAGGGAAATAGCGTTCATATCAGGAATAGGTTTCTAGGGAAGAATCGGTCTGAATTAACTTCTTAAGCTTTTTCTTGCATTGATGCTTACTGCTGTAGGTGCTATTGACATTTTTGAAACCCAGATGATGGGAGATCTCTTTCAGATTAAATCCCTCAGCATGTAGCAACAAGATCTTCCGACATTTCAAGCCTAGCTTGGATAGCATCCGCTTGGCATATTGGATCTCTTCTTCTGTGATGAGGTGGCGGATGAAGTTCATCGAATGATCAGGGAGATCCAAGCTGTTTTCAAGCGATATTTCGTGTTTGATTTTGCCGTTATCTGTACGTAAGATATCGATACATCGCCTGATGAAGATGCTGCGGATGTAGGTATAAAGGCTGCTATCTCCACGGAATCTATCCTGATCAATCTGCTTCAAGAATCCGATAATAGCGTCGTGGTAAGCTTGACGTCCCTGATCTTCTGTTAGTCCATACTTTGGACTGTAGGTCCAAATGAGCGAGACGTAGCGATTGTAGAGAATCTGTTCAAATTGCCTTCGATGCATCCCTTTTTCTCGAAGACCAAGAAGGATGTCTGAATCAGAAACTTGATGGCTGTGATTAGGCATTTGTTTGAAAGTAAAATAAGGGTAAGACACGAAATAACTTGTAACTAGATTAGATACAAATGCATTCTATGATACCCATATCTCATGAATCAGATGGAGCCAATGTGTGTATAGGTAAATTCGTAGGATTAATAGGTCTTTCGGATTATTGAAGAAAATAGAATGGTTGATTTATATTCAATATTGGCCTTTCGAAGAAGATCTTCTCATTCTGCTTCGAAAGGCCTACACGCGATTAAGGGATTAACGTAATACGGTGATTGTCCCTGTTTGGACAGCTGCTCTACCGTTGATATCGACATAAGCTGCTTTAAAGACATATACACCTGGATTGACTAGCTCTCCATCTAGTCCTCGTCCATCCCATGCAGGATTCAGCTCATCTGAAGCGAATAGTTGCCCGCCCCAACGATGGTAAACCTCAAACTGCATACTTTGAATCAATCGAGTCTGGACTTGCAATAGATCATTGCTGTTGTCGCCATTGGGGGAGAATCCACTCGGCACCCAGACGGCAATGATTTCTTTGACTTCGATGAGTCGTTGCGCTTCATAGGTACAGCCTTGGACATCGACCAGTTTGACTGTGATGAGGTATTTACCAGGTGCTCGGTATTCATGAGTAGGTTGGCTCGAGAGGGAGGTATTGCCATCTCCCAAGTCCCATGCATAGCTGACAAAATTATCTTCTTTGGTCCTTAGCTCTACAATGGCGCTGGGGGCTTCAAGTACCGTGTCACTCAAGAGGATTTCAGGTGCTCGTCCAGGCCACATTTCCAGAAATATAGGTAGACGATCACTCACACAGCCATTAGCCGTGCTTGCTTCCACCCAAAAAAGGTCTGAGTTCACCACCTGCGGGACAATGTGGACCCTGGATTCGAGGAAGGGAAGTTCGTCTGATAACTCATTGTACCAGCGAAGGGTGTGCGATCCATCGGCAGGCAAAGCAATCAGCCGTCCTGCTTCTCCAAAGCAGACGGTGTCGGACCGTAGCGTAGGAGGCAGGGGCGTGGGATCTATCTGAATGGTTTGATTGGTCAGTGCTTCGCACCCATTATTGCTGATGACTTCTAAGCTCGTGATGTATGTACCAGGAGTAATAAAAGCCTTGGAAACCATGTCAAGATTGGTCGTACGTGTGCCATCTCCAAAGTTCCACAGGCTCTGATCCAATACATCTCCAAAGGTATTGTCGATGCTGCTGAGATTGAGGTAAGTGATCGAATCTGGGAAACACGCATCGATAAAGTCAAACGCTGCTACAGGATTGGCAAAGACCTGGATATTTTGATTTGCCGTGTCTAGACAGCCATTCTCGGTATCTGCAATCAATTGGATGTCATAGAATCCTGGGTCGTCATACGATTTGCTAGGCAAATCTTCCCGCGCCGTTTCTCCATCTCCCCAGCTCCAATTAAAAGCACGAAATCGTTGCGCATCCGCTATCTGAGTCTCGTTGGTGAGGAGAATTTCTGATAGGGCACATGCATCGTCTGCGCGGAAGTTGGCAGTAGGTTTGGCGAATACTTGATGCGCCAAAGAGCGTTGATCCGTGCAGCCATTTTCGTCTGAGACTGTGAGCTGTGTATTGTATATACCGAATGTAGCATAGACGTAGTCGGGCGCGGTGACATCTACTGTTGTATTGTCCCCCAGATCCCAGTCAAAAGTCAATGTTTGCCCATCTCCTGGCTCACTTACATTGACAAAAAGAGAAGAAGCATTTTCACACACATCTTCGACGGTATAATCTGCACGCGGATTTTGGTAGATAATGGCATTCTGACTCAAAGTATCCGTACAGCCCTGAGGTGTAGTGGCAATAAGGGTGGTTGTGAATGTACCAAAGGTATCATAAAGTTTTGTGGGGGAAATTGCAGTACTGGTATCAGCATCGCCAAAATCCCAGACATAATCCAGCGACTGATTAGACTGCGTTTGGTTGGTGAAAACAGTGGAGGTGCCCTGACAGACAGGCAGCACCTCAAAAGTCACTTGAGGAATCTCAAAAATCGTCGAATTTCTTGTCAATGTATCCGCACAACCTGCGCCATCAGATAGGATGAGCTCTATCCCATAAGCTCCTACAGGAAGGTTGGCGATGCTCGGATTTGGTCCTTGGAATTGATTGCTGTAGATATCTGTCCATTGGTAGGTAAGCGTCACATCATCACCTGGAATGCTGAAGTCAATTAAGTCTAGATCCGCATCCTCACATCCATCTAGCAGTTCAAAGTCAGCTAATGGCGGTTCCCTTACCAGCACATCCTCCGTGGCATCATCGGTACAACCATTGCTATCTGTGACAAGCACGATGACCGAGTAGATGCCAGACGAGTCATACCTATATAGTGGGTTGGGATCAATGGTCGTGTTGTTGTCGCCCAAGTCCCAATCGTAGGCAAGGTCGGCAGATGATCCTGCGATCGTCAAATTTTGGAAGGTGGTACGCAGTCCCTCACAGACGCTATCGGCGGTGAAATCGGCTTGGGGGTTTTCGTATATTGTTACTACATCCGATGCGGTATCCGAACAGGAATTGGGAAGACTGGCAATGAGGATCACATCGTATGTGCCTGGATTTGCATAGGTGATCACAGGCGAAGTGAGCGAAGAAGAATCTCCATTTCCCAGAATCCATAGAGACGTAACATTGATACTAGCTGAACTGAGATTAGTGAGTGTGACGCTACTTCCCTCACAGGCACTGTCACTCAAAAAGGCAGCCACTGGCACCTCTCCTACGATCACATCTTGGATGAGCGTATCTGCACAAAGCCCTCCTGCCTGTGTCGCGATCAAGGTGACGGGAAAAGTATCGGCAGTTGTGTAGATATGTGTAGGGTTAAGGTCGTTGGAAGTAGTATTGTCCCCAAAATCCCAAGTAAAGCTTAATCCATTGCTAGGTGTACTGCCGTTTTGGAAGTTGCTCGCCAGCCCAACACAAACTGTATCCGCGATAAATGCAGCTTGTGGCGCCTCATATACAATCACCTCTTGGCTACTTGTATCTTGGCAGCCATCTGGACTCACCCCGATGAGTGTGATGGTGAATGTATCAGGTGTGAGGTATACATGAGAGGGTTGGAAAGCACTTACTAACGACGAACCATCTCCAAAATTCCAAATATAGGTGCCGATGGGATCGTTGGGATTGGTCAGGAACGTCGTATCTCCTAGGCAGACATCATTGGCTGTAAAGCCTGATCCGACCAGGCCATCTACGACTACAGGAAAGCGGACCGTATCCAGACATCCGTCTGTATTAAACGCAACGAGTACACCCTGGTACGTACCTGCCGATCCATAGGTGTAGACAGGAGCAGGTAAGGCGGAACTGGCTCCCAGTTCCCCAAATTCCCAAAACCAATTTGTGATGGGGAAGCCGGAGGAAGTAGCTTGAAAGGAAGTGGGGTTCCCTTCACAGACTGTATCGACAATGACAGAAGCATAGTTTCCTTGTTTGACATCGATCTGGACATTGTCATCATATAGACAGACGCCTTCGAAGGCATTGATTTCCAGCAAATAGTTGAGCGTGTAGGGAAAGGTCGTCGAGTCATTGGGGATTAAGAGTGGGTTGCTTGCTGTAGGATCACTGAGATAGGTCGTGGGCGTCCATGTGTATACTTGGTTAGAATCTGGGATAATGCCGATGGGGATGGAGATATCTGAGCAGGTAAAGGTATCTACCAGCGATTGAATATTGATGGGGAGATCTCGGATCTCCAAGATGGCGGTGTCGATGTATACGCTGGAAGCACAGAGGAAGGAGTCTACGTAGATCAGTTCGATGGTTTCGGTTCCTTCGGGGATATTGTCGGCGAGGATCGCTACGGGAATGATGCCACTGGTCGAACCTGCAGGTATGGTAATAGAGTTGGCAATGGGGACATAATCGACACCTGGGGTAGCTGTTCCCCCGATGGTGAAATTGTAGGTTTTGGTATTTTGAAGGGGTTGGGGGACATTGAACTCGAAGAAGCCAAAGCTGTTGTTGCAGCCCTCGACTACGAAGGAAGAATCGGCGACATCGCCATGCCTGGCTGTGATGTCCACAAACTCTGAGAGGCAGGTAATTCCGCCCACTTCCAGAAACACTCCTGAGTCATAGATCTCGTCTCCTACATCGGCAATCGCTAAGGTAATGTGGTATGTTTCGCAGGGCGTCACACGCGCACCTGCTACTAGTGGAGTGGTAAAACCATCGAACTCGACGGAGGCTCCTCCTGTATTGTCGAAATAATACTGACAGTTGGTACAAGGTCCTGTGGAGGGGGTCGCGCTTCCGTTGTTGACATTGTTGATGGCGACAGGGATGGTCGCACCTGGTACCAGGGCAATGTT
The DNA here is from genome assembly GCA_039820545.1 of Bacteroidota bacterium. Lineage (GTDB taxonomy): Bacteria > Bacteroidota > Bacteroidia > J057 > J057 > JALEFZ01. Next base: position 20,898 of record JBCBPW010000009.1, on the reverse strand, counting down.
TTCGCCGGGGGCGGGAGCTGTGAAGCCAGGGCCTGAGATGTAGAAGGCAAATACGTCGTTGAAGCTACTGAGGGCAAATTCGTTGTACTCTTCAGATGCAAATACATATCGAATTCCGATACTGTCACAAAAAGGAGTGATGTCAAATTCGATGACGCAGGCATCGTGGGTGATATTTCCCGACAGGACTTGCAAAGGGCCATATCCAGTGGATGGGAGAATGGTACCCGTATTGGGCGATAAATTGGGCCCTGGTGCATCTGCTGCTGCACCTGTGCTCATCAATAATCCGCGAAACAAATCTAGGTTAGAATTCGTCGCATCAAATTCTCTAATCGCCAGATTCGTATCACAGATGATGGTATCCAGGACGACATCTACTCCCGTCCCAAATAGTGTCCCTACCAGCGCATTGGCTGAGAGCGTATCCGCGATGGTAATCTGCGCGCGCGATGCAGTAGGTTGCAAGAAGCAAGACAAAAGTATGCTGAAGAGTAAAGCTTGAATTTTCATAGGGTGGGGCTAGGGAATCAAACAACTTCTAACAATTCGTATGGATTTTATCAGGATGCGTAGGCTCCTGCAGGTTTCTTTTCTTTCGCCTTCATCAACCGATCATTCCTCCTCTTTGAAAGAGACGTAGGTAATTCTACATGTGTTGGGTGAAAGTTTTACCTAAATAAAAATTAGAATAATAAAGTTTTGGGTATAAGTAGAACAAAAGCTATCACCTTCTTTCCACATTTCTTTGCTCAAATGTCTCCCTCTCTGTCTCAATTTTCTACCTTTTGCGGCCTTTGATGCTCCTTTGGCCAGAAATTCCTCGTTTTTTCATCATTTTTCATCCTTTCCTTTCGCAAGATTGAGCTTCTTCGTGTCACAGTGTGGTACAGGAAATATTCATTGACGCCCGAATATGTGTACACATGTTTCAAAGGACTTCATATTATGAAAAAGCTATTTCTTCCTCTTCTACTATGTGTGGGATTTGTGCTGATAAGTTGTAAGCAAGATCCACCCGAGGTGATTACCCCACCGCCACCGCCGCCTCCTGCACAGAATTTACCTGAGCTTCCAGATAAGACGAATCCAGCCAAGCTCTACATGCATTATATGCCCTGGTTTAATACTAAGGAGTTTTCTGGATTTTGGGGATACCACTGGACGATGCTCAATAAAAATCCCGATCGGACACTCAGCAATGGAAACCTGGAGATTGCTTCTCATTATTATCCCTTGATTGGACCTTATGACTCTTCAGATCCAGATGTTGCCGATTATCATTTGCTCTTGATGAAGTATGCAGGCATAGACGGTGTGTTGATTGATTGGTATGGATCACATGATGTAAATGATTTTGGAATTAATCTCGACAATTCCAATGTGTTCATTGAGGGAGTAGAACGGACAGGGATGAAATATGGCATTGTCTATGAGGAATTTACAGCTGAACTGGTTGCGGAGAATACCAACTTCACCGATATCGATGCTGCCAGAGCAGATATGCGTTACATCAAGCAGAACTATTTTTCCTCACTTAACTATATCACATTTAATAGCCGTCCGCTCCTGTTGACTTTTGGGCCTCGCTATTTCCGCACGGCGAGCGAATGGGGGCAGATACTCCGAGCTTTGGATCAGACATCCAGCTTTTTTCCGCTATGGAACTTCACCAATCTGGTAGGATCTGGTAGTGCCGCGGGAGAGTTTTCATGGGTAGACTTCTCGCCCAATTTAGATGAGCTAGCGTCCTTTTATCAAAATAATGATAAGGAAGATATCATAGGCTCGATTTATCCTGGCTTCCATGATTTTTACGAAGAAGGGGGCGCAGGCAGCAGTTTTGGCTATGTGCCACACAATAGCGGGCAGACTCTGACTAATACGATCTCGACGACTGTAGATGCAGGTGTGCCTGTCATTCAATTAGTTACATGGAATGATTTCGGGGAAGGAACGATGTTCGAACCTACGCAGGAGTTTGGGTTTCAGTTTTTGGAACAAATCCAGCAATTAGCAGGTGTCTCCTATGATAAGACGGATCTAGAACGTGTCTATCAATATTATTTGGAACGAAAAGAAAATGTGGGCAATGCTCCCGCCCAAGAAACCTTGGACGAGATTTTTGATGCCCTCAATACCCTCGATGTCACCACAGCAGATTCCTTGTTGGCGACCCTTCAATAATTTTTTCAAACAACCCTCAAAAATATACCTCGCATGAAAAAGCTAAAATTACAGCAACTTGTGATGCTTTCACTGATTGCATGGGCTTCTGTATTCTTCTCATGTAAGACTGAGCCTATAGAGCCTACTCCCACACCTGATCCTGTAGAGCCTTCCGAACCACAGCTCCCGATCATTCCCAATGGATTTTATGTCTTTGGTACGAATACAGTTGCTACTGAGGCAGGATCAGATGCTTCCAAACTAGATTTAGCTGTCATGGACCCAGGAAAGGGAAGCATGGTTGAATCCATCGCAGGTGTATATGGTAAGTTTATCCATATTGGGGCGCAGGGAAGCATCCAGTTTACCTTTGTCGAGTCAGGTATCCGCAATGCCTATGGTGTCGATGGCACAGCAAGTGTAGATAGCGCAGAAGCCATTGGTGGATCTGTCAAGGAGCTTGTGCTCAACGGCTCTTTGATAAAAGATGGACAGGCGATTGAAGTAGCAGAAGAAGGATTATACTATCTCTATGTAGATATGAATAAATTGAAGTTTGTCCTGATGCCAGTAAAGGCCAACATCATCGGAGATGCAACAGAGCAAGAATGGGCAGGGGGAACGGCCCTCAATCTGGTTTCTTCAGATACATCAGTAACCGTCTTTGAGCTGACAGAGCTGCCACTCGTAGGGGCTTCGGGCTACCGCTACAGATTTAACGATGGCTGGCATGTATTGAATGAAGATCCCGAAATCACATTGAGCAGCTTGGGTGTAGCAAGTTATGCCGATGCATGGAGTAGCGGAACCAATGACTTGGGGTATTTCCTTGAGAATTGTGCACACAAAGAATCTGGCGTATTCACCGTACAACTGAAGTATGATGCTGCTACACAGACTTGGAGTGAGACTAAGACGAAGACAGGAGAACTGCTGACCGATTATTCAGACACTGAATTTGGCTGGTTTGGAAATGCTTACTACGTAAATGATACCACTCCTGGTGCATGGACCGATATTGATCTTGTGCAGCGTCCGATCAGGGATGGAAACCTTTACACATGGAGTTGGAATTTAGAACTGATTGAAGATAAGTCGTTTGTGCTTCGTGAAAATGTGCAAAACGGCATCTTCATTACCTATGGAAGTGTCAATAAGGTAGGTGCCGCTTTTGATAATCGCTTCATCAGGAAGGAGTCGGGGCAAGATAACTATTATGTGGCACAAGGTGGAACCTATACTGTGACCTTGACCATCAATGCTGAGGACGAAGGTCGCACCATCAGAATTGAGTAGAAGGTCTCCTAAGTAGGCAGACAGATGTTCCCATGAGGGGTTTCACTTCGTTCAAGACATCAGACTTTTACGTGCTAATAGTCAAGATGTGATCGGGTACTTTGAAAAGTGATATATCGTTGATGATTAGTGCTTTAAATCTCTGTTCTCGACCCTCGAAATCTTTTGTCTACCTACTTATAAGAACCAAGAAGCGTCATTTTTATAGCTTTTTCAATAGCCAAGCGGCCTGTAGTATTTACAGGTCTGCTCTGGCTCCCTTCAACTCTCATTTTTCTATCCTCAGTCAGCTAATCTCAGATCTCTGATGCGAAAACTCCTCTATATATGGATGGCAATCTGTCTCACAGCTTGTCAGGCTATGATGGATCAAAGTGGCCACTGTGTCTCACCCCATCAGGTCGTAGAGGTGAATGTGCAATTGGATCAGGAAGGAAAGCCTTTTTATCAGGTATTATTCCAAGATCAAATGGTCATGGATACCTCCTATCTAGGATTTGAATTAAATAAGATGCCAGATCTGAAAAAGGATATGGAGTGGGTGGGGGTGAGCTATCAAACCTTTGACGAAACATGGGAACAGCCATGGGGAGAAGAAAGGTGGATACGCAACCATTACAATGAAATGCGCGTGTCGCTCAAGGAAAAATATGATCTGAAACGTCGCCTGGACATTGTATTTAGGTTGTTTGATGATGGAATGGGATTTCGGTATGAATTCCCCGAACAGGAGCACCTTCGTCATTTTGAGATTCAGAATGAGTTGACGGAATTTCATTTTAAGGGAGATCATGAAAGCTGGTGGATTCCTGCTTATAAGACCCGTCGTTATGCATACCTGTACAATCATTCTTCCATTTCTCAGATTGGGAAAGCCCATACACCTCTGACTATCAAAGGGGGAGAGGAACTGTATATGAGTATTCATGAAGCCGCTTTGAAGGATTATTCAAGCATGGTCTTGGATGGATCAGACGACCAAAAACTAACTTGTGAGCTCGTACCTTATAGCCAGGGAGAAAAAAGCCGTGCCTTCGTCAAGGCACCTGGGAAGACTCCCTGGAGAACCATTACACTAGCTACCCGACCAGGGGACTTGATTACTTCTTATCTGATACTGAATCTCAATGAACCCAACCAACTGGGAGATGTGTCATGGTTAAAACTAGGTAAGTATCTTGGTACACGGGTACAGACGAAAGGAGTATTTCAGCCAAATCAGAAGGCGAGTGCCTACAATCTGGACTGTATTGACTTTGCAGCGCAGAAAGGGTTGGATGGCGTGGTGCTGAATGGAGCCGAAAGAAACGCTTCGAGTATTAGCTCTGCATTTACTATCTCAAGAAACGATTCTGATTTTGACTTTTTAACGTTTAGTCAATATGCCCGCGAGAAGGGGATTTCTCTTGTAAGCCATCATGAAACGGATGGTTATGTGGATCGCTACGAAAAGCAAATGCAGGCTGCTTTCCAGCAGCTGAATGATCACGGCTTCCAGGCGGTCAAGACAAGTTATAGCAATGAAGGGAGTATCCTCGCCAACGGGAAGTACCATCATGGACAGGCCTTTGTCACACACTTTCACAAGGTGATTAAGCTTGCTGCCCAGCACAAAATGGCCGTTGTGGTACACAAGCCGATCAAGGATACAGGAGAGCGGCGGACTTTTCCCAACATCATTTCTCGCAAAGGGGGGCGCGGCCAGGAACCCTATACTTTGGAAGAAGGGGAGGGGAATCCACCTGATCATCAGACAATTTTACCTTTTACGAGGTGTCTGGCAGGGCCTATGGATTTTGCTCCGGGCGTATTTGGGTTAAGTGATCCCCTTGGAGGCGCGATCAACACCACCCTTGCGAAACAACTTGCACTGTACGTCATTATCTATTCCCCCATCCAGATTGCCAATGATTTGATTTCACACTATGAACAATATCCTGATGCTTTCACCTTCATCCAGGAAGTGGGCGTGGATTGGGAGACAACGCGTGTTCTGGGGGGAGAAATTGGTCAGCATCTGACTATTGCTCGAAAAAAACGGGGTACAGAAGATTGGTTTGTGGGGGCTATTACCAATGCGCAGCCTCGCGAGATAGACATTCCATTGGATTTCCTTGACCCTGACAAAAAATACCTCGCCAAAGTCTATCAAGATGGACCAGAGGCCGACTACCAAACACAACCCGAATCGTACACGATTGAAACTCATGAGGTGACTTCCCATGACCATATTGCAGCTAGGCTAGCGGCGAGTGGGGGAGTGGCCATCAGCTTATTTGATCTTTCTACTAAGCCAAACTAAACCAAGGGGTGGGACTCAAGCATACTGTGTGACTTATCTCGGATCTTTCGATTCCCAGCTCCCAAAATCTCTATTCGCATGAAAAAAATAACCCTACTTCTCTCTCTGTTTGTGCTTGGAATCAGTCTCCATGCGCAGCCTACGATCTTTCTCTTTGATTTTGGGAAGGATGATGTAGCCAATGGGAATGCAACCACTAATCCCGATGTGAATGGCAACCATTGGAACAATATTTTGGGTACGACAACAGGTAGTCCCCTAGTAAATCTAGTCGATGTGAACAATCAAAGCACAACTGCTACGCTGGGAATAGATATTGATTTCGTGGCCAATGGCATTCAAAATGGGGGCTTGCTAGCGCCTAGCGATACTTTATTAGACGAATTTGCCATCCCTACTGCAACAGAGGATTACTTCTTTACGACAGGGTCAGCGGCTTTTACTCTTGCGGGATTAAATCATGGGGGGGGCTATATTTTCTCTTTCTTTGGTACCAGAAATACCACGACCACTCGCGTGTCTCGCTACACGCTGGATGGAGCAGGAAGCTACAATGGTACGCTCCAGACGTCAGGAGTCGATCTTGGCGGTCCTGGATATAATGGCAACAACAGCACAATTCTCGTTTCAGATACTGTTTTTGCTGATGGGAATGGCGAGATCTCGCTGACACTTGAAGTAGTACAGGGGGGCTTTGCTTATCTAGGTGTCATGAAAATGGTGGAATTGGCTCCGACAGGTGCGAATCAAGCGCCATTTGCTGATGCGGGGACAGATGCTTTCTTGCCATCAGGTACAACCTCAGATAGCTTACGAGGAAGCGGCCTGGATCCTGACAATGATGCATTGATCTATCTATGGACACAGGTTGGAGGACCTACGGTGACTATCGATCAGAATACCCTCGCGCAGACGGCGATCAGTGGACTCAGTGATGGCAATCAATATACGTTCGAGTTGACGGTAGACGATGGCACGGTTACAGATAAGGATACCGTAAATATCACAGTCGGAGATGGAGGATTCCGTACGTTTTACATTGACTTGGGACCAAATGATGGCACCAACGGAAACATTACGGCCAGCCCTGATGCCAATGGCAACCATTGGAACAACCTCACCAATCCTAGTGCGGGACCTGATGCGCTTGCATTGGTCGATAACACAGGAATGCTTACAGCTATTAACCTGAGCATCGTTTCAGGTTTTGGTGCCAATGGGATACAAAATGGAGGGTTGTTGAATCCTGACCCCAATCTGTTGGAGGATCTGGCAATTGCTACGGCCACACAGGACTATTTTTTCACTACTTCCAGTGGGACACTGTCATTTGACGATTTAGATCCTGGAAAAGGCTATGTTTTTTCCCTTTTTAACTCTCGAAATTCCGCAAGTGCGCGTATCACACAGTATACCTTTTCGGGTGCCACCCTGCACGTAGATACGCTGCAATCTTCAGGTTCTGATATAGGAGGAGGGGGATATAATGGAAATAACAGCACCTTGGCAGTGACACCCGTGCTCAGACCTAATGCCAATGGCAGAATTACAATTGGCGTTGCCGAAATAACAGGTGGATTTGCCTATCTCAATGCTTTCAAAGTGGAGGAAGTAGAGATCAATCCCCAGTACCTCGTTGACTTTGGCCCCAATGATGTGACCAATGGCAATCTGACTTCCAGCCCTGACACAGAGGGAAATTATTGGAATAATCTCACAGACCCTTTGACAACCGCAGACACCGTATTCTTTGTCCAGAAAAATAATGCTCCATCAGACATTTACGCAAAAGTAAACATAGATTTTGGAGCCAATGGGATTCAAAACGGAGGACTCCTGAATCCTGATCCGAGTTTGCTGGGAGAATTGGGGGTAGGTACTGCTACCGAAGATTATTTCTTTACGACAGGTACGGCCACCATCGAGTTTGGAGGATTGGATACAGCGAGTGGTTACATCTTCAGCTATTTTGGAACCAGAAATTCAGCGAGTACCCGCGTCACTTCCTTTACGGCTATGGGATCAAACGCTGTGATAGATTCCTTACAGACATCAGGTACAGACCTTGGAGGAGTTGGCTACAATGGCAATAATCGTACGGTTCAGGTATCAGATACCATTTATCCCGATGTAGGTGGAAAGATTCTGTTAGACGTAGGGGTTGTCTCAGGTGGATTTGCCTACCTGGGATGTATGAAGATCACAGAGATTCTCCCTCTACCTGAACAGGTAGCGCTTTGTCCTACACAGGATTCTCTACTCATAGCCTATATGGGATCGTCTGTGGCTGATGGCTTTGGGGCGACGAATAGTCAAGGATACGCATATCAGAATGCGCAGCTATTGAACAGTCGCTTCAATGCAGGTGATGGACTGGAATGGCGCGACGCCAATATCTCTGTAGGTGGCAATAACACCATTTTGCTGGGCAATCGTTGGGATACAGACCTGCTTCCGCTCTGTCCAGGGTATGTCGTGTATGGATTGTCTCTGGGCAATGAAGGAATTAGTAGTCAGGGACAAGCAGCCTTCGACCAGTTTCGTGACAATATGCTCGTGTTGATCGATCGTGCCCGCGATGCAGGCATAGAGCCTGTCGTGGTCAACTGCTATGCACGAGCGGACTTTACCTCCTCAGAATATGATTTTACCAAGCAGATGAACCTCCTCATCCACGGCTGGGATGTCGCCAGTGTCAACTCCCTCGGGGCCGTAGATGACGGTGCGGGTAGATGGGCCGATGGCTACGAAGCTGATCCCTTCCACCCCAATACAGCGGGTCATCGCGAGATGTCCTACAGCTTTGTACCTTCCCTTTTTGATGCCCTTGCCGAAGGGAAGCCTCAGCCCCAGCGTGTGACAGGTACTTATTTGACCATCGACAAAAACGATACGGATTATCAGCTTGAGTTCACGCCGGACGATGTCCTACATTCCTTCACATGTTCATTTGACATTCGCACGACTGAGACAGGTGTCATGGGAGGATTTACTACAGACGGTGGAGGGTATGGTGCCCTTTTCATTGATCGTACGGAGGGTACCATCCAGTATCTGAGAGATGACAATGCAGGGATTGTAGGCACCTCGACGATCAACAATGGTTTTTGGAAGACGGTCACCTTGACGCATTACTTTGCGCGTGGCAAGACGCTCTTGTATGTAAACGATGTCTTCCAAGGGGATGTAGATGAGCAATTGAATCCTGACAAGTTCTTCCTCAGCGAAGCCAAAGGTCCTACAGCTGATTATCGTGATTGGTTTATTTATCGTGCTGGAATGACCACGAATGAACTAAGCGAAATAACAGCAGGTGGCATGCTCAAGTCTAGCCTAGAACTGTATGCAGCATTGGATGGGCAGGGTGCGACGGCAGAAGACACGCTTTATAACTATGCGCAGGCAACGAATTCGGTAGCAAGAGTAGCCGAAAGTGAGGTTGTAACCTCCATTGAAGGCTTAGGCGATGATTTGTTGACTCCGCTTCAGGTATTTCCCAATCCTGTACAGGATCAGGCTAACGTAAGCTTTTCCCTCCGTCAAGCGGGTGCGGTTCAGCTCCATGTGTATGATCTGGTCGGACGAAAAGTGGATACGATTGTCGAGACGAATCTAGGGGTAGGTCTACATCAATATGAGATAGATACGACGCATCTCGCGGGTGGGCAAGTATACCTTATCCGTCTGGAGATAGAAGGTAATAGCTATGCGACGCAGATGATACGGCCCTGATATTTGGGAGGAAATTGAGTAGATGGATGAAAGATTTCGAGAGTCGAGAACCGAGACTTAAAGTATTAGGAATCAGGAGTTAGTTACTTTTTTGATTGCCTGAATCTACCTGTCTACGTACTTAGACCATGTTTGGAACAATGAAAATCTAGCTAAAAAGCAGCGATTTTAGGTTCTGACGAAAGCTATTTTGTGAGATTTAGTGGTACCAAATTGATCAAAATAGATGAAGTTCAGGTTCTGAAAGTGTAAACTTTTCGCGGATTTGAGGTTTCAAACATGGTCTTAATTGTGATAAGGGTGGGGCTGCAGCTTTTGGGTTGTAGCCCCTAGTTTTTGTGCCCAAGCAATAGTTGCGTATGTAGGGAATCGCTTTTACAGTCATTATCCCCTTACCCCTTTATCTTTGAAGGCAACGCTCCAAATTGCTTTTTGAAACAATTGCTGAAGTATTTGGGATCTGTGAAGCCCACCTGATAAGCGACCTCTGAGACATTTAGGTCTCCCTCTAGCAGCATACGATGGGCTACTTTTAAACGGGTATTGCGGATGAATTCATTGATAGAGAGACCTGTGACACCCTTCATTTTACGGAGTACATTGCGGCGACTCATGTGGAAGTAGTGGCTGAAGTCCTCTACGCCAAACTCCGAGTTCTGCAAATTTTCCCTTACAATTTCGACTGCCTTTCGAAGGAATTTTTCGTCTATAGAAGAGATGTCCAAATTTTGTGGAATGAAAGCTGTGTCTTTCGAAAGTTGTGCCTTGAGCTTCTGCTGAGTGAATAGACGATTTTGGATTTTGAGATGTAGGAGTTCGAATTGATAGGGCTTCGTGATATAATCATCCGCACCTGTCGAGAGTCCTTGCATTTGACTCTCTTCTCCCGATCTAGCAGTAAGCAAGATCACAGGTATATGACTGGTCCTTTCGTCCTCTTTGAGGGTTTGGCAGAGGGCGAAGCCATCCATTTCAGGCATCATGACATCACTGATGATTAAGTCGGGCACATGCTCGAAAGCAAGGCGAAGCCCTTCCCTCCCATTGGCAGCCGTCCATATATCATAATGGGGACGCAATTTTTTCGCCATTATCGCCGAAATATCCTGATTGTCTTCTACCAACAACAGCGTAGCACGCTTGATTTTGACAGGGGTATTTGTTTCCTGTATTTTGGGGGGAGGCGAGGAAAAATGAGTGGGATAGGTATTTTCCTTTGGAGCCGACGGGCTGATCTCTTCACAAGGAAGGTCACAAGGAATCTGAAACGTAAATGTCGCGCCTTCCCCTGGGATACTGTCTACCCAAATCTGCCCTTCCTGAAGATCAATCAATTCCTTTGCTAGAGCCAATCCTATTCCTGATCCAGGAAAATGTGCTCCTTTACCTTCGTAGAAACGATCAAATATTCGGTCTGCTTGTGTAGCCTCTATCCCCTTTCCGTCATCTGTTACGATAACCTGAAGCATGGAGCGTCCCTCCCGACTGACCTGCTCCACTTTGACCACGATTACCCCCCCTGACTCCACAAATTTGAATGCATTGGACAAGAGGTTAGACAGGATTTTATCCAGCTTATCGGCGTCTAGGCACATGATTACTTCCGTGAGGGAAGTTTCAAGTTGGTAGGAAATATTCTTGCGGTCTGCCCACGACTGGAATCCATCGAATGTTCGCCGAATAGCCGCCATGGCATCCTGCTGGCTCAGCGCCAATTGAAGTGTACCCGTTTCCATTTTTCGGAAGTCCAAAAGCTGATTGATGAGTCTCACCAGTTTCGAAGCATTTTGGTGCATGAGTTCGAATTTTTCCCGATGTGGGGAGAGCTGGTCATTCGTTTCGCGACGTAGGTCCTCTAGTGGCCATAAGATGAGATTGAGCGGGGTACGCAGCTCGTGAGAGATATTCGTAAAAAAGCGAATTTTGGCCTCGTTCAGGTTCCGGATTTCATCCGCCATACGGCGAATCTCGGATGACTGTCTTTCTAGCTCATGATTCTGATGGGTGAGGGCTTCATTTTTCTGCGAAATTTCCTTTTGTCTTGCTTCACTAATGGCATTGGCCTTTTCCAGATCAGAAGTGCGAATGGCGACTTTATGTTCCAGCCTCCTTTTACTTCGTTTGAGCTGATGGGTCCTTAGTCGAGCATAAATGAAGATAATGGCAATGAAAAAGAGGATGGCCCCCAATTGAGAATAGGGATGCTCCCACCAGGGAGGTAAAATGGTCAGCTGGATTTTTGTCCCTTCCTCATTCCATACCCCATCATTATTGGCAGCTTTGACGCGGAAGGTGTACGTACCCGCATCTAGATTGGTATAAGTGGCATTGTGCTGAGTGCCAATGTAATTCCAGGTGTCTTCAAAGCCCTCCATTTTATAGGCATATTGATTTTTTTCGGAGAGCATATAATTGAGTGCGGAAAACTCAAAGGTCATGACGGATTGCGCATAGCTAAGGGCGATCACTGACGTCTCCGAGATCGGTGCTGAGAGGATTTGATCTGTACCAAAGGGAACATCCTTGTTAAAGAGTTTAAATCCCGTCAGGGTTACAGGAGGAATAAAGGGGTTGTGCTGAATTTTGAGGGGATCGAACAGATTGAAGCCATTTTGTCCAGCAAAGACCATCTGCCCACTTTGTAGCATACAAAATGCACCTGCCTTGAATTCATTTCCCTGCAAGCCATCTTCGAGCGCATAAGTCCTGAATCGCACCCGCTCTGGTTTGGTAACCCCTTCTTCAAATTTACATAATCCTCGCTGGGTACTGATCCATAGATTGCCGAGTTTATCCTCCATGATTCCCGAAATACCATTGCTAGGGAGGCCGTCTATTTCCATATACCTTTTGACTTCTACCCCTGTCCTATCTACTCTGAATAGTCCCTGTTCCTTGGAGCCAATCCATAGATTACCCTGACTGTCTTCGCAGAGTGCGACAGGGACACCAAAGAGCGTCCCAAACTGTTCATGAAAACGGGAAAAAGTCTGGCTCTGACTATCAAAAATCTCTAATCCATTCCCTGTTTGTACCAAAATCCTTCCTAGGCGATCTTCGAAGATGCCATAGATAAAATTGTTGTTGATGGTTTGAGGGTTTTGAGGATCGTGTTGATAGCGTGAAAAAGTCCCTGTTTGAGGATGGAAGAAATTCAAGCCCCCCTCCATCGTTCCAATCCAGATATTGCCTCGCTTGTCTTCGTAGATGGTGCTGATGTGGATGCCACTGAGGCTGCTAGGGTCTACAGGATCGTGACGAAAATGCCGAATCTGTTTCCTGTCGGGAGAGATACGATCCAGCCCGCCATTGTACGTACCTACCCAAAGGTAATTGTTGCGGTCGCATCTCAAGGAAAGAATCGCGTTGTTTTGAAGCCCAGCAGCTTTATTGAGATAAGCAAAGGACGCATTTTTAGGATTATATAGGTTGATTCCTCCCCCGTCTGTACCTATCCACAAGATGCCATTTTTGTCTTCTGTAACAGAGGTGATGTGGTTGTCGTTGAGGCCTCCGACTTTGGCTTGGATGAGGCGAAAGGGCTTATCCCATTTACTGAAATAATTGATGCCGCCATTATACGTGCCTGCCCAAAGAAATTGATTATCAGAATCGTAGTAAAGCGAATGAATGGAGTTGCTATTGAGGCTTTGTTTATTCTGAAGGTCAGGCTGAAGAGCCTGGAAAGTCCCCTTTTCGATGTCAAAAATATTGAGTCCTCCTCCTTCTGTTGCGATATAGATATGATGCGATTCATCCCCTTGGATATCGAGAACCGAATTATTGCTCAGGCTTTGGGGATTCTGAGCATGGTGTTTATGATGGGTGAAGTTCTGTGTTGATGGCGACCATTTATCTAATCCCCCTCCCCATGTTGCAATCCAGATGTCACCATATTTATCTTCGTAAATGGCTGTGACATGATCATGCGCAAGGCTTGTAGGGTCTTGGGAGTCATGCTGGAAAGACCGAAAGCTATCCTGCCCTTTTTCTCGAATGTTCAATCCATTTTTTGTCCCTACGTATAGATTAGATCTCTGATCCATGAAGATGCAGGAAACCTGACCCTGGGTAATTGAATAGGGTTTTTGTGGATCGTGATGGAAATGATCAAAGGTTGCAGTTGGCGGGTGATAAAGATTGAGCCCTATGGCTGTTCCTACCCAGAGTTTGCCCGTCGGATCGAGATAGGTACAAGTGATACGGTTATGATCCAAGCTTTGGGGATTGTTGGGATCGTGCTTAAAAACGGTGAAGGTCTCCGTTTTTCGATCAAATCGATTCAACCCGCCGCTAAATGTCCCCACCCAGATATTTCCTTCTTTATCTTCCGTCAAGGATTGTATGAAGTTATCACTTAACTGATTGATAGAGTCCGAACGAAATACTTTGAATTCTTGCCCATCATACCGATTAAGACCATTGGACGTGCCAAACCACATGAATCCCCTTTGATCTTTCAGGATGGTTTTGACCCAGTTATTGGAGAGTCCATCTTCGGCAGTCAGCTGTCGAAAAGAAGGCTTTGGGTCCTGCGCACTGGCGTGCAGGCATCCCAATAGGCAAATGAGGCAGTAGGTGAGGTATCTGAGCGTAGTCATGAAAGCAGGAGTTGCGAAAGAAGTAGTTAGGTTGTAAAGGTTTTGTGCGAGTAGACAACTCTCTTCATGGAATATAGGAAATATTAAAAAAAGTTGGGACCGTTTACTTTTGCGAAAATGCAAGGGAGTGAGGGATAGAACAAGTTTTATCGCTCAAGAAAAGGGAGATTTTTGAGCGATAAATAGTGAGGTCTTTTATTCGAAAGGTAAATAGTAGCGTGTATATTTTCGCTCACCCGTTCTTTTCAATGCACCTTTTTCTACGAGATCGACTAAATCTCTCGTTGCCGTGGCAGGACTTGTTTTTGCAATTTTTTGATAATTTTTGGCACTCAGACCTCCTTCAAATCCCTTATGACCTGCACTAAAAAGTCGCAGGAGTACTTTCTCTTGGCGAGCGTTGAGTTGATGCTGAAGTTGCTGCAACAATTGTGTCTTGAATAGCAGAAAGTCTAAAGATTTTTGAGTGGATAATTGTGCATCCAGTATAACCTGTGCGAACCAAGCCAGCCATTCATCTACCTCATTACTTTCACTTGCTTTTCCTAACTCATGATAATAAGCTTTCCGTTGCTTATCGATAGCATCAGAAAGCATTATGAGAGAAGGTTGACCTATTGCTTGTGCCAGTACTTTTTCTACGAGTGCGCGCCCTATTCGCCCATTCCCGTCCTCAAAGGGGTGTATGGACTCAAAGTAAATATGTGTGAGACCTGCTCTTGTGAGAGCGGGAAGTGAATGATCGCCCATAGGACCTGTTTGGTGAAACCAGTCCAAAAAATTCTCCATTTCCATGGGGACTTGTGTAGATGGAGGAGCTTCAAAATGAATGTGGGGTCTTTCCATCGGTCCTGATACAATCTGCATAGGATCTGGATGGGTGCGATAACGTCCAATATCCAACAAGTCCCTCCTTCCATTTGTCAGCATTTCATGCCAACTAAACAGTTGTTGATGGGTAAGGGCTTGTTCAAAAGTGGCCGCAACACTTACCGTTAATTCTGAGATTCCGTATTCGTTGGCTTTTATGGTTCTTGTTTCTGAGGAAAGCCCTAGTAGCCTCCGAATAGAACTTTGGACACTTGCTCTATCTAGAATTTCTCCTTCAATACGTGACGTCTGGAGGGCTTCTTGGCTGAGTAGGTCGATGCGAAGTGAATCTTGCTCATGACTTGGAAGGTGGGTCCACTGACCTTGCCAGCGCCCTGCTTCTTGGAGAAAACGATCTTCCAAGGGACGCAAAGATTTTGCATCGAATGAGAATTGTCCCCAATCTTTCTGCTGCCAGTTCCACTTCATGAGGGATAAAATAAGTTTTATCGCTCAAAAAAGATAGATTTTTGAGCGATAAATAGGTGGTCAGAGGTATCCAGGGTACGGTAAAGTTTTATTGTACTCACTACTAGAATGTTAAGTCTCAGCTCTCTTGAGCAACGCGAAATCCCTTCTGGGAAGGGTTCTCTTCATCTGTCCGCCTTCTTGAAAATGACGACAGGTTCAAACAGCTGAATAAGAAACACGATCAAACCTTCCTTTTGTCCTGAAATTCCTCTTTCTGGCGAAAATATCCCCTTGGTCTAAGCAAGGCGAAACAACGGCTCTTTTTGTCGCATACTCCCTCTCATTTTCCCTAAATCTCCTAATCAAATGCCAAGTTCACAGCTAAGTTGAGTAGACAGCACTTTCGCCTACATCTGTTTATTCAATAAGACTACTATGCAAAAATCAACCTTCACATCTCTATCTCGCTACTTATATTTTTTCTCTTTCATACTGGCCATAGAGCTACTCATGGTGACTGATGTCATTGCGCAAAGTGATGGACTTCCACGAGGGGCCTACCAAATGCCTTACACGCGATACGAAGCCGAAGATGGTATCACAGGAGGAGGAGCCATCGCTTATGACAACCCTATCTTCGACGAAAATCTCATCGCTGCCGAAGCCTCTAATCAAGAATACATCGGGCTGCCAGTCAATGGAGCCTACGTCGAGTGGACGATCAATGAGGCAGCCAATGGTGTGACGCTCCGTTTCAACATGCCCGATAACAGTACAGGTTCAGGTGAAACAGGTACTTTGGATGTATATGTCAATGGAACGTATGCGCAAACCGTTTCTCTTTCTTCCTATTGGGCTTATCAATACTTTCCCCATACAGAACCTGAAAATATACCTGGCAGCCGTCCTCGTATGCGGTTTGATGAAGTCCATTTTCTCCTTACTTCATCTTTAAGTGCAGGGGATGTTCTTCGATTTCAAAAAACCAATGGAGATGCTTTCGAGTATGGGATTGATTTTGTAGAAACAGAACAGGTCGCAGGTCCTATGGCCAAACCTGCAGGTTATGTTTCAGTAACTGACTATGGGGCCGTTGCCAATGATGGGATCAGCGATTTAGGCCCATTTTACGCAGCTATCTCCGCAGCCAATACCGCTGGAACAGGCGTGTACATTCCAGAAGGTGAGTGGACGTTGAGCAATCGTCTAGAGATTGGAACTGATGGGACGACGATACAGGGGGCAGGTATGTGGTATACCGATATCTATTTTGAAACCAAGGGATTCTTCAAAGGAGGGATTCTGACCTATGCCTCCGATGTAGAGATCTCACATCTCTATATGAATACGGCGAACGATTCCCGCTTTTTACCTGATGGTTCCCCTTCTGAGTACAAAGGAATCAATGGACATTATGGCAGCAATTCGAAGATACACGACATCTGGTTGACCCATTTCTCGGCAGGTGCCTGGATCGGAGACTACACGCCGCCCATCACGATCACCCAAAATCTACAGTTCTACAATAACCGCGTACGCAATTGCTACGCTGATGGCATCAACTACACGCAGGGAACCTCCAATAGTCAGGTATATCAGTGTAATTTCAGAAGCAACGGAGACGATGCAATGGCCATCTGGCCCACCAATGGAACAGGGGTGACTGAGGCTGTCAATAATGAATTTTATGAGAATACAGTAGAACATACCTACCGAGCTGGCGGCGCTGCGATTTTTGGGGGAGATGGACATGAAATCCACCACTGCATCATCAAGGATAATCATACAGGTTCGGGGATTCGTCTGACGACCGACTTTGGAGGATATAAATTTACCCATACGACTTCCATTCAAATATATGAGAATACGCTGATCGCTTGTGGGACCAGTGTGGACCTTTTTGGATTTCACCGTGGGGCATTGGAGATCAACTCTTCTGATGGAGGCGTACAGGGGGTAACATTTTCCAATATCGATATTTACGATGCTCAGCGGCATGGAGTACAGATTGCGGGCGCAGGAACCGATGTGACCTTTCAGGATATTTTTATTCGTGGTACAGGGAAAGATGTCATAGATGGGTCGCAGTATAGCGTACCGATGGGAGGTGCAGCTGTCAGTGTGGTTGGAAGCAGCGGGACAGCGACATTCAATGGATTGACCTTGGCGAATATCGAACGTGCGCCAGCCATTTTTAATGAGAACAGTGGATTTACGTTGACAATCAATGATCAAAAGGATGGCAACAAGCGACCGATACTGAATACCTACTGGGTGGACTTCGGACCGAATGATGGGACCAATGGCAATGAAACCAGTAGTCCTGACGCCAATGGGAATTATTGGAACAACGTCACCGATCATACACTGCCTTCACCAGCAGTCTCCCTTGTCAATGCAGCCAATCAAAACTATGGCGTTTCACTGCAATTGCTGACCAATTTCTCGCGGAATGGCATCTTAAATGGAGGCTTACTGGCGCCTTCAACTGATTTCTTGGGGGATTTTGCGATTCCGACTGCGACACAGGATTACTTTTTTACGACAGGAACCGCCAGTTTTGAGGTGACGGGATTAGATACAGGACAGCATTATGTCTTCCACTACTTTGGTACACGAAATACATCCTCTACCCGAATCACCCGATATATGCTGCAAGGAGCGACCACGACCTCCGCAGATCAGCAAACTTCGGGAACAAATTGGGGAGGCACAGGCTACGATGGAAATCAGAGCGTAGTCTCCGTAAGCGATACCCTCAAAGCAGACGTCAATGGGAATATAACGCTGGATTTGTCCGTCGTGACAGGTAGCTTTGCCTATCTCTGTGCTTTGAAAATCGAGGAAATTGGACCACGGAATCTCTTGCCCACGGCTGATGCAGGTTCGGACTTGACCTTAGGTTCTAGCATGACGAGTGTTTCCCTGAGCGGCAGTGGGACAGATCCCGAAGGGGATAGTTTGGCATATCAATGGACTCAGGTAGCTGGACCTGCTGTGAGCTTGGACGACGCGACGCTAGCAAACCCTACGATTTCGGGACTGAATTCGGGGACTTCCTATACCTTTAATCTTGAAGTAAATGATGGAATAGATGTCGCTTCAGATGACGTGACGGTCACGCTTGCTTCCCCTCCTCCGCCTGTTGTAGTCCATACCTACTATGTAGATTTTGGTCCTGATGATGTGACCAATGGTAATACTACCCCTGGCCCCGATGCGAATGGCAACCACTGGAACAACGTCGTGAATACGACGGCAAGTATCCGTACGACTTTGGTAGACAATCAGAATGCTAGCCAGGGAGCTTCCCTCACGCTGTTGAATAATTTCTCAAAAAATGGCCGATTAAATGGAGGCTTGCTAGCTCCTGATGTTGCACTTTTGGGGGAATTGGCTGTGGGGACAGCTACAGAGGATTACTTTTTTACGACTAGCACGGCTTCCTTTGAGCTTTCAGGACTCTCTACGGCAAATCTTTATGTAATTGAGTTTTTTGGTACCAGAAATACTTCGCAAACACGTGTGACGGATTTTACTGTGACAGGTACGGGACCAGCCTTTAGTGGAAGCCTCCAAACTTCGGGAGCGGATCTAGGCGGTACAGGATACAATGGAAATAACCGTACGGTCTTGATGACGGATACCTTATATGCGGATGCCAATGGGAAACTAACCGTTGATGTGAGTGTGAATCAAGGGAGCTTTGCCTACATCGGATTGATGAAAGTGACGGAATTGGCTATTCCAGCCGAGCGTACAGTATCTGGTGCCCATGTTGCCTGGCGTTACGCCTACGGCAATCAGCACAAGTTTGTGTCACTCAGTGGTACGCCTGTCAAGCAATCCATTGATAAAATAAGTATGTCGGGGACCATTGGAGGTATTCTTACAATGGGGACAGAGCCAGCGTATTTGCAAATCAGCGCGAACAATGGTTCCCCCTCCGTCAAGCAGCTTGAGCATGCGGTGATTAGTCAGAATCCGAGTTCTAATTTTGATGCACAGTGGATCAGTGGAGACGAAGAGTTGGTGTATAACATAGGGGCCGACCTGGCAGGTAATAGATTTAGAGCCGTCCAGTGGCAGTTAAAATCCAAGAATGCAGGTCAGTCTGCCCTCATTACCTCGTGGTATCAAGGAGTGCAAATGGGGGAGCAGGTCGTTGCATTGTCCAAAACAGCAGAATATTATGTGTTAGATGATTTGGGATTGTTTGATGAGATAAGGATCAAGCCTAAAGCTGGAAGTCATGTGAAAATCGCAGGGGGCAGCGACAATCATTTGCCTGAAGGACCTGGCTACACGATGAATCGTTTTTATCTGCATGATTATGAGGTGAGCGGTAAGCAGGTAGTAGATGAAAAGGAAGAAATATCACAGTTTATCGTCTCACAGGGGATACCGATGCAGGTTTATCCCAATCCTGTAACTACTGGCGAGCTAACTATCCAGTTAGACCCATTGGTGACGACTTCGGCGCATATGGAAATTTTCTCCCTTCAGGGACAGCGCGTCTTTTCGCAAAAGCTGGAAGCCGATATATCTTATTGGCAGCTTCCCACGCTGAGTGCAGGGATATATGTACTGCGCGTGGTAGATGGGGAAAATGTATGGGAAGAGAAACTGATGATAGATATTTAAAAGATAGGAGGTATTTGAATGTTAAGGTAGATGAGTGGATGCCTTTATTGTTCCCTCTTCTCAGGGTACGTCCTGAGAAGGGGGTATATTTATGACGGTTTTGCTTCTTATTGATTTTGAGGTTGTTGAGGGGAGGCTTATCCTAATTGGAAAGTATTACTGACACTTCCAGTCTCATGTCTTGGTCACAGTGAAATCCCTTTCGGAACAGCCTATCACTTCTTAGCAATCTACTCAAATACAGATTCTCTGGTCAATCTCTATCTGCTAGGAGCTGAGGAGATGCAAGGTCGTGTAGTGAAAAAACAAATAAACGATAAATCTAGTCTGAAATAAAAAGAAGAGGCGTCAGATTGTAGGCTATTGGATAGGAGATCGGGGAGAAAAAGGTGCTTAGGAAATCACAAATTTTGATATCAATCAGTGGGATTCTTATGGGAAAATGTTGCCTCAGGATCAACTGCTTTTATAAGAAAAAAACAGAATGAATCTTTCACATGAAATGGGTTAATGCATTGGTAATCAAAGTTCCGGTCTGCTTGAAGAGTCATGAAAATCATATTGGTGCTATCTTTTATTTTATGCCCAATTGTTATCTCGAAAAAATTTCATCCTTATCTTGAATATACTACCGATTCTTTCTAAAATCCACCTTTATAAATTTCAAAAATGTCGGATATAAGATAGTTGCCTTGTGGCACCGTAGATAGGAAAATAGTCCAATATGCCTTTTATGCCTAAATGTGATTATAATTTCAATTGAGCCTTACTGGAATATATAAAACCTCAGCTGATTGTATATAAGATCAAATTCACATGACAGGTGTAATAATTTTTCACTATCAATACTTTTTAAGCTAAGTACTGAGAGTG
>JBCBPW010000008.1:0-132425 GCA_039820545.1 Bacteroidota bacterium | reverse complement strand
TATCGCATCGATGACTACACCCGGAATTTCCGAAAAGAGAAAAGCTATTTTAAAATGATGTTTATCGACTGGAGAATGCAAACGGAATCTAGAAAACTGGGAAAAGTAAATGCAGGAAAAATTACGGTTGAAGCCAAACAGGTGTATGATTATGGACTCTACGTTTTTAGGAGTATCATCAGTCTTTTGCAGGAGGGAGATGAATACATTGGTTTATGCGATATGAAGTTTTGGTGGTCTGTAGATTTCGGGAGTGGCTACTTTATGCCTGAGAATCTAAAGGCGACCAATCGAGGGGTAAAAATCAAGCGAATCATTATCGTCAAGCATACGGAAGTATTTGGCCATGATAAGATGGATGAACGCAATGAAATCATTCGAGTGGCGACACACCTTAAGGAATTAGCAAAATCCAATGAGTCAGAATTTCATCAAATGGAGACTTTCTTTTACTTGCATGATGATGCCGCTTATCGATCGAGCTATCCGACCTCTTTCGCTTTGATCCAAAGTCCCAAGCACAACGATTATTTGGTCATGGAACCCAAGCTGGAAAATGAGGTGTATGACAACTCCGTCGATATGTACTTTAGTTCTAAGGGAGAAAATAAAGCCTATAGAGATCGAATGGCTAAGTTTGAGGAACTTTACCGCGCCAAAGACCGAATTAAGACGATAGACCAAATGGTCGATATACTTAAGACTGAGACTCAAACACAATAAAGACTCCTAGGATCAACATGTCCATTGCTCTACATATAGGAATATTGTGTGTAGGGCAATGGATTTATATTATGGGTCAAGTCTGGAAGGTATCTTCCTTACTTTCAAGAATTTTGAATTTAGAGAGATTTTTATTTTCTCTCTTATATACTCGTTTTTATTTGTCCTACTCCGGATCGGGTGGTCTTTGCTCCTCTTGCGTGCGTGCTTCCACCAATGCCTGAAAGAAAATCTCTTGTGCGGGCTGCGTCAAGTGAAATGTATTCTGGATGTACAGCAAAGTCAAGTGCTCTGTAGGCGTAATTCCCTTTCCATCTCTTGCGGATTCTAAAATCTTGTGGGCATCTTCTGTGGAGATTCGACCGTCACCTCGGCCCTCTGTGAGTTCGGTTGCGAGCTCCAATAGTTGTCGATCATAGCGCTGACCGTCGCGATAGAGATAGTAGCTAGACATAGCGGTAAAAGTTATTGTCCAAATGCATAATTGACTGAAACGTGCGGGGTGTATTGCAAGAACTCGGTGTAACTGATGGCAAAATCAAACTTGAATGTTTTATAGTTGAGTCCGATGCCTCCGGCCATTAAGAGCGGTGCAGTACTGACACCTAGTCTTGCATAGAGCACTTCGTTGAGCGCGTACTCTATCCCTCCTTTGAAGGAGACGGGATGGTCGATGTCTTTTTGGACATCGAAGGCGAGTAAGACCTGATCGGTAGGCTGATAGGCCAGACCCGCTGTAATCACAGTAGGAAAAAATTCACGACTGCCTAAAGCTGTTTCGAAACTAGATCTATTTGTATTGTAGATGCTAGTTCCTACCGAGAGCTGCTCAGAAAGCTCCAGGTGTGCACCGAAATTGATGAAAAAGGTCGTCGCAGTCCCATAAGTAGGGACAGAAACTGTAGCAAGATTGGCTGTGGCACCGATACTGATTTTGTCCAATACGGTAATCCCATACGAGAGACCAGCTGTATTTTCTCTGTATCCGCTGAAGCCGTTGGATCCCAAAGAGAGTCCGATAGCTTGATTTTCATTGAGAGCATAAAGGGCACCTGCATTGCCAAATGTGAGTTCGGGTAAAAAGAATCTCTGCTCAAAATAGGCACCTACATCCAGACCCGTGCTACCTGTGATGGCCGCAGGATTGTGAAAGAGAGACCAGACATTCCCCTTGACAGCTACAAAGGCATTGCCCATACCCGCCACGCGGGCACCAATACCTGGAAGAGGATCGCCTTGCCCCTGTACAGAGAGACTTGCACCAAGGCAGAAAAGGAGGATAAATAGATGACGCTGGAACATAAAGGGAGACATTGGATATAGGCGAAAAAGAATGCTTGCAATATTCGAAAGAAAGGTTCACACCCTGGTGATAGCATCTCAAATAGGTAAGAGACGATGGACGAATAAACCTAACATAACTTTGAGAACGAGGTCCGAGACCATATGGGTACCATGGAAATCAATCCCAATAGAAGAAATGACAGCTCTTGATAAAGAATGTCAAAGGAAATCTTGTAAAAAGGAGCGTCGAGCGAAGGCCATGAAGTCCAGGGTCTACAGATACAAAGTTTTAGCCGATTTGGAGTTTCACATATGATTTAAAAGATCGTAGTGAAAGTTAAGGGAAGCTAATCTTTTTCAGGGAAAATCGAGTAGATTTTTTCCGAGAAAAATAAGCAACTCCGTTCTCGCAGAAGAAACGGATTATATGTAACGTTTATTGAGGAATTGAGTTAAAAAGGATCAAACCGTCCAATAATTTGGCTCAGTCATTATTGTGGAAAATAATTTTCCTTTTTCATGAAGAATAGGCAATACGAAGAAACACTGGCTCAACTCTATCAAATGCTTCCTATGTACCAACGCGAGGGGAAGAAAGCAATGAAGAAAGGCCTAGATAATATTTTGGATCTGTGCTGGGAGATGGGGCTGCCTCAGTGGAAGTTTAACAGCATCCATGTAGCAGGCACCAATGGAAAGGGATCTGTATCTGCGATGATTGCCAGTGTATTGCAGGAGGCAGGTTTTAAAGTGGGGATGTACACATCGCCTCACCTTTTGGAATTTACGGAGCGAATTAGAGTCAATGGAAAAGAGATCCCTCAAGAGGATGTTGTAGAGTTCGTAGATGCTTATAGTTCCGTCATTCATAGAATCGAGCCGAGCTTTTTTGAGTTAACAGTGGCGATGGCTTTTGAGTACTTTGCTGAGCAAGAGGTAGACTTTGCTGTCGTGGAAGTAGGGCTAGGAGGTAGGTTAGACTCCACAAACATTATCCGTCCTGAGGTAAGCGTTATCACCAATATCTCATGGGACCACATGGATATTTTGGGAGACACACTGCCGCAGATTGCACTAGAGAAAGCGGGAATCATCAAGCCCTACACGCCCGTAGTGATAGGAGAAAGGAAAGATGAAACTGCTCCTGTCTTTATTGGGAAGGCACATGCCCTGCAAGCAGAGGCACTATTTGCAGATCAGATTTTTGAGATTCAGGTGACAGCGTTGGCTCTGGACCAAGTGGACGCCACAGTGCTTCATATACCTTCGCAAGCCTCTATGAATATAAAGATGGATTTGGGCGGCAAGTATCAAGTCGAAAATCTTCGTACGGCACTTTCTGCACTAGATGTGTTGCGCAACGATATTTGGGAAATATCTCAAGAAGCGATTGTCAATGGTCTACAAAAGGTTAAAAGAAATACAGGTTTTAGGGGGCGAATGGAACGGCTACAAGATAAGCCTCTGGTGATTTGCGATACCGCACACAACGAAGCAGGGCTGGAATCGGTGATTCAATACCTAATCAAACAGGACTATGGCCAGCTACATATCGTCTTCGGAACAGTCTCCGATAAAGACCATCAAGTAATCCTGAAACTGCTGCCCAAAGAAGCACACTATTATTTTGTCAAGCCCCAAGTTCCCAGAGGACTCAACGAGTTGACCCTGCGCCTACGTGCAGAGGTTTTTGATCTTCATGGCAATAATTATAAGGATGTAGCGACGGGAATTGAAACAGCCTTGAATCAGGCAAAAACCAATGACTGCATTTTTATCGGAGGAAGTACCTTTGTGGTGGCAGAGGCCCTGATGTATTGGCAAAGCATGACAGATACATCTCCCCTTCCATTATAAAGATTCGTATGGAGATTTGAATAAGAATCGGACAAAAAAAGAGATTCAAGGTCCTGTATGTGGTTTAATCATTACCTACAGATTAAAATATATGGAGTCATGCATGTAAATTCATAAGGTTACTTGTAAAAGTGCGAAGAACCCTCTTATTTGCAGCTAACTTCAATGCTCCTCTCCAATGGAAACCTCCTCTATTATTGCCGTTGTCGGCTTCGCTTTGGCGTCATACTCTGTAGTAGGAAATGATGTCATCCAAACCTTAGGTACATTCCTCACATCCAATGAAAAACGCCCTTGGTGGGTGCTGTGGCTGTATGCTGGAGGTATCATGACTGTGATTCTTGTTCTAGGATACTTCGGAATGGGAGGATTCTTAGGAGGAAATGATGTCGCATTTGACCGTCTGGATGGTATCATGGCCAAAATGGATGTCTCCCAAGAACTCAGCTTTTGGTACCTTTTGCCTCCTGCAATTCTATTGTTTATTACCCGTTTTGGAATTCCTG
Organism: Bacteroidota bacterium; assembly: GCA_039820545.1. Classification (GTDB taxonomy): domain Bacteria; phylum Bacteroidota; class Bacteroidia; order J057; family J057; genus JALEFZ01. The sequence goes on along the minus strand of JBCBPW010000008.1, from coordinate 128,055 downwards.
TAAGTACCACTTTCCTTATACTTACGTTCTTTTCACCCAAAAGCCTCCCCGCGATGCTCAACAAATCCTTAATTGGATATGCCATCGCCTTTATTTTCGCATGGCTCATGTATGTTGCCTTGAGTCGAGCCCTAGAGCGGATTTTCATTCAAAGACCCCTGAAATCGGATCGCTCACTCTGGACAAACGAGCAATTTTGGATAGGACTACAGTGGGTTTCTACGGGTTTCCTATGGTCCCAATGGCTGACGCAAGACTTGGCAAATATTTATGTTTACTTAGGAAACCCTGAGGAGATCTCCCTTCCGATGTTCCTTTTCTCACTCGTAGTACTTGTTGGATTGCTCGGATATATCTTTTACCAAAAAGGGGGAGCCATCCAAGGTATTGTCAAGTCAAAAACAAATACAGCAGATATTCGATCCGCCACATTCATTGACTTCTTCTATGGCATTGTACTCTTAATATTTAAGCAGAATATCCTAGGACTCTGGGAAGCCAAACTGCCCATGAGTACGACTTGGGTATTTCTCGGATTGTTGGCTGGACGCGAATTGGCAATCCGAATGCGTATGGGCCCCAAGCCTGATCGTCGATTGAGCATCATGTTATTTGCGGACTTAGGAAAGGCCGCTCTTGGATTGATCGTCTCTGTAGCCTTGGTATTGTTGCTGTACTCTGTCCAAGGAAAAGATCTTACGGTCTTATTTAGCTTTTAAACATTGATATAAAAGAGGGAGGCAAATTAGAAAGCTTCTTGTAGATATACGATGAATCAATCGATACTATGCTTAGCTGAGCATATGCACTTTTTTATGATACTAAGCATTTGTAAGGATATTTTAAAGACCCAAAGTCCATGTTGCGAATCTCGTATCATGGGCTTTTTTTTGGTTCAATATCTGTTTAGTATTGTATGCAAATTAAAAAGAGATATTTTTCCCATGTAGATACTTTCTTCCCTATGATTTCCCCTGGTGCTGTGTGAATTTTTGTATGAGCTCCAAGAAGGGTTTTTATGTATCGATCCATTGTATTAGGTTTATTCATGCTGCTGGGAGGAGGTTTAGGCTATCCCTCGCTTTGGGGAGCCCCACCCCCACAAGATCTGCTTAGCTCATCCGCTACGGATGAATTAGAAAGGCTCTGGGCCGAGAGTCAGAGGCACAAGCAGATTGATTCAGCTTACTATTATCTTGAGCAGAGCCAATATCTTTGGGACCAAGTTTCGAAAAACGAACGCTACTTTCGAGTCGTCCTACGTATGTCCAGGATGCAAATCCTAAGGGAAGAGCCAGGGACAGCCATTGTCAATTTGAATCGGTTACTCAAGGATCTTGAAGCAAGAGAGGAAGGATGGACGACATTGTATAATGGATTGATCCACCTTTATCTAGGGGAGGCCCACCTGATAAGTGGGAACTGGTCTCAGGCTTATAGTTATGGCAATACAGCAGCTAGGGTGCTGGATGAAGAAGGGCTTAATTCTTACAGGGCAGAGGTTTGGCATCTCATCGGGCAGGTGTATCAAAAGCTGGCTCAACCTGCGCTCGCCAAAAACTTCTTTCGGAAAGTCGTAGTCATAGATACCTATGCAATTGATCGTGGCATCTTAGGGAGCAATTTGTATCAACTAGGACGCTGTTACCAAAAATTGAATAGACAGGACTCAGCCACTTATTTTCTGGAGGCTGCCCATGCTTATAGTTTTAGAATCCATGATCAAAAACTCTACATACGAAGTCAACTCGCACTTGCCCAATCTGCTTTTTCAAAAAAGAATTATGAGCAAGCATTGGAATGGGGAAGAGACGCTCTTCAAAAAGCAGATCAAGAAGGACTTACCCAGCTGAGGTTTCACTCATTGAGTATGTTGACTCGTTTTTATGCTGAAATGAAAGACCATCAGAGGGCATTTCGAGAAGCTTCTCTGGCGCTTGAGTTTGAACGGAAATGGGGTACACCATACGATTGGCAGATGATTTATCAGGCTTTGGGTATGGCTTATCTTTACCAAGAACAAGTCGATAGTGCGACGAAATATTTAGCATTGTCTCAGCAATTGGATAATGCAACGTATAATTCCCAAGACTTTTTGGCTTCTCAGCGATTAGAGGTCGCCTACATCAGAGAAAATATGGCTGCGCTCAAGGCAAAAAACGAAAACCAAGCCCACTATATATCTCGACAGCGTTTTATTTTAATGGGATGTTTGGGTGTCATTGTATTGGGCTTTTTGCTCACATTGGGTATGGCTTACACCAATAGGGAGCGCAGGCGAACCAATAAAATCCTACAGGAACAAAACGAAGCCATCATAAATCAAAAGGAAGAGATCCAGCGACTCAATGAGGGCCTAGAGCGAATCGTAGCCCAGCGCACGCGACAGCTTGCCACTCAAAATAAGGAACTAGAAGAATACGCATACTTGCATTCGCATAAGGTCCGTGCCCCACTCGCCAATATCCTAGGCTTAGTCGAAATCATCAAAGCGCATCCAGAGGAAGTACCTCCAGAGTTTTTCCAACTTATTTCAAAGCTCAACAAAGTATCAAACCAGTTAGACGGTGCCATTCGTGAGATCAATGACGCCATTGACCAGCAGGTATTAGATACAAAATATCGTTCGTAAAACAGGCTGCTTTTTCCATTCAGTACTGTCATAATTCTGGGCTTTTGATACCTTTGCAGGCTATGAGTGCATATCCTCAAATCATATTGAAAAAAGGGAAAGAATCTTCCCTGAAGCGATTCCATCCTTGGGTGTTTTCAGGAGCGATTGACCAGCGACCAGAGGAGCTGGAAGAAGGGCAGGTGGTGGAAATCTTCAGTCAGGAAGGCGATTACCTAGCCACAGGGCATTTTCAGATTGGGAGCATTATGGTGCGGATTTTTTCCTTTGAGCAGGGAGAAATAGGACGTGATTTTTGGAAAGAAAAGCTAGCAAAAGCAGTCAGGTGGCGAAAGGAAGTAGGGCTTTGGGGAAGCCAGGACACCACAATGTTTCGGCTGGTGCATGGAGAGGGAGACGGTATGCCTGGACTGATCATAGATTACTATGGAGGCGTAGCAGTCGTACAATGTCATTCTGTGGGTTTTTTTCTTGTGCGTCAGCAGATTGCGGAAGTACTTCAGGAGGTCATGGGAGATGCGATACAAGCTGTATATGATAAAAGCAGTCATTCCCTACCTTTCAAAGCTCCTGTTGAGCCCGAGGATGGCTACCTCATGGGTACTTCCCAGATATGGCAAGCGAGGGAGTCGTCCCATATTTATCAAATCGATGTAGTGTCAGGACAGAAGACGGGATTTTTTGTCGACCAAAGAGAAAATCGATCCCTTCTCTCACAGTATAGCAAGGGCAAGCATGTGTTGAATACCTTTTGTTATACAGGGGGTTTCTCTGTAGCTGCGCTGGCAGGTGGTGCTTCAGGAGTAGATTCGGTGGATAGCTCTGCTAGTGCGATTGCTTTGACAGACGAAAATGTGCGTTTAAATTTTGGCGAAGCTGCTCCCCACCAGAGTTTTGCTGTAGATGCATTTACCTATCTCAAGGATATACAGGATAAGTACGACTTGATAATATTGGACCCTCCTGCCTTTGCTAAGCATCAAAAAGTCCTGGACCGCGCGTTGAAAGGATATCGCAAGATCAATCGACTGGCCTTTGAGCAAATTAAGCCTGGAGGGATTCTTTTTACATTTTCCTGCTCGCAAGTAGTATCGAAAGATGCCTTTAGGAAGGCCGTATTTACCGCAGCTGCCCAGAGTGGACGCAGGGTGCGTATCCTGCATCAGTTGACACAACCCGCCGATCACCCAATCAATATTTACCATCCTGAAGGCGAATATCTAAAGGGACTAGTTCTGGCTGTTTCTTAGTATATGTATATTTTATCATACATTGTTCATAATGAGTGTGTTTAGGAGAAGTATTGCAAGATTCTTTACTCGTCATTAATAATGGTATTACATCAAAGTCGCCATTTGCAAATTCATTGACGAACTGAAATTTAAGTAACATGCGATATTTCCTACTCATTTCATTGAGCATTTTGGGCTGCTTCTCCGCGCTTCGAGGACAAGAAGTACCCGCTAAAATCATCATCGAATCTAGCACTACCGTAAATCCTTGGAACCACTTGGAGGTGAATAACAAACCCTCTACTTTCCAGTTTGCCATCGTCACAGATCGGACAGGGAGTGTGCGACCAGGAGTATTTCCCGATGCTGTAAACAAACTCAATCTCCTACAGCCTGAGTTTGTCATGAGTGTCGGAGATTTGATTTCGGGTTATACAGAGGACGAAGAAAAGATCGATCAAGAGTGGGACGAGTTTACAGGTTTTATCTCTAAGCTACAGATGCCATTTTTTTACCTTCCTGGCAATCATGATTACATCAACGATGTCATGGCGCGCAAATGGAAGGAGCGCTTTGGCAAAGACTATTACCACTTTGTGTACAAGGATGTCCTTTTCCTCTGTTTGAACTCTGAAGAGTTGAAGCGTGGATCTGGCAGAGGATATATCGACCTTCCACAGTTTGAGTATGCAGCTAAAGTTCTGGAAGACCATCCTGAGGTCAAATGGACGATGGTTTTTCTACATCAGCCCCTCTGGGATCAGGAAGATCCTGGTATGTGGCCAGCGTTAGAGGAATTGATGGCTGATCGCAAGCACACCGTTTTTGCAGGGCATCGTCATCGGTATGTCAAGTACGACCGCAACGAAAATAACTACTTTGTTCTGGCAACTACAGGAGGGGGATCAAGTTTGCGCGGACCTGCTTTTGGAGAATTTGACCATGTGGTATGGATCACCATGACAGAAGATGGCCCGATCATGGCCAACCTGATGCTGGATGGGATATGGGATGAAAATGTGCGTACGGAGGAGATGTTGGAGCGTTCCCGCCCATGGATGGAGCATACTCTGATGAAAATTCCCCCCTTGACTCCTAATACCGTCAACTTTGCTTCGGGGAATACACCGATGACCTTTTCCAATCCTGCCGATATTCCCATGAAAGTAGAACTAGACATCAAATCTTCGGCCTCTCTCTGGGCAAAAACAGACCAGATCATGTTGGAGATTCCTCCCAATTCTGTTGAAACCGTTTCCCTTCCCCTCCGTGGTGACCGCAAAGTAAAACTTAATGAATTGACGCCAATCCAATTGACCCCTACCTTCACATTTGAGGTAGAAGGAGAACCCACACTTTCATGGATGGAATCTCTAGCCTTTCAACCACTCCAATCTTATGCATTGGTGCGCCCTGAAGAGACCATTGATGTAGATGGAGAGCTATCGGACTGGGACAATCTGGCTTTTCACATAGATTCCCCTATCGTCGATTCTGATCCTTTTGCCCACCAAGGCCCATCTGATGGAAAATTTAATTTTGACTTACGACATGACGGTCGCTTTATTTACTTGTGTGCAGAGGTAATGGACGATGAGATTTTTGTGAAGGAAGGCGAAGAATTCTGGCATGATCGAGTACAGTTTCTTGTGGATGCACGACCTATTGATGAGGTTTCGGGTGTAAGTTCGAGTCGCGCATTTCGTGATTGGTTATTGCTGCGTGTCGTCCCTGGCAGAAAGGGGCAGGCAGCGCTTTATCGTCCTGATCGATTGCCAGAGGGTATACAGGTTGCGACAAAAGTAAGAGGAAAAAGGTACGTGGTAGAGGTGGCCATCCCCATGTCCTATGTCAAATCCCTGCAAGGAGAGAACTGGGAAAGCATCCGAGTCAATATAGCCGTGAGGGATAGTGACAAAAAAGGGGAGCATGTATCAGAGTTGTATTGGCAGCCAGATTGGAGAAATGAGCCGAAGGTGATTGGAACGGGTATTTTCTTTCAGAATTAAGGTATAGAATAAGGAATTTATTGATTCCTGATGGATAATATAAAGGGGGCGCTATTTAGTAGCCTCCTTTTCTATTTTTGGGAGGGAAACAAAAATCATGTTTTCCCTTTTCATTCGTCAGTTTCTCCGCCAAAGGATATAGCTACTTTCATATAAGAAATAAGTAAGACCGTCAGTAAACACTTCGTTTGACATGGATGATCTTATTTCCGTTGATTTTACTTACTAAAACTGACGATGATGTACAAACACATATTTACAGGCTTAGATCTGACTTCGTTTGACGATCAGATTTTGCAGTACCTACAAGCCCAAAATTCTTGGTTAACAGCCGATACACATACATTTTTTCATGTAAGCCCTTCTTTGGAGATACCCAAATATCTTCAGCCAGATCTGGTTCCTGAGCCAGGTGTCAGTGTGGAGGAGCAGGTTCAAAATCAAATAGAAGGTTTTGTGCAGCTGTTTATGCCTCATGGGGAAGGACAAAAAAATTATGTAGTAAAAGAAGGACCTGTGACGCGTACGTTGCTTCAGAATCTGAAGTTGCGGGAAGCGGACTTAGCTGTTGTCGGAAGAAAATACGCGCAAGAATTTTCAGGACTTGGTGCCAGAAGATTCATTCGACATGCAATTTCAGACGTGCTGATTGTACCACCAGATACGGTAAGCACACTTCGTCGGATCGTGATTGCTACCGATTTTTCCAAGTACAGTGATTGGGCCTTGCAAAGGGCGATCGAGATCGCACAGAGAACCCATGTCGAGCTTGTGCTTCTGCATGTATTTGAAGTACCTCCTACTTGGCATAGCAAGGTCGGCAGGACGCAGCAGCAATTTGATGCGATGATCAGAGCCAATCTAGAAGACTATCTGGACAGGTATATGGAGGAACTAGACACCAAAGGAGTAGAGATTACGCCGATACTGATTGAGCGAGATGACACCTCCTTGGGACATGAAATCATTCGATTTGCTGAAAATGCGGAAGCAGACTTGCTGATTATGGGAGTCAAAGGGCGCAATCATCTTGATACTTTCCTCTTAGGTAGTATCACAGAGAAGGTACTTAACCTCAATCCTACGATCCCGATGTTGGTGGTGAAAAATCCTATTTCGCAGCAAAAAAAGACAGCGTGGACTCAATCTCAAGAAAGGGAAGCGCAGGTTAAATGACTTTATGACGATTCCATCCACACTTTTATTATTCCTAAATCAAAGAATATGATACCGACCAAAATTCTTGTTCCCACGGATTTTAGTGATTGTGCGCATCATGCCACAGAATATGCGCTTCGTATCGGGCGTATGCTTGGGGCGCAAGTCCATCTGTTGCATCGTGTTCATCTACATCCGCTTTGGTCTGTATTTACAGAGGAAGAGAAGCAGGCATATCCTGAGTCGAAGTTTTGGGAACGAATCACTCTCAGAGAGTTCCAGAAGATTCGCGATAAATATCCAGAGGACGAGGACCGTCTTTTTACACATTATTCTCATGGCGATCTGGTGCCCTTGATTACTAAGTATGTGGAGGATCTCGCCATAGAGTGGGTCGTAATGGGAACACATGGCGCAGATGGTTTTCGTGAGTTGATCTTTGGTTCCAATGCCCAAAAGGTCGTCCGCAACTTACTCTGCCCCGTAATTGTCGTCAAAAATGCGCCTGTACGTGAGGAGATCCAAAATATACTATTCGCCTCAGATTTTTATGGAGAGGTAGAAGAAGGTTTTGATCAGATTTGTGACTTGGCACAAACAGTAGGTGCGACGCTTCACTTGACACATGTGACAGGCTACCCGCAGACACAGCTTTCACATGCGGAAATGGCGCAGATTTTATTTTATGCCCAAAAAGCAAGGGACAAAGGACTAGAGGTGATCATTCACGAGAAAATGGACTTTAGTGTCGAGCATGGGATTTCGACCTTGGCAAAGGAAATTCGTGCAGACCTATTGGCTATGGTACATTTTCCGCACAGCTTGATGTATCGTGTGGTCTTGGGGAGTGTGACAGAGTCTATAGTCAATCACTTAGAGTTACCCGTGGTCTCGCTGCCCGCGACGGTCTCCGAGGAGGAGCGCGCAGTTTCTACGCTAGATGAATAATACGATTGGATAAAGGCAGCTCGGAGAATGCGCGTACCTGAGTTGCTTATTTTCCATTATCCTTAGGCATGTGTTGCTGATTGAGGAGTTGGGTAATGGCTTGCACATAGGCTTCAAAGGCTTTGATCCCTGATGACGTAATTTTACACGTGGTCAATGGATAATTGCCTTTGAAGCCTTTATGTATTTCGATGTATTCTTTGTCTTTGAGTTTACTCAGTTGCGCGCTCAGATTGCCTTTGGTTGCTCCCGTTTGCTCCAACAAAAAGGTAAACTCTGCTGATTCTACACTGATCAGCAGAGACATGATTTTGAGGCGCAGTTCCTGATGGAGAAAGGAATCAAGGGAAGGGAGCTTCACAAATCTTTCATTTGTAATAATTCAAAAAATGTAAGAAGGTGTGAACCAAAAGAATATCTTGCTTGCATTCAACGATTTCCTCCTTAAACTGGATCACACCATTTTTTATACTAGAGATAGAAAGCGAATATACATATCCAGTAATCTATCGCTCGCGTTTTGTTTCGAGATATTATACTGCTAAGATCTCCTCCTGAGCAAGTATCCTGGTACAAGATAGGCACTTACGATAGAGGAGGCTAATAGCAATAATTGAATATCAAAGGGGACAAAAAAGGCAATGATGGTCAGCAGCCATGCGCCAATAGCACCAAAGATCAAGGGCGAGAAGCGCAACACACCACCTGAAATGAAAGCGCCCAGCCCATACAGCATCATAAATAGGGGATAAGCAACCTCAAATGTAAGTCTGGCGGTGAAGGCCATTCCTAAGACGAGAAAGAAGCAAGATCCCAAGCCAATCCATAGATACAAAACCAAGTCCAATGTATAGGGCCTTACTTGCGTCTGTTTGGCTCTCCTTTTTCCGACGACGTAAGAGGCAATGACACCTATAGTCAGCGCGATGATCCATATACCCCCGATGAACAAAGGCTGATCTAGGTCGAGCAAGCCATAGTGGATGAGGGAGGCAGAGACAATCAACCATCCCCAAAGAAGGTAAAAGTATCCATCGTCTTTGATTTGTCCACGTGCATTGGCAATCATCTGATGGATGAGTTGAAGACTTTGTTGCTCGTTCATAGGACCTAAAATTCTGTGGTCCTTGAACCCTCCTCATGATCATCCTGCTCAAAGGGATCATCCGATTGCTCTACATGCAGATCTGAGGGGAGTCTCCCCGACCGCATCATCATTTCATGTTCGCGCTCCCTCCCAATAAACATCAAGAGTGCGCGTAGGGCAAAACCTGCGCCCATTCCCAGAAAAAGGCCTCCAGGCATACCAACAGAGGAGAACATGAAGCCTGATCCCATGCCGAGAAACATGGCGCCAACGAAGGCTAGATTTCCAATAGATTTATAAGTTGACATATGTTAGGTTGTATGTAAGTATAACGCTAATGTAAACTAGTTTACGCGGTAAACCAAAAAAGGTTAAGATTTTTGCAATTTTAACAGAACGGAAAAGTTTTTTAGTTGGGCCAGCACTTTGGAGTAACTTCTACATATCAAGTGCCTATGGTTCGGTATTACCACGAGTTGTATCTTTCGACTCTTCTCCTTCACTTGGAGAGGGCACTTCTGGAATGAAAGTCACTTCATCAAAGACATCACTGAGTGGCAGATGAATCTGTGTATCTGGGATGGTCAATGTCTGCTCTATTGTAGTGAAAATCTGGTACCACCAGCGCGCTTGATTTCTCGAAAAAATCTCTACTACAGGCTCATACTGACTGACGAGTATGTAATGCTTGAGGCTGGGGAGCGCCATGTACGCTTGCATCTTCCGACCTCTGACTTCTTTTTCTGTAGATTTTGAAATGACTTCTACGATGATGGATGGATAGCGCTGAATAACTTGATCCTTTTTATCTAATGGATCACATGTGATTAGAACGTCAGGATAGACATAGAATTCGTTGGGTATGAGTTCTAGTTTTAGGCTCTCTGTAAAGGTGAAACAGTCCTTTCCTTTGAGTCCTTTCCTGAACAGAAAACTTAAGTTTTGGATGATCAGGTTGTGGTTTCGCGTACCACCCGCCATGGCTTTGATGATCCCTTGAAAAAACTCAAAGCGCTTTCCTTCTGGATCTTTCCGCTCCAGATCTAAGTACTCCTGATATGTGTAATGGTCGATTTTCAATGCTGCTGACATAGTATTCATTTCTTTTGTGTATAAAAATAGCATAAAAGAAATGAATAGATCAAATTTAGTGATAAATAAGTCTCTTTCTGGCCTGGAAGCGTTACCTCAAAAAGAAATGATTAGTGCGCTTCTAGCCAGTTTTGCCCGATACCTAGTTCTACTTCCATAGGAACTACCATGTCTACAGCTCCCATCATTTTTTCTCTTACGACCTCTTGGAGCTGTTCCAATTCGCTCTGATGTACATCGAAGATGAGTTCGTCATGCACTTGCAGGATCATTTTCGAGCGAAACTTGGCTTTTTTCATGGCCTCTTGTATCCGAATCATCGCAATCTTGATGATGTCTGCCGCAGTTCCTTGAATCGGAGAGTTGATGGCGTTGCGCTCCGCAAATCCCCTGACCGTCGCATTGCGAGAGTTGATGTCAGGAAGATAGCGACGACGCCCGAAGAAGGTCTCTATGTACCCATGGATCTTGGCAAACTCGACGCATTCATCCATGTAGGCCTTGACGCGACTGTACTGTGAGAAGTAGTTGTCTATGATTTCTTTGGCTTCAGTACGGCTGACGTTGATGTTTTGACTCAGGCCAAAAGCAGAGACACCATAGATGATCCCGAAGTTGACTTGCTTGGCATATGAGCGCTGCTGAGAGGTGATCTCCTCAGGCGGAATACCAAAAACCTTACTCGCCGCTTCTCTGTGGATATCTTTCCCACTTCGGAAAGCCTCAATCATAGCCTCATCCTTGGCCATTGCCGCAATGATCCGCAGCTCCACCTGTGAGTAGTCCGCTGCGACAAGCACATGTTCTTCATCTCTAGGGATAAAGGCCTTGCGCACTTCGCGTCCATCTGCCGTCCTGATAGGAATATTTTGAAGGTTGGGTCCCTCTGAACTGAGGCGTCCTGTGACAGCGACTGTTTGGCGGAAAGTCGTGTGTACCCTGCCCGTGTTGGGATTGATCAGTTTGGGCAGAGAATCTACATAAGTCGATTTCAATTTTTTGATCCCTCGGAAGGCAAGGATCTGACTGGGTAGCTCGTGCGCCTTCGCGAGATTGGTTAGCGTCCTTTCGTCTGTCACATACTGCCCTGTTTTGGTCTTCTTCTGGTTCTTTCCCTTGCCCAGCTCCATTTTATCAAATAGAATCTCACCGAGCTGTTTAGGAGAATTGATGTTGAATTCTACCCCTGCCATCTCATAGATTTCCTTCTCCAGCGTGACGAGTCGGCCCTTCAATTCCTCTGAGTAGTCATTCAGAAATCCTTCGTCTATCCTTACACCCTCGTACTCCAACTCTGTCAAGACAGGCATCAACGGCTGCTCGATATCATGGAAGATCTTGTCTTCAGAGACGGCAGGTTGGAGGATATTTCGAAGCTTGAGTGTGATGTCTGCGTCTTCACAAGCGTACTTGACCAGCGGTTCGATTTCTACATCGCGCATCGTCTTTTGGTTCTTGCCCTTTTTCCCTATGAGCGTCGTGATAGAGACGGGCTTATAGTTGAGCAACTCTTCAGACATGGCGTCCATGCTATGCTTGGAACCAGGATCTTTGACGTAGTGGGCGATCATGGTGTCAAAGAAAGGACCTTTGATCTCGATTCCATATTGGTGGAGGACTAGGAGATCGTACTTGAGGTTTTGTCCGATTTTTTCCTTGCTTACATCCAAAAACACAGGATCAAATTCATGCATGATGCCTGATACTTCTTCCCTTGAGAGCGTGTCAGGGAAATACAAGAAGAAAGCTTCTCCTGGCTTCACACTGAAAGCGACCCCTACCAGCTCTGCGGTGAGCGCATCTAGGGATGTAGTTTCTGTATCAAAACAGAAAGCAGGATGTGCTTGAAGTACTTGGAGGAGCTCTGTGCGTTCTGCCTCTGTTTGGACGAGGGTATAGTTGTGCTCGCTTTCTTCTATAGTTTTCCTTTCGGAGGGGAGATCGACGAGTGCACCTTCTCCCACAGTATTTCCAAAAAGATCTCGCTGCTGGTCAGGTCTTGCAGGATTGAGCTTGGAGCTGAGGATTCGTTGAGTCGTCGTTCGAAACTCCAATTCTTTCATGAGTTTCATCAACTCTTCCAAGTTGGCGTGACCGAGTTTCAGCATGTCGGTATTCCACTCGATGGGGACATCACAGAAGATAGTTGCCAGATCTTTGGATTGTTTTCCCTGCTCAGCGTGTTCGATGACAGAGGCTTTGACGGCTTTGCGAGAGATCTGCTCAGCGTTTTCAATGATATTTTCCAACGAACCAAATTGCTGTAATAGGGAAACGGCGGTTTTATCTCCGATCTTTGGGATACCTGGGATATTATCCACAGCGTCTCCCTTGAGCCCCAAGAAATCTCTTACTTGATGAGGGGGAATTCCCATTTTTTCCTCTACTCCCTTCGCATCGAGTACATCAAATCCTCCTCCTTTGTACTTGGGCTTGAAGAGGAATACATTTTCTTTGACAAGTTGTGCATAATCCTTGTCAGGGGTGACCATGTAGACTTCATACTTTTCTGGATCTACATGTTGACTAATCGTACCAATGATATCGTCAGCTTCGTAGCCAACCAACTCTAGGGCAGGAATATCTAGGATTTCTAGCAAGCGGAGCACATAAGGTTTGGCTTTGACCAGATCTTCGGGTTGATCTTCCCGATTAGCCTTGTATTCGGGATACTGTTCATGGCGAAATGTGGGTCCATGTGCATCAAAAATCACCCCAAGATGTGAAGGATCTTCCTTATTGATGATTTCGAGTAGTGTATTGGTAAAGCCAAAGACGGCCGAAGTATTGAGTCCATTGGAGGTGATTCGAGGACTACGGATAAAAGCAAAATGTGCCCGATAAAGCAGGGCCATCGCATCGAGTAGAAATATCTTTTCTTTCGCCATAAAATATAAATCGTCTCAGCTAATGTGCATGTATATGTAAGACCACGTGGGCAGCTTCCAACCTGCGAAAACGTCACGCCTTGAGCACTTGGATTCTGTGAATTTTACAGATAAAAACGTAGAATTTCTCTCAAAATTCACTTTTCTAAACGTAAAATCTCTTCTTTTTAGTCCTATCCTTGGTCTAAGTGCAATGTAAGTCTGACAAAGATAGTATAAAACCCGATTTTGAAATAGTTTTAGATTTTTTCGACGGTTTTTCTAATGAGATTAGTAAGGGCGAGTATTTAGATAAAAAAGACGTCTGATTTACATAGGCTTAACATCATAGGTTTGTGTGCGGCATTCTTAAACTGCATCTTTGGACTGGAAAATGATTCAGTTGCAGATATAGATCTATGGTTACGGTATATTTTATCAGGCATGCTGAGAGTGAAGGCAATGTCAACAATCACATCATTGGAGGAAGATCTTCTCACCTACCCCTCACAAATAGGGGAGAAGTCCAGGCACAAGCACTGGGAAAGCGACTGGAAAAAGAAGACCTACAGTTTGACCACATCTATGCCTCGGATGCGGTTCGTGCCCAGCGCACAGCTCATATTGTCTGCTCTCATATAGGGGTAGCTCCTACATCTATACAGATTACGCCTTCACTAGCAGAGGTATCACAAGGCGACTGGGAAGGAAAAGTGAGGGCTGAGATATTTAACGATGCTCGATTTGCTCAGATCCATGCTGACCCTCTGCACTTCCAGGCTCCCAATGGAGAGTCCCAGTATCATGCTCGTCAAAGGATGTCTCTCTGGCTCGACAATATCAAAGCTGAATTTGGACAACAAGCACTGAAGATTGCGGCTTTCTCGCATGGCTATGCCATTCGGTCGCTCGTCGGCCATCTGCTGGAGGCCTCTGCCATGATGACCCGTAGCATCATCACACACAATACCTCTATCACTGTTGTGAGATTGAAGGAGGAGAGATGGCTGATCGAGCGTGTCAACGATTTCTCTCATCTGGATGGATCATCTTTTATTGATCACTATTGAGGTCACGGTAGATGATGCGCCTTCAAAAGGTTTCCGTATTTCTCCTCATTTCCCCTTTCATACTATCTCCTCATTGACGATTGTGAGCATATATAAAGGAGATCTTCCTTGAGCGTATAGCATGTCTCCTGATCGAATCAACGTAAGATAGGATGCGTTTTTGATCAAATTTGATCTAGGATACGCTATGAGATAGAGAAGTAGGAGTTTCCATAAACTCGAAAATACGTACATATCTAAATAACACGAGTTTTATCTACTATTTACTAGGATAGTTAGTATGTAATATTTTTGGAATAAATCAGAAATGGTTTGTTTAATAAATCGTTATTTTTGGTTGGTGTAGTAGTATGGTTCGAGCACAGTGAAGCCTATATGGAGATAATACTTCTCAAGGTGATACTTGAACCACTTCAACAGGAATGAAGAATAAGGGATTTGCCTTCAACAAACCAAACGAATGGAGCATGCGTGATGATAGCCTGATTAGTGAGCAGCATGAAATACTGATTTCATTACTGACCCATTCAGGGCAGTCGCTTGATTCAAAAGTCAATTGTGACCATTTTCTTGGTGCACTGGTGCGGTATTTACCGATTGATCATGCCAGTATTTGGGTCCAATCTCACAGACTAGCAGATATATGTGGTGGGAGGGTATGTGATTTTCATGTAATCAGCCAGAGTGCCCCTCAAGAGATCACCGAAGGATGCATCCCTGAAAATTCTCCTGTATGGGAGGTTTTGAAGGATCGTAAATTCTACAGCTTTCGGACATCAGATATAGCCTTTCAATATATTGGCCAGGAGAAGCTTCCAGGCGAAGGAACCGTTGTCCTGTGTCGCCTCAATACCTATGGCATTCTGAAGCTATTCTTTGTCACACAAACTCCTGAGGAAGCAGAGGCTAGTGTAAGCCCTTATCTACCTGCTCTAGAGCAGTTTGCAAAATCGCTGGCAGGTTCTATTGCATATGAGAAACTAGGATGGGAGATCGAGGAGCGTCAATTTGTGGAGCGAAGACTGATGCAAGCACAGGCAGAAAGTCAAGAGCGTGAACGTCTATTTAGGATCATCTCTGAAAATGCAAAAGATGTCATTTGTCTTCACCAACCCAATGGTGATTTTGTATACATCTCTCCTGCAATCACCAGACTATTGGGTTATAAGCCGCAGGAGATGATGATGAAGAAAATTTGGGATGTTGTACACCCTGAAGATCACGGATTCTTGCAAAATCTCAAGACTCGGATTGAAGGAGGGCAGAGTGGAGTCAATGATATTCAGTCGAGAATCAAAAACGCGAAGGGCGAATATGTCTGGATGGAGACGAGTATCAAGCCTATATTGGGTGAGGATGGGATCTTGCAACAGTTTCAGACACTTTCTCGAGACATTACTTTCAGAAAAGAAGCAGAAACAGCACTCATAGAAGCAAAAAATAAAGCTGAAGAAGCATCGAAGGCGAAAGCGGACTTCTTGTCGACGATGAGTCATGAGATCCGTACACCTATGAATGCCGTGATCGGCCTGACTCATATCTTATTGCAAGAAAGCCCCAGAGAGGATCAGGTAGAAGCCCTGAGTACACTTCATTTCTCCGCAGAAAATTTATTGTCACTGATCAACGATATTCTGGACTTTAGTAAGATTGAAGCGGGTAAAATTAATATGGAGTATCGGCCTTTACAGCTCAAGACACTGCTGAGAGGCATCGTGCAGACCTTTGAGCCTAAGGCATCCGACAAAAATATCCTTCTCTCGCTCTCTGTGGATCATAAAATCCCTGAGTGGGTGATCAGCGATCAGGTTCGTCTCTCCCAAGTTCTGAATAATCTGATGGGTAATGCTATCAAGTTTACCTCTAAGGGAGGCGTAAAGTTGATTGTCGATGTAGAAAATATCACAGAGCATCAAGCGCGCTTGCATTTCAGAGTCCGAGATACAGGGATTGGCATACCTAGGGATAAGCAACGGAATATTTTCGATCGGTTTACCCAGGCAAGCACCAGTACGACGCGCAAGTATGGAGGTACAGGGTTGGGATTGGCGATCACGAAGCGCTTATTGAGCATGATGGAGAGCGAAATTCAGTTATCCAGCGTGTTGGGGGAAGGATCTGAATTTCACTTTTATATGGATTTTAAGCTTCCGAAAGCAGAGGCGACATCGACAAATGGACGAAAAAAGGGAGATCATACATCAGATTTCTTGCAGGGATTGAAGGTATTGGTCGCCGAAGACAATCGTGTCAACCGTATGATCGTCGGTCGATTCTTGAAAAAGTGGAAGATCAGGGCGGACTTTGTGGAAAATGGGGTAGAAGCCGTAGAGAAAGCTCAAGCAGATATGTATGATGTCATTCTAATGGATCTACACATGCCTGAGATGGATGGCATGGAAGCTACTCGATTGATTAAGGAGCAAGATGTACACAACCGCGAAATCCCCATCATTGCCCTTACAGCCTCTACGATGACAGAGGATCGTACCGCAGCAGCCTCTGTGGGGATGATCGACTATATTGCCAAGCCCTTTGATCCCACCGATCTATTCTCCAAACTCAATAAATACGCTCCTGAAAACATTACGCTGGCAACGCGTCTGCAAAAGGGGTGATGCTGATACATGTTGAGTCATGATCAGTAGGTGGACATATGTAATTAGGCTATATTGAATGTTGCTAGGTATTGACTATTTTTTATGTTAAAGTCTGATGTCTTGAACAAAGTGAAATCCTTTTTGGGATCATATTTTACCATCTGACCTCTTTCTTATGAGACTATAATCTCTCCTTTCCTCTCTTCGAAATTCCTCTATTTTCCTCCATTGTTCCTTTTTTTCAATTGGAACGATTTTTTGGTACGATATTTTTTGTTAATAATAATGACCAGTGAAATATTAATTCTGGCTTTTATTTCTTTCCTAAGGAGGATATATACTTTTTGTCCCTAAAGGTTTAGCATAATTTTATGAGATACGCCCCGGTTTATACCTTGCTCCTCTGCCTGTGGGGAATCGTCGGATGTGAGATTTTGGATGAAACCACACGTCTGCAGACACCTGATTGGCAGCCTGATATCGCCATTCCCTTGATCGATGCCTCTGTCTCTATAGAGGACCTACTGGATGTAGTGGATAGTTCCACCTTCTTGACCTTTGATCCTGAAGGACGTGTGGGACTCACCTACGAGACAGATTTAATTACGGCTACAGGAAAAGACATTGTGGTACTGCCCAATCTTTTCATTCCCATGCCATCGGAAGCGATCGCGTTTACATTTCCGCTGACAAGTATTCAAACAATCGGTCTAGCTGAAGGCCAGCTAAGCCTCGCCTTTAACAGCAATACATCTGAAGCATCGGAAGTGACCCTCAATATTCAAGGACTCAAGAAAGATGGGGTCGATTTCTCACAGACTTTTTCATTTAATGGAGCAGGAGCGCAGAGAGAAGTCGTAGACTTGCGAGGATATAGCTTTGCGTTTGCCAATGGTCAACTGGCGTTGAGTTATGAAGCAAGAAGGGTAGGAACGGGTGCATCCGTGACGCTGGATGAGGTAGTAGTGGAGATGGAAAACATGGATTACAACTATGCAGAAGGGTATTTTGGGAATTATATTTTTTCTTTGGCCAATGATTCGACCAATATCAGTACCTCTTCTGAAGCCCAAGCCGCACGTTTTCGACTGGATGATCCACAGCTTACGTTGCTGATCGACAATTCTTTTGGTGTGCCTATTCGTATTCGTTTTGAAGAGCTAGAATTTGTTCCACAAAAGGGGGAGGGGATCAATATTGTGAGTCAAGCATTGCAAGAGGGAATCGACATCAATTATCCTTCTACGAGCGAAGTAGGGGAATATCGAGAGACAGAGATCACATTTGACAAAGGAAACTCCAATCTGGCAGACGCCTTGACGAGTATTCCGCGCGCACTAGATTTTGATGTGGATGCGGTTACCCATCCCAACAATGATCCTTCAGAGATCGGATTCGTCACAGACACTAGTGAGTTTACCATTGGTATTCGGACAGAGATCCCTTTGCGGGGGCAGATGAGTGGCTTGAACCTCTCGACCACGCGCGATATCAGTCTCACCGAGATCGACGACATTAAGGAAGCCAATATGCGGGTCATCACTACAAACAGTATTCCTTTGGAAGTACGTGTGCAGATTTATCTATTGGATGAACAAGAGAATGTCATCGATTCCCTTTTTGCAGAAAGGCAGCAAGTACTCGCGGGCGCTTTGGTGGATGCTCAAGGAGATGTGGTGGAAGCGGCGGAAGAGATCTTTGACATTGCGCTTACACCTGAGAAGTTGACTAGTGTGTTTGCGATGGAAAAAGTGCGTATGGTAGCGAATCTATCTACTACCAATCTAGGCAATACGACCGTACAAATCGCCGAGCGCAATGCGCTACAAATCCAGATAGGTTTTCGTGCAAAATTTTGATTTCAAGCTATTTCTCTCATGTATAGACAATATATTACCTATATCTTTTTGGGCTTATGGATGAGTCTCGGAGGCCAACTTTTGGCTCAGCAAGAGATGGGCATTCACCTTATGCCCCGTGCTTTCCAAGCGCTTTGGACCAATCCAGCGCACTACATGCCCTACAGAGTCAATGTGGCATTTCCACAACCCTATGTCCATGCGGTGCATTCGGGCTTTAAGTACCGTGACCTCGTGCAACCTGTGCCTGGCACTGACTCTGTCCGACTCAATGTCGACAATGCCCTACAGGTCATGAATGACCGCAACCTGATCAGTCTGAATACGACGGTGGAGGAGCTTTCATTTAGCTTTCGAATCTTGAAGTTGCAGCTCATGGTAGGAGCACGTGTACGTGGCCGCCTTTCTTTAGGATATCCCAGAGACCTGCTCCAACTGGTCTGGGAAGGAAATGGTGCCTCTATCGGAGATACAATGGACCTTGCACCGACCTTCGAAGGACAAGCGTTTCAAGAGATTGCCATAGGGGCAGCTTTGCCAATTACGAAGAAGTGGCGTGTAGGCCTTCGCGCGAAATATCTCGCAGGCTTGGTAGACATACAGACGGCACAGGCACAACTGGATTTTTCCACTTCCAACCAGTACTACCAGTTGGCGCTAGATGCGGATTATGAGGTGCAGGTAGGGGCGTTGGATTTTGGTAATATCACGACGCTGGATAGCCTCTCAGGTTTGAATCCCAGTGTAGATCCAGATGCATTTGCCCGAAATAATGGCTTGGGGATTGACTTGGGGGTCACCTATCTCCCTTCAGAGCGCTGGAAAATTCAGGCGAGTCTCCTTGATTTGGGATACATCAGATGGAGAGTGGCGGCAAGATCCTATCGTGTGAGAGGCACGCTAAACTTTGACGGGATAGATCCTTCCGCTTTTTTGAGCCCAGATACCGTAGGCTTTGATCCTGCTACTTACTTGGATTCTTTGGTACAAGATGTCACGATTTCTGATACTGTCCTGGATTATCGTACCAGTTTGTCTCCCCAGTTTTATTTGAGTACGACTTATCGTTTTCCCTTCAAACTGAGATTGAGCGTCATGGGACATGGTGAGCGTGTACTGGATAAATGGCGTACAGCTTGGGGGGTAGGCGTGAGCAAAGACCTTGGAGGCGTACTGAGTGTGGGCGGTATCTACTCTATACGCAACGGTATTTACAACAGCCTCGGTGCCAATATCATCTTGAAGCTTGGACCTACGGTGATCTACGCAGCATCTGACAACGTCCTTTCTTTCCTATTACCTGA
The DNA here is from genome assembly GCA_039820545.1 of Bacteroidota bacterium. GTDB lineage: Bacteria > Bacteroidota > Bacteroidia > J057 > J057 > JALEFZ01. Next base: position 108,197 of record JBCBPW010000008.1, on the reverse strand, counting down.
ATCGGCACAGTTTAGCTCCCTGCGGGTAGGGGTGAATTTGGGTATTGGACGAAGTAAGAAGATTGATAAGAATTAAGAGAGAAAAGAGATGTGAGATCAACAATAGCACCAACGAGACGCTGGGGCTGGCATCTTCCCGAAAGGAGGTACGTGCTCACATGCATTTGCCTCTTTTTTGATGCGAATAGGTGACATGTGCTAGTTGGAGAGGTCCCATGGTAAATTTTATCACTATTTTTTAAGAGCCTATCTTTTGTTAAGTATTTGATTAATAGGATACTGTATGTTGTTTTTTGGAGAAAAAGTGAAATTCTGATAACGACCGTACCCCCCTAACTCTATTCCTCATTAAACCTTCTGCTACTTTTTGTATCCAAAGGTAGAACTTTCGCAAAAGATCATAGATGAACGCAAATCAGGAGAGAATCAAACACCTATATAATCGGGCGGGATTTGGGATGCGGATCGAAGACTGGCAGTCATGGAAGAGTCAGTCTTGGAAGCGGGTACTCAAGCAGGTCCTCAAGGATGCCGAGCAGAATGAGACCTTGACAGTGGGTGAGCTGAAGGCACCTTCTCCTATCGAGCGTAAGATGATGGATAAGGAAGAACGGCGCGAACTGGCCAAGACGAATCGTATCTTCATCAAGGATCTCAACATCGCTTGGTACAAACGTATGATGTTTACAGAGGCACAGCTTCGTGAGAAAATGACACTATTTTGGCACGATCATTTTGCCTGTCGACTCCTTTTCTATGGCTTTGCGGAGAAGCAAAACAATACATTTAGGAACTATGGCTTGGGGAAGTTTGGAGATCTGCTAGAAGCGGTTGCCAAAGACCCTGGCATGCTCCAGTTCCTCAATGGTCAGCAGAACAAGAAGGCCCATCCTAATGAAAACTTTGCCAGAGAATTATTGGAGCTGTTTACGCTTGGGAGGGGACATTACACGGAAAAGGATATACAGGAAGCTGCCAGAGCCTTTACGGGCTGGGGATTCGATCTCAACCGTCAGTTTATATTTCGTAGGCGACAGCATGATACAGGTCTGAAGACGTTCTTGGGACGCACAGGAAATTTTGATGGAGATGATATTCTGCGGATTATTTTGGAGGAAAAACAGACAGCCCAATTCCTCACCTATAAGCTCTATCGGTATTTTGTCAATGAAAAAGTCAACGAAGGGGTTGCTAACCAGTGGGCGGAAAAATTTTATGAATCAGACTATGACATCGGGCAGCTGTTGATCACGATGTTTTCATCTGAGCACTTCTATGCCAAGGAAAATGTGGGAACCAAGATCAAGTCTCCCACGGAGTTTCTGGTGGGTTTGATGCGTCAGACGAATATGGATTTTAAGACGGCTGATGGGATTATTTTTCTACAAAAAGTCTTGGGGCAGATGTTGTTTCAGCCGCCGGGAGTCGCAGGCTGGCCTGCAGGTCGTGATTGGATCGACAGTAGCACGTTGATTGTACGGCTGCGGATTCCTCGTGTCCTTTTCAATGCAGAAGATTTGGGCGTAGAGGTCAAGGGAGAATTTGCGGGTAATGAAGATTTACTTCGCTTGAAAAGAAAAAACCGTGCCTTGGAAATGCTCATTGATTGGGAACCCTTGCTACGGGAGATGGAAAGGCAAAACAATGCTTTCGACTGGCTTCAATCTTTCTTGCTCGCGGGCAATCCCTACGAGTTGAAGGAGGTAACGCCCTTTATTCGCGGCTCGGAGAAGCGTGATCAATTCAAGCAATTGGTCCTGCGTCTGCTCAGTACGCCAGAGTATCAAATGTGCTGACAGGCCTTTTTTCCCTTCTCCTACTTTCCATTCATTTACTCAATAAAGAATCAGATGTCTACCTCTAGAAGAGACTTCCTCAAAATATCCTCCCTCGCTTCCGCTTCTGTATTGATGCCTAGTTTTGTTCAGAAGCTGTCCGCACAGGCACAAGGAACACACGGGAAGAAGCTGGTTATTATCCAGCTCTCAGGTGGGAATGATGGCTTGAATACCATTGTTCCCTTCGAAGATGACCGATACTATCAGGCGCGTCCAACACTGGGGATTGCCAAAGAAGTAGTGCTGAAGCTGAACGAGTTGCAAGGTATGAATCCTGCGATGAAAGCCCTGCGTGAAGTCTACGATCAAGGCTATATGAGCATTCTCAATAGTGTGGGATATCCCAATCCTGATCGATCCCACTTTCGGTCGATGGATATATGGCATACAGGATCTTCTGCCAAGGATCATTGGAATACGGGTTGGTTGGGGCGCTACTTGGACCATGCTTGTAAGGGTGATGATCCGCATAAGATCATGGAGATCGATGGTACATTGAGCTTGGCGATGAAGGGAGAAAGCATGAAGGGGATCGCAATTCAAGACCCTAAGAAGTTGCGACAGGCCATGAAAGACCCTTGGTTCACCCATCTGATGGAGGGGCAAGCAGAAGGTGCGGTTCAGTCGGATCTGGACTATCTGTATAAGACGATGACAGAGACTTACTCCTCAGTGGATTACATCTATGAGAAATCTAGGATTTTTCAATCCAAAGCGGACTATCCACAAACGCAGCTAGGGAAAAAGTTGAAGATGGTCGCCGAGCTGATTTGCTCAGGGATTGAGACTTCCGTTTTTTATGTCTCCTTTACGGGCTTTGATACCCATGTGCGTCAAGCCAATGCACATACGAGGTTACTCACCCAATACAGTGAAGCTGTGGCAGCCTTCATCAAGGACCTCAAATCCAATGAGCAATGGAACCATACGGCTGTCATGACCTTCTCCGAGTTTGGGCGACGCGTGGACCAGAATGCTTCGGGTGGAACAGATCACGGCAAGGCCAACAACCTCTTTCTCATGGGAGGTAAGCTCCAAGGTGCTGGAATCTTCAATGAGGCACCTGACTTAGCAAAGCTGGATGCGGGAGATGTAGGATATCGAATTGATTTCCGCCAGGTGTATGCCACATTATTGGACAAATGGCTGGAAACAGATCCCCGAAAGATCTTACAAGCAGATATCAAACAATTGAATTTGATTTGATACAGCCTCTCATAAGAACGATATAAAATAATAAGTGGACAGGTAGGTGGACGTTCAGAACTTTCTTAACGGTTAGCTTTTTCCTGCTCAAGCCATTGATACAAAGATATTTAAGATGAATGGTTAGATGGTAAGCATGGGTCTGCTCTTTAGAGTCTGGCTCATGCTTCGCTTTTGGCTCAATGGATACCCTACATAGTCGAGGTGATCTGAGATTGTACTTCATCGTTGGAGGGCTCGACCGACGCGTGAGCGCATTTAGGTTGGTGGATCTTGCTTGTTCTCAGATTCCTCAGAATCTGGGATAAGGAAAGAACCATCTTCAATCTGGTGAAGGATCAGACGTAGGTCTGTATTGTGTTGTCTCAGCAGGGTATTGATTTCTTTGAGATGCTCTATCTCTACCTTGAGTGCTTGCAGATCTTTGCCGATGGCTTGGTCTGTTGCGGGCATATCTGTGCTGTGATCGTTCGTCATATGAGGATCTATTTTGTACTTAGAATCCTGATCTGTCAGCACACTCGGCCCATCAACTTCTGAGTGAAACATAGGCCCTTTGTGAATGAGCAGCCAGGCAGGATTTATATCAAATGATTTGATAATTTTAACGATCAACTCATAACTTGGTTTACTTTTCCTGCCTTTTTCGTCTACGATATTATAGATAACTGCTTGTGCAACTCCTACTTTGTTGGCAAATGAGTTTGTATTCATATCCAAATATTGGATGAGATAGCGAATACGGCTATTGATGTCATTTAAATTCAACTTTTATATCATTTAATTTTGATAATAAATCGAAAGATATTATCATTGTATCATCAGATGAGGTAAGAATCCTACAAGTGTAATTAACTCATCGATTTACAAGAATAATGAAGTGTTGAATATATGTAAATGATAGGATCTATGGGAATACTTTTTGAATAAAGAGGGTGATACGCGCAGGGGAAGGTGAAGCCAGTGAGTGAACCGAAGCCTTTATATTGAATGGAATAGAGAATACGTAATCTTAAGTTTCTGCTTTGGCACTTCTGGTTTTTACCTCAAAAAATTGGTTTAGTATGGTTGCTTATGAAGTTCTGGAAAAACATTCCCCATAATTTCCAGAAGGTTACATCCGTTTTCATGAGAGGTTTATCAAACTGCAGAAAAGTTTGGTATGGGTAGGGCAAAAGCGTTCTTAGGGACGATCATGAGCAGGTCAAAGATAGTCTTTTGCCTTTACCTCTCTTTATTTGATCATAAGTAGATTTCTCAAGGCATGAAGTTAGATTTGAGATCTATTGGATCTAGAGGTGGTTCATCACGTGACGTGTATAGGAGTGCTTCAGCCCAATAACTTTAAGAATAAGGACTTAAGTAAGAGGTCAGATGTTGAGACGTGATCCCTTTCGGGATGACATCTTATATCTTTCTGTCTATTTAATATACAAACTATTCAACTTGTATAAACACTGTAACGGGGAGACCTATAGTCGACCGTGAAACACATGAATTGTCTGTTATGATGAAGGGAGAACCAGGAGGTGCGCAGGGAGGTATTCAATTGAATCAATGATAATTCGGGGTTTTGAAGTCATTGGTGGTAGATGCCTTGCGTTATCTTTTGGGATTTCCCGCCTTGCTCTTGTGTATATAAATGGTTCTTTTTCAAATGATCGTGCTTAGTTAATCCGCTAAGTTCGGGTGCAGAGGGAGTACCTTTATGCGTACTCCCAAATTTTAGTGACTTAGTAATGATTATCACGCATGAGGTGATATTGTATGTTCTATGCAGAGACTTCGATGTATCGCGTCTCGACATAGAATATGAATCCTATTTAAATTGATTTGTGATAATCACTAATGTAGGTGAGAATATTCCTTGCGCGTCGGCTGCCCTACATTGTTGTATGTGGAGATCGTGTTTTTTAATGAAGGTTTATTTTGATATGCTAAAGCTGTAGATAGGATGCGATAAGTCAGTTATCCAATATCTGCATGTATCACGCGCTGCAGCTCTCATATCCTCCCATAAAGATCTTGACTAAAAAGCTCCCAATTCAAATGCCTCAAGCACTCATTTGGCATAAAGTACTCGCCAATCCTGAAGAGTTACCCGAAGGACTCGTACGCACTGTCCATGCAGGAACCAAAGATATTTGCCTTACCCATTACGAGGGGAAGTTTTGTGCACTAGACAACAAATGCCCTCATCAGGGAGGTCCCCTGGGAGAAGGAAGCATTGAAAATGGACTCTTAAGATGCCCTTGGCACGGTTGGGACTATCACCCCTGCACAGGGAAAGTACCTGAGTACGACGATGGCGTTGAAACATACCCCGTAGAAGAACGAGCAGATGGAATCTATGTCGGACTTGAGCCAGAGCCCGCACATGTGCAGACGATCTCAGATGTCATGGTACAAACGATGATCAATTGGGGTATCGATACCGTATTTGGGATGGTGGGACACTCTAATCTGGGGTTTGCCGATGCGATAAAGCGAGCAGAAGAATCAGGGCAGTTGACCTATATCGGAATACGACACGAAGGTGCTGCCTCCTTCGCGGCATCCGCCCATGCCAAACTCACAGGAAGACCCGCAGGCTGCTTTGCCATCGCAGGACCTGGCGCCACCAATATGTACACAGGTATGTGGGATGCCAAAGTCGATCGTGCGCCCCTCCTTGCTTTGACAGGTCAGGTAGACACGCAGGTCGTGGGGACGGGAAACTTTCAGGAACTGGACCTTGTCAGTGCCTTTAGCTCAGTGGCAGCCTTCAATCAGCGCGTGCTTCCAGGCAGTAAGCACGCCGAACTCATGACCCTTGCCGTCAAACATGCGCTGTTGAGGAGAGATGTATCCCATTTGACATTTCCCAACGATACACAACCACTTCCCCTGCCCGACGGAGTGCCTCAAACACCCGATCAGCGCATCGCCTCGCTTAAGATTTCGCCCCCCAGAGAAAGCTTTGATCAGGCAGTCCAAATGATCAATCAAGCCCAGCGTCCGATCATTGTCGTCGGACATGGTGCAAGATTCCATATGGATCAAATCACCAAAATGGCAGAAGCGATCCCTGCGCCAATCTTGACTACCTTCAAAGGCAAAGGACTGATTGCAGATACTCATCCACTGGGTTGTGGCGTCTTAGGGAGAAGTGGGACCCCCATTGCTTCATGGTTCATGAATGAAGCGGATCTGATCCTCGCGATTGGTTCCTCTTTTTCTAAGCATACGGGCATTACACCCAAAATTCCTACTATACAGATTGACTTTGATCCACTTGCCCTAGCCAAATTTCATGAGATCGACTGTCCGCTCTTGGGGGAGATCTCCGCGACGACGGAGTTATTGATGGAAGCAGTGCAAGGCCAAACGCAGGCTGTAGACCCTCGCCAGGAGATTGCGAATCGCTGGAAGATCTGGCGCGAAGAGAAGAAAAGAAGACTAGCTCTGGACCGAGGAAAAGGCATCAATTCTGCTGCTGTCTTTGACGCATTGACCCGATTGGCTCCCTCACATGCTGTCATGACAGTCGATGTAGGAAACAACGCCTACTCTTTTGGCCGCTATTTTGAGTCGGTGCATCACAGCTTTATCATGAGTGGATACCTGGGGTCGATTGGGTTTGCCCTGCCTGCAGCTTTGGGAGCTTGGGCTGCCAACAAAGGAGAGAGACCCGTCATCGCTGTAGCAGGAGATGGAGGCTTTGGACAGTACATGGCAGAGCTCACGACTTCCGTTAAGTATCAAATGAATATCAAAGTCATCTTAATTAATAACTTTGAGCTGGGGAAGATCTCCAAAGAGCAGCACGCAGATAACTTCGAAGTATGGCAAACGAGCCTTGTCAACCCTAGTTTTGCCGATTACGCGACCAATTGTGGAGCATTAGGTGTGCGTGTGGATAAAAAGGAAGACTTGATAGCAGCTATGGCGCAAGTCCTGAACCACGAAGGTACGGCCCTCTTGGAGGTCATGGCCGATGGAAAGCTGATATAGATGTAGGTGATTCTTTTGTAGGAAGTCCAATTAAATGGAATAATTCACCTATATTTATGCTGTGGGCATTATTTGTATTCTTTTGGCAACATAGTAAACACATATGGACCATTCCTCAGGATGTGAAAGGGGCCATAATACTTCGTGTTTCATTTGATCTAAAAAGTCAAATAGATGTTGCCTCAGTTCAATTTTCTTCCCATGCCCTTCTTCTCTTACATTGATCAGTACTCAGATATTACAGATGTCCTCCTTCGTGACCAGAAACGATTTGCCCATACCGATGCCTTTACAGACATAGTGCTCAGGGGATCCTCTCCTTTTTCTGTCGGAGATAGAGAAATGATGGCGGCTTATGTCTCAGGACTCAATGATTGTCACTATTGCCACGGGATTCACGCTGCTACGGCTGAACGATTTGGCATACCTCTCGATATTTTTCATGCTCTGTTAGAAGATATTGATACAGCCCCAATTAAGGATGAACTCAAGCCTATTTTTCATTATATCCAAAAGCTGACGATTACGCCAAGTAAGATGGTAGAAGCCGATGCACAAAAAGTGTATGCGGCAGGTTGGTCCGAACAAGCATTGTACGATGCCGTTTGTATTTGCAGCATTTTCAATTTTTACAACCGCCTAGTAGAAGGGCATGGGCTGAAGGGGAATCAAAAGATTTTTGAGATGGGATCGGGGCACCTCAGCAAGCGAGGATATAGATTTCCTTGGTTCATTAACCTCATAAAGGGGCAGATCCGAAAATCCAGATTAAAGAGTCTAGAGGAACATCACAAATAATTCGGAGCGTAATGCAATGATCTGTAGTCCTCCTTTTTATCTACTTAGATCCTCTGCCTCAACTTGTAAGGCAATATTCGGATCATATTTTACAAAGAAATGGATCCAAATAGAGCGAGACAGTCGAAAGATGATAGGCACAAGCGCAGGAAGTACAATGGCCAATGTCACAAGCGATTGCCATTCCAGCGCTGACCATCCGACAACAAAGCGCAAAAATAGAAACATGGGAATCAACCAAGCCACATTGAGGGCATAGCTCACGTAGGTGGCACCAAAGTAAAAACCTGGCTCAATCACAAAGTCCTGGCCACATTTGGGGCAAACCTGGGGCATTTTTTCAATGTCCCTAAACACATAAGGATTTTTGTTCAGAAACAACCTGCCTTGCCTACATCTTGGACAGCAATTCCCTACCATGCTAACTACTAAACTCCTACGTGGCATATATTATTTTTCTTATAACAGGCTGAAGCTACCCAAAATTTTGAGAAAAATCACCTTAATTATAAGGAGATTATAAATTGTTAATGTGTTGGATTGAAAGAAGATGAGAAAGACATTTTTCATCATACAACATTCTCTCACATCTCTTGCATACACTTGCTGTGATTACTTCCTTTCTCTACAAAAAATTCCTTCCACACCTTTGGACCCTAGACGATATTTTCCGTCTTTGTAACATACAGGAATAGATACCTTCAGGTTATTTATTCTACCACACATTGTTCAAAATTTTCCTTCTTCATGGCAGAAGCACAATCCCAGGTCCAACTTGAAACTAGCACCTATGAACTAATCCAGCGTCGTCTACGCAAGCATGGCGAGACGCTGCGCCACCGCATGGATCAGCTCAACCAAAAACGGAAAGACGTATTTGGGAGCGTTGAGTTTCAGCTTATCGCCACCGATCGGATCACAACAGAGAACAATTGCACGCCTCGTGACATGGTCTCCATAGGCGATCATTTCATATTTGGCTACAATGTCCATATTGGACTGAGGACGGAAATGAAGCTTAAGGATGTCTTTGCTGTCTATCGCTTCGAAGCTTCTGATCATTCTTTTCATCAGGAGTCGCTTGATTTGTTGGACCATCCTCAGTTTCAGGAAGACTTTTACAACCTGTACAAATATTATAAAGACACCGTATTCGCCAAATTTGCTGTCATTGGTCCCAATCTTTTTATGGTATTTCAGGTAGGGAGAAGTACGCAGGACATCAAGACCTTCAAGTGGGCAATCAGTGATGAAGGCTTGATTTATCTGGGAAATCGCTTCGATCATGAGTTCAAGTATCCCGATCAGCATGAATTTCGCTGGACCCGTGCTTCGCGTGACATGCAGCGACGCGGCGTCCATCCTCATATTTCTATCATGGATAAGGTCTTCGTCGAGACGGTAGGAGGGGATCTGACCATCAAGGTGGAAGACAATACCGATTCAGGCCAAGGGATCTATGCTGAGCCCGTGGATCATCCAGATCAGACGTTAGATGATGCAGAATATTACTATGCAGACCTTGGGAATCTGGTCGTGTTGAAAATCAGACCCTATCAGGAGAAGCAGTACCGATACCTCATTTTCAATGGTAAAATGAATGAGGTCCTCAGAGTAGATTCTATAGAAGAAGCCTGTGTCCTACTGCCCGATGATCAGGGAATTATCTTCTCCAATGGCTACTATCTACAGACAGGCGAGTACAAACTATTTGATAAAATCACCTCTGATCTTCACTTCGAAAAGCGCATTTCTTCTTCCAATGGCGAGGATTTCTTATACATTTTCTACAACCAGCAAGTGGGTATCTATGTGTTGTTGCCTTACAACATCGTGGCCCAAGCAGTAGATACGCCGATCATTTGTAGTGGCTTTTCTATTTTTCCTGATGGTGAGTTGTGCTACTTCCGAGCAGAGGATCGTCCAGGTAGGCATCATGTGGTGCAGGTGTGGCAGACGCCTTATGGAGAAAGTTTGATTACAGCTGATACAACAGAGGATAGCTGGCTCGCCAAAGTCGGCAATAAAGACCTCGTACGAGGCATGGCTGAGTGCAATGAAATGCTGACCCTGCTCAACAAGGAAGATAGCTATGGTAATCTGTATGTAGATCTCGTCAAAAAAGCGACGGATGTTCTCGATTCCTACTACTGGATTGGAAATGAGGAGGCTTTTAAGCTCAATGAACCGCTCAAGGAGATCAAAGAAACGGCAGCCTCTGCGATAGACGAGTTTGAAAAGGTCAGAAAGATTCGTGAAAATACGCGGAAAGCGTTAGAGGCGGCAGTAGATAAGACGCAGGAGTTGATGGATAAAATTCGTCGACACAAGGCGAAGGATATCGACACCTTTGTCCATTATCTGGCCGCATTACGTGCGCTTCGTGGAGAGTGGATCGGACTCAAGGACCTCCGTTATATCGACATGACAGAAGTCGATAAATCCGAAGCACAAGTCGCAGAGCAAAGCGAAAAGCTGTCGCATGAGACGGTGGCGTTTTTGCTAGACGAACATGCCCTTCAACCTTATTTTGCAAAAGTAGAGGAGGCGAAGGCAATGATTGAGCAGGTGACCAAAGTGACCGAAGGCAAAGAGGCGGAAAATCAAATTCAGAATATCGGCTCCGAATTGGAGCTACTCATTGACATTGTCTCCAATCTGAACATTGACGATGCTACTCAAACCACAAGAATCATTGACAATATCTCAGGGATCTATGGTCAGCTCAATGGCTTAAGGGCCAATCTCAAAAAACGCATCAAAGAGCTACAAGGGACAGAGGCTACAGCTGAATTTAATGCTCAACTCAAACTATTATCTCAAGGACTCATCAATTATTTAGATCTCTGTGATACGCCCGAGAAGTGTGATGAATACTTGACTAAGTTGATGATTCAGGTAGAGGAGTTAGAAGGAAAATTTTCTGATTATGAGGAGTTTGTAGATCAAATTGGAGAGCAGCGAGAGGAAATCTATAATGCCTTCGAAACAAGGAAACTCAATCTGGTAGAGGCCAGAAACAAGCGGGCCAATTCACTGATGCGTGCAGCAGAGCGTATCCTGAAGGGCATACAGAATCGTGTCTCCAAGTTTGGCGAAGCCAATGAAATCAATGCTTATTTCGCGGCAGATCTGATGGTCGAAAAAGTTCGTGATGTTATTGCAGGCCTCACAGAGATGAATGATACCGTCAAGGCAGGGGACATTCAGAGCAGACTCAAGACCATCCGAGAGGATGCCATCCGTCAGCTCAAAGACCGCAACGAGCTATTTGTAGATGGTGAAAACATCATCAAGCTGGGGCGACACCCCTTCTCCGTGAATACACAGCCTCTAGACTTGACCATCGTTCCTCGGGAGGAGAATATGTACTTCCATCTGACAGGAACCAATTTCTTCGAGGAGATTACCGACCATACATTTTTGGCGACGCAGCCTGTTTGGGACATGACTTTGCCTTCGGAGAATAAGCAGGTGTATCGAGCAGAATACCTTGCCTATAGTTTGTGGAAAGAAGGAAATTATGCGCAGGAAAACCTGTTGTCTTTTGTACAGGAGGAGATGAGCAAGCGATACAGTGAAGGCTATCAGAAGGGAATCCACGACCAAGATGCAGGAAAAATGCTGAACCTTCTTCATGAGATAGGACAGGCAGCAGGTCTATTGACTTTCCTTCCGCCTGTACGTGCTTGTGCGCAGTATTACTGGTATCGATTTGCCAGTGTGGAGACTCGGGAAGAACTGGATCACCGAATCAAAGGAGTAGGATTGATTTTACAGATATTTCCTGATAGTGAGGAGGCACGCCACCTACAGCGTGACATTGAGACGCTGATGATGAAGGAGGAAGTGCTTGTATCGCTTTTTGGAGAGGACAATATTCGGCAAGCGGCCATTTATCTACAGCGAGAATTATTGGTAGACGACCACTTTGTAGTGAGTGGACAGGCCGCAGATGCTTATGATGCTTTTTTGAAGTTTTTGGGCAAAAAGAAAGTAAAGACCAAGTTTGAAACTTCTATCAAACAGTTGTCCCAAAATTCAAAAGCTAAGTTCGTCTTGATTCGCCAATGGGTGCATGCCTTCATGCAGCAGGAGAAGAGGGATTTGAATGAAAACTATCTAGATGAGATCGCTTTTATCCTGTACAAGGGTGGTTACAAATCAGAGGATGTGCAGCGCACCCAATTACAACAGATATTGGGAGATATGTTGGGGGATCATCCTATCCTAACAGAGGAGGGTTACCTCATGGATTATCATAGCTTCATTCAGAAGATGGAGCGTTTTGTAGAACAAGTTCAGCCGCAGCATCAAGAGTATATCCATCTCAAGAAAGAAATGACGGATGCATTTCGCGAGGAGCTGCGCTTAGAGGAGTTTCGACCACGCGTATTGACATCCTTCGTTCGGAATCAGCTCATCGACAAGCTCTACCTACCCATTATCGGGGACAATCTTGCCAAGCAATTGGGGACAGTAGGGGAGGACACCCGCACCGATAGGCAGGGTTTGCTGCTCCTGATCTCCCCTCCAGGCTATGGTAAGACCACCTTGATGGAGTACGTCGCCAATCGTTTGGGACTCATTTTTATGAAGGTCAATGGCCCTGCCATCGGGCATCAGGTGACCTCGCTGGACCCTGTGGAGGCACCCAATGCAGCTGCACGCGAAGAACTTGCCAAGCTCAACTTGGCTTTGGAAATGGGCGATAATGTCATGCTCTACCTGGACGATATTCAGCATTGTCATCCAGAGTTTTTACAGAAATTTATTTCTCTCTGCGATGCCCAGCGCAAGATCGAAGGGGTATACAAAGGACGCACCCGAACCTATGACCTGCGTGGCAAAAAGGTTGCTGTAGTCATGGCAGGAAACCCCTACACAGAGTCGGGGGAGAAATTCCAGATACCCGACATGTTGTCCAACCGTGCCGATACCTACAACTTGGGGGATGTAATTGGAGACGCGGCAGATGTCTTCAAGCTGTCCTACATTGAGAATAGCTTGACTTCCAATCCAATCTTGAATAAGCTAGCGACCCGTCCTCAGAAAGACATCTACACATTGGTGCGACTGGCCGAGCAGGGGGAGCGGGAAGGGCTAGACTTCGAAAGTAATCTGACGCCTGAAGAAGTAGCGGAGTATCGGTCGATCTTGGAGAAGATGCTGCGCATCCGTGATGTCATCCTCACTGTGAATCAGCAATACATCGCTTCGGCAGGGCAGCAAGATGAGTATCGGACGGAGCCGCCTTTCCAGTTGCAGGGTTCTTACCGCAACATGAACCGCTTGGCAGAGAAGATTGTGCCCATCATGAATGAGCAGGAGCTCAACACCTTGATCATGTCCCACTATGAGCGCGAAGCGCAGACGCTGACGACGGGGGCCGAGGCCAATCTGCTGAAATTTAAGCAGCTGACGGGCTACGCCTCACCAGGCGACGACAAGCGTTGGGAAGAGATCTGCCAGATTTATCTACAGCAAAAGCGCCTCAGCGCCGACCGCATGGCGCAGCTCGTGGAGGAAATGGGAGCTTTTACGGCAGGGCTAAATGCGATCAAGAAGGTCTTGGAGAAAGGGGTGAATGGGGAAGGGTAAAAGGTACTTCCACTCACTTTACCAACTTCCGAAGATACGTCGTATACGCATCCTGCACGCGTATATAATACATTCCTTTTCCCAGATTCTGTGTAGGAATATGCCATGTATACACACCTGAAGATTGCTCGATCTCTTGTTTGTGGTAGAGGATGTGCCCCATGTGGTCGTGAAGGGTAAGGGAGACATTGGAAGGATAGGGGTGTACCACGCGAATGGATACATAACTTGAGAAGGGATTGGGATACGTACGAATGTCGGCCACTTCTTGTTGAAGGGGAGAAATGACCTGAAATTCTTTGTATAAGGCAGTGATGCTACCTGCAAGATTGAGGCGCGCGCCTGATTGGATTTTTCCTTGCAGGTCAGCCAACGTATCAGCTCCAGTCATTAGGACTTTCTTCATCAGCATGGCGGCTTCAGAAGGCCTTCTGCGGCTAAATGCTGCCCACTCAGGGATAGGGACTGCATGCAACAATCCGACAGCTCCTGCAACCAAAGGAGTAGCAGCAGAGGTCCCTGAGAAATATTGATAGCCTCCATTATTTGCAATCGTGAATATGGCCTCACCTGGTGCTGCTAGATCTACATCATGAGGTCCATATCCTGCTTCGCTTAAGAGATCTTGATTGGTCGTACTGCTGACCACCACCAAAAAATCTCCAGGGCAATTACTCGGCATATCTCCTATCTCTTCCACATTGGCTGGTAGGTTGGTCGTAGCGACTATGTTCAGGATACCCTGTTGTCCCAGTGTCTCAAATATGTCACACCAAGCAGGAGCTTCAGAAGGCGTTAAAAAATCCTTGCCGAAAGAAGCGCTTGTTGCTACGATATAGGCTCCTACTTTTCCTTCACTCGTCTCGTATAGCGCACGCATGCGGCTTATATATTGATAGGCCTTAAGTATGCTCGAAAGCTCAGAGGAGGTTGTAATTGGCAAGATTTTGATGTGATGATTGACCCCCGCAACACCTTTTTCGTTGTAGCTATCTGCGCCGATCAGTCCACAAATCGGTGTGCCATGCCAATGGCCCTTTCCCCCATGTGTGACATCCCCATGATCCTCTATACTATTCCAGCCCCAGCGATCATCTATATATCCATTTTGGTCATCGTCTATCTCATTGTGAGGAATTTCCAGATGATTGATCCATCGGTTGTATTGCAGATCTTCGTGATTGAGAATAAATCCCCTATCCAAGACTGCGATGACAAGGGTATCTCCCATCTGATTAGTCCCACCTGTAGTGACTTGCCATGCTTCATAGGCATCGATATCCGCATCTTGTAGCCCCTCATTTTGCCCAATATTTTGAAGCTGCCATTGTTGTCGGAGTAAGGGATCGTGTCGCAGACTTGTGGACACATCAGGAGTCACTTGAATGCCCCATTCAGATTGTTCGAGTTGAGTTTTAAGTTTTTGTATATCACTGGGAGATGCTGCTGACAAGAGATAGGCATGGGGAGATAGCCGTTCCCACAGCACGTCAGGTTGATGGTGTGAGATAAAGGCAGCCCACTGATCATGCGGATCAAAAGCAATCCACTGCTTGGTGGTAGATTGAGCAGAGAGCATAGCAATGCTCAATGGTAGCATGAAGTAGACCATGAGAAGTGAGAGGCGAGACATGAGATTGAAAGTGCCAGTAATGCTTAAGTTCCAATTTGGGTATGCCTCGATTTCTTCTGTATGCTTACTCAATGTAAATAACAGCGAAGCTTTCATAAGAATATAGAATTACAGGTGGTGAGCAGGTGGGAGATAAAAAAAGAGGGGACAGCAGTTTATACATCCCCTCTTTTTTTTGATCTAGTCAGATGAAATTAAGGACAGCTAGAGAAAAACTGTAAATTGTAGTGGCTGCCGTGGTTTCTGGCTCTGACACCAATTTTGATTTCCTGTGATCCTGAAGCACAGATATCTTCCCATTCTCCCTTTTTCTTGATTTCTACGTTAGAAAAGTAATTAGTGAAAGAACTAGAACCTGGATTTCTGTACCATGCTGACATGAACACATTGTACCAAGAAGAGTTCAAAGTGACTCGTCCGTAATCACTGTTATTGTAGTAGTACTCCCATGTCTTCGCTCTTGCATCAGATTCAGGAAGATCTACGGCTAGATTATAACCAATCGCATCCTGGACCAGTACTTCGTTGGAGATCTGTATTCCAACGATAGGACCTGCTGATATTTTTTCAGGAGTTGGATCTGCATCTGCTTGGTTAGAAGTATTATTTTTAAACTCAAATATAGGCTCGATAGAGAAAGCTTCAAGTTTATACAGGTCTAATACAGAGGCATCATCTGAATAGATGGTCAGCGTGAAACTATTCAACTGGTCTTCGCTTTGAACATTCAAGACTTTCTGGAAGGGAAGGTCTTGCAGACGGAAGTCAGCTGCTTCCTGCTCGCTTACGGGAGTTTCCTGCGTACATGAGGTCATCATGCCTATAAGTAAAGCTATACCCGAAAGTATAATCAACGATCTACTAAAAGAATTTGTTAAGCAATTCATAGATATGGATTTAGATAATTTAGAAAGAAGAACTTTGAGCCGCGGACCATCGAAGTACTTCTGCTTTAAGGCTGTATGTATATATAAGCTTATGTAGTAATATTAATATACAGTGTTCCGATAATACAGTAATGGGTCAAAAAGCTTGAAAGTATTATACCTTCAAGTATCCTCTGCTGAAGAAATGTGGATCTGATCATGATTTCTAAATGAAATAATGAATTCTCCAGCTGTTTCGTAGACAAATGACCTACACCCCCGAGAGTAGCTGACAGGCGCGCCAAAGTCTTTTAAAACAGCTAAATATTCGTAAAGCGTGGAGACGGAGATGTCTAGCTTTTGCGCGAAGGATTTGGGAGAACCTGTGGCTTTTCTGCGAATCAACGCGTCCATTCTCCCCAAACGATCAATATAACGACTAATAGACATAGCAATTGGTGTGTGAATAAGAAGGATTGTGCATGTAAATGCGAAAAATAGAGACGTAAGATCTTACTTTCGCATCTGTATAGGAGTTAGGGTCTATAGCCAAGAAAAACTATCGTTCAATCTTGGTAGACGGGCTCAGATAAATAGGAATAGGACAAAGGATTCAAAATCCTATCTAGGGGGATTTTAAATGTTTCATAGATTAAATCATTAGATATTTAGTACTGTATTTCACTATATTCTGCCATATAGATATATTTTAAGACAGTTTTGTGGATGGTGGGGAAGTTATCCAGTTATGTATGGCATTTTTATATATATAATAATATAGATATAACTGAGAAAAAGAAGGATCAAAATCAGTAGCATTACTGATATTATATATTTCTGAATAGAAATTTTTCTTATCTGTTTGATGATGAGGCTATTATTTGATCTATCCAGATAGATGATTTTTTGGGTAAAGCTTATACTGCCGTTAGTTTATCAGTCTATAAGCATGCTATTCACCACATTTCTCTCCTAAAAAAGTCCTAGGATGTAGGTAATAAAACATGATTCATTTTCGCTTACAGCCCTGAAAAACGCTTGATCTTGATCCGATTGAAGTTGTTGACATACATGTAGTGACCTTTGCCTTGATACATAAAGTAAGCGAGCTGTCCGATCCCTCCCTGTATGTTGTCTCCATCTGCTTTGATGGCCTTACTGACTTTTTGACTGACGGTATAGTCTAGCAAAGATCCGCCAGCATAAGATAAGTCAGGCAGGTCCCATTGCTTGTGGAGAGAGTAGCTCTTGGAACTGTTTGGGATGAGAAAGGCAACAACCAAACTCCCCGTCCCTATGATACCTGCCAAGACTCTGGAAAGCCCCTCAGGAATCTGACTTCCCTCCTCAAGGGGCAGGACTCCTGATGTGTGCAGCAAGGCAGGAACGGCCAGGGCACCGAAGTAAAGACTGAACTTGGAGATCCCTCCTTTTTTATGGACACCCAGACGTAAGTTAAGTTGATTTTCAGTAAGCGAAATGGGATCTAGGTAGACGAATAGCTTTGACTTGGGATCTATCAAAGCAGCTTGAATGACATCGAAAGTCTCTGGTATGGGCCTTGTGGGGAATTCCCCAAAGTTTTGCTGGCTTCCCATTTGGAACTGGCCTTGTAGATCACTGGCGTCAATAGTAGAAAAGTCCTGGATGATATCGTCTGTCTTTACGTCCCAAATACGTGTGGATAGTTTATTTTTATACAGCACAACTTGTGCAAGGTAATGATCCTCAATGGTAGAAGCCCACTGACTGCCTTCTAGACTCGCCTCTTCAGGGAGCGCATATTCCTTTAGTGTATGTATCCCTGTCTGTATATTCCAAGCCAGTAGTTGATTGTTATTGGTTTCCTTATCCTCTATTTTGAGGTATATGTAGGGACCAGAGATCGCGCGCTCTAGGAACTTATAGGGAGTAAGATCACCCGTTACACTTCTGACATCTTTTTTTGGCGTGGCATTAAATGTCTCGATTACTTTTGGGAAAAGGCTATCTGTTAGGGTCGCTTGGTCTATCACGATCGTGGAATCCACTATCCTGAGTAAGGACGCTTCGCTTGTTTCCGTATCGAGGTACATTTCTGCATAGGCTTCCTCATGACTGTGGACCATAAACAAGCCCTGCATGGGCTTTTGCTTGATGATATAGTCCGATTCTGTCCATTGTTTTTCCTGAAGATTCCAGCGATCTACTTGCAGGGTGTCGCTAGATGTAGATGCTACAGAAGCTTTTGTTCGATGATGAAAGACGACATGATTTTCCTGCCAGCTTTTTTTGAAAATGAGTGCCTCTCTATGAGATCTAGGTATGGGAAAAGTAAAGCGATCAATCTCCAGTAATGAAGGATCGAGTCGGATGAGATAATAGTGATCTTTGCCTGTGGCGAGTAAGTGGATGATGTTATTTTCCCCCTCTGCTTTCAAGAAGGTGGGAGGGCCATCCAAAGGCTCATCTACCTTGAGGGTGATTTGAGAAAAAGAAAAATGGAGTAAAAGAAGAGAATAGACAGATAGTAGGATCAGATGCTTCATGGAAGTTATTTTCTCCAAAAAAAGGGGATTATTTTGATTATTTCAATAATAAAGAATTTTGAAGTTGTATTTCCTGTGGTCCATGTACGTATTATAATAGCTGTTAAACGGTTAATGAGCCTTTCTTGCGAAATCTCAATCCTTTTATCTACCTCACAAACATACATACAAGTCCTATGTTTCATGTTGAAAATAAAGTAGACATGAAAAAGTATATAGTTTGGGGAATGATCTCCATGATAGGGCTCTCGTTGTGGGGGCAAGATACCTTATTGACAAACTATCCTAATACAAATCAGCGCTGGGAGAAGATCTATCAAGACCAGCAAAAAGTAGGTGAGAATATATACTATGCGGATGGCGCTCCTTGGATGACCGTGACCTATGGGCAAGAGAAAGTAGAGAACTGGAAGTGGTATCACGAAAATGGCAACCCATATTTCTTCGCAACCATTTTGAAGGATCAGTTGCAAGGGACTTACCGTATTTGGTATGAGAATGGAGAGTTGGCTGAGCGATTGATTTTCAAAGATCATTTGGAGAATGGACCTGCTTCCTTTTTCTACGAAGATGGGACGTTGGCTGCCTATGGACAGTATCAAGAAGGTAAGATGATAGGGGAGTGGCGTTTTTTCGATGAAAAAGGAGAGCCCGCTCAAGGTGCATGGGAGTGGGGCTTTGCCGCGGCGCCTGAAAAGTGGCGCATGAAGGGTGAGGTAGTCGACGGAAAACCCGTAGGAACATGGAGTTACAAGCATACTGCCTCCGAGCGCGGCGTAGAACAGAAGAGATATCAGATTGTATTTTAGTGGGGTTTGAATATGTGACCTCCAAGTGAATAGAAGAAACGAATCCTGTAGACTGAAGTTGGAACTGTCAGTTTACAGGATTCCACTTTTTGAGGCATCATGCTGCCCCTTTCAGGGGTTGAAGCTGATTCATTGTCCTGAAGGGACTGTGCAACATAGCAGGTGTAGATTCATCCCATGCGCAGAGCGTGTTTTACATGAAACGATTACATGGATGAGCTTTCGGGAAATCCTTCGTGCTATCACTTCCTTTTTTTCAAGGCGAAATTTCCCTAGCTTTATTTAAGGAAATAGTCATTCCAGAGACTGAATTAAGGTTGTTTTCCTGTTTGTCTTATGCTTGTCCTCCTGAAAATAAATATACTGGCTCGTCACTTGCACCCATGAAAAAGCCATTTCCCTTCTACCAGCAGTTAGATGCGATGGACTGTGGTCCTACCTGCCTACGCATGATTTCCCAGCACTACGGACGTCATTTTACCCTGGAGACCCTCCGCAAGAAGGGGCATATCACACGTGAAGGGGTCTCTCTCTATGGGATCAGCAGAGCGGCTGAGGAGATCGGCTTCCATACCATGGGTGTAAAGACTGACCTAGAAACCCTTCGCGAAGAGGGACAACTCCCCGCCATTGTCCATTGGAATCAAGAACATTTTGTGGTGGTGTATAAGTTTGCCAAAGGGAAAGTCTATGTGGCAGATCCTGCTCACGGCAAGGTGATCTTGAGTGAGGAGGACTTCCTCAAAGGGTGGGCTAGTGACCTACAGGATGGAGAACGTATGGGAATTGCGCTTTTGCTGGAAACGACACCTGACTTTTTCTCCCTAGAGGAAGAGAAGACGAACAGACAAGGTTTTGCTTATTACGTCGGCTACTTGCGTAACTATCGCAGTTTCATGTGGCAAGTATTTTTGGGCTTGCTCGTAGGCATGATCCTTCAACTGATCCTGCCCTTTTTGACTCAGTCAGTGGTAGATTATGGGATCGGAACAAGAAATATTAGTTTCATCTACCTCATGATGCTTGCGCAGGTTATGCTATTTGTGGGACAAGTATCGATCGAGTTTCTACGTTCCTGGCTCCTGTTACACATCAGCACCCGCTTCAACATCGCGTTTATTTCAGACTTTCTCATCAAACTGATGAAGCTTCCGCTAGGTTTTTTTGATTCGAAGATGACAGGGGACCTCATCCAGCGCATCCGCGATCACCAACGTGTGGAGAACTTCCTTACAAATTCAGGCCTCAACTCTCTTTTTTCATTTGTCAATATTTTGGTCGTCAGTTGTATACTCGCTTATTATAACTTGACGATGTTCCTCTTTTTTCTCTTAGGAACAGCCCTATACATCGGTTGGACATTCATTTTTCTCAAAAAAAGAAGGGACCTGGATTACAAAAACTTTGTACGTCTCTCAGCAGATCAAAGTAAAATCATTGAACTGATCAAAGGCATTCAGGAGATCAAGTTGAATAATCTAGAGCGTCAACAACGCTGGACATGGGAGCGTATTCAGGCAAGCTTGTATCGGATTCGGATGAAGTCTCTTGCCCTAGCCCAGTATCAGTCGGCTGGTTCGACTTTCTTCCAGCAGATCACCCAAATCATCATCACAGCTTATGCCGCCGTACAAGTCATCAATGGAGAAATTACACTCGGGATGATGCTTGCCATTTCCTACCTCTTGGGACAGCTCAATGGACCCGTAGCTCAATTGATTGTGTTTATCCGTGACTGGCAAGATGCTCAGATCAGTCTGGAACGTCTGCATGAAATCCACATGAAAGAGGAAGAAGAGACGCCTGAAGATGGCTTGTTAGAGTTGCTTCCTGAGAGCCGAAACCTCAAACTAGAGAATGTCTCCTTCCATTATGCAGGTCCTGATTCTCCCCGTGTCCTACACCAGATCAACCTGGATATACCCGAAGGGAAAACTACCGCCATCGTCGGAACGAGTGGAAGTGGAAAGACAACACTGATCAAACTTTTACTGAAATTTTATCCCCCGACCAAAGGGCAAATTTACGTCTCACAAACTCCGCTCAGTTTCATCCAAAATGCGCAGTGGAGGCAAAAGTGTGGAGTTGTCATGCAAGATGGCTTCATGTTCCATGCGACCATTGCCTACAACATTGCCTTGGAGGAGGAGATTGACAAAAAGAAGTTGCTGAGAGCGGTACAAATTGCCAATATCCAAGCACATATAGAGTCGCTTCCCTTGGGCTACAATACTAAGATAGGGGAAGAAGGCGTAGGCTTAAGTGCAGGTCAAAAACAGCGCTTACTCATCGCAAGAGCTGTTTATAAAGATCCTGAATACCTGTTTTTTGATGAAGCGACCAATGCTTTGGATGCCAGTAACGAGCGCATCATTATGGAAAATATGGAAGCATTCTTTCACGGAAAGACAGTGGTTGTGGTAGCGCATAGACTGAGTACGGTCAAGCATGCCGACCAGATTGTGGTCCTAGAGAAAGGAGAAATTGTCGAACGCGGAACGCATCAGGAGTTGGTAGATCTGCAAGGGGCCTATTTTGAGCTGGTGAGCAATCAGCTGGAGTTGGGACAATAAGTAAAGGTACATGAGTGATCTGATAGAAAATCCAGGAGATATCGAGTTGCGTGCGCCCAGCGTGCGTGAGATCATGGATCGACCACCAAAATGGATCATCCGATGGGGGATTGGTGTGATTGCGGGCATATTGGCTGCGATGCTTCTCTTGTCGTGGTTAATCCAGTATCCTGATATCCTTTCTGCGCGTGTACTGCTCACGACGACGCCCCCGCCCATTCGCTTGGTAGCAGGGCAAAGTGGTCGTTTGACAGAGGTATTTCTGGAGGATCACACCGAGGTTATGCAAGGGACTTACTTAGCCGTGATTGAAAATCCTGCCTTGACAGCAGACGTCCTGATGCTAGAACGACAGCTAGACACGCTTCAGGCTTGGAGCGCGCAGACGAGTGAGGGCCCTCCCCAGATCCAGTGGATCTCCTTCCCACAACTAGGAGAGATTCAAGATGCTTATTCGCTTTTTCGGACGCAGCTTGCGAGCCAGGCGTTTTTTTCCAGCAGCACATCCTACCGAGAAGATCAGATTCGTAACCTCAAAACGCAGATTGCCGCCTTGTCGAACCTGAATCGCAACCTCAAGCGTCAGATCAAGCTCCAACTAGAAGAGGTGCGCCTGGCAAGAAAAGAGTGGGACATCAAACGACAACTAGCAGATGAAGGAGCACTGTCTAAACTGGAAGCAGATCAAGTAGAGGTGATATTTTTGAGGAAAAAGCTCTCAACAGAACAGTTAGAAGCTTCGATTTACAACAATCAAATACAGCAGGAGGAGTATCAAACGCGTTTGGCGCAACTGGAGCAAGGAAATTTGGAGCAAGCCACAGGACTGACGGTGGACGTGCAAGAAAGTATGAAACGACTAGCTAGTGCCATTGAAAGCTGGAAGCAGCGCTATCTACTGGTGGCACCTGTTGCTGGTGAAGTCGTCTTCTCCAATGTCTGGGCGCAAGATCAATATGTGGAAAGAGGGACATCCGTCATGACGATTACCCCAGATGTGCAAACGATCATCGGTAAGGCTTATTTGGGACTCGAAGGAGCAGGCAAAGTGCAGGTAGGGCAACGTGTCAATATCAAGCTGGATAGCTATCCTTTTGAGCAATTTGGGATGCTCGAAGGGCGGGTAGCGGTGATTAACCCCATACCTGTAGAGGGGATGTATTTGGTAGACCTTGAATTGGAAAATGGACTCAAAACTACGTATCAGCAGCAGTTGGATATGAAACCTGAGATGAGCGGAATCGCCGATATCGTGACGGAGGACATGCGTTTGCTTGAGCGCGTCTTTCAGCAGTTTCGCAAACTATTTGCTCCCCCCTCTCAATTGCCATCAACGCAAGGCCAGGAGGAAGGAGCATAAGTTTTAAATGGATTCCTTGTCTGGAAAGGACAATTTCATATGGTATGGAAGCAAGCGCATTACAATAGCTCTGCCTTCAACTCAAAATCTCCGTCTGTCACGTCGCGCGCGCCTGACACCGCAATGAATACGGTGAAACTACGGTTGACAGCTTGCGCGAAAGAGATGTCTTGAGGTTGTCCTTCTGCTGTAAGGTCAGGATCTCCTACATAGATTTCATAGCCTGCCTCGCAAGAAGTCACTGATTGGACGGGAGGTGTATTACTGCCATCGAAATTGATGTAGCCATAGATGTTGATGCGCTTCTTTTCGCCTGTTGGGGTAACAGTCAGCTTCATCTCTGATCCCTGAGGTATCTCCACAGAATAATACACTTGGTTGCCTTCGAATTCGATGAATCGGGTCGCAGGGAAACAAGCTACATTGCTCAAGGCTGCCCAGTCTAAGTCATCCAAGATTTCGCCCGAACTGATATTGCCTGTAACGATGGTGGGATTGCCCGCGCTAGGAGTAGCAAGTTCGGTGACATTTACATTGGGTGTAGGATCAGGCGTAGGGTCGGGCTCAGGTGTAACCTCTTGCTTACAGCTTGAAAAAAGGGCTAGGATAAGAATCGAAAGTAAGAAATACTGTGTTGTCAATTTCATAAGGGTAATCAATTTTTGATTGGTTCGATATTTAGTACCCCTGAGAAATGAAAACGTAATGTGGGAATAAAAAATAGGAGCACAAATCGTATGCTCCTATTTGTAAGTAAGGCCTTGTCAGGTAAAAATCAGGCACAAAATCAACGCTTGTAGGTATTGGCGTTGCTTTGATTCAAACTTTGAGTATGAGTCGTACTGCTACTACCTGTTTTACCTTTGACTTGCTGTATCTACTTTTTGTCCATCTGCTGGAATTTTGTCTTCTTCTTCACTCTCAATTGGATTAAATGTGATTGTGAGTAGAAGAAGGTAAATGCTCCTCTCTTGTTAGGAGAGGAAGCGATCGTTTATGGATTTATTGTGATGGAATGGGTACAGCGGAGCTTTTCGACAGGCTCTTTTTCTGTACCTCCTTTGACTTTTTGCATGTCTTGCTTGTTCAGTACTTGGAGTTTCTGGCTAGTTTTTTTGTTTGCTTTCATAGAATGAAATATTTAGTGTGAGATAAGAAATGAATATAAATTACTTTTAAGAGGCGACTTATGTTGATCATATTTAATGACCAACATAAGTGCTTGAGCGGATCTCATCAAGGCTTCGCGCTTTGAATGAACGCCTTAAAGTCCTGCTGCAACTTCACCAAAGAAGGCTGGTGAATATACACCATATGTCCTGAAGGATAATAATTGATGGTAATATTCTTCTTCAAATCTGCTGGTAAAAACATGTGATCCACCACATAATCCGTAGCGAAATAGGGTGTCGCCAAATCATAGTATCCACTCACAATCCAAATTTTGAGATAAGGATTACGGGTCATGGAACTGCGGAGGGTTTCGGCTACATTGAGAAAGCGATTTTGCACATTGCTATAATTCCAGGGGCGGGCGCGTCCTGTGAGAATCTCATAGGGAATGTCATTTTCGTAGTTGAGTGTTCGTGTAAAATGGTCATTCACAGCAGATGTAAACGGACCATAGATCACCCGATTGTAGCTGGGATCATACTCATAAGAATCTCCTGCATTGTCGTAGTCCACGCTTTTGAATCGGCTATCCAGTCGGCCTACCGTTTTACCTTCTTCCCTCAATAGCTCCTTATTGTATTTCCCTACAAAGAGACGCAAGTTGGTTTGGTCGATATACGCCTTCGAAAGTCCCGTGTAGTTGTGCAATTTGTCTATGATTGATTCTCGCTCGTTTTCTGGCAATGCATCCCCCATCATCAAGGCATAGCTATATTCCTTCAGCGTGAATACCTCGACTTCCTGAAGCAATTCTTCCAAATTATCATACTTCTTGTCCAGTTTTCCATGAAACCATGATGTCGCTACGAAGGAAGGAAAGCGGAGCAGAGGTGCCAGATCATTGCCTCTGTAGTCTCTAATACTTCCAAATTCCAGCACGGCAGAGATCAAAACGATTCCATTGAGGTACATGCCATGACGATTCTGCAGGTAGCCGGTAAGCCCTGCCGCACGCGTCGTTCCATAGCTTTCTCCCGCCAAAAATTTGGGAGAAGCCCATCTTTTGTAGCGGTTGGTATAGAGGCGGATGAAGTCTCCTACCAGTCGTAAATCCTCTTGATAACCCAAGAATTTTTTCTTGTCGACTTCGCCCGCGGGACGTGTATAACCTGTCATCATGGGATCGATGAATACTAAATCGGTTTCGCCTAGCCATGTGTAGGGATTTTCAATGGTCTCATAAGGAGGAGGTAATACATCGCCATCCTCGGCCATTTTGATTCGCTTGGGACCGAGCCCGCCCATATGTAGCCAGACAGAGGATGAGCCAGGACCCCCATTGAAGGTGTAGCAGATGGGACGCTGTGAGATGTCTTTGACACCATCTTTGGTATAAGCGATGAAGAAGACGTTGGCCTGAGCTTCTCCCTTCTCGTCGTTCATGCGCATGTAGCCCGTTGTCGCTGTGTAGTTGAGGGTCTTACCGTCCACCATGACTTGATGCTGGGTGACGGAAAGTCTTGTGGAATCCTGAGCAAACAGGCTCCCTACCGACCATAAGAGTAGTATGAGTAATGTGATTTTTTGCATAGTCGAAAGATAAATAGGGGCGAGAAAAGATGAAAATGCGTGGGGTGTACAAACATAGACTAATAGTTGTAAGTGGTAGAAAGATGTGATTGAGCATAAATAATACCCCCTATTTTCGCTATTTGGAGGATATCCAGCAGCTTTACCTATAAGAAGTATGTGAAGTTCTCCTCAAGATTTTAGATCTTTCCTCATTATTTATACACTCTATTTATCTTCATGAAATAATCCCAAACGAAATGACACGCCTACAGTTATTTACTATTCTTCTACCACTTTTATTTATGAATATGACGTTTGCCCAGGACAACCTGAACTATCAGGAACCTCCTGAGGAGATATTGCAACTTGTAGATGTGGAACTTGCCCCTAGTGTCGCCATGGACAATAAAGGGGAGTACATGCTATTTCTCTACCGAAATGCCTATAAGTCCATAGAAGAGTTGTCCCAAAAAGAGATGCGTCTGGGAGGGCTGCGTATTGATCCTATGCGCAATGTGGGTAGCCGCACCACATTCTTCAATAATCTGAAGATCAAAAAGATGCAGGAAGAGGGCGCAGAGCCTGTGCAAGTGAGTGGACTTCCCAAAGATTTGAAATTGACAGGGCTGACATGGTCTCCTAATGAGCAATACGGTGCCTTCCTACATAGAGCGGAAACAGGTGTGGAACTGTGGTTTGTCGAGATGGCTACAGCAAAGGCCCAGCGTCTGACAGGCCCTAATGTCAATGCCAATATGCGTGGAGCCATTCAGTGGTATCGAGACAGCAAAGCCCTGCTAGTCAAAATGATCCCTGATACACGTCAGCCGCTGATCGATACACGCATCACAGTGCCGACAGGTCCGACCATCTCTACTAATGATGGGAAGAAGGCGCAAAACCGCACCTATCAAGATCTACTCAGTGACAGAAATGATGAGCACAACTTTGAGCAACTGGCGACATCAGAGGTGTATAAGGTGACCTTGGACGGAACAGCTTCCAAGTGGATGGGAAGTGGCATGTACAGCGAATTGAGTTTTTCTCCCGATGGCCAATATGTCATGGTCACTACGGTAGAGCGTCCCTTCTCTTACTTGGTTCCTTATTATCGTTTCCCCAGCAAGACAGTGGTGTACACCCAAGAGGCCCAGCCTGTCAAGACGCTGCTTGATCTGCCATTGATAGAGGATCTTCCCAAAGGATTCATGGCCACACGCACAGGTCCTCGTGGCTACCAGTGGAGAAGCGACCGAGACGCGACGATCATTTATGCAGAGGCACTCGATGGAGGAGACCCTGCCAATGAAGCTGAATTTAGAGATGAAGTATTTGAATGGGAAGCTCCATTTGAGGGAAAAGCGCGTTCGATCCTGAAGACAATCAACCGTTTTAGAGGGATTATTTGGGGGAATGACAATGTGGCGATTGCAACAGATCTATGGTGGAATACACG
This sequence comes from Bacteroidota bacterium, assembly GCA_039820545.1. Taxonomy (GTDB): domain Bacteria; phylum Bacteroidota; class Bacteroidia; order J057; family J057; genus JALEFZ01. Next base: position 80,851 of record JBCBPW010000008.1, on the reverse strand, counting down.
TAATCAAAAAACCTACCTCTTCAACCCTTCAGATCCTTCTCAAGCTCCTCAGATCCTCGCTGATCGCAACTACCAGGACCAGTACAGCAATCCTGGAAACTTTGTGCGTAAGAAAAACGAGCGTGGAAGAGCTGTCCTAGCGATGGATGGAGATAAGCTCTTTTTGATGGGAGAAGGATACACACCCGAAGGACAGTTCCCATTTTTGGATGAAATGAACCTCAAGACAGGGAAAACCAAGCGTTTGTACCAGTCAGCCTACACAGATAAGTTGGAAAGACTGCTGGGCTATGATCCCGAAACACGTCGTTTGCTCACCCGTATTGAAGGACAAAATGAGTATCCCAATTTTTATTTTCGTGACTGGAAGAAAGATCGACTCACACAGTTGACAGCATTTGAAAACCCCTTTAAGGTGCTGGAAGATGTACACAAAGAAGTCATCACGTATAAGCGAGAAGATGGACTAGAGTTGTCGGGTACACTATATCTACCTGTAGGATATGACAAAGAGAAAAAAGAGAAGAAGCCGATGATTCTCTGGGCCTATCCACGCGAGTATAAAGACAAAGCCAGTGCTAGCCAGAACACACAAAATCCTAATCGATTCATCCAGCCTTCATGGGCATCACCTGTCTACTGGGTGACCAAGGGATATGTCGTTTTGGAGCGAGCGGCTTTCCCTATCATCGGAGAGGGAGATACAGAGCCAAATGATTCGTTTCGTAAGCAGCTTGTAGCCAATGCCAAGGCAGCCATCGACGCTGTAGATGATTTGGGATACATTGATCGGGAGCGCGTCGCTGTCGGTGGACATAGTTATGGCGCTTTCATGGTGGCCAATCTCTTGTCACATAGTAATCTATTCGCGGCGGGAATTGCCCGAAGTGGAGCTTATAACCGTACATTGACACCCTTTGGATTCCAGGCTGAGGAGCGATCGTACTGGGAGGCACCCGAGGTATACTATACCATGTCTCCTTTCATGCACGCAGAGAAGATGAAGACGCCGCTCTTGCTGGTTCACGGTGAGGCGGACAATAACTCAGGGACTTATCCCATGCAAAGTGAACGTTATTTCAATGCATTGAAAGGACTGGGTGCAACGGTTCGCTTGGTGATGTTCCCCAAGGAAAGTCATGGTTACCGTGCCAAGGAGACAATCCTACACTTACTCTGGGAGCAAGACCAGTGGTTAGATAAGTATGTCATGAACAAAGGTGAGAGCGTAGACAGATAGTCCATCTCATTTTTCATGGTCAGGGTTCATTTTTCAGAGCATGTACGCTTTGGGGAATGGACCCTTTTTATTGGGAATCGCACGATCCTTCTTCTCCTTTGTACACAGGGCGATTTTCTCATATATTGAAATCATAATAAAAATAGCTCTTATGTACACAACATTACTGGTGGTTCATAATCTTTTGCGATGGGTGGTTCTGCTTATTTTGGTCTACGCCATTATCCGCAGCCTTGTCAAAATGAGGGGGAATAGGGATTGGCTTACGTCCGACCATAGACTGCGCCTCTGGACAGTCACCCTTGTCCATATACAGTTTTTGTGGGGTGTCATCCTGTATTTTGTCAGTCCGCTGAGTAAGCAGTTTATGAGTGAGTTTCCTGCGTCTATGAGCAATGCAGGGCTACGTCATTTTGGGATGGAGCATACGTTTATGATGATCGTGAGTGTGGTCATCATCACCATAGCATCTGCAAGGGCCAAACGTAAAACTAAGGCTTCTGGCAAGTTTCGTACCATGGGGGTAGGCTTTTTAATAGGCCTTGTGGTGATGCTGATTGCCATTCCTTGGCCTGGATCCCCCTTGGGAGATCGCCCCTTATTCCGTTTTTGGTAGTTGCTGCCCTTTTCCCCTGTTGTAGTATTTTTTATGAAATTTTTGGTAGAAGAAAGGACCTATCAAGAAGTACAAGACCATGACTATGAGTGCGCCTGTGTACATGGCGTTCTCAGACAACCCATTCCATCCATATTTGTACACAAAAAGCCCGATAGAAATAGAGAAGTTGAGCAAGGCATACAGGATATTGGAGCGATTGCCAAATCCGAGTCCGCTAAACATGCGCCCTTTCCAAAGCCCTAGGACAAAGTGAGGCATGGTGTTGACAAGAGTCAATCCGATGAAGAAATCGATGAGAGAGAAGTTCATGAGAAAAGTTTCATTTGTACAAGTGTACGAGAAATATTTTTATTGTACAAGCGTACGAATGTTTTATTTTTGTCCTCATGAGTACCAAAAGAAGGATACTGGATGCTGCGCGGAGCCTGATGAATGAAAAAGGCCTCAAGGCTGTCACCGCACGTGAGATTTGTCACGCACTAGGAATTAGTCCTGGGAGTTTTTCCTATCATTTCTCTGATAAAACGCTGATTATGCGCACCTTGTATGAGGAATTAAGACAGGAAATTCAGGAATTATATACTGGTTTGGATACAGAGAAGGTGTCCATAGTCTCCTATTTAAAACTGCACGAAGCCCTATTTGACATCCAGACAACGTATAAATTCTTTTATCTCAATCTTTTCGAGATTTTTACTCAGTATCCCAAGATCCGAGCGTCCTACTTGGCGCATATGATAGCAGAGCGACAAATGGCCCGAGCATCGATTCTTCACTACCAATCCTTGGGGATATTGAAAAAGGATCTCAGCCCAAGCATCATTCACCGACTCGTGAACGTAGGCCAGATTCTCAATAATTTTTGGACGGTAGATGCAGAAATGATGAAGGGACAGCTTGAGACGCACCATAGATTGCACTACCTTCAGATATGTTGTGGACTTATGGAGCCATATTTAGAGCCTACCTCGCTTGAATCTTATAAGCATTATTTTAAACAGCTAGCGGTGCGTCTGGAGATCGCTTGAAATACATATGATTTCATTCCATATTTTGATTCATGTATGAGATATATTTCAACGAATCTTGCAAGTAATACCTCCTTAGGTAAGCTGTATTTTTCCTATATTTGAAATACTAGATTGCACGACAAATATGAAAGTAGTCCTGAGAATTATCCTATTATTGATCCTGGTAGCTGTTGCTGCTGTTGCGGGATATTTTTTACTTGAGCCTGAAGGAGAGAAAAGAAATCCTCTGGAATTTGTCCCTGCGGATTTTGTCTATCTCATAGAGTCGGACCGTCCCATCGGAGACTGGCAAGATCTCAGCAAGACAGAGGTCTGGCAACACCTCAAAGGCAACGAATTTGTAGCAGACATTGCCGAAAACGCCGACTACCTAGATTCGCTTCTCGAGGCCAATCAAACCCTCGTGAACTACATCAAACTAGGAGATCTCGTGATCTCAGCCCATATGATTTCTCGTCAGGAGTATGAGTTTATCATTGCGGTAGACATGAAGGGGAAAGGCGCCATTTTCACGAAGCTGAAGCAACCCATGGTCACCCTTTTCGAAGAGCTAGGATATCAAGTCACCACAGATAAATACTTCCAGATCGATATTTTCGAACTCTACGACGCAGCTTACAAAGAGTATATGTACATCTCTGTCGTGGAGAATGTCTTGTTATTTTCCTATGACAAAAAGTTGCTTCGCAGGGCCATCGAGCAGTCAGAGCAGCCTGCGATTACAGAGGATGTAGGCTTTGCCTCCGTGCGCGCCAAGACGAGTCGGTCAGAACTATACAACCTCTTCATCAATTACGGGACACTGAACAATATGCTGGCAGCCTACTCTAGTGAGACGCCAGAGTTTTTACAAGATTTGGATGAAACGATGCGCTACTCAGGCTTCGACCTTACCCTCAAGGATGATGAAGTCATTATGAACGGGTTTGCCCTGCAAAATGATTCGACGCCTTCGTATCTGAGAGTCTTCAAGGATGTAGGCCAAGGAAAGATTCGGGCGGCAGAGGTACTTCCGCAGCGTACGGCTATGTATACCAGTGTCGGATTTGATGACTTCTCTGATTTTTACACGCGATTTACAGGCTATATGGAGGATTCAGATCCTGAGGGTTATAAGGATTTGGCCAAAAATCAAAAACGCCTAGAAAAACTGCTCAAGATTGAGTTTGAAAGAGACTTTTTTTCCTGGATGGATGAAGAAATCGTAAGTGCCATTGTCCCTTCCAATGAGGCCGAAACGCACTTTACCTACTATGCGATGCTTCATTTTGATGATGTGGACGATGCACAAGAAAGGATGAACTACGTACTCGAAAGGATCGACAAGCGCACACCTGTTAAGTTTCAAGCCATTGACTACCGAGGATTTGAAATCAAGTATATGGAGCTGAACGGCTTCTTCAAGCTATTCTTCAAAAAAATGTTCTCCGAAATCGAGAAGCCCCATTTCACCTATATTGATGATTATGTCGTCTTTGCCAATGACACGACAGCCTTGATTACCCTCATTGAAGACTACCTCAATCAGCAAACCCTGGCCAATGATGAAGCTTACAAGGATTACATTGATAGCTTTGATGGGAGTTCGAATATCTTCACCTACCTGAGAAACGAGCATCTCTATGGTTACCTGTACAAAACGTTGGATGTCGAAACGAGAAGAGGTCTCCGCAAGAATAAGGATCTTTTGCAAAGTTTCCCTCAGATTGGTCTTCAGCTCTATCCGAGTGGAGGGATGTACAAGATGTACCTGAATGCGGAGTTTCAAAAGAAAGAGGAGGAGAGTTAGGAGTGGATATCAACACAAGCACCAACGAGACGTTGCGCTAGCTAGAAACAGCTTTGCTGGTCGGTTGCTGCTAAGCAGGAAGCAAAAGAGTGAAACCTGACGCTCTGCGTAGCCATCCAGCTACGCAGCACCTCAATCTATTAGTTTCCCAACTAAGCAAGCTGCCGCGATAGCCCCCACAAGCACCAACGAGACGTTGCGCTGGCTAGAAACGGCTTTGCTGATCGGTTGCTGCCAAGCAGAAAACCAAAAATGTGAAAGACGAAGCACTGCGTAGTTGGATGACCACGCAGCGCTCAATCTATTAGTTTCCCATCTACGTGTACATATAGATCGCAGGAGACAACAGGACCAATTTTCTTACAAGAAGAAGTAAGAAATCAATTCGAGATAAATGCCTTAGAAAGTTGGCTCATCAGGCGTTGGTCATAATAGTCTTGATCTGCCCCCGCCTCAGAGTGCGAGCGACTATACGAGGTAAGTACCAGAGTCACGCCAGGCGTTTGCGTCTGCTGGATCACAAACTTGATCACACGCGTATCGGTCATCGCAGTATAGACGGTGAGCTTCTCCTCCGATTCCTGCTTCAGTGTACCTCTACTCGTAAAGTCCATATAATCGAGTACGTTGCGTTGTACTTCTTTCGCATCTTGACGATCTAGATAGTGTCTAGAGACTGTCGTCGCATACAAGTTATTTTCCTTGAAGGCATATTCTACTTGCTTGTACTTGCCAAGGGAAGCCCTGACAATACGGAGTTCATTGTCTTCGGTGATCTGGCGCACGTAGTCGCGTGTGTAGAGGTAGCGTTTGACCTCTTCTTTTGACTGACCAAAAGGCACAAAGAGATTGTTTTGGGCAAAAAGAGCGGAAGACAATGTGAGGAGCGAGATGAAAAATACGAGTGACTTCATTTTGTGTTACGTTGGAACAGGATCGGTCGATAAAAGTCTAAGCTATAGGCAAATAGTTTTACTGGGATATTTTCACTTCCCTGCAAAGTTAATGGCTTCGATTCATTTTCACACACCCATTTTACAAACCTTACACACTTCAAGGGTTTTCAATGTAAGTTTTATGATAGAAATCGGCATATATTGAATATAGCGAAAGCTTTTATCCGAAAATGATGTATTTAAGGAGGTAATATTTTAGAATCTTTATACTTAATGCTAAAAATATTCTTTCCCCTAAATTCAAAAAATCCCTACCTACCTGATCATTCAAATGTTTTATAGCGAAAATAATGCCCAAAATGGATTATATAATCCTAGGGTCATTCTCGTATATATCCTTAAATGGTCATGTAAGAAATAACGAAAAAAATGACGAAAAACCGATTACTGCTGGAATCTTTTCAAACTCTGTGCAGGAAAGGTCCACTCAGGTGTGATGAGGGCTCCCTGAGGGAGCTTGTACCAAGGACTGAGGGTAGGATGCTGGGGATTTTTGAGAATATGGATCTCTTGAGCAGGCATATAACTTTGAGCGAGCATGAAAAGAGGATCTCCTGTGTCGATCTCATGTACCACATCTATGACGATCACGGCATGACCTGGAAATCCCCCTTGGATAAAAACATCTCCTGGCTGAATGTTACATGGATCTGTGATGACCTGCATTTCTTTGTCAAGGGAAAAAGTCCCTGCAAATGTGAATACAGTCTGTAAGTAAGCTTTAAAGTTGGCGTAGGATCTACTGCTGGCCGCAGTCTGAGACCATGTGACCTGGTTACCAGAGACTTTGGGTCTATATCCCTGCTGCCAGCGCGACCAATCCGCTCGGTCCCCACTCGTGAAGTTGAAGTGTAGGTCCTGATCCTTTCCTTGTGAAAAAAGATATTCTGCTCGTAAGCGCATGACAGCATCGGCACACTGCTGCAAATCTCTCGTCCCCACGTCTATGTCGAGGACCGCTGCATGGGCTGACTGGTTAAATTTCCTTCTCCCATCATATAAATGGACCTCGGGTTTCCCTGGTTTCAAAGGGAGCTTCCTGAGCCAATACGCAAAAGAAACAGATTCCTCCGCATGACGCTCATAGCCAGGGGGAGGGGATATCCGTCCCTCTATGGACTGCCCAGACATATCATCTTCAAGCCAAGGGTACCGTATATGTGGGACAGAAAAAGAAAAGGAGCAAAATAAAAGGAGGCCAAAAATCCATCTCATAAACAAGTATTTGTATTCCAACGACTTGATCCGAGTTTATTATATAATATGTGGAAAATTCTTGGCGGTAACTAGAGACGCAAACAGTAGGTAGTATCCCGGATAAAGTTTAAGAGACGGTGGGAAATAGGGTGAAATCTGCCATCATCCTTCCTCTCTTACAACATCTATCCTACAGCATGGAATAAAGTTTCCGTACCACCCACTCTGCTGATAACATCAACAGCAGCAAAATCAAAGGCCAAATTAGCTCGTTGAGTCCTGTTCGCTGATTTTTGAAGTCGCGAACGGGCTTCAACTCTGGGCGATTGCGCAGATCTGATGCCAACTGATCCATCTCTGTGGCGAAGTAGAAGCCTCCATTGGTACGCAACGCCAATTGCTGCATCATGCCTTGGTCGGCTTGCAATTGGAAGTGCTCGATGTTGCTGCGACCGATGGCAAACTGTCCACGATCCTCTCCCACACGGACATTATCCTTGCGACCTGTAGCCACGTATCGATAGGTTCCTTCTGCTAGATTGTACAGCTCTAGTGAATAGCGTCCATTGGAATTCTCATTGAGGAAATACTCATTTTCCTTTCCCTCGGGATCAGTCACTTGCAGTTTGATATCTACGCCTGGAACGGGGTTGTAACTATCGTCATAGACTTGCCCACGGAAAAGGACAGGCTCACCACCCGCAAATACTTTTTGTGAAGGATTGACTCGGAATTTACGCTTATCGTCGTCCACCATGAGCCATTTGATCATGTTGAATAACCAAGCATCAAAGTTTTCGAAGTCATCGGTCTCCAGATAACTGTGAGCGCGCATTCTCCAAAAATTTTCTCCCAAGAAAACAGAGTTCTTTCTTCCTAAATGATTTTGAAGGGCGAAAACGGGATAGTCCAGGGGGACATTTTTGATACGAGCGGTTGCGAAAACCTCAGCTGTAGGTTTGGATTGCCAGTTGGAGCGATTGCGATAAAGGGGAGGCGCACTGTTCATCCATGAGAGCCAATTCTCCCCAAAGGTGTAGGTAGAGTGATTGCGATATTTATTTTGAAAGTCTGCGATGACTTCTTCTGAGCGGTTGATATAATCGGTAGGCGAGAGGGCCATATACGGATACAGTGCGCTCAATGTGCGTAGGTCAGTAAAAGCTCCTATCCAATGCATGATAGGCTTTTTCTCGTCCTTTACTTGTGCAAGTAATTTATCGATCCAAGCTTTATCCTGGCTACTTTGAGGGAAGTTGTGGAGAATGAAAAGATCAAAATCCGCGAGATTGTAAGCATTGGGTGAATTGTAAAAATCACCTGGGCTCCGCAGGATAAAACTCGTCAGCTCATAGCCTTGATTCCTATCAAATGCTTGTTGTAAAGCCCCTAAGTCAGGGTGAGGAGATCCTGCAAACAAGGCGATTTTCGCACGTGTTTCTAATACATTGATGAAGATTCGTCGAAAGTTATTTCGGTAAGTGATCTCTCCAGGGATGTTGGTGACACTGATACTATAGCCTTGCTGGCCAGCTTCTTCAGGCTTGAAGAGGAATTCTACATTGCCCTCAGGCTGATTGCGACTCAGCGAAAGAGTCTTTTTGCCCAGTACTTTGCCATGTCCACGGAGGGTAACCTGTAAGTCCGTACGGTCAAATCCCTGACTCCTAATCTTTACTTTGACAGGAATCTCATTTTGGAGATAGGCAATTTCATTGAAGAGTACCTCTTCGATTTTGATGTCTTTTTGCGTCGTGGTATCACCAAGTAGGACGGTGTAAATAGGCTGACGAATGTTCTGAGAGGCAAAGAGTGGATTGCTACCTGCGGTCGGGATACCATCAGATATAAGCACAATCGCACCGAGATTTTGATTTTGGTAAAGTTCAGATACTTCACTCAGTGCATATGAAATGTCTGTGCCTGCTTGATTAAAGGTAAGCGAATCTACAGCTGACAACTTATTGAGTCCTCGATCAAAACTGTAGGGAGCGACTTCATATTCTTCCCCTTCAAACCCTTGTATAAACTCCTGAAGTGCCTGAGGGTGAGTTTCTTTGACATAATTTGAATCTCTCTGGATAAGCAAGCTTTCAGAGTTATCCTGTAATACTGCAATGATGGGAGGAAAAATGAGGAGCTGACGATTGGTAAGAAACAATTGTAGCAAGAGAATACCCAGAAGACATAATGCGAGAAAACGAGTCGTACCGAGAATGCGACGGGGCCACTTGGGAAGGACATCCTTCGTCTTTCGATACATCCACCATGCCAGGACACCCGCAAATGGAATAATCAGGAGAAGATATACAGGGGAATAGGTGAAAGAAAGGTCCATGTAAGGTTGTATTCAGGAGGAAACGCGTTCATTTCCACTAAAAAGATTATCTGATCGTTTTCAATGCATCCTCACACATGAGGAGCGTATGCTTTGATAAGGCTTTATTTGAGCTAGTTGAGAAAGGGCTACAATATAAAAGGCTTTTTATGCCCATACAGTTTAACATTATATAAAGTTATCCTCAAATAGTCTCACAGACCTTGAATCTATACAATCCTCATGGATCTTCCTACAGGATTTTCTGGGAGACTTGCTTTTCCCCTTTTTTGAGTTTTACAAAAATAAAGGAATCTGTCCTTTAGAATAGAATATTCTCAAATCTAACCTGATAAGTCTGTCAACCTCAAAAGAAACTCTCTACTTGCGGTGCTGAAAGAAAGAAAAGGGATTTGAAACTTTCCTAAAAAGCGTACAATCTAAATTTAGTTGTAAACTCCAAGTTTTCCGTTCGACAAAGGATTTTTACCACTGGGTGGGGGTAATGGATTGTTGCCCATAAGGTAGGTTGGATTTCGTCGGTTTAGTCGGTTTTTTGGTCTGGTATTTTTGCGATACACTACAAAATTCCATGTTATTTAACTCCATTCAATTCGCCCTCTTCCTCCCACTTGTGGTCATGGTCTATTACATGATCCCAGCGAGGTATAGGTACATATTGCTGCTGTCGGCCAGTTACTACTTTTATATGTGCTGGAATCCGGCCTATATCATATTGATTATAGCGTCTACGATTATCGACTTTTACGCAGCGCGCCAGATTGAGGCAGTGGCAGACAAAGGCCGTAAGAAGCTATTCTTAATGCTTTCGCTCTGTTCCAACCTTGGGATTTTGTTCTTCTTCAAGTACTTCAACTTCTTCAGTTCCTCGGTCAATTCCCTCTTCCAGCAGTTCAATATCATGGCAGAGTCGCCGATATTGGATATTTTACTTCCAGTGGGTATCTCATTCTATACCTTCCAGACACTAAGCTATACGATAGATGTGTATCGAGGAGAGAAAAGTGCAGAGACGCATCTGGGGTATTTTGCTTTGTATGTATCCTTCTTCCCACAGCTGGTAGCTGGGCCTATCGAGCGCTCTACGCGCCTCATGCCAGATCTGAAAGAGCACAAGACGTTTAAGTATGAAAATCTCTCCCGAGGGATCAAGCTCATCATCTGGGGATTTTTCATGAAGCTCGTCATTGCGGATAGGGCTTCTATCTATGTAAATGCCGTTTACAACAATCCCGAAGAGCATGGAGGTATCACTTTCATTGCTGCAACCATCCTTTTCGCCTTCCAGATATATGGAGACTTCGCAGGGTACTCCAGCATAGCCATTGGCTCCGCCCGCATCATGGGGTACGACCTGATGCAAAATTTCAATCGACCCTATTTCGCTACGAATATTCGCGATTTCTGGCGCAGATGGCATATTTCGCTCTCTACATGGTTTAGAGACTATCTCTATATCCCCTTGGGAGGAAATCGAGTGGTCAAATGGAGATGGTACATGAACCTCTTCCTGACGTTCTTGATCAGTGGACTCTGGCATGGTGCCAACTGGACCTTTGTGATCTGGGGAGCGATTCATGGGGTGTTCCTCGTGATCTCGACTATGCGCAAAGAGTGGAGTAAAAAACGCCAGCCCAAACCCAAGGTAGCCATGTATGCCAATGGACTTGCTTCTATTCCAGGAATCATTTCTACCAATGTCATCGTGCTGTTCGCATGGATCTTCTTCCGCGCCAACAACGTGCAGGATGCCTTTACCATCATCGGAGGCATATTTACCAACCCTGGCGAGCTGTTCATTCCTGGAAATGCAGGCGTAGCAGCCCCCCTGTATGCGGGCTTGGGAATCTTGCTACTTTGGACAATCGAAGCGAAGCGTGAATTCTACAAAGGAAAATTTTCCTTCTTCAAAAGCGAGAATCAGTGGGTTCGGATGTTTGCCTATGCATTGCTCGTCGTACTCATCGTATTCGTAGGTGTATTTGACGGAGGACAGTTTATTTATTTCCAATTCTAAATCAGGTAAATCACGATGGACACCCAATCGCAATTCATACAATTTGCACGTAAGCTGGCCATTTTCGCATTGATCCTGGTCATATTGGATCAAAGCATCGGCATCGGCGCACGAGAGCTTTATTTTTCTCAAAAAACAGGACGGTATGCGCGCTTGAATCATCTGCTGTATGAAACAGAGGCAGAGCTTATTGTCATGGGAAGCTCACATGCACTGCGCCATTATGATACTGAGATTCTGGAGCAAAATCTGGAAATGGACGTTTACAATGGTGGGATACAGGGGCAGTTTATCCTATTCCAAGAAGCTGTACTTGAGATGCTTGTAGAGCGTCATGCGCCCAAGCACATGGTCCTCAATGTAGCGCCTGACTTTTTCGTTTATCAACCCACGACTTATGAGCGTTTGGGGGAATTGAAACCCTACTACTATAAGCATCAGGAGACACTAAAGCCTTTCATGAAGCTGAAGTCGGTTTTCGAGCCCTTCAAAATGTTCTCTAAGCTCTATCAATACAACTCGACCATTGCCCATATTTTCCGCTATTTGGCCTCTCCTCAACCTGATGTAGAAGGCTATGTGAAGTTGGAGGGCGAGATTCCTCCCTTGCCTGAAGGAACACGTATTTATCCGCAGGAGCACATGGACATGGATTCTGTGGCGATTGCTGCTTTCGATCAGTTCATCAAAACGGCTAAGGAGCATGATATCAACCTTATTTTAGTTGCCTCACCTGTCGTAACAGGGGAAGATGTAGATGCGCTGAAAGCCTATCAGCTACTCAAGCAACAGGCGATCTTTCATGGCATACCTTTATTGGATTACTCCAAAGATCCTTCCTATACGCATCAGTACCACCTATTTCATGATGGCAACCACTTGAATACGGAAGGTGCCAAGCTGTTCTCTGTGCAAGTAGCCGAAGGGATAAAGCCTTTTTTGCAGAACTAGGAATCAAGGAATAAGAAAATAAAAAGGGCCATTTCCGTTAGGAAATGGCCTTTCTGTATGTTGGGTAGGAATCAATGCTTACACACGGACGCCTTCCTTGAGGAGGTTACGCGCAATCACGATGCGTTGGATTTCGCTTGTCCCTTCGTAGATCTCTGTGATCTTGGCATCGCGCATCATACGCTCCACGTGATATTCCTTCACATATCCGTTTCCACCGTGGATTTGGATCGCTTCGTTTGTGACATGCATGGCAGTCTTGGAGGCATAAAGCTTAGCCATAGCCGCAGAGGTCGCATAGCTCATGCCATTGTCTTTTTCAAAAGCTGCCTTGAGTGTCAAGAGGCGTGCTGCGTCGATCTCCGTCGCCATATCTGCCAGCTTGAACTGGATCGCTTGATGGTGCATGATCTCTTTTCCAAAAGACTTACGGATCTTAGAGTACGCCAAGGCACGCTCATACGCACCAGAAGCAATACCCAATGCCTGGGCAGCAATCCCGATACGGCCACCGTCTAGCGTCTTCATCGCAAACTTGAACCCGAACCCATCTTCTCCGACGCGGTTTTCTTTGGGTACACGGACATCGTTGAAGTTCAATGAGTGCGTATCAGAGCCACGGATACCCATCTTATCTTCCTTGGGTCCTACTTCAAAGCCTTCCATATCGGGCGTCACAATCAGGCAGTTGATGCCACGGTGCTTTTTCTCTACATCGGTCTGTGCAATCACGAGGTAAGCACCAGCGCGACCACCGTTGGTGATCCAGTTCTTCGTACCGTTGAGTAAGTAATGATCGCCCATGTCGATCGCAGTGGTCTTCTGCTGTGTCGCATCAGATCCCGCTTCTGGCTCAGATAGACAAAATGCGCCCACCTTTTCACCGCTTGCAAGCATCGGAAGGAACTGCTGCTTTTGAGCTTCTGAACCAAATGACTCAAGCCCCCAGCAAACCAAAGAGTTATTGACAGAAACCATGACAGAGGCCGATGCATCCCACTTGGAGAGTTCTTCCATCGCCAATACATAAGAGACCGTATCCATGCCTCCTCCTCCGTACTCAGGGTCTACCATCATCCCCATGAATCCCTGCTCGCCCATTTTGCGAACCAAATCATCTGGGAATGACTGTTTTTCATCGCGTTCGATCACGCCAGGCTTGAGCTCCTTCTCTGCAAAGTCTCTGGCCATTTGGCGTATCAGTTTGTGCTCTTCTGTGAGTTCAAAATTCATATAGGATCGATTTGTAGTAGTAGTATATGCTATTTGAGGAAATAGTATGCATGCCTACTAGTTTCAGCCGCTAATTTATAGAATTTTCACCATAAAAACGCCATTAAATCGCTTCCTCTTCCAAGGATTTATCATTTTATGAGGCAAAAGTGAGGTGAAAAAGGATTTGTGAGAGATTGCATATTTTATCATCGCTTTTTTCCGTAGAAATTCGCATTTTTATATCGACTCCCCCTCAACGTTCTATTCGATGAAAATATTTTTCCCTCTCCTTTTGGGGCTCATCTGGGCATCCTGCCTTTTTTCTTCTTCCTACGCTCAATCTGATGTTTTTTATATATCGGGAGTCGCTGTACTTGACAAAAGTGAAAACTTTCGTATTCCTCCCATGGGATTTGTAATAGATTTTCCCGCTAAGACTTACTTCATATTAGGGGGCTTCGCAGGTTACACCAACTATCAGTATTCGCGGACCCATTTTTTGTCAGCGGGCTTTCGCTGTGGGATGCGCATCGATCGGATACTAGATAAGATGACAGGAGGAAAATGGCCAGTAGACGATTTGCAAATGTATGGAGGAGTCATGTACGGAACTTCCTATCTCATCAATCTACGGCAAGAAGGCGTGTATGGCTCAGAGACCTATTGGGGACCTATGCTAGGATTGAGGTATCACATGATTTCTAGAGTAGCCCTTGCGTTTGAAGTGGGGAGAACCTTCGACACGACCTATGGTTACTCGCTAGGCCTTTCTTTTGCACTTCCTACAGGAAAGAAATGATCCCTTCGTGCCGTGCACCTATTAGCTCCCTTCAGTTTGCAACTGAAGCTTTATGCTACAGATTCAATCTGGAGGGATTCATTGTTTTATGGTTTATCAAAGTTTATTCATTTTTTTGCCGTATTTCATTCCTCCTCATCGGCATGGCATCTATGATTGCAAATAGCTTCTGGCTTGTGAGGAGCTGGTTTTGTCGTTGTTTGATCCCTCCATCTTTGCCAATCAGTATGACTTCGAAGTCTGCTGTCTCTACTTGATAGTAATCATAAAGTTGTGGCGCAGGATCTGGAATCGGCTCGCCCTGCATATCCTCGGGGGTGATGATCCATATTTTCAATTCCCTTTCTTCCATACCTTCTAAGACTTGGGACCAGTGAGCTTGCTGTTCCAACAATTCTTCGTTTTGAAGATCGGGTGCAAAGACAAGGAGTAGTCGGTGCGACCATTGGTAATCGGCAAAGGGCTGCCTCTGTTGTGCCATACAACTCGTGAATGAAAAGGTGAAGATCAAGAAGAGAAAGCGATACGTCATATCTTATATACCCCCACCGTAAAAATCTGTTATGAAAAGCCTCGAACTCTTTATCCTCCGAAGGATCGACTTTTTCGCATGACTTGATAGCCATAGCCTGCAATCTCTCTTGGAGCACAAGTTTCTGGGATCAGATCTGGTGCAACATCCGATGGGAGAAAGTCGGACTGCAAAGCAAAAGACTGAGGGGTATACGACAGGGTATGGATGTGGACCTGTGGTGCCTGGGTTAGAGCGGATAGCTCGAGTAGGGCTTCTCTGGTGGATTCAAACATCTCATGGAGGACATCACTGGCATCTTCTATACGCGAAACGACATTGAGGATTTCCCCTCCCTGATGCTGGGCCATGTGCGCAGAGATAAGCGTGCTACAATCAAAGGCAAAAGGAAAGTCAAAAGCCATATCAGGTGCATCGACTTCATCCCATGGATTGTCGCTAGGTTCTTGTAGTGCAAATATTTGGACCATCAAGGTAATAGGATAGGGTGCGTGATGCTGGATCTCATCCCATATTAGCTCAGCCTCATCTCCAGCTCTCAGGTGGATGGTGCTTATCTGGCTCTCTGTGTGTTGTTCCCATCGCCTCAAATGGGCAGCTGCACGATCCAGTATCCAGATATCCTGGTAATCTTCCAGCGCAAGCTGGGCAAATTCAGCTCCTAGATGAGCTGTGTCTCCGATGATGACGGCTGTTTCGGGTCGAGGCACGAGAAAATGGGTGAGAAGGATGGAAAATGATAAAAGCCAGTCTTACATTGCATGCATGACTGACTTTATATAGACGAATAAAATAAGAAGAGGATACTTTTTACATCAAAAAAATGCCACTCTTTATTTTAGCTTCACATCATAAAAATTCCATTCCTGTCCATCTCTCCGATCTCCTTCGATGATATTGATATACTTCATGTCGTCTGGTATGGGCTGGAAGACGACGACAAACTGTAGATTTTTCCCTGGACGTAGTTCTGTACCTGCATCGCCTCTAGTGGAAATGTTGCGCGCACTGGTCATGTCCAGTTGACGGCTGATCTGGCCAGATCTATCGGTGAGGTACATCTTTTTGATGAGGCGTAGCCTAAATGTCTCTTCACTGGTGTTTCTGACCTCAAATGTGACAAATGTCGCTCTGGATGAGAGCTGGACAGATTTGACTTTGATGTAATCCTGGGTGGCATAGCCTACAGTGCAATTCTCATATTTGAGACCTTCCTTGAAGTTGCGCTCTGCTTCATACGCTTCGAGTAGTTTGCGTTCGCGACGATTGCGTGGTGATCTGACCTCTGTGTAGAGGGCACGCGCATTTTGCCAATCTTGTGGATCAGGATTATCAGCCGTGGGTAGCCCTTCTGGACGCAGTCCAAATACTTGATTGCTACTAGCAGAAGACTGGACAGATGGTAGGAGTGATTCGATCTTCTCGGGTGGTTTATTTTGGGCAATGAGCACCTGATATCGAGCGGCAGGGTCGAAGCTGGGATTCAGTTTGAGCGACATTTGCAGATCTGTCAAGGCTGGCTGACGCTGATTGAGATGGTGGCGAGCATTGGCTCGTTGATAGTACATATTATACGCCTGTAGAACTTTCTGCATTTTTTTGGATAATGGAACCTCGCGGTATAGGGCAAGATTTTGGCTTCCATCTCGCTCTAGCTCATAGTAAAGCTTGAGGGCTTGTGTTAAATCTAGGTTGGCAGAGGCATAGGCTTCTGTTTGGAGGTGAGCTTGAGCCCTGAGAGCGTACAAATATGGAAGGCTTCTATCTACCTTTTCTGCTTCGTTAAAGTATTGAACGGCTTTTTCATATTCTCCATACTGCAAGGCCTCTATACCTTGCCTGAGATAGAGAAGGCCATCTGTAGGGTTGATATTTTGTGCGGCTAATGGGGTGATACTTATATATCCTATTAGCAGCAGAAGGATGATATACAGAGATTTTTTCATATGCTTTGGTTGAGGGCTAAAAATGCGATATACCCACGACATGTTGTGAACCTGATCAAAGGGAACTAGCGATTTGTTTCTGGCTTGAGTTGTAGATTGTAGAAATTCCATCCTCCCTCAAAAGGTTGTGTCCCTTCGAGGATATGAAACTGTCTCAAATCATCAGGTATCAGTGCAAAATAGGCTGTCAAGATGAGGCGTCTTTTACTCATGGTTTCCGTTTTGCCCCCAGTAAACTTAGGTGGACTGACATAGCTACGAAGAGGATATACGCGTTTCATTTCGTAGTCAGCAATCATCCATGCCTTTTCACTGCCTGGTCGTGCGAGTTGAAAGTTGAACTTACTCCCAGAAGGATTGAGAATCTCAAATGTGACCACTGTATATCCTCTTTCTCTATCAAGGAAAATATTTCGGATATTCACTTGGGGATCGGAAGCGAGAAAGGCGCTTTTATCCAAGACAAGGGTCTCAATGGCAGGGAGATTTTCCTGAGTGGTCATTTGGTTAGCTGAGTAGACAAACTTGCTTCTTCCAGGAATATTTCCTGCTTGCCCATTGGATCGGGTAGGACGATTTTTGTTAAATCCGCCTCCCCCTCCTTGTTTGGCTAGGAGTCTTTGGGCGCGATCGAGATTTGTCTTGGCGTCTGCATAGGCAGAATCAAGAGATAAGGCTTCTTGAAAGTAAGAAACGGCGGCGCGATACAGACCCAATTCGCCTGATGTGGCCCCCAGATCATTTTGGAGTTTTGCATTGAAAGGATCGTAAGTAGCAGCAGTTTTGAAGTTCTCAAACGCTTTGTTCCAATTCTTGCGCATATAATAGATCTCTCCGCGCATTTCGTGTGACTGTACATGCTTGGGGTTGAGGCGGATCGCATCGTTGAACTTGAGCAGAGCAGCGTCCATCTGATTTTTGATGTAGAGGGCTTCGCCTTCCTCGTACAGTTGGTCTGCTTGAAATCGCTGCTTGATGGGGATGGGACTGGAGTTAGTAGGCGAGACGGGTTGAGCCATGATGCTGACAGGCAGTAGCCAGAAGCAGATAGCAAACCATTTGACAAAAGGTGGTGATTGGATCAAGGTCATTTTCTTAGATGTATTCCTTTACAAATATAAGCAGCTTTTGAAGAACCTGAGTATTAGGTGAATCAATCCGTAGATGATCCTGTCCTGCTTAAATTAAATATAGAGAAAATTACCTTTTCAGAAAGAAATACGTAGGGCTTGTGGAGAAATGGTGGAAAAGAAAAGCTCACAGCCTGATATGATCTAGCTAATACCCCAAACCCAATGTGCTAGCGGCTGTGAGACTTGTCATGCATCTTCAGGTCAAAAAAAACAATTTTCATTCCACGATATCACCTTTTCGACGCATGTAAAGATCTCCTATGTAGGATATTCATTTGAATGCAATTATTTCTATTCATACAATAGATCTAATACTTTATTTTTTAGGTAAAATGGATGAAAAATGTATGAATATCACAAAATAGCTATGTAAGATTCTTAAGGAAAATGTAAGTAATTCTCAAAATGGCTTCTAAGTACGTATTCTGTCATCGATTGGGTTTCTGATAAGGCTCGTGATAAATATACTAATAGAAGTCAGAGGACATCCCGAAAGACATTTCGTTAAGCTCAAAAGATGAAACTGAAAGTATTAATATTGAAGATTTTTTGCTTCAATTATACCTCGTTTTCTTCCGCCCACCTACTTAAAAACCCAGTTTTAGCGAACCAATGATCACTCTACCTGTACCTCCCACGCCCGAGCCATGAAAGAAATAAGGTTCATTCAATAGGTTACTGATACCCAGCATGGCATATCCCCAACGCAGGTCCCACCCAAGATGTAGGTCAACAACATTCCAGTTGGGTGTACCCTCATTCGGCGTTAAAGGATTCCAGATATCTACAGGAGATAGTCTGTCTTGTCGCGCTGCGTGTCGCCACTCCAACAAGGACCAAATTCCTCTTCTGTTTCGGTATCTGACGCCTAGACGCCCATTGAAGGGGGCCACATTACTCAGTGGTTGACTTCTGGTAAGGTTGGCGCCGTAGGCATAACTCATTCCCCCATACAGCGCAAGAAAATGACTCAGCGAGAGCTCTAGTTCAGCTTCTACTCCTTGTACATAGGCTTGTCCACGATTGGTTTGTTGATAGACAGGAAGCCCTTGATAAGTATCCTCTCCCTGATATTGACCTTTGATCCAGTCTACATAATCGTCTATTTGAGATCTATACAAGGCCAAACTCCCGCGTAGGATACCCGATTGTGCGCGTAGCCCTAGTTCAGAGGTGAAGGAACGTTCACCCGAAAGGGAGTCACTAGGAGCGGCAAATCCCCAAGGTAGGGGAGCCAAACTGCTGACATCAAAAATATTGGGGTTGCGATAACCCGTATTTGTTGAAAAGTACAATTGGTAGTCGTCGCTGATGGGATACATCCCTGAAATATTGCCTATGAGCACCCAAACCTGCTCCTGTCGGTTGTCATATACCTGATTGTAGGCCTGTGCACGTCCTCCGAAACTAAGCCTGAGTTTGAGTAAGTCCAGTGTATGCAAACTAAAAAGTGAGACGTGATTTGCCATGGCATTGGGCGCATAGGTCCCCCTATCTTCACTCATGATACTCGCTGCTCCCTTGTAGTTTGCTTGACTTTGAAACTGGTCTGCATAGAAATCTACTCCACTGACAAATTGCCAATAACGAATGGGACTACTTTGAATTTCTAGGCTACTTCCCAGTGTACGGACTTGCTCCGATGCGGTCCGATCGAGATCGATATTTTGCCATCGGAACGTACGGTCCTGACTTTGCTGCTGATCGCTGAGCTGGAAAATGACTTGTTTGAACCATCGAGAATTCGTGCGTCCCCTTAGCTTGAGATAAGTGAGGCTACGTGAACTGGCATCTAGCTGACCACCATAGATTGGATCAGGTGACTCGATTTGTGTTTCAAGGCTTCCGTTTACCAAGGAGCTGGACTGGTTAAACAATTCCAATTCCAGTTTAGGTGTGATTCTGGCCTTGAATGCAAGGTGTCCTCTGGTCGTATTCAGACCGATGTCTGCTAGGGAACCTTGTCCTTCTCCCAAGGGCCGATCTCTCAGACCACCAAAATAGAAGCTGCCTTGCACACCCACAGAGGGACCAGAGAGCGAAAGCTGCGCACCTGTCTCATTGAAAAATCTTCGCGAACTTATCTGCGTACTCAATGCTCCCCTGACTTTCCAGCGATCAGACTGATAGGAGGGGGATTGCGTCTGGAGATGTATCAATCCGGCTTGTGCGTCACTTCCATATTGGGTAGAACCTGACCCTTTGAGGAGTTCAATTTGGGAGATCTCCGATGGAGCAATACTCCACCAGAAAGCAGGATTTCCTTCGGGGGTCCAGCCTGCATGAGTAAGTCTTACACCGTTGAGGTATACAGGGAGACGACTACCTGTGAGACCTCTCAGTTGCACCTGATTGCCTCCTTGAAAAGGTATTTGCTGCCATGCTCCAGGTATACGACTGATGGTACCAGCGAGATTGGGTTGCTGCTTGGCGCGAAGGTAGTCAGACTGTATGGTACGGACAGGGTGTGGCAGATCTTCAGGTGCTCTAGACGTTCGCTGAGGACTGATCACACGGTAGGCACGGGTCTCGGATTGTTGAGGCGAGAGAGCAACCCCGATGGAGAAGATATTTCGTTTCTCACTCAACTCTATATCTTTTGTAACAGGAAGGTAGCCAGGAGCTTGAAATAAAAGGTAGTACACCCCAGGAGTCATACCTGGAAAAGTAAATTCTCCATTCTTATTCGTTTGGGTCTCCTGGAATGATTCCAGAATCTGTATCTGAACTCCCCTCAAAGGCAAACCAGTCGTACGGTCGTAGACAGATCCTTGTACCTCGACCTGCGCCTGTAACCAAAAAGGAGAAATGAATAGAAGGAAAAACAGATAATAAAATTGTTTCATCTATCGAACATTAAGTTCCAGAGGATTTCAGATAGAGATGGACGGTGGTTTGTACCTAATTTACAACGCCCTTTTGACTAAAAAAGTAAAAAGCGAGGAATGTTCCTCGCTTGGTCTTTTCTAAATTACAACTTACCTGTACAATTCCCCTTATGTAAGCGTAAGATATTTGTTGGATATTTTCGCTCAAGGGTATGGGAAAGATAAGGCGTGATACGGAAATAAGAGACGGCAAAATTTAGCGTATGAAGTGCAGACCTGTGCTCGAAGCTCTACTTTGTCCTCAAATATCAAGGAGTGACGATGGCACGTACATTCCAGTTGATGTTGATCGTATTGGCCAACTGTCTGAGCGTCTGCCAGCCTGAAGCATCCCTGACCCAGTCACCATTGGTGACAGCAGGTCCTGGGTCGCAACCGAGCGTGCGCTGGTCTTCCGTATGAGAAAATTGTACTGCTACCCAAATGTCCTGATCCGTCAAGATAACGGAGCGTTGCAGGGTATGAACATTCCATGAGTCAGCCGAAAGATCATTTGTGACAATTTCTGAATAGATCAGGGCGTCAGGTGCGTCTTGGTTACTGCCTTGATAGATCTTAATAGCGCAAGTAGAAGGAAGGGTGGCAATATAGAAGTGAATCTCCTTTAGTGTGAAACCATTATAGGTATTGACAAGATCAGATTCGATACGAATGCCTCCCTCGTAGGTTCCAGCGGGAAGTTGTGGCGCCGTGAGGTTGTTTCCGTCGTAATTGATGCTCACATCTGGCGCAACCACTTCGGGTGCACTTCCCACATTTTCTCTGTTACAAGCCGCTAATCCAAGGATCAACAGGACAGCGATTCCTATTAATTGTAGTCTATTCATTGGTTTGTTTATTGTGTTTCTGAGCATTCTCAGGACTTAGATTCTCCGTTTTCTATAACCTCCTGAAATGATGTGTGTTTATGCAAAATCAACCGAAGCAAATGATTCTCCCCACAACTGGAGAATCTATGCTAAAATGTCTACATCACCCACCGATTCAAAAGATTCTCGAAAATCTTGTGCAAGGTTTCCTTCCACTGAATCTTTGTCAAGTGATCAGTCATAAAGTTTAGTGTCTAAAGATAGGAAAATGTCCAAGGGAGAGGGAGCATGTGCGACACCTCAGAAAATCACTTCTACACGGATGTTCATTTCCTTGGAAGAGAAAGGGTGATATTCACCTTCTTTTGTCAAAAGAAATCCCTAATTTTTTCTTCCATTCCCATTTCAAATAAATATTTTGACAGATATAGATACGTTTCGGATACAAGCCCACCAATTGGTAGATTGGATGGCAGATTATCTCTCTCAGACACATACTTATCCTGTGAAATCACAGGTAGGACCAGGAGAGATTAAGGCACAGCTTCCCTCTCAACCTCCAAATAGTCCAGATTCTTTTGAGGGTTTGATGGCAGACTTTGAGCGCATCATCCTCCCTGGGATGACCCATTGGCAGCGTCCAGGCTTCATGGCATACTTTCCCGCCAATGGAAGTCCTGCTTCCCTCTTGGCTGAGATGCTGACAGCTACTCTCGGCGCACAGTGCATGAGTTGGGAGACCTCGCCTGCTGCGGCAGAGCTGGAAGAGCAGATGATGAACTGGATAGGGAGCCTGATCCAAATTCCTGAAACGTGGGCTGGTGTGATTCAATCTACCGCTTCAGATGCGACGCTTTGTGCGATTTTGACTGCGCGTGAGATGTATAGCAAGTGGCAGATCAATGAGCGAGGATTTAGAGAAGTGCCACAGTACAGAGTCTATTCTTCGACGCAGACGCATTCCTCCATAGAGAAAGCCATCAAAATTGCAGGTATAGGTCGTGGAAATTATGTCAAGATCGCCGTAGACGAAGATTTTGCCATGAAGCCCGATGCGCTGAAAAAGGCGATTGATTCTGATCTGGCAGCAGGCTTCCAGCCGCTTTGTGTGGTCCATGCGCTGGGGACGACGAGTTCTACCGCAGTAGATCCCTTGCTGCCGATTGCCCAAATCTGCGAGGACTATCAGATCTTCTTGCACGTGGATGCCGCCTATGCGGGGACAGCTTTGTTACTACCTGAATTTCATCATTGGATGGAAGGAATCGAAAAGGCCGACAGCTTTGTATTCAATCCGCACAAGTGGATGTTTACCCACTTTGATTGCTCGGCCTATTACGTGAAGGATCAGGATGCCCTTGTACGGACATTTGCCAGCAATCCCGAGTACTTAAAGACCCAGACTGACCAAGTCGTCCACAACTATCGGGATTGGGGGGTGCCACTCGGTAGGCGTTTCAGAGCATTGAAGCTGTGGTTTGTCATGCGCATGTACGGAGTAGTGGGCATCCAACAGACGCTGCGAAATCATATCCAGTGGACGAAGGAAATTGCTGCTCAGATCGAAGAAGAAACTGATTTTGAGTTATTGGCTCCTGTCAATTTGAACCTTATATGCTTCCGATATAAACCTGCGCATGTACACCATCTTGAATCTCTGAACCTCCTCAATGAAAAGATCTTACACCAAGTCAATCAAGAGGGTACGGTCTACATTACCCATACCAAGTTGGAGGGAATATATGCTTTGCGGATGGTACTGGGAAATACTTACCTCACACGAGCTTTTGCGCAAGAGGCTTGGGAGAAGATCCGAGATACAGCAAGGACTTGCAGCCTATCATGAAAATGAAGGCATATACCGCTGTGTATAAATATTTGCCTTGAGGGTGTTGAGGATGGAAAAAAGTCCGAAGTAGGTACGATTCATGTAGATTCCATCTGCGTCGCCACGCGGGACCCGTGAATTGCGTAGCGCAGGGTTGCGGCCCATTTTCTCGCCGTAGGCGTAGATCCGATCGAAGTAGCCTTCATTCCCAAAGTCAAAAGTCTCCTGATGGAAAGGTTCCAGAACGATTTCCAGGGCTTCTCGCGCGATGCTCATGTACATCTCCAACTCTTCTGGCGAGTCATCAGGGTAGATGAGCTGAGCTGAGATGAGGCTTTCCTTAAATTTCTCCTCATCATTCATGACTTCAGGATTAAGGAGCGCGAAATAGTTTTCGTAAAATCGTTCGGGAATCACCTTCACACAACCAAAATCAAGTACCGCCACTTGTCCTTCAGGACGGAAAAGGAAGTTGCCTGGATGGGCATCTGCATGCATGATCTTGAGTTCATGCACCTGATAATTGTAAAAATCCCAGAGTGCCTGTCCGATCTGATTACGAATCTCCTGAGTAGGATTTTGAGCCAGAAATTCATCCATATGAATCCCATCCAACCACTTCATCGTGATGATGCGATCCGCAGAAAATTCAGGGAAGTACTCAGTGAAAATGAGATTGGGAATATGTGTACACTGCGCAGATATTTCTTGTGAGCGCGTGAGTTCCAATTGATAGTCTGTCTCTTCTACCAGACGCGCTTTCACTTCTTCGAAGTACACATCTAGGTCTCGATCCTGCCAGCCAAACATGCGCCTCGCTACGGGTCGAACCAGATTCAAATCTGAGATGACCGAATCCTTGACGCCTGGATATTGGATTTTGATGGCGAGTCTTTCTCCGTCCTTCGTCGCACGGTGCACTTGTCCGATAGAGGCGGCATGTGCAGCTTCCATCTCAAATGAATCGTAGATTTCGCTGGGCGATTTGCCGAAGTACTTGCGAAATGTCTTGACGATCAGCGGACCCGAAAGAGGAGGTGCCTTATGCTGGGCTTGTGAAAACTGATTGGAGAAAGCTGCTGGAAGGACCCCACGATCCATGCTGAGCATTTGTGCTACCTTGAGCGCACTTCCTTTGAGTTGGCTCAAGGTGTCATAGATGTCCTTCGCATTACGCTCATCCAATTGCTCTCGATCCAGATCAGGTTTGATCAGCTTTTTGGAGTAATGGTTGAGGTAATTTCGGCCTACTTTGAAACCTGTGCGTACAAACTTGCCTGTACGCTGTATTTTGGATGTGGGAATACGGTCTTGTCCGCCTGCCATGAAACTTTATTCTATGAGATAATTTCGTGCTCAATATGTGAGACGCATGAGGCCGAAAAGTATTTTAACCTTCCTCATATGATAAAACCCACTCCTGAGAATTTGTTTATACATTTTACTCGAAAGTTTTTCATCGAAATCATGTGACCTAGATCATAGAGTAGAAACAAAAAGATCATCTACTTGCCTTGGACCACATAGCGAATGAGATCCCATCCAGAATCAATGAGGTTAGGGCTGATCAAGTCAAAGACAAATCGAACCTGCTTTTCAACCATGGCATCTGTTCGCTCAAAGCCTTGACTGTTGTCATTGAGCCAGTAGTTGATGGTATTTTTGGCTTGCTCCCACAAAATAGTAGGATAGGTATTGTTGAAGAACCAGCGATCCGCAATCTCATCTTCATCTACGCCATCCTGAAGGAGTTCTTTGATGAAGTTATTGAAAGGAGTCTTGACTGCTTCTAGATATTCGGGCCATAGCCAGCCATTGTCGTGCTTCTGGATAATGTTGACGATGCTGCGATTGTCTCCCAGGACTTCTAGCCAGGTAAAATAGAGCGCAGCAAATCGCTGGCCGCTATCGTATCCTTGGTACTCGCTTGACTGCTTGAGTGTGTCGAGTGCGCGCTGGAAGTAATCCAGGAAGATACTTTGTTCTAGCCCTTCGAAAGAGCCCATAACTTCATAAAAGTCAGCTTCGCTTTTGTCTGACTGCTCCATGAAGGCTTGTACAGAAGGAGGTCTTTGTCCTTGTGAGAGGAGATAGGCCGTGTAGTCAGCTTTGAGTTGGGTAAGGAATTCCATCTTTCCTTTAACGAAAGAGTACGGTGGAGGTTAGGGCAAAAAATGCCAAAAAAAGATTTGATCTATTCCGACTATTCGAATCAACAAGCATGTGGAGCGAGAAAGATTCTTCTTAAATTATGACAAAAGAAAACCTACAACTTAAGATCTATTCGGAATGAAGTATTTTATTACGAATAAATGTAGTTTAGGGATTCCAGAACAAAAAAAATGCAAAGGCTTGATTGTTTGAAAATTAAATCGTTTTGGTTCGGTCTTTGTATAAGTAAATCCGATGTTCGAACGCTAGACCTTCTAATTGCTCGGACATTTTTCTTCAATGTCGTAAGGGTCCTTTTGCATGTAAGAAAATAGGATCTACGTAAAACTTTGAAATCAGGAAGGCTGTTACATTTGTGTAACAACTTTTAGCAGTTACTTATGAGAAGCATATACTGGACAATACTCGCATTCTTTCTTTTCCTCTCGATCGTTCCAGCTCAAGCCCAATGCATCAAAGGGGATTGTGAAGCAGGCTTCGGAACTTATTCCTATCCCAACGGAGATTACTACAAAGGTGAATGGCGTATGGCCATGCGCGATGGCGTGGGTACTTATACGATGGCCAATGGCGATGAATACAAAGGCGAGTGGAAAAACGATGCCATGAATGGAGAAGGGGTGTATACGTATCGCAACGGCGATGTCTATACAGGTGCTTTCAAGAAGGGAAAGGCAGACGGTTACGGTGAGTTGGTGTATGCAGATGGGAGTGTATACAAAGGTGCATGGGAAAATGACATGCAAAGCGGGGATGGTACCCTGACATACGCCAATGGGACAACCTTTACAGGTACATGGACCATGGGACGCATGAAGGGCGAGGTCGAATACTTCTACGACAATGGCGACATGTACAAGGGGTCTTATGAGAACAATACCCGCAATGGCTTTGGACTCATGATTTATTCACGTGGAGATGTCTATGAGGGAGACTGGAGAAATGGCCGTCGCAATGGAAAGGGAAAGATGACTTTTGACTCAGGTGTGATGTATGAAGGTTCATGGCTCAATGGAAAAATGAATGGCGAAGGTGTGCTGACTACACCCAGTGGCTCTAGCTATACAGGTACTTTCCGCAACGGCAGATACAACGGTCAGGGCAAATTGGTCCACAACAACGGAGATGTATACGAAGGACAGTGGTTGAATGGGAAGAAACATGGCCAAGGTTCTTATGTCTACAGCGATGGGAGTAAGTACGAAGGGGCATGGAACATGGACAAACGCCACGGCAAAGGAAGATATACCTATTTTGACGGATCAGTTTATGTAGGAGAATTCAACTCTGGGAAGGTTCATGGTCGTGGGAGATTGACCAAACCATCAGGAGAAGTGCAGGAAGGGCAGTTTGTCCAGGGCCGTTATCAAGAAGGAAATAGCCGTGGAATGAATAACTAGATCTAGGAAAAAATCGTATATTAGAAATGCAAGTTGTTATAAGAAGGTATTTTTAGGTAGAATATAGGGTTTACAAAAACACACATCTGATTTTCTTCCAGGTATACTTTCTTTTGAGGAATGAAAAAAATAACACTGAGATCTTAGGGAAAAAAGATCATAAGTTGATATAAAATTAGCGGGTATTTTTTGCTTCCCGCACACAAGAATTTTTTTATCCTTCCGGTTTGTTGAGGTTGATCTGTGGTGGGTCAACCTCCTTTTTATCATTACTCAGGGGACGAAAAGATTTAGCCCTGCATAGTTATCAAACTACGTAGGGCCTTTTTTCTCACCTTTTCGTAAGACTTTTGATGTCTTGCAGATAGCAAAATCCTCTATGCATTCACATTCTTACTTCCCCCATCACTTTTTCATCTGCTCGTACTTCTTCGAAAAGCGCTCATAGAGCATCTTATGCTTATCATTGAGGTCGAGCTCGCGTCCATCGATAAAGGCATGAACGACTTGCTGGGTACGCATATCCAGGGCGTCGCCTTCGGAGACGAAGAAGGTCACATTTTGCCTGATGCTACGGTCTCTCCTGATCTTTCTAAAGATCAGACTATTCAGCAATTCATAAACTTGTGAAATGCCTGAGAGTTGTACAAATGAAGAATAAGGTATGTCGGATTCCTTGGGAAGGACCCGCTAGACATCTACGTGCTGACGAAGGGCTTTCATGTAGCCAAGGTGCATAGCTTCATGGACGTTGTTAAACGTCAGTGCCTCTTCTATCGACCCCAAATGTACGCCATAGCTGGTCTGGTATGCCTCATATTGCTGAAACTTCCCAGCTTCCAGATCCGCTTTCAAGTCATCAATCGTTTCGAGGGCCAGCTTTTTCAGTTCGGTAATCTCTTCTTCTGTTGTATCCTGTGAGGCAAAGCTTCCCTTTTTGTAGGCATCCATCATCTCATCCGACAGAGAGGAGGGAAGGCCTGCTCGCAAGTAGCAGAGTCGGTGTAGCGTCACAATGACGTGGCCAAGGTTCCAAGCCAGATGGTTGGAAAAACCGTTGGGAATCGTGGTCAACTGCTCCAGGCTAAGCCCCGCTACAACTTTGAGGATACTCTGACGTGTGTGTGGGAGGACTTCCAAATGGTAAGACATAGGGATAGATTTTTTTCGAATCTACTAAATGTACTCGAAAAGATGAGAGAGGAAAAGAGCATAAGGTGAATTATCAACGAAAGGTATTATTTGTTGAAATGAGAAGAGGGGTATTTGATAAAATGGCACAACCAAGGAGGTAAAGGCAAACAGGTAGATATTTTGAATTATATCAAGATTTTCGTATTTTAAGTATGATCGATGGCAATTTTTTCATATAAATATCCGAGCAGCTATTACTCACCATATCCTATTTTTATGTACCTGCTTCGGATATCTACATGAGTCATCATCAACAGAAACCTAATTTTGGTCAAAGACCGCGTTTTGATACGCACAAGATCTTTTCATGATTAGGAAGCATTTACTCACCTGTTCATCACCCAACCATCTTTTGCTCACGAAACCTGCATCTTGCCATGCAGGTAAAGGATTTTGTACACATTAAACTGAATACCTAT
Source organism: Bacteroidota bacterium (assembly GCA_039820545.1). Classification (GTDB taxonomy): domain Bacteria; phylum Bacteroidota; class Bacteroidia; order J057; family J057; genus JALEFZ01. The sequence goes on along the minus strand of JBCBPW010000008.1, from coordinate 52,378 downwards.
GAGTACCGTAAGACACTTCCTCCGCTCTCGTCCTGCCTCCCACAAGGTTCATGTCCTGTCGCCTCAGCATACTGCCTGGGACGCCCTGGAAATCATGGCAGAACACAATATTGGTGCCCTCCCCGTGATTGAGGATGGACGATTGGTAGGATTCTTTTCCGAACGTGATTACACCCGCAAGGTAGAACTGAAAGGACGTACTGCTGCTACCACCCCCATCCATGAGATCATGGTGCGTAAAGTCATCACAGGCTCACTCGATCATAAAATCGAAGATTGTATGCGTGTCATGTCCGAAAACCACATTCGTCACCTTCCCATTGTAGAGGAAGGAAAAATCGTGGGAATGGTCACCATTCGAGACGTCATTCGTGTCTTGTTACAAGAAAAAGATCTGCTCATCCGAGATTTGGAAGGCTATATTGCTGGTGGCTATGCGAGTGCGTGATCGTGCACAACGGATGTTAGCATGAGTTATTCTGTAGGGATGATGAGGTAATAAAAAGCGCATGCATAGTCATCCTGACGACCATTCCTGTAGGGAAGGAGGAAGGATCTCAAACGGCATAGTTTGAGATGAAATCTCTTATCTGATGTCATTTAGGTAAGACTCGTTTAGGTCTTTCTCCCGCTATGAAGATTGCGGGACTTCGTCGTGGCATCAAGATGACACAGCTCGTGCTATTTATTCGATCTACGCTACAGTATGTATAACCCGTTTTTCTCTGTCTACCCACTCTATTTCGCCACAGATTAAAAAGATAGGGAAGCGCGGCTTCTCGCAGATATATCAGTTATCAGAAGGGATGGAGTGTACCTTAGGGGCTCCATCCCCAACTGTTTTATGCGATCAGCTTTTTACCTGTTTTGAGCACAAGTGCGATGAGTTGTTGCAGGTCTTCCTCCTGCGTATATGCCTGCATGAAAGTCGTTCTCAGATAGTGTGTGCCGCGTAGTTGTGTCTGCACGATGTAGAAAGTCCCACTTTCGACAATCTGAGCTCGTATCTCTCTGTTAAGAGCGTCTAGCTGATCAGGAGATAGCCCTGTGGATACAAATCGGAAGCACACGATGTTGGCTTGAGGCTCGATCGCCAACTCAAGTTGAGGCTCCGCCTGTATCATCGCTGCAAAGATCTGGGCAAGTGCAAAGCAAGCATCGACATATTCTCTGAAAATCTCCATTCCGTACGCCTTCATCATCGTGTAGACAGGGAGACTGACCATGCGCTTCGTACATTCGAAGGTACGCTTGGCCATGTTGTACCATTCACGCTCATCTGCTTCTGCCCAAAGGTATTGTGCCTTTTGTGAGAATGTGCGGTAGCTATCATGACTATTTTTGAAGAGCAGACCCGTCGTCAAGGCAGGGACCATCATCATCTTGTGAAAGTCTAATGTAATGGAATCGGCACGATGGATACCCTTTACTTTTGAGGTATGCGTAGGAGAAAATGCGGCTGCGCCTCCATGCGCCCCATCTACATGGAACCATATATTTTCCTTCTCGCAAAAATCTGCGATGGCATCCAAGGGATCGTAAGTTCCCGTGGACGTTGTACATGCAGAACCCACTACTGCGAGTACTTCGATTCCTTTGTCCCTTGCTTGTGTCAGAAGGCGAGGGAGTTGTGCTACTTGCATCCTGAACTGATCATCTGTAGGGACTTTGATGATGCCTTCGTCTCCCCAGCCCATGACCCGAGCGGCTCTATCCACACAGTAGTGTGCTTCTTCCGAGACCATCAACGCATATTTTTTCTGTGTGCCGAGTGTCCAGACTTCGTCGGGTGCTTGGATGGCGCGCGCCGCCAGCAGAGCAGTCAGATTAGAAAGGGTACCTCCCGAGGTGATGATACCGTCAGACTCGGGGCCGTATCCTATCACTTTGTTGACTTCTTCGATCACGATTCGATCCATGACGGAGGACGCGGGTCCTGTTTCGTAGACGGCCATGCCATTGTTGAGGAGGTCACCGACCAGGGAGGCAAGTACAGACAGTGGGGCAGGGGAGGAGACTTGGTGGCCTGCGTTGCGGGGATGATGTAAATGGAGGGACTGATCGAGTACATCTTGTATCAATGAGGGGAAATGGAACGCTTGCTGATCCTTCAGCTTTTGAGTCCAATGAGTATAAAGTGTATCGGGGGAAAAGTTAGGAAGGACAGGGGCCTCGTCGCCTTGCAACATCTTCGCAAGGTAATCGCTCAGCATATCTATCAGCTCATGACCTTGTGTCCGAAACGGATCGACATTGTATATAGTCTCGATGGAAGAGGGGGAAGTAGTCTGCATATGGAGTTATTTTCTGTAGCGCAATAATCGGAAAGCTTTGCCAATATTTGCCCATGTCTAGCCGACAGTTTGTGTGGAGATAAATGTAGATTTTTCTCCAACTTAGGATACAGAAAACGATCAAAACTTATGCCTCAGCAATTAGATATTTCTACTTGGCATCGTCGCGATGTATATCATTTATTCAAGACATACGACATTCCCTTTTTCAATGTCACAGTCAATGTAGATGTGACCAAGGCCTATCATTATGCACGGGAGTTCAACCAGTCCTTTTTTCTTTTGACCTTGTTTGACTCCATCAAGGTGGCCAATCAGATTCAGAATTTTAGATTGAGGATGAAGGGAGAGGAGGTATGGGAATATGAAACCATTGATTGTGGGTCTACAGTCTTGCATGATGACCAGTCCTTTTCTTTCGCCTATTTCAAATATGTAGATGATTGGGCTGTTTTTCAGGCCGATGGTTTGAAGCGAATAGAGGCGCAGAAGGCATCGCAGGAGCTAGACCCACGGTTTGATTCAGATGAGTTGATTTATTATTCTGTTTTGCCTTGGTTACATTTTACCAGTTTCCAGCATGCGCGTCGTTTGGGACGGGAGGACTCCATTCCACGTATCGTATTTGGTAAGTATCAAGCCTCAGAAGGGAAACTGCTCATGCCTGTATCCGTGGAGGTACATCATGCATTGGTAGATGGGTTTCATGTCGGGCAATTTGTGCAGTATTTTCAGCAGCAGCTAGATTCTCATGAGGGAGATGGGGAAATGCTGGTGTGAGATGAAAACGTTAGGAGGAGTCTAGAATCAATTCTAAACTCCTCCTATAGCTGTATTTTTCAATATTCACTTACATTCCTCCTACGGCAACAAGCTTTCCAACTCTGCCCTGTCGGGTATGTCGTTGGCATGCCACTTCTTGACGACTATACCATTGTTGAGTAGCATATATCCAGGGTGCGAACGAATCACCGTTTTCAGCACGGTCTGATCTAAGTAGCCCATGCGATAGTTGATTCCGTGCTTCTGTGCGACGGCTTCCATCTCGGATGGCCCTGTAGCAGTTGCACCTACAATCTGTATATCCGAGCCCTTCATCGTATTGACCAAGGCGACACTTTGATCAAGTTCAGCACCATCTGCCTTCAGCGCATCATAGAAGATAATCATCAATGTTTTGCCTTCAAACAATACAGGCTCTGGCTTGAATACTTTGGTCGAATCTAGTGTCAACGTATCCCCATTCATTACAGAGTCTACTTTGATGTAGTCCAGTTCTTGAGGGAAGTAAGGAAACCAGTCTTTGCACTTCGGAATACCATCGGGGCCTTCTTCTGTCGTGCAGATGTTGAGATCTACTCCTACTTTGTAGGGTCGATAGTCGATGACAGGTAGGTGCTCGTGACAATAATAGGAGTAAATACCTGATCCGAGGAAAGAAATACCTACAATTATAGCAGCCAATAAGTCGTTCGGGACAGGGCGTATATGCTTTCTTACTAAAAATAATGGCGTGACCGTCACCATCAAGATCACGTCCTTCATGAAGGATTCAAAAGGTGTCAGCTTCAAGGCATCACCAAAGCATCCACAATCTGTCACAGCTCCTGTAACATGAGAGTAAGCTGTAAGGACTGTGAAGAAGACCATCATGAGCAGTGTCAGCCACATGGTCAGGTTCATGCGCCAGCCGACGATGATGGCGAAGGCCAAAGCAATTTCAAATACACTGATAAACCAAGCCAAAGGCTCTGCCAAGGGAACCCAAAAGTCCCAGAAGCCTTTCATGAAGGGAAAATGCTCCCCAAATACCATAAAATATTCTTCCAGCTTGTAGCCAAAACCGATATAATCATTGGCCTTTACAAAGCCTGAATAGATGAATAACACGCCGACCATAATGCGTGTGATCCATGTCAAGATGGTGGTCAGGGGTAGATTCTGTAATTTGCGTGAGTTTTGTTTTTGGCGCTCCCAGAGAAATACACCAAGTGTCAAAACCCCTACAGCGGCAAATGCCAATCCAATCAATTGATATGTGCTCATAAATCCATTTTTATCAAGCTGAATACAGCGTAGTTTAGCATGTCTACGTAGTTGGCGTCTGCTCCTTCTGATACGAGCAATTCCCCCTTGTTATCTTCTATCTTTTTCAAGCGGAAAATCTTCATCAAAATTAAATCTGTAATCGAAGAGATCCGCATTTTTCTCCAGGCCTCGCCGTAATCATGGTTTTTTTTCTCCATGATCTCGTAGGCCATCGTGACCTGCTCATCATACAACGTTTCTAGATCCGCTAGGTTTGAAACTTTGGCCTCCATCTCCTGCTCGTCCTCTCCCTGAAATCTCCAAAGGATCAAGGCGATTACACAGTAATTGATGATGCCAATGAATTCTCCCTCGATGCTATCTCCCACTTTATTTTCCCCAGACTCTTGAATCGACCGTATGCGTTCTGCCTTGATGTAGATCTGATCAGTGATCGATGGCATGCGGAGGATACGCCATGAGGTTCCGTAGTCTTGGGCTTTTTTCAAAAAGAGGGACTTACAGCGTGTGATAACGGCTTCGTATTGCTGTTGCGTTTGATTCATATGGAATATCATGCAGTGATAGATGCAAATTACCGATAATTATTCTGCAATTTGTAGGCAATTATGAACAACGCGTGGACAGTAAATGAAGGGAAGCGCATTTTCGTATGTAGACATCAAAGTGAAAGAACAGGGAAATCATTTCCTTTACATACAAACCAACTAATCTTTTAGTTAAAAGTCAATCCTATTTATGGATCTTATTCAGAGTCTCAACTGCAGGGGGAAATTATTGACCATGGACCGTCCCAGGATCATGGGAATCCTCAATCTCACACCTGATAGTTTCTCCGATGGGGGACAGTACAATAAGGACGCTACGGCACTTGCCCGCGTAGCACAAATACTGTCAGAGGGAGCAGAGATCATAGATATTGGGGGATACTCCTCACGACCTTTTGCTCCTGAGATATCTGAGCGGGAGGAGTTGGATCGTATATATAGCATCACTGAGCAAATTCTCACGCAGTACCCAGAAGCTCTTATATCCATTGACACCTATAGGCCAGGTGTGGCACAGCAGATGTTGGACCTCGGTGTACACATCATCAATGATATTTCCGCAGGGACGGCTATGGGGGAGGGCCAAGCATCTATGATAGAGGTGGTATCGTCCTATGGCGATGTACCTTACATCATGATGCATATGCAGGGCACTCCTCGTACGATGCAAGTGAATCCAGTATATCAGAATGTGATAGAAGAGATTTGGGATTTTTTCGTTGAGAAAATTGGACTTGCCCGAGGAGCAGGGATAAAAGATATAGTGATCGACCCAGGATTTGGCTTTGGAAAAAAAATCGAGCATAATTATCAAATATGGGCCAAACTAGGGGAGTTGATGAAACTAGAGCTTCCGATGCTAGTGGGCGTGTCTCGCAAGTCTATGATGTACAAATTGTTTAACACGACGCCTGACGATGTCGTAGACTTAACGGGAATCTTACACTTTCGAGCCTTGGAGGCAGGGGCTGGTTTGTTGAGGGTGCACGATGTGAAGGAGGCGCGACGTGTAGTAGACCTTTATCAATATTTGAGAGGGAATGAAATTATTTGAGATTGGTTTTGTGACGATACGCTTGGTAGACATCATCGACATATCGGTGGTGGCCTTCTTGCTTTATAATTTATATGAAAATATTCGAGGGCGCTGGGCTATCCGAGCGATTAGTTTAATTCTTTTTCTTTTCTTCCTTTGGAAGGTTGTGGACCTACTGGATTTTCGTCTATTAGGCTCTATCATGGGCGAATTTTTGAGCTTAGGTGCTGTTACGGTTGTCATTATCTTTGCACCTGAGATTCGCAATTTTGTGGCGTCTCTTGGCAACAATGGATTGATCGAGCGTCTGATAAGGCCAGGTACTGCAACGAGTGTTTCAGATCGTACCCGTCAAGAAATTGTAGAAGCACTCAAGACGCTTAGGGCTTCAGGTGCGGGCGCACTCATTGTATTAACAAAGGATAACCCCCTCACCGAAATCAGTGAGACGGGAGACGAGTTGGATAGCCAGATCCATGCAAGGCTAATCGTATCTATTTTTCACAAGGAAAGTCCCCTACATGACGGTGCCATGATTGTAAGTAAGGGTCGTATTCAGGCTGTTCGCAGTATCTTACCGATCAGTAAGTCAGACAATTTAGATCCTGAATTGGGACTCCGACACAGAGCCGCTCTTGGGGTATCTGAGATGAGTGATGCACTAGTCTTGGTGGTTTCTGAGGAAAGAAGAGAAGTTTCCTTAGCTTTGCAGGGCGAATTACGACGCAATGTGGATTACAACGAGTTAGAAGAAGCATTGACGGCGCATATAGGCAAGATTTTGTAAGCATTGATGGAAGCAAAAAAGTTAAGTGTGATTGCGCTAGAGGGCATCGAGGTCCACGCCTATCACGGGGTATACAAAAATGAGCGCACACACGGCAATCCCTACGTGGTAGATATTTATCTAAAAGCAGATATAAGAGCCGCCGCTCAGTCTGATGACTTAGGAGACACAGTGGATTATTTTGGGGTGTACAAGATTGTCCTCCATGTGATGGATCAACCCGTACAGCTACTGGAGCATCTAGCCGATAAAATGGGGCAAGAAATTCTAAGGGGCTATCCGCAGGTCGTAGAGGCCAAAGTCCGAGTGCGTAAAATTCAGCCTTGGGCGATGGATCGATGTGCACAGACCTATGTAGAGACTACTTTTCGCACAAAGTCATAAAAAAGAGAGAACGCGTGTTCGTAGCCTTTGTATGATGTAGGAATAGATTCATATATGGGAATAGATATTGGATGTCAATGAAAGATTCTCTAATATTGTAGCCCCGCACTCATCAAGTAAAAAGGCGACGTGGCCGAGTGGCTAGGCAGAGGTCTGCAAAACCTCCTACAGCGGTTCGATTCCGCTCGTCGCCTCCCTTTCCTTCCTTGTACGTTCCGATCTTACGTGTTAAACCTCCAGAATTAGGGCGATAATAATCGACCATTCTAGGGTGGTTTCTTACCATTCAGTGGTGCATTCCTTCCGTTCTATGCCCGTACCTTGTGTACAGTTATGAAATGATGGTTATTAGCTTTAGTATAACGAAATATAGGGCACAATAAATAATACTGGTTCTTAGTTTTATTTATTGGACTCCAAAACTCACTTCTACGTTCTTTTACTTTCACTCTCTATTGTACTTTCTAGCAAGACTTAGGTTAAATCTTTCTTCAGAAATGATTTAAAGGGGATAAAGAGGGCAGATAAGGCGATTGACCGAAGGTACATTTTTCAGAAATTGCTAACATATGGTATTATCTGCTTTTAAATATTTCTAGCTTAGGGTCTGAAAAGAGGGAAAGTAATATCTTATTTTTTTACATACGAGATTATCATTTTACACCATATAATCCACCCTTTTTCTCGTTCTCTCACGATTTCAGTCACAACATTCGATTATTTTTAACCGGAAGGAAGTATATGAGACATTTACGCCAACTGTTGCTGCTTTTGGTCCTTTGCTCTGTGGTAGCCACGAGCTATGCACAGGACGACTCAAACAAATACCGTAAGAAAGATTTAGAACAATTAGAACAGTATGAGGATGGGGATTACCTTTTCCCACCACAACCTCGAAACAACTGGTCTGTTGGCATCAAGGGAGGTCTTGCCTACATCGCAGGTGATGTGAAGGCCCAGCCTGGTTACGGTTTAGGTATCGATATCAGAAAAGCCATGGGGCACGCTTTTTCATTCCGCTTTCAACTCGGATATGGACAAGCGTTTGGTTTGAATTACCAGCCGACCAATGGATACAAGAATCACGCAGGAAATCCATGGGATGCCGCGTATTATCCTGACCGTATCAACGCCATTACAGGAGCGGCATTGAATGTGCCTAATGTATATTACAACTTTAGGATGACCTACGGAGACGCATCTATCCAAGGTCTTGTCAACTTGAACAACATCAACTTCTACAAGGAGCAGTCACGCTGGAATGTGTATGCAGGTGCTGGTCTCGGTTTGATGGGATACCAGACACGTGTAAATGCCTTGGATGCAGGTGATATGCCTTACGATTTTAGACCTGTTACTGCAATAGCTTTGAACAGTGGTACAGGCCTTGACGGTCGTAGTATGCGTTTGGATGAATTAGACCGTATCCTAGACGATACATATGAGACACCTGCCGAAGGTCACTCTGACGAGCAAGGACTAGAAATTGGCGGCAATCGCTATGTCGTGAATCCGCTCGTTACAGGTATCGTAGGCTTGCGTTTCCGCCTGACACGTCGCATCGAGCTCGAATTGGAGCACCGCATCTCATGGGCCAATGACGACTTGCTCGATGGTCAAAGATGGCAGGAAGTCGGAGGAGACTTCGGAACGGATTTCCCATTTTCTGTAACCTCTCTTACACGTGACTTTGATAGCTATAACTTGACCTCCTTGGGTATTCATGTACGTCTTGGACCTGGTGAAGATGGCCTTTGGTGGAGCAACCCATTGAATGAAGTGTATAGTGCGGCGCAAGAGTCTCGACAGATTGTACAGAAACTAACCGACGATACAGACAATGACGGTGTACCTGACTTGTATGACAAAGAGCCTGATACACCCGAAAATACACCTGTAGATGGACAAGGTCGTACACTCGATAGCGACGGCGACGGATACCCAGACATTGAAGACGACGAGCCTTTCTCTTTCAAAGGCTGTCCAGTAGATAACAATGGTGTCATGATCGATGAGGACAATGATGGTACACCAGACTGTATAGACAAGGAGCCCAATTCGCCTCCAGGTCACTACTATGACAACAAGGGTGTGGCGATTATCCTTCCAGATAATACATCAAATACCGTAGCTGAGACGCCTTGCCTATTGCCCATCATCCACTTTGATCTAGATAAGGACATCATCAAGCCTGAATTTTATCCTGAGCTATACTACATCGCTCAAGTGATGAAGAGCAATCCTGATGTAAAGGTACGTGCGATCGGACACACAGATGTACGTAACACAGATGCTTATAACCAGGATCTATCCAAGCGCCGCGTAAACAATGCTGTGGACTTCCTTGTCAACACCTATGGAATTAACCGCAATAGATTTGATATGGATTACAAGGGTGAAGGTTCAAACTTGATTGAGAAGTTGCCTGATAATCACTCAAATAAATCTCTCGAGCCTTTGCACTATGTCAACCGTCGTGTAGAGTTTGAGTGTGTACAACAATAATATCGAATGTAGAGACTGATTGTATGAAAAGAGCCCAGGGTATACCCCTGGGCTAATTTTATTGCTAGACTTTTGGTTTCAAATAGGGTCTTAGAGATCCTACTTCAAGGCAGCCAGAAAAGCCTCAGCACGTTGGGCCACATTTTCTGCAGTATAACCAAACTTCTCATCCAGCACCTTGTAAGGGGCAGAATACCCAAAGTGTGTCATCCCAATTACCTCACCTAAAGGTCCTACGAGTCCCTGCAAAGTCGAGGGAAGTCCTGCTGTCATGCCTAAGGTAGGCACACTTGGTGGTAGAACAGATCGTTGGTAATCTTTGTCTTGATCCCTGAATCTCCCTTCAGAGATCGCGGATACTATCCGTACCTTCAAGTTGTGATCTGCGCGGATCTTCTTGGCTCCTTCTACCAAGGTAGCCACTTCTGATCCATTGGCTACCAAGATGATATCGGGTGTGCCCTCTGTATCTTCCACGATGTAGGCTCCCTTTTCTGCTTGTAGGGCCGATTCATAAGGCGTACTTCCTTCGGCTACAGGTAGGTTCTGGATATTTTGACGGGAGAAAATCAAAGCTGTCGGCGCATGGGTATTTTCCATGGCCATCTTCCAAGCCACGGTTGTCTCTTGAGCGTCTGCGGGACGTAAGACAAGGAAGCCACGCTTGCCGTGGTGGTTGTGGAGTTGCTCCAGCAGGCGGATCTGCGCTTCTTGCTCGATGGGTTGGTGAGTGGGACCGTCTTCACCTACGCGGAAAGCATCGTGGGTATAGATAAACTTTACAGGTTGCTCCATCAGGGCAGCCAATCGAAGCGTAGGCTTCATAAAGTCGGAGAAGACAAAGAAGGTCGCACATACGGGAATCACACCTCCGTGTAAAGCCATCCCTGTACAAAGCGCAGCCATGGTAAGTTCAGAAACCCCTGCCTGTAAAAATGAGCCCGAGAAGTCATGGCGCTTAAACGAAGTGGTCTTTTCGAGGAATGCATTGGTTTTGTCACTCTCCGAAAGATCTGCAGAAGCGACAATCATATTTTCTACATGGTCTGCAAAATGACTCAGCACCGTACCCGATGCATTTCGTGTAGCGATGTTGTCCTTTTGTGCGATGCTTGCCCAATCGATATCAGGTGTCTGCCCAGAGAGGAAGAAGTCTAGCTTATCCGAAAGCGCAGGATTTGCTTTTTTCCATGTCTCATATCCTGCCTTTCGCTCAGCTACTTGAGCCTGTAGCGTCGTCTTGAGATTTTCGAAGTATTCACTGACCGCAGGAAAAGTATCAAAGGGTTGTGCGGGATTTCCACCTAAAGCCTCAATGGTCTTTCCGAAAGAAGCCCCAGCCTTGCTGAGTGGTTGGCCGTGAGTAGAGACTTTCTTTTCAAAGCTTCCCCCTTCATCTGTGATGGCTCCTTTACCCATGATCGTTTTTCCGATGATCAGCGTAGGACGATCTGTCTCATCTACCCCTGCTTGAAGCGCTTGGCGAATCAGGTCATGATCATTTCCATCGATGGTCATCACATGCCAGCCCATCGCCTCATATTTTTTTCCTGTATCTTCACTCATGACATCTCCTACTTCTGAAGAAAGCTGGATGTCATTGGAATCGTAGAACATCACAATCTGACCTAACCCTAGGAAGCCTGCCGTGCGAGCAGCACTATGCGCAATCTCCTCTTGTATCCCGCCATCGGAAATATAGATGAACGTCCTATGCATCATCCAGTCTCCAAAACGATGCACGAGGAAACGCTCGGCGATGGCAGATCCTATCCCAAAGGTATGACCTTGACCGAGAGGACCTGAAGTATTTTCGATGCCACGTGCCAGGTCGCGCTCTGGGTGACCAGGGGTAGGACTGCCCCATTGACGAAATTGCTCGATGTCTTCCTGGGAGAAGTGACCCAGTAGGTGAAGGGTCGAGTACAACATAGGAGACATATGACCAGGATCGAGGAAGAAACGGTCGCGGAATGGCCATGTCGCATCCGAAGGGTCGTAAACCATAAACTCACTGAAGAGAATGGAAATGAAATCAGCTCCCCCCATAGCTCCGCCAGGGTGACCTGACTTGGCTTTTTCAACCATGGCTGCGGAAAGCACGCGGATATTATTTGCGATCTGTTGATGAATGGTAGATGAAGCTACTTGAGACATATCTGTCGTGTTAAGTAAGATGTCAGAAATGTGAGTGAAAGTGAGATAATCCCCTGAATTTTATGCTAAGGACAGGAATATGTAAGAGGGATGATGTCGGACAAACGCCATCATGGGTAAATTTCTTCTGGCCTATTCTTCCGATGGATTAGAGGATTCAGCCCATTTTTCGCTGAGTTTGATCAAGACCTTGACCGCGCGCTCCATATCCTGTACAGATACCCACTCATATTTTGAGTGAATGGCTTGCTCTCCTGCGAATATGTTGGGACAAGGCAATCCCATAAATGATAGACGAGAACCATCTGTTCCACCGCGGATAGAGCCTTTGTGAAGAACTAACCCTGCTTCTTCAATTGCCTCTGCGGCATACTGTACAACTTCGGGATGCTGGTCCAGAATCGTTTTCATATTGCGGTACTGCTCTTCGATTTCCAGGGCATACCATGAACCTGGATAAGCAATCATGACTCCCTCTACGATATCTTTGAGTGTACTTTCGTGCTGACTCAGTTTCTCTGTGACGAAATCTCGTATGATAAAAGATATTTGCGCCCTTTCTGCTACACCTGAGATTTCTACAGGATGGATAAAACCTTCCTTTCCTTCAGTCGTCTCGGGGGTCAGATGATCAGAGGGTAGAGCAGCCAGGATACTGCCCGCTATTCTAAGGGCATTTTCCATTTTTCCTTTGGCGTATCCTGGATGTGCACTTACCCCATGGATGGTGAGTGTCACACCATCAGCAGAGAAAGTTTCGTCTTCCAAACTTCCCAACCTACCTCCATCCAGCGTATAGCCAAAATCGGCTCCTAATTTCTCCATATTTACCTTGTCTACTCCACGACCAATCTCTTCATCAGGTGTAAATAAAATACGGATATTCCCATGTGGAAGGGTGGGGTTTTGCATCAATTGATAGGCTAAATCCATGATGATGGCCACGCCCGCTTTGTCATCTGCTCCCAAAAGCGTCTTTCCACTTGCTGTAATGATGTCTTCTCCATGCTTGCCACCCAACGCAGGATATGCCTCCGTCGTTAACACAATGGAAGGATCATCAGGAAGCGTGATCGCTTGGCCCTGATAGTTTTGATGAAGAAGAGGCTTTACATTTTCTCCGCTTACATCTGGACTGGTGTCTACATGAGCGCAAAAGCAAATCGTGGGTACAGGAGTATCGACATTGGATGGAATCGTGGCATATACGTAGCCATATTCGTCTAGCTCTGCATCCTGAATGCCCATTTCCTGAAGCTCCTGAACAAGCAGCCTACTAAGGTTTTTTTGCTTTTCCGTAGAAGGAAAGGTTGAAGAACTTGCGTCCGATTGCGTGTCAATTTGTACATATCGCATAAAACGCTCTGCCACAGCATATATCATACTCATGAGTAGTAAAAAATTTGGCTAATGTTGGGAAATGATCTCAGTGGTTTATTAATTCGAACCAGCTCAGGCAAATAAATACAAAAATGTATTAAACTAATATTCCTTTCCCCAATCTTGCTTTGCTGAGTATTCACTTTTTCACATAAATACACAAACATATGAACATGAATTTTCGATTCTTCGGAATCATTCTCGCCCTTTTATGTACACTCCCCTCATTTGGACAGAAGAGTACCATCAGCATCAACCCCATCAAGCTGTTTACTTTTAATGTTCTGGAACTGGAGTACGATCGTGTCCTTGGTGAATCATTGGTCATAGGACTCAATGTACAAGGATCTCTTCCTGGAACAGGTGTTGGCGTATTTAATACCCTTACGTTAAATCCTGATGATCCTAACTTTACGCTAGACGCCTTGAGATTGGCAGGCTTTAAGATCACGCCAGAGATTCGTTACTTCTTTGCGGGAGAGGCGCCTAGTGGTTTTTATTTAGGAGGGTTTGTCCGTGTGGCACAGCAGGCCATCAGCACCAATGTACAGGGGACCAGTGGTACGTCCCAAGGTGATGCCGATTTGAGCCTGCGTTTCCTCGGTGGCGGTGGCGGAATCGATGTCGGCTTTCAAAAGGTACTTGGCGGCGGTTTTACCATTGACTACCACTTTGGAGGAGGACTATCGTTTACAGGTACCAACTTCAATGGAGAATTGAATAATCTGGATGTGCAAGAGGTAAATGATGCCATTAACTCCATCAATGCAGAATTAGCTGCGCAGGGAATCAACTACCAAATCGATTCCAACGATATTCAGCAAGATTTCTCTATTCCATTGGGAGGATCGATTTTTCCTATTATTCGATCTGTTTTGACTTTGGGATATACATTCTAATCCCATCATACGATAATTATTTTGAGGTGGAATACACATGTTACTTGTGTATTCCTCTTCTTTTTTCTGCATTTCCCTACATACAATTCCTCTCTTTTGCCTTTTTCCTTGAATGTGCGCTTCGTAGATTCCGTTTCGAAGTTCAATGTATTCGCATGAAGAAATTTTATTTATTGGGCTGTTTGCTTCTGTTTTGGGCTCCTATTTGGGGGCAGGTAGAGATCAATGTCAAGGTAAAAAGTGGTGCAGGGAGTTTGAGGGATTATTTGTTCTCACAATCAGAGGTATCGATAAATATACCCATTGCACAGCGTGGCTTATCAAGGCCGCCCGAGATTCCCGTGACGTTTAGGAGTTCTATTCCTGCTGTCAGGACAGCCCATACTGAGGACATTCAAAATGTATTTACCCTAAAGTTCGATACCTCAGATCCACAGCAGGTTATAAGGACATTGCAGGCGAGTGGCCAGTTTGAGTTTGTGGAAGAGAGCCAGTCATTTCAATTAGATGCGATCGAATACATCCCCAATGACGACTCACTCAATGGGCAGTGGTACCTGTCTTATGTGAAAGCTTTTGAGGCATGGGATATCGAGAGGGGAAGCCCCCAAGTCAAAGTAGGCGTACTGGATACAGGGCTTGACTATCTACATCCCGATTTCCAGGGGCAGGTAGCAATCAACCCACTAGAAGACATCAACGGCAATGGGACATTTGAGCCTTGGCCCAGCACTGAAATCCGCAATGGGTTGACAGGAGATTTTGATGGCGTGGATGGCGACAACAATGGGTATACAGATGATGTCGCAGGATATGACTTTACCGATCAGCCTCGTAGTCCTTTTGGAGGGGATTATCTGGGAGAAGATCCTGACCCTACAGATGACAATACACATGGGACAGTCGTAACAGGGGTCATTAGCGCCAAGGCAAATGATGACTTTGGGATTGCGGGTTTGGCTCATGGCTGTAAGTTGGTACCGATACGCGCCTTTGCTGCTTCGGGTGGAGGAGAAGATGATGACATTGCACGCGCGATCATTTATGCAACAGACAATGGGATACAAGTATTGAACTTCAGCTTTGGAGATGTCTACGCTTCCAATATCATGCACGAGGCGATCCAGTATGCTTACAAGAAAGGTGTCATCATGGTCAGCTCTGCGGGTAATGGGACAGGAGATGAGCTGCATTATCCCTCAGGATACAATGAAGTGATTTCTGTTTCGGCTTCTACAGCGGACCTCTCGTCAGGCTTTGAATCGCTATGGCCCCTGAGCAGCTTCGGTGTGACAGTAGACCTCTGTGCACCAGGAGCTGATATCCTCACGACGACTGTGATGGATACCTCTTCAACAGGACAGGTGACATACTTTACACGTACCCAGGGGACCAGCTTATCAGCTCCTCTCGTCACTGCTACAGCGGCTTTGCTTCTCTCTGAGCGAGGACCTTTATCCCCTCAACAAATTCGAGGCATTCTTACCTCTACTGCTGACGACATCTCCTCTAGAGGGTGGGACCACTTCACAGGAGCAGGACGACTCAATGCAGCCCGTGCCTTACAAGCAGCTGGGACCTCTGTCGTGACTATCACAAGCCCTGTGAATGATAGAGGGACTGCTGACGATCAGGTTTGGATTATGGGGAGTGTACTGGACCCAGAGTTTTTGAAGTTCCATATCGAATACATGGAGGGAGTAGCAGACACGTCGATATGGAAACCGATCGTCGAGGATCAGCTATACCAAGTAAGAGAAGATACATTGGCTTTGTGGGATCTTTCGGGACTGCCGACAGGAGATTATACACTGCGTATTCGACTGGAAAAAACAGATGGATTTACACAGGAGGACAGGATTCGATTTGTGCGAGATACCACAGCGCCCAATGTCGAATGGATACGTGCCGTGCCTGCATGGGATAATGACACACGAAAATTGCTGCTGGTCTTCCGTAGCGACGACCGCGGACAGCATATAATCAAATATCGCAGGAGTGGGGGAGGACCTTGGGCTAGCTGGCCCTACGATCAGCGTGCGAGAAATGCACACATCATCCTAGGACCAGATGTGATCCCGCCAGGGGACTATGAGTTTTATATAGAGACGACCAATGAAGCGGGGCTAGTAGGGAGCTCTGAGATACGTTCTCTCTCCTTTCAATCCACAAGTATCAGCCAGTTTCTACTCCAACCCAAAAGCTACGGATTACCGATTGGACGATTCCTTCCCGAAACCTACGACTTTGACAATGATGGTCTGAAGGAGGTCGTGATCAATGAATATGACCAGGGTCTGAATTTTGGCAAGCTCAAGTTTTATGAATTTGTAGGGAATTTTTTCGTGAGGGTAGATTCCATTGACTTCAAACCCATATTGATTCCCAAAGATGTCGATGATACCGATGGAGATGGATTATTGGAAGTATTTTGTTCTGTCAATGACTCTGCCTATCTGATTGAACAGCCAGGCCCCAATAATTTTCCCTCGGAAATTATCTACCGAAATGAAGGCAATGGCCTATTCGCTGCTTCAGTGGATGATACTGACGGAGATCCCCAGCCAGAACTTCTGCTTAAGGATTCTAAAGATTACTACATACTGGATGGAAGTGAGTATGAGGAGCAGATCGTGCTAGAGGATATAAGCGGAGATTACATGGGATCTATCGCTCCTCGCGTATTGGTAGATGATTTTGATCAAGATGGGAAGCGCGAGATTATCTTTGGGGATTTTGATGGAGATTTGATTGTATATGAGAATGAAGGGAATACGTATAACACTACTTTTATTGACAGTACAGATCTAACAAAATCAGGGGTTTACCTCACAAGTGGCAATTTTGCAGGAGGAGAAGAAAAGGAAATTTTTGTAGCGGTCCACACTTCAGGACTTCGAAACGGTGACTTCGAATATGATGCGCCTCACTGGTGGCTGCGCATTTTCCGTGCTACAGCGGACAATACATTTGAGGTCATCTGGGAAGATTTCTTGTATGACATTGACTTTGAGCAGTACAATGCCGCAAGTGCGGGCAACCTAGACGAAGATCCCTACGATGAACTGGTCTTTACCACCTATCCTAGGACATATGTGATCGATTATAATGTAACCCGCCAGCAGTTTTCGCCCATTTGGTTTTATTTTGGTTCCTTGGCGACGCATCATATCATTGAGGATTTTGATGGAAATGGGATAGCTGAAATAGGACTTGGACGCATCGATTCGACGATATTTTTTGAGTGGCAGCTTGCCTACAAGGGACCTTTGCCTGTAGAGCAGTTGGATGGGCAAGTCAATGGCCCTACAGAAGTGAAGATCTCCTGGCCAGTGCCTGCCAATGCAAGTAGCTATGAAATTTGGCGCGTAAAAGATCCCATCAATAATGAGATAGCAAGTGTCATCTCAGGATTTGTGGGGAATCAGTTGGTAGATGCGAATTTGGAACCAGAGGTGCCCTATTTGTATGTGCTGAAAAGTGAGAATCCTGGGCTGTCACCTAGTCTCAGTCCCTTTGGCAATGCCGTTATTTTGACGCCACATAGCCGTCCAAGGCTAGATAGTGTACGTGCCATCGCCCGTGATCAGGTGGCGGTATGGTTTTCGGAGCCTGTATCCGCTATTCCAGAAGATAAGACAAGGTTCATTTTAGACGGTGAGCAAAACCCAATCGCGATTACAGGTTCGGGCGACCGCAATCAGAAGCTGTTATTGTCATTTGCTGGAGAGTTGGAGGTAGGATTGCATACACTCGTTGTGGATACCACATTTGAGGACGATCGCGACGCCTTTTTAGACCCCGACTTTGATCGTGGAGACTTTGTATATGATGAAAGTATCAGCGATTGCTTGATTTTGAGTCAATGGGAAATTGTCAGTGATAAAGTAGCCAGGATGACTTTCAATAGGAAGTTGGAGGAGAGTATCGCTTTGGATACAAGTAACTATCAGATTGGTCCTGTAGGCTACATTGAGGCAATCGCATGGGCCGATGAAGCACAAGATGCCATCGAAGTGACCATAGGCGAAGCAAAGTTGGGCGCATTGGGTTATCCTATTTCTATTACAGCAGAGGTGTGTGCGATTGATGGGACTTGTACCTGCGACGAAGGAAATACAGCTACTTTTTCTTCCTTTAAAGCTGATCTATCAGAAGTATATGTCTATCCCAATCCCTATCAGACACATGAAGTCTTTGAGGGAGTACGCTTTGCCAATCTTACGCAGACGGCGGATATACGTGTTCTTACCGTATCAGGTCGGTTGGTGACAGAGTTAGAAGAAACAGATGGAGATGGAGGTTTGCAGTGGGATCTGAGGGATCAGGGAGGGCAACGTATCAAGCCTGGGGTCTATTTGTACCATGTATCTACCGAACAGGAGGGAATAAAGCCGTTTATAGGGACATTTACGGTTGTTGAGTAATGATTGTGTAACATTCTCTTAATATTTGCGTAATATTGTAGGATGTGCAGGTATTACGTAACATGGGTATTGAGTCTATGGTGGGTTGGGTTAGGGGCGAGTCACGCTAGCAGAGTAGAAGCAGTATGGAACTTGGCACCTGTAGACACGCCTTGGCATGCGGAGAATCACGAGGTTTGGATTGATCGCGAACGTCATGAAGTAGTGATTCGTGCATGGTATTTTGCTGCCCATAATCACCCTAAAGCGTGGGAACAGTTGGAGTTTGCGCTCTCTTTTTGGAATAGTCAATCAAGAGAATTCGCCCTTCAGATTGATTCTCAGGGCACACACACTACCTATCCTATACGGTTTGAGCTAGAGATCCCTCAGGGTAGATATACTGAGGGTGGATTCTACATCCCGACACAGCTAGTTTCGGCGCAATTTATCACCCAAGTAGAAGTCATTCCTGCTGCGCAGATGCCGATTAAGCAAACCTCTCAGTTGCCCGTGGCGGGGTATGCGCCTGCCAATTTTATCTATATTTCAGCGCTCCATACAGACAATAAATGGATTGGACCTCATGAGGTCGGCCATCGGTTGGGGGCAGACCATGTACCTGCGACCATCATGGATGAAGATCTAGAAGGGATAACCGATCGTGTCAATAAACGCATCATCAAGAGTATCGTAGAAACCCAAGTTCCTGTCTTGTGGGAGCAAAAAGGTTGGCGGATTATTCAACTCTGATCAGGCATGGGAGAATATAAGGATACAAAAAGATCTCGATGCGTTTTGTTAAATATTGGAGAATGAATTACTTACAAATGAAAAATTAAGGAGTGAAATTCATACTATTTTACATCCACAAAGTAGAATTTTTAGAAAAGGGCAAAAACCATTTGCTCTTTTTTTTGTTTTTTGATCTTTAAACATCGTGAGAAAAACATAAGTTAGTTTTCATATATTGAATCTATGAGACTAGAAGAAGCCATCAAGCAAAAGACACCTTTTCGCAGCCCTTGGGCTAAAGCTACTGTGAACCTGATTTTTACGCACAATTGGCTCATTACAAGGCAAAAAGATCTATTTAAAACGTTTGATATTACGCTGCAGCAGTACAACGTACTTCGTATTTTGAGGGGACAGCATCCAGAGCCAATCTCTACTTCAGAGATTAGAGTCCGCATGCTAGATCGGATGTCAGATGTATCTCGGATTGTGGATCGTCTTGTAAAGAAAGGCCTTGTTTCGCGTAAGACTTGCAAGGCAGACAAGCGTCTCGTAGATGTCCTCATCAATGATTCAGGTTTGGACCTTCTTCATCAGATGGATCAGTACGACAAGGAGATGGACAATATGCTAGGCGCGCTGACTGCGGACGAAGCAGAGCAACTAAGCACTTTGCTCGATAAGCTACGGAATGGACATTGATCGTGGATAAATAAGAAAAATGTACTTACAAGTAATGCTTGATTAGATCTCTGGTATTCCAATTATTACAGTCGTTCATTGTATAGTCCAGCGCTTGTACGACACGCTTAAGTGCCTCTAGATTAGGAGATTCTACCTCAAGAAATACAGGAATAGGTGCCAGCTCATCAGCATAGTCATCGATCACGACTTGTCCGTCTGCTAACTGATAGCTGGTTCGTCTTTTTCGTGTAGATTTAAGAATCTGGAGACCTGCCTTTTGCAAGATATGCATGGTCGCTTCCATATTATCGACCACTGTCTCCGTTTCCTCCATGATCTTGGCTTCTGCCTTGGAAACATGCTGCTTGTACGTCAAAATACAGGCTTCACCTTCCTTACGCAAACGCAATACATCACCCTTTGCCTTGATCTGGCCATCGGGATGGTCGAAAAACATCGCCCATAATTCCCCATCAAATACTTTCTCGGCTCCCAATGCTACGAGTTTTTGCTCGATGGCTTCACGGTCGATTTCTAGTATTTTAACCTCTATTTCTTGCATGTCTTGAATTTCAAATGTGTGGCATGCAAGATGCTACCTGGGTCAAGGAAAAACAACCCCTTGATAATCGGTGATATTGAGAAAAGGTACAGTTGCAGACCACTGGGGAGCCTGATTGATCGCGTTGATAAACTCATTCGCAACCAAAGCTTGCCCTCTAGGTGTGAGATACAATCCGTCCAAGGAAAAAATTCCTCCTAATAGATACCCACTGGTAATATCTAATCCGTTGAGAGTGATTCCAGACTCATGGAGCCTTTGAAACAGACTGTGAAGATCGACTTTGACGAAAGCAGGAACACTTAGACTAGCATTATGTGATTGTATCAGGGAATCTATGATATCATTATATGCTTCGACGTGCAATCTCAGTTGGTATGCCTCCTCAAAATCTAGTACCCAGCTCTCTGGGAGAGGATTTTCTGGATCTAGTCCTTTGGGTAATGGATTGCCAGGAGTTGGGTCAATAGCACCAATTTTATCTTTGGCTCGGAGGAGAATATAATCTGACTGAATGGCCTCTACAGGTTCTCCTGAGTTAGAAGATCTGCGAATGTAGAGTGGTAAAGGCGCATCATCGCAAAACTCGGAGTTACTAAAGGTATGGGATATGTGGTGAAAGAAGGGAAACACCGTCACATCTGGAATATTCCCAATGATTCCTAATGGCCCGCCTTGGCCAGGGGAGTGAAGAGAATCGAGGAGCTGAGCAAAGTTTTCTGCGAATTCGGTAGGGGGAGTCAGGGGATAAGCTGGATTGGCACCTCCTGAAATCGCGTACTCTAGCAAGTCACGTGTCCCCATCCAAAGGGTAAAAAAGGAGGGTTCTGCTTGTTGGACATGGTCGAGGTATGTCATATCCACATTTCCTGTGGTAGACAGTCGTCCCATGAAGATCTTTTCTGTCGTCGTGAGATCATTCTGTGTGATGTCTGCAATCTTGACATGAGGCAATGCCCAGTTGTCAAGCGTAGCATAAAGAGAAGCATCAGGGCCTACTTGCCATTCAGGCAGTGCATCTGCCCGGTCGATTTGGGATTGGATCAGCCTGTTGGGACAATTGGATTGAGTCGCTTCTGTGAGGTAGTAATAACCTGATCCAGCATCTAATGCAAGATGTTGATCAAAGGAAACGTTTCGGATCAAATCAAACTGTGTTGCGATCAAGGCTGGAAAGGCAAATGACTGGGCATCTGCATAAAGTCCCAGCAAGCTTTGGGGAGATTCGATGTCAGTATTGGCAAAACCTGTAGAGTATCCATCTCCAAAAGCCTGGAAATTCCCCACATCCACTTTTCCCAGCGAAGGGCGGTAAGCAGAGATACTAGGCCTACATCCGACCCATCCGAAGATGAAACTCAGTCCTAAGAGTACAATTAAAAAAAATGTATAGCGCTGTTTCATATGTTCCTGGGATCCCGAAATGATTTTGTCTCATGGTTGGATGCAACAACAGCAGATGACTTGCATCTTGTGTTTCACCTTTATATCGAAACAATTGGTCGATTCGTTTCCTGAATTACCATATAATCTTTCTTTCTGTTGAAAGAAAATCAAAATTCATAGCCTAATCCTATCATAAACGCATAAACCGTCGTTTCATAAGTCCCTGCAAAATTGGCCGTAGAGAGTACGCCCTGTCGTTCTCCTGTATACTCATAAGTATAGGTGAAATCTGCATACAGCCTCCGAATGATTCTAACACCTGCCCCTCCTGTAATACCGATCCTGTTGGCATCGGGTAGCTCGGGAGATACAAAGCCACTAGGTACAGGCGATTGCTCATAATAAGCGCCTCCTCTCATCCGAAAATTCTCAGAAAGTGCGTATTCAAAGCCTGCGCGGAGATTGATCGTATTTTGCCAATTTCTTTCGGGGAAGCTGGCTATTTCGGGTTTAGGATCTGAAAGGTTGAACACCAGGGAGTCCCAACTACTCCAAAAAATGATGTTGAGATCAGCAGTCAGCAACAAGCGCTCCTCTGGGTAGTAGCCTACTCCAATGTTGATTTCGCCAGGGAGGGTAAAGGTTGTGGTGAATATCTGTCGTTCATAATTGTCAGCGAGGGAAGGGGGTACTTCAAAAGTAGCGATGCCATCGGTGATGCTGACTTCCATCGGACTACGTAGGTTGAGACCCAGCGACAACTTATTATCCACTCTATAGTATGCACCCAAACTCAGTCCTGCTGTGGCTCCCTGGCCACTAAACCTGACAGAGCTTCTGGACTCTTTTCGACCATCTATGTTGATGGCGCGCTTATTGAATAGGGTGACAGCTCCCAGAGATAGTGTAAGGCCTAATCCAAGTCGATCATTGACCTTGATGGCGAAAGAAGGATGGATGAATAGACTCTCAAGGTTAAATTCTTGGCTGATAAATTGTCCAGACCACTCGTCTGGCCAAAGGGAACCTCCTCCATAGGGACTATTGACTCCCATTCCCAAGGTCAGTTTTCCACTGGCGATAGGCCTTGCCACAGCGTAGGCATACAGCGGTGTAAAAGTGAGCGTATCCATGTCTGCCAGAGCTGTACTCGGAGGATTTTCTAAATAAGTAGTCGCAGGCCGCTGAAAAGAGCTACCCAACTCCAGGGTCAAGCGAGGATTGAGAAATGCCATAGCACCAGGATTTTGGTAGACAGAAGAGGCATGTAATGCCAGTCCTGTACCCGTATTTCCCATCGCCAGTGAACTCGCACCCAGGAGCCGTAAGTAGATGCCTCCACCCATGGTATATGTGGGTATGGATAAAAGAAAAACAATAATCAGAATTTGAGTGAATTTCATGTATACGCTCAATCTTTTACAGCATAAGGTGAGGAAGATTGCTACCAACCAAATGTTAAAAGACTCTAGGATATGTGAATGGTGGGCAGCGTAATGTTTCTTAGACCTCTTTTTTCAATTTCTCAATTCCTCTTTTAGGATTCAATGATAATATTTAGGATAAGATTAATGATAAAAAAGTTACTAAATTGACCCACAATATAGAGTAGGCAGTATACGAGAAAAACAACGGTCGGTCTAATCTACTGTCTTTGCTTTTGAGTACCATAGAAGTTCAGGATTTATGATTCGAGGAAAGAAGGTCGTGGTTGTAATGCCTGCTTACAATGCAGAAAAGACATTGGAGGTTACTTATCAAGAAGTCCCCTTCGACATCGTAGATGAAGTAATCCTGGTTGATGATCAAAGTAGAGACAATACATATGAGAAAGCACAATCCCTAGGCATACACGAAGTCATTCGCCACCCCCAAAATAGGGGATATGGGGGCAATCAGAAAACTTGCTACACCGCAGCCTTGAAGCAAGGAGCAGATATTGTGGTCATGCTGCACCCCGACTATCAGTACACACCGAAGCTTATAGAAGCGATGGTATACCCTATAGCCAATGGACTTTTTCCTGTGATGCTAGGTTCGCGTATCTTAGGTAGAGGAGCACTAAGAGGAGGTATGCCCATGTATAAATTTATCGCCAACCGCTTCCTTACCTTCTTTCAAAATGTCCTCATGGGGCAAAAACTGGCAGAGTATCACACAGGATATCGTGCCTTTTCCAAAGAAATCCTCACCACGCTTCCGCTGGAAGAAAACTCTGATGACTTTGTCTTCGACAATGAGATGCTGGCACAGATTGCCTATGCGGGACACATCATCGGAGAAGTGACCTGTCCGACCAAATACTTTGAAGAAGCCTCCTCCATTAATTTTCGCCGAAGTGTCAAGTATGGACTGGGCGTATTAAGAGTTTCCGTGATGTTTCGTCTCAACAAATGGGGACTCGCCAAGTCTCGGATATTTAACCTACATCAGGGAAAAAAACTGTCCATCAAGACATTGGAGTTTGTGACCGCCTAACCCCATCTGCTAGCATAATTCTTTTTCTTCAAAATCAGTGTCTAAACATTTTTGAGCACTATTTCAGGAAGTGTGAAATAAACACATCCCTACCCTTATTTTTTCCGTATATTTTGCTATAACCTAAAACTTTCTTAGTTTCTGTCAGTTCTGAAAGTATGAAATGGAAAAGGGTAATAGTATGGTTTCGTAATGATCTTCGGCTTCATGATCATGAGGCGCTGGTGCGCGCCATCGAGCACGGACTAGAGGTTATTCCAGTTTATGTCCTAGACAACAGGCAGTTTGGTGAGACGTCTTTTGGTTTCCCCAAAACAGGCCCTTACCGTACCAAATTCCTGCTCGAAAGTCTTACTCAATTGAGATCGCGTTTGAAATCGGTAGGAAGTGATCTGATCGTGAGGAAGGGCCTACCCGAAGAAATCATCCCAGAGATTGCCAATCAGTATGGTGCAGGTGGCGTATATGCCCACAAGGAAGTAACAGAAGAGGAGCTGAAAGTTGAGAAAGCATTAGAAAAAGCCCTTTTTAAATCAGGGATAGACGTAGAATTGGTCTGGGGAAGTACACTATACCATTTGGCAGATCTTCCTATGCCTGTTCGGTCATTACCCGAAATTTTTACACATTTCCGTAAGGAAGTGGAAAAGTTTGCACCCGTAAGAAGCACTTTCCCTACACCAGAATCTATTCCAACCCCTTACATTGAAAATCCTGGTCATATTCCCTCAGTAGAGGATATGGGAATGAGCCTTGTAGAGATTGATACACGGGCTGTATTAGATTTTAAAGGAGGAGAAATCGAAGCCCTTGAGCGTTTGCAGACATATTTTTGGGAAGAAGATCGTCTCAGAGAGTATAAGGAGACACGTAACGGACTCCTAGGCCAAGGTTATTCTTCTAAGTTTTCTCCATGGCTAGCACTAGGATGTATCTCTCCCCGTCACATTTACAAGGAGGTCAAGCGCTATGAAAAGATGCGCAAGAAAAATTCTTCAACATATTGGCTCATATTTGAGTTAATATGGAGAGACTATTTCAGATTTGTGGCCAAGCGCTACGGCAATCTCCTCTTCCTAGAAGGAGGAATCAAAGGAGAATATGGAAATTGGCAAGTAGACTGGGCGAGATTTGAGCAGTGGAAAGATGGTATGACAGGAATTCCATTCATCGACGCCAACATGCGTGAGCTCAAAGAGACAGGCTTTATGTCCAACCGTGGCCGACAAAACGTAGCCTCTTTCCTTGTGAAAGATCTGCGGGTAGACTGGCGTATGGGAGCGGAGTGGTTTGAATCGACACTGCTCGACTACGATGTGTGCTCCAACTGGGGTAATTGGAACTACGTGGCTGGGATCGGCAATGATCCACGTGAGAACCGTTACTTTAACGTGATTTCGCAAGCCAAGCGATACGACGCGCAGGGAGATTATGTAAGGCACTGGCTACCAGAGCTAGAAAGCCTACCCAATGGATATGTACATGAACCCTATGAGATGTATCCCAGTGAATTAAAATCCTATGGAGTGAGCTTGGGAGGAAACTATCCGCATCCCATCATCAATCAGGCTAAGTCAGCCCGCACATATGCAAGAAAAAACTAGGTAAGCGATTGCGTAAAGTAATTGCTCACAAAGAGAGATAAATCATGTTAATCCAACCAACACCCCTACTGGCACGGACACACTTCTAAAATTTATGTAATGTTGGTTGGGAGGTACTAGCTGACGCTTCAAGGGAGCGTCAGCTATCTCCTTTTTTAGGGATAGGGGGTTTCGAACCTTTATTGCACGAAACCATTTGGATCTAATCCTTATGGAATGTCACAAAGGGTCTGCTGCTAAGACTTCACTTTCTCAGCTTTTTTCTCCATCTCCTGCCATGCAAGGGCACTAGCACCTAGGATAGCTGCATCACTTTCGGGAAGGTGAGAAGGAATGATTTTGACTTTATTCTTGAATATCGGCAAGACATTCTCCTCTAGGTGGCGCTCTGTAGGTTCGAGTATCCAATGACCTGCTCTAGCGACTCCACCGAACAGAAAAATCGCTTCAGGGCTGAAAATATTGACTAGATTGGACAGGGCGCGACCGAGCATGGCACCTGTTCTTTCAAAGGTGGCCTGTGCGTGGATATCGCCGTTTTCGGCTGCTTCAAAAATTCGCTTGGGGGTAATCTCTTGATAGTGCAGATCCCTAAGACTACTTACTCTTTTAGAGCCTGCCATCTCCTCTAAAACGGTCAACACCACGCCCCTTGCAGAAGCATAAGTCTCTACACATCCTCTTCTCCCGCATGTACAGGGTCTGCCGCCCCACTCCGTAACTACATGACCAAACTCTCCCGCAAATCCATCATTCCCATATACCAACTCTCCATTCACAACGAAGCCTGACCCTACTCCTGTACCTAAAGTGACTACGAAAAAGTTTTTCATGCTCTTGGCACCGCCATAGATCATTTCTCCCAAGGCCGCTGCATTTGCATCATTGGTGATGACGACATCGGTATCAAAATATTCTTTGATCAGGTCTGCAAAAGGGATGACTCCATCCCAGATGAGGTTAGGTGCATTCTCAATCGTTCCTGAGTAGTAATTTCCATTCGGAGCACCTATTCCTATCCCTTTGAGATCCAGGGTTTCCTCCCTCAAATCCATCAGCCCCTTGATGCTGGTTGCAAGGTGACTCACATATTCCTCTATACTTTGATCTTGAGGCGTACGGATCGAATTGCTAGCCAGGATATTCCCTTCCCGGTCTACGATGCCAAACTTAGAATTGGTTCCGCCAATGTCAATGCCTATGGTGATGGATTTCATATGCTGGGATATATGTTTATAGACGCTGTGAAACAGTCCCAAGGAGGATATAATGGAAAAAAGTCAGATGAATTTTCCGAAAATAATTTTTGGATGTGATCTCTCAACTCATCTAGTATTTCCTCACATTTCCTTAGGAATATATTACACTATGAATATGCAACAAATATGAGGGGAAATAAAGTCTTGGCAGAGACAAGCGTCAGAGAATTTTTCTCCCCCGTCGAAATTGCGTCATAAACTGAAATTCATCAAATCTTATAGGTCGGATTCTCGCTATTTCTTTAAAGGTGAGCCGTAGCGAGCTTATCCTGTAGCATGAGTTTAGAACGAAGGAAGCGCACCTTGACGTTAGAGTCTGTCAAGCCTAATTCTTTTGCTACTTCTTTGCTCTTTCTGCCTTCTAACTCACGCATGACAAAGACGGTACGATATTTTTCGGGTAGGTCCTCAATAGCGTCTTGGAGATAGTGATGCTGCTCATTTTGTACCATGACATCTTCAGGTGTGTGGTGGCTGATCATATCATCAGTAGGTTGTACAGGCAGCTCTTGTAATTGGAATTTGCGATTTTTTCTTCTCCACATGTTGCACTCATTGATGAAGATGCGGAACAACCATGAAGAGAAGCGAGAATCTCCTCTAAATGTATGCAGTTTCTGATAAGCCTTGATGAAGGAGACTTGAATGAGGTCATCAATTTCTACATAAGGAATATTGATCTGCTTACCAAGACCCCAAAGCGGACCTTTGTATCGGTCCATGAGATGGGAGAAAAGGTGCGACTGCTGGTTATGCAGGATGCGTGAGATGAGGGCATCGTCACTAAGGTGTTGGGTTCGAATTTGCACGGGCATGGGTTGACTCATGGATCTGGTTTTTTGATGTGAATGCTTACAAGGTGAGAAGTCTTGTATGGCCAGACCGATGAATCAAAAATCAACTTGAAATACTCAGAAAAGTAGCAACGAATGAAGTGCTTAGGATTGTCATTTTCTATGAAACACTTTTCTGTTCGATGCGTCTTCCTTTTGTATTACACCCAAATATGTGCAATAGTTAGCCCGAATGCAGGTTTTTGTGAAAAATCCCCTTTATGGGGGGGGGTTCTCATCATTTGAGGGGGAGGGAATCTTCCCTTAATTGAGGAGATTAAATTCGTAGGCAGCCTTGACGAGGCCAGCTGTATTTTTTGCTTGCAATTTACGGAGAAGACTCTTGCGATGAGAAACGACTGTAGAATTGCTGATGAATAGCTTTTCGGCGATCTCATCTGTCGTCATTTCTTCGACGATGAGTTGAAGAATTTCCTTCTCTCTACGCGTAATTTTTTCAATGAAACCACTGTTCGGTCTTCTATTGGGATTTTGTAGCCCTGCTACCAACTGGTCTGTGACCTGCTTACTAAAATACTGCTCTCCACGGTGGAGGGTGTATATGGCTTCTAATAGCTCATCCTTTCCTGTATTTTTTAGGAGATAGCCATTGGCCCCTGCTTTGATCATCCGAGAGATAAATCCTGGCTCGTGATGCATGGTAAGTGCCAATACTTTCATTTCAGGATAAGCTTTCTTGATTTGGTGACAAAGCTTGACCCCATCTGTATCTGGAAGGTTAATGTCGAGCAGGATGAGTTGAATCTCTGGATAGTCTGCCAAAATATTCATCGCCTCTTTGCCCGTCATGGCATGATGCTGGATCTGTACGTCTTCTGCCTGTCCTACCAGCGCTTTGATGCCATCTGCTAAGACCTGATGATCGTCTACAATGAGTACTTGAATCATATGTGTTCGTTTTTCCCTAAATTAAGAAGGACGATGATGTGCCGAAACGATAAGCGCTAGCACAGATGATTATATAGGTAGAAAATGGAGAATGATACTTAATAATCCAATTCACCCAGTTACAGTAAAAATGTCAAGTAGTAGTTAAAGAAGCATGTTTCGTAATGAGCTCCAAGTTATGAAGCAGGATGCGATGCTTCCAAGGGTATCTCTACATAAATTGTGGTTCCTTTTCCTGGCTGCGTGTGAATGTCTAAATTTCCTTTGAGGTACACAGTCCGTGATTGGATACTCTTCAGTCCAATTCCCTTCAACTCCGTTTCTTTATCCATCAAAAAGCCTTTTCCATCGTCTTCTACGGTAAGCTGCAGCATATTGTCCTCGATTATCAACTGAACAATCACCTCTTGTGCCTCTGCATGTTTGGCAATATTGCGTAGCAGTTCCTGTGTGATCCGATACACCGTGACTTTGGTAGGGTGGTCCAGCCCTTCATCTTCGCCATGTGTCATGAAATCGACCTCGATCTGGTAAGAATGACGAAATAGCGTGCATAAGTCGCGCATGGCATCCTGCAATCCTAGATGTTCGAGTGTGCCAGGCATCATATTATGCGAGATTTCTCTAACCTCTTGAGATGCTTGATCGAGCAACTGATTGGCTTTTTGGTAGTGCGTTACTTGCTTGATCTCAGGCTTTTCGTTTTGGACAGCTTGAAAAAGCATCTTGATAGAGGCAAGTAAAGGACCGATCCCGTCATGCAGGTCTCTTGCGATTCTCTTGCGTTCTTGTTCTTCCCCTGTAATGACCGATCGTAGGTTTTGCGCTTCATGCTCTTTTTGGAGTGTGATCATACTTTGTTTGAGCAGTTGCTGTTTGTTTACATAGCGGTAGACCAAGAAGATGATCAAGAAAACAAGGGCGCCGATGCTGCCAATGAGGATATAGCTCTGGCGATTTTTTTCGAGAATAGTGATTCGATTTTGCTCTAGCACTAGCTGGTTTTGAGCGATTTCTGCGTTTAGTTCGGCATTTTGCTGGTCTTTTTGTGCCGCTTGGTAGCGCGTCTCTAGCTCGTGTATGATGGTTGTATTTTGCTCATTGAAGATGGAGTCATGATAGCTCACATACAGCTGTTGGTAGCCAAAGGCCTTTTCATAATTCCCCCTTCCAGCGTAGGCTTCGGCCATCAATTCATAGGTACGTGCGAGTCCACTTTTGCTTTTGAGTTGAATGGCCAGACTTTCAGTTTCCTTGAGTTCACGTAGGGCGCGTCGCCATTGAGCTTGACGGATGTGGATAGGTGCGAGGGTCAGCTTGACATCTAACATCCCCAACTTGTCTGATTTATCAGTTTTGAATTCGAGTGCTTCTTCTAGATACTGAAGGGCGAGCTTATCGTTCTGGTTATCTGCCTCCAAGCTTCCCAATTGAAGCTTTATTTTGGCAATCTCGGCAGGATCAGGAATCTCTGTTTGGTATATCTCGAGTGAGTTATTATAGGCTTTTAATGCTTGGGTAGTTTCTCCTTTTTCCTGATATGCTTGTCCCAGGTGGAAGCAGTTGACCGCTGCGAGCTGCTTGAGATCCAGCGTAAGGGCCAACTCCAAAGCACTTTGGGCGTATTCGATACTTTTGTCCCATAGTCCTTGTTGCAAAAAGCTAGATCCTATATCTGTCAGCAAACCTGTACGCAGCAAGGGAGCGTCCAGTTTTTCTGTAATATCCAGTGCCTCAAATAAATAGGGCTGCGCTTTTTCGTATCCTCCTTGCAGGACCAGCATGCGAGCAAATTGCTGCAGATCTGTACTCAGTTCCAAATACATCTCTCTTGATCGCTTGAAATCCACCAACTTTTCGAAGTATAGAAGCGCAGAATCTACCTCCCCTGTAGCCATATAAATAGTGGCTAGTTGATTGAGCGCTTCAATCTGGAAATCTACATCTTGAAGACAAAAGGCTACCTGTGCAGCTTCTCTCAGGTAGGGCAATGCCTCTGGTACCGTTCGGTAGATGTTGGTGACCGAAGTAATGCCTGTAAGTCCTAGATAGAGTATCTGACTGTCTCGCTGCACGCGTGCGTGATCTATCGCGAGTTGATAATGTCTGATACTGTGATTGCCTTCCTTGAGATAAAAATAGAAGTCCCCCAGCTCGTTGTGAAGTGCAGCAGGCTGAGAAGGGCTTTGTCGATACAGATCAAATGACGCTTGAAGGCTCTGGTACGCAGCTTCTGCACTGGGAGAGATAGGAGTGTGATGAAGATAAGCAAGATGCGCTTGAACTTCTCCTGCTAGATTGTGTTGATTTTGGGCCAAAGAAAGGGCCGATTCGATAAGTTGGGATCGCTCCGTAACCTCAGCCTGAGGTACAAGCTGTAGGAGAGAATCAATTGTATGTGAAGGAGATATTCTCTCTTTTGCCAAGACCGTACTTGTCAGGATGTACATCATAATAATCCCCGTCCACAGGATGTGATATCCTAGAACCCTTGGCAAGGAACTCCATTTACCCAGAGAAACAAACATAACCGTTACCGTCACTTAAATCCGCAATCTCGTACCCATCGTACAAGATCTTGTTCTTCAAATTATTTTCTCTTTCCCCCCTTAAGAACTACATAATACACGTTAGGATCAATAGGTTAACCTGTCAATCCTATCAGATTTATTAAAAATATAAGGTAGATGCGACTCTCAACGTGCCCAGTTCCCAATCTCTATCCGTGATCTCTTGCCAACTATAACCTGCTTTGAGGACGAGGTTGCGAGAGACGTGATAGCCCCAGAGAAGGGTATGTCGGTAGGTATTTCGATCCCAGGATGAGCCTAGCCCTTGAACGCCCTCTCCAAATGAAACGAATTCCCACCTGTACGCGAGATAACTGCCCACCCAAAAGGGGAGCTCGTATTTGACATCTACATAACCTGATAGATTTTGTAGTTGTAGGGTTTGATTCAATCCGCTAGCATCGGTTACAAAAAGGCGCGTGGAATCGTCAAAAAAAGGTACGCGATACCACGTGTAGATCAGTTCCCCAGCCAGTTCAAAATGTCCATAGGCTACTTCCCAGTCGGTTCCTAGCATCGTCTGCGTGTAAGCCCCAAGATTATCCAAATCATTACTGAGGGAATTGGTCTGAATAAATCCTCCTCTACTGAATGAAAGGCCTTGTCGCCAGAAATATCCTGGTCTAAACGTTGTTCGCAAGACGACCGAAGGATGAATGGGATTGCTGATGCTTCGTGGAGAGAGGGGGGCCGCCTGTACGACAGCGAGTTCGATCGAAAGCGTATCGGGTTTGATTTCCCACTTCCCTTTAATACCCGTCCCATATCCATAAAAGTAGGCAGTAGGTGTACCCCAATCCTGTCTTCCTTCGATGATGAGTGCATTGGGCTCCAGTAAGTTGTCGCTATATCCTACTTGGTCGGAGATGTTGACATAGTATCCGTAAGATAGGGGTCGACTAATAAACGTACGATCCTGAGGTAGGGGTTGATTGTAAAACCGTCCAAAGGGATTGAGAAAGCGTCCTAGCGAGAGTTTCAGCTTGTCCTTTTTATCTCTCCACTGTAGGTTGGCCTGTACCAGCTGTACATCGTTGAGCTGGCCTCTAGGATTTTGGGCAATGAGTAAGCGGCCCTTAAAAGAGAATCGAGGGTGGAAGTTGATCCCCAATAAAGGGTTGATCTCTCGGATAGAGAGTCGGCCTCCAGCTTGAGTGACTTCGCTCCAGTAGAATGCTGCATGTCCTGCTCCCCAGCTGTATTCAGCTGTGATGGCACCTCCGAGCTCGATTTTGGGTTGGCCCAAGACGGGACTCAAAAGGCTAAGTATGAACGAGAAGATAGAAATTACATAGGAATATCGCATAGGTCCGTTGCGTATGACTCCCCATCCAGAAGGAGTAGATGATGTTTGACGAATGAGTATAGGTTCTGGTATTCTTTTTTGGGGAGCACCCATCAGTATAGGTGCATAGCTTGATTAAAGAATGGGGAAGAACTTTAACGACTCAGGGCAAAATTGAGTGCCAGACTTTGTCCTCCTCTTACCTGAATTTCTCTGCTGCTGCTGGGGAGTTTGGGGTGAAATACTTCTACTCTGTACCTACCGTCAGGCAATCCATTCATGGTATAGCTACCATCTGAACGGACTTTGGCGAAGTAAGGCGTTTCCAGGCTCACCACAAAAGCCTGCATATGATCATGGATGTCGCAGAATAGTTTGATAACGCCTGTTTTATTGATTTTCTGAGGATACATAGCACCTGGTGGTCTCCGCCCGATATTGAAAGAAGCACGTGGTGTGCGGCTGTATACATTGTGATATTGGTTGTCCTCATTGAGGATGTAGACGGTCGAGCCTCTTGTGATTGGTGTCACGACGGGGATGAACTGCTCTCCCTTTTGGGTAATGACAGCTCGGGGCGTCGGACTCAGCGTAGGTTGAAAATCCAATGGATAGAAGATGACGATGGCGTGCTGTGCAGCCATGAGAGATTTTTTCTGAGAAGGGCTGTCATAGCTTGAGGCCCTTCCTACCAAGGGAGATTTTCCTTGAGTGAGTGTCACGCGTCCACTCACCCTGTTGGGAGGTGAGAGAGGTGTGCTCCCCATAAATACGAGCGAAAGACAAGCAGCAACTGCTATAAGGAGATACTGCGTAGGTTGGGTTCGGTATCCCTGGTTCATATAGGTGGAATTAGATTATAGATCAATCGAAGTTAAAAACGACGACTTGGAGGGGAAAGTTTATCTAGAAAAAATGATGGAAGGGTGAAATGTATAAAAGGAGAAGTGAGGGAGCACCAGTTTAAATATATACCATGGAATGATGAGAACTTATGTAAATATTTGATTTTCAAGTTATTGATTAGTGTTTAGGAATAGTAGTACATGATTTTACATTTGAGGAGAATAGAAAATACTTGATTTATCCTGAACCATCCTCTTTGGCTAAAAATATAAAATTCCCCATAAATGAGGATTTATTGGAACCCTCTTTTACGATGATTGATGGGAGATATACCTGTGCTACTTTTGTCATGAGAAGTTTTGTATGGCCAGACACTAAATACCTGAGCCGTGAAAGTAATTATCATCATTGTCAGCCTGTTTGTGCTAGGCATTACAGCAGGTGCCCAGTTACAATTCGATCCACCTAAGGAGCGGATCCTTTTACACAAAATGATCCAGGACGAAGGTCTTAAAGACGTGGCTTCTATCGTCAGCTTTTTGCCTGGGGAGTTTGGGAAGTCGTCCGTTAATTGAAGGCGGATTATTTCTTGACGAAATGAAAATATATGCGTGCCCACTTCTGGAAGGTACCAGGAAAGTAGGAGAAAAAAATACCCTTTTGAGACCTTTCGAAGGGAGAAAGTACAGGTTTGACAGAGTTGTGTGTGTAGCGAGTAAAAATTCTGAAAAGAATTTTGCTCGCTTTTCATTTTCAGGGAGTTATCCACAAGGTTAGCTATACTTTAGGGTATGAATTGTACCTAAATTTTCTTATCTTTAAGGGTTTGTTAATGATAGTGATAACGTATTTTTAATTGGTTCATAATGAGTGATTTGAATCAGAGTGAAAACAACTATTCCGCAAGTAATATTCAGGTTTTAGAGGGGATAGAGCACGTAAGAAAAAGACCAGCCATGTACATAGGAGATGTAGGCGAAAGAGGCCTTCATCATCTTGTTTATGAGGTTGTGGATAACTCCATAGATGAAGCCATGGCAGGCTTCGCCCAGCAGATCACCGTGAAGATTCTCAAGGATAATTCTATCCTTGTACGGGATGATGGAAGGGGAATTCCTGTGGGTATACACGAGAAGGAGCAACTTTCTGCTTTGGAGTTGGTCATGACTCGCCTAGGAGCAGGAGGAAAGTTTGATAAAAATACATATAAGGTTTCAGGAGGACTACACGGTGTAGGGGTTTCCTGTGTAAATGCGCTTTCATCCAAGTGTGAGGTGCGTGTGTACAGAGAAGGGAAAGTCCACTTTCAGGAATACGAGAAAGGAAAGGCACTGGGTCCTGTGAAGGTTATCGGTGAGACCGATGATAGAGGAACGGAAACACTTTTCTTACCCGACGACACCATTTTTACCACTGCTGAGTATAAATTTGATACCCTGGCAAGCCGCCTGCGCGAACTGGCCTACCTCAACCGAGGAGTGCGCATCGTACTGGTGGATGAGCGTGAAGAACTGACGGAGGAAGACAAGCGCAAACCCGAAAATGAGGGCCTGACCTATCAAACAAGGACCTATTATTCTCAGGGTGGCCTGAAAGAGTTTGTGCAGTATCTGGACAAAAGCCGTACGCCGCTCCACAGCTCCCCCATTTATATTACAGGAACCGACAAGGATGAGACGACACCTGTCGAACTGGCGATCCAATATAACCAGTCCTTCAACGAGAATATCCACTCCTACGTCAACAATATCAACACGCATGAAGGAGGGAGTCACGTATCGGGTTTCAAGCGTGCACTGACACGTATCCTCAAAGGATATGCAGAGCGTGAGGGTTTCCTCAAGAAGATCAAGTTTGACATCAAAGGAGATGACTTCCGTGAAGGTTTGACCTGTGTGATCTCAGTCAAGGTTGCCGAACCTCAGTTTGAGGGACAAACCAAGACAAAGCTTGGGAACTCTGAGGTATCAGGGATCGTCGAGTCTATCGTAGGAAAGCAACTGGAAGATTATCTGGAAGAGAATCCCAAAGTAGCAGAGCTAATCATCAAGAAGGTTCTCCTGGCAGCAGAGGCGCGCTACGCAGCTAAACGTGCCCGTGAAGCCGTACAAAAGAAGTCTAGCTCTCTCGGTGGAGGACTTCCTGGTAAGCTAGCCAACTGCTCAAGCCGAAAGGCCGAAGAATGCGAAATCTTCCTCGTGGAGGGGGACTCGGCAGGTGGCTCAGCCAAGCAAGCCCGCGACCGTAAGTACCAAGCCATCCTGCCGCTGCGTGGTAAAATCCTCAATGTGGAGAAAGCGCACCCTTCTCGTATCTACGAGAATGAGGAAATCAAGAACATCATCCTCGCCCTCAATATCTCAGGATTAGGCGCAGATGAGGACTTGAACCTAGAAAAGTTGCGCTACCATAAGATCGTGATCATGACCGACGCCGATGTCGATGGATCGCATATTCGTACCCTCTTGCTGACACTGTTTTACCGTCACTTCCTTCCCTTGATCGAAGCTGGACACGTATATATCGCACTTCCTCCCCTGTATCAAGTGAAGAAAGGCAAGCAGTCGATCTATGCCTGGAATGAAACAGAGCGGAAAGCTGCTATACAGGAACTGGCAGCAGGAGACGAAAACCGTGTCAACATCCAGCGATACAAAGGACTGGGAGAGATGAATCCCGACCAGCTCTGGGATACGACGATGAATATCGAGACCCGAACGCTACAGCAAGTAACGATTGATTCAGCTGCAGAAGCCGACCATCTATTCTCGACTTTGATGGGCGATGATGTGGCTCCCCGTCGTGAATTCATCGAAGTAAATGCTAAATACGCCAAGATTGACGTATAGCACCCGCTTATCTGATTGAAGTCATCTGGCGCTTTGAGGATTCGTGTTAACTCTGCACCAAACTCAAAGCGCTATTTATGTTTATACCTGATATGGTCAATACACAAGCCTCGCTGGATACAATTGTCGGATTTTTCCAGCAGCTACAAGATGATATTTGTGCAGGGCTAGAAGCCACTGATGGCAAAGCTTCCTTCGAAGAAGATAAATGGAACCGCCCTGGCGGAGGAGGGGGACGCTCTCGCGTGATCCGCGGTGGAAACGTCTTCGAAAAAGGAGGCGTTAATTTTTCCCACGTCCACGGAGCGATGCCTGCTAAGATTAGCCAGAAACTCGGAATCCCAGGTGAAGTCGATTTTCATGCCACAGGTGTATCCTTGGTCATTCATCCTGAATCTCCCAAAGTACCCATCGTCCACATGAACGTCCGTTACTTTGAGACCTCCGATGGTACGCACTGGTTTGGTGGAGGGATCGATCTGACGCCGATTTATGTGGTCAGAGAGGATGCCGTCTTTTTCCACCAGCAACTCAAGGATGTATGCGACCGACATCATCCCGAGTACTACGGTAAGTTTAAGCCCTGGTGTGACGAGTATTTCACGCTCAAGCACCGAAACGAGACGCGTGGGATTGGTGGAATCTTTTTTGATCACCTCAAAGCTAACAATGAAGATCAGAAAGCTGATAACTTTGCCTTTGTCCGTTCGGTAGGAGAAGCCTTCGTACCTGCCTACATCGAGATCGTGAACCGACACAAGGAAGAAGATTACACGTCCGAAAACAAAGCCTTCCAACTCATGCGAAGAAGCCGCTATGTCGAGTTCAACCTTGTTTGGGACAGGGGGACGAAGTTTGGATTGGATACAAATGGCCGTACCGAATCGATTCTGATGTCTATGCCTCCTGTCGCTACCTGGGAGTACAACTATCAGCCTCAGCCTGGAAGTCCAGAAGAAGCTACGATGAAGGCGCTAAGAGCACAAAATTGGCTCGGCCTGGAAGAGGGATAGAGTGGTAAACGAAAGAGAATGAACTAGAGGGAATGCATGATCTTAGTCACCATTCGCCTTTGTAAGATATCCAAAAAGGAAAGGGAACCAGCTCGCAACTGTTTCCCTTTCTTTATGAATATTGTCTAGCCCCAAGGCTTACTGGAATAATTTAGCCGTTTGACCTTTGCCTGAACCATACCAGTCCGTATTAGATACACCACCTGAGCTTACCCAGGGAGAAAACTCTGGATATGCACTGATGATCTCCGTTTTCTCGATCGGATAAGTAAATCGTGAGATAAAGTTTAATCCCCAAGGCTTTCCATTGGCATCCTTATAATACACATTTGAATTGGCGTCAGATTGATCATTGATCGTCCCAAAAAGCGTATTGTCCACCTGATCTGTAGGGGGATAGTTCATCAGGTGGATTTCGTATCCACGCTGCCCACGCGCAAAGATGAAAGGATTGATTAGCCCTGCATCTGCAATGGGATTGGTCAATTCTATGGTTACCGTCATGTCCACTTCAGGTCGAATTAATCCTCCCGTAGATGTGTTGATAAATCTTCCAGGTGAGCCTCCCATGACAGTATGTACGTCATCTGTGATGATGATGACCGCCTTTGTCTGGCCTGTCTCGCAGCCATTGCTTGCGACAGAGATGGAGCTATTTTGCGTACCTGAGACTGAAGCAATCTGAGATGGCGTAAGCCCTTCGATCGAAATACCGAATCCGTTTTTGAAACCTGCGCCTGCCGCGCGAACTTTATATTTTGCTATGATGCGCACGATGTTGTTGTCGAGATCTCTTGCCAGCTCATAGTTGTAGTCGAGTACTACATCATTGAAGTCGTAGTCTCCTCTAGATGGCCACTGATCTTCGAAGGCAAGTGTACCAAACACGCGCTTTCCAGGAAGATAAGTTGCATAAGCAAGTGTCGGATCAAAAGGAAAGGCATCGATGCCATCTACTACCTCATCTGAATCAGAATCATCAAAGGGAGCCGTTGCGAGCGGGCAAGAGGCTCCGTCATTGTTACTGGCTACATCTCCCACCATGACTTCCGAAATACCCGTAGGATTGCCCTGCGAATCCATCGTGATGTGGAAGATCTTTCCTGTCGCATTTTGACTGAAATAGACATCTCCATTGACATTACACCAGACAGCC
Source organism: Bacteroidota bacterium (assembly GCA_039820545.1). Taxonomy (GTDB): domain Bacteria; phylum Bacteroidota; class Bacteroidia; order J057; family J057; genus JALEFZ01. The sequence continues at coordinate 13,764 of JBCBPW010000008.1, read as the reverse complement.
CCAAACGCACCATTTCCTGCAAATGAATTGTAGTCAGCAATCGTTTGAATGGTGTTATTCACGTGGTCGATCTTGGCCAGTTTACCAGACTGTGTTATTCCGAAGAAAATATTCAGTGTAGGATTGAAGGCCATGTCGTGCATGTTGTCTACACTATTTACCTGAGTCAGCGTTGTTGTCGTTGTCGTGAGGGGACTGGCATCGACGTCGGTTTTTGTCAAGAACCAATTGCCACCTGTCAAGACAGGAGCCCAGAGGTTACCCGATGTATCAAAATCTGCTTTATAGGCACTGGTGAACGTGTAATCAGTCAATTCTCCCAAATCCTCTTCGACACCGTCATCTCCTACTTTCCACAAGCGGATTTCAGAGCTACTGACCTTGCGATAACCATAGATATAGTTGTCCTCGACATTATATCCAATGCCATTGTAGTTTTGAGAAGCGGATCCTACCGTCACATACGTTTTGGTGCCTACATCCAGACGCTTTAGGGTGTTTTGGATCACCTGGTAGAAGCCTGTTTCACAGTAAAACTGTCCACCCAGTGTGACGCGATTGGCGTTGGGTATTTCAGTACCACTTCCCCAAGTATGCGCTATGGCACCCTCTTGTACAGGGATGATTTGAGTAGGGACATAGTCTCCGTACGTGGTGTAAGCGTATATTTCTTGTGCCGCTGCATTGATCGTCAGTGTCGCGTTGTACTTCCCTTCGTCATTGCTCGTTCCGTAGGCTAGTAGATTGCCACCATTATTGACGGGCGCATCGTAAATAGAAAATACCACTCCCTTCAAGGGCGCACCGTCTCGCAACGCCACAAGCGTCACCTCTTGTTGCTTATCCATCTGAAAGTCAAATCCATCTGGGACCCTCAGATCGTCCATGTTCTCTGCGATGAAGTTGGGATCAAGCTCAGGCTCAGGTATATCCAGTGTACAACTGGTCGCTACATAAGCCAAAGCAAGAAGGAGTAAAAATCGTTTTGTCAATGTCATTTTGAATGATGTAAAATGCGTCAATGATGTATAATTGCGCGGGCAGGGCACTATACACAACTGAGGTAATCATTCAAATTTATATATATTGCGTATTTAGTAAAATACGAAATATAGTTATTTATTTCATCAATGATCAGATAGAATAATCAAATCTGGCGATGAGATATACCATGATTGGTATCCAGAATCAAACGCTAAATGGAAGTCTCAAAAGTATCATTCCACTATACCCCCTGGCTTCCTCTCCATCTAAAACTTTGCGTATCTATCGCGCGCTGTGTCGCCAAGACACCGTCTAGATGATCATATTCATGCTGCATCAGCTCTGACATGTCATCCGATAGATCCCATGTAATTTGATTCCACTCAGGATCAAAGAAGGTAAATGTACCCTTCTTGTGTCGCTTGACTTTGACAAATAAATCGGGAAAGCTCATACAATCGTCCCATAACTCTATCATTTCTTCACTCAGAGCTGTCCAGGTGGGATTGAGGATGGTAATCGGCTCATCTATATGGAGACAAATGATCCGCTTCATCAGTCCTATCTGTGGAGCTGCTATGGCTCGCCCAGCACCGTATTTTGCTCGAAATTGTAAGACAAGATCATGTAAAGCGTCAATTTGTGGTTGGAGTCCAGCTAATTCCTCTGGATGTACAGGCTCAGACACTTGATATAGTCGAGGATCACCTAATTTCAATATATGGTCGAGGTTCATCATGCGTGAAGATCAGGTTTATCTGGGATGTACCAAAGTTAGTATAGGTTTTATCAGAACAAAAAAGACAGGAGCTAACCAAAACAAGAAGGACAAATATGAAATATCCTACCTGTTTTGATTATGTTTTTGTAGTATTTATCTTGTTGTTAATTCAAATACATACTATGAATGCTGGAAATATGAGAGACGATATCAGACGTAGTCGCACTACGCTTGGGTTTGCTATCGGGATGATTGTAGGTATGGTGTGTGCGATCTTATTACTAGACATGCTAGACTTGGACTTTTCTCCTCCTACAGGTGTAAATATGCCCGTATACATTGTTCCAGCAGGCTATGCTTTTGTGATCTGGGGGTTTATCTATGTTGGCTTACTTGCCTATGGGATTTTTCAGGCTAGAAGAGATCAGCGTGCGAATCCCCGTTTAAGGGCAGCTTCTTCATGGTTCAACCTTAGCTGTGTGTTCAATGTGCTTTGGTTTACAGGTGTAATTTCTCAGCAACTTTGGCTCACGATTATCTGTATGTTTGGTATGCTATTTTGTCTGGTAGCTATCAGCAAAGCATTGGGGATCGCTCGTATTCAAGTACCTACTAGGGAGATATGGATGACGCGGGTTCCCATCAGCCTATATTTTGGATGGATCACGGCTGCAACTCCCATCAATACTACGACATTCTTGCAAAGTATAGGATTCGAGGGGCTGGGCATTGCTCCTGATATTTGGTCACTTATATTGCTTGTGGTCGCCATGACCATTGCCATCCTCGTATTTTTTAGCCGCTATGCCAATGTCATTTATTTACTGGTCATCGTTTGGGCCTTCATCGGAATTGCCGTTTCCAATACTTCTGGAGGCTCACCTCTCGTATTCTGGACAGCTTTGATAGGAGCGGGCGCGGTACTAATTACTGTTTTTGTCGCGAGAATGAATGGGTACGCACGAATTTAGTTTTCATGCCAGCCTGTAGCTGAAAAATCATATGAATTCCTTTGACAGATAAAAAATTACGTTCTCACTTACGCTTATCATCTATGTTTTTATCCCTGTCTACCTGGACGGGGATTTTTTATGCAGGATAATATATTTATACATCTAAAAAACGTATCTTTAGATCATACTATCTACAAAAAAGGCAGCTGTTATATATTTCCATTGCCTTATATTCTGCGTAGCTCATCTACCATGCAAGAGATCGTTGCAAAGACATATTATGATACACCCATAGGGACGATAGAGATTGAAGCTTCAGACCTGGGCATCAAGAAATTGTGCTTCATCGATTATCCAACCTACGAGCAGAATCCCACCCATGATAAGCTCCTTGAGACCATCGAGCAGTTAGACGAATACTTTGCAGGTCAGCGGACACGCTTCAACGTATTTTTAGACCTTTTGGGTACGGATTTCCAGCGTCGTGTCTGGCGAGATCTAGTCGAGATCCCCTTGGGTACGACCAAGACCTACCTTGAAGTGGCTAAGAGCATTCACTCTCCAGATGCCGTCCGGGCTGTAGGTTCGGCCTGCGGTTCCAATCAGCTTTGGTTGCTCGTGCCCTGCCATCGCGTCATTGGTTCTAATGGAAAACTGACGGGCTATGCAGGTGGCCTCAAGCGGAAGCGCTGGCTGCTAGAGCATGAATGGGGCATCTTGTATGGCCAGCAAAAGACATTATTTGACTAGTCTTCTCTAAGATTTTTGTCCAAGTAGACTGGGAACTGACTCCCAAGCTGTTATTTTTGGTTGTGTTTATTTCACATATAGACACTCCAAATCCCAGTTATTATGTCTCATTATCAGAATCGCAGTATTTGGACGACAGACCATCAGACGGTAGAAGTCGTAGATCAGCGCTATCTGCCCCATCAGATCGTAATCGTAGAACTCAAAAATACAGAGGAAATTTTTCGTTCCATCAGAGAGATGTGGATACGAGGTGCACCTTTGATTGGGGCTACCGCTGCCTTTGGTTACTACTATGCGATCAAGGAAGCACAAAGTCAGTCAGATCCTGAAGCCTATATTCGAGAGAAATTCGATTATCTCAACTCAGCACGTCCGACAGCAGTTAATCTTGCCTGGGCACTGGAACGACAGCGAACGGCAGATCAGCCGCAAGACTGGGAATCACGATTGCAGACAGCTTGGCAGACAGCTTTGGATATTGTAGAAGAAGATGTCTCGATCTGTCATGAGATAGGGCAGCATGGACTAGAGATCATTCGCGCCCTTGCAGCGAAGCATTCCGGTCGTACGATCCAGATCTTGACGCATTGCAATGCAGGACGTATGGCTACGGTGGCATGGGGCACAGCTACAGCTCCTATCTATCTGGCCCACGAAGCGGGAATTCCTGTTCATGTCTGGGTAGACGAAACCAGACCGCGCAACCAAGGCGCACGAATCACTGCTTGGGAACTGGGGCAAAAAGGAATCCCACATACTGTGATCACCGACAATACAGGGGGGCTGCTGATGCAACAGGGACAGGTCGATATGTGTATTGTAGGGACAGATCGCACCACCTACAAGGGAGATGTAGCCAACAAAATTGGGACCTATCTAAAGGCACTCGCAGCTCATGACAATGGCGTTCCCTTTTATGTGGCCCTGCCCTCTACTACCTTGGATTGGACAATTGCAGAGGGAAAGGATATTCCGATAGAAACGCGGAGCGATCGCGAAGTAACCCATATCTGGGGATGGGATGCGTCGAGCCAAAGTGTGAAAGAGGTACGCCTAACGCCCGAATCATCCAAAGGCTTGAATTATGGATTCGATGTGACACCTGCCAAATACGTCACAGGCTTGATTACAGAGAGAGGCATTTGCCAGGCGAATGAAGCAGAAATTCGAGCATTGTTTCCTGAGCGTGCATCCTAAAGGTCATATTGCCGACCAACCTTTGCCTAGAAATTCCGTTTTATGAGTAAATTAGAATATTAACATAAGTTGAATCACATGGAGGTAACTACCTTACGTACAGATAAAGACAAGCTGAAACGCATCGCAAGGCTCATGAAGACGGTAGGACATCCTTCTAGACTGGCAATTGTGGAGCTGCTTTTGGAGCGGGGGCGATTATCTGTTAAGGAAATATACGAAGAGGTAGCCATCAGCCAGTCGAATGCTTCACAGCATCTGAAGGCGTTAGAGGATATTGACGTCCTGGATTCAGAGCGCATTGGAAAAAATATCTATTATCATATCAAGAATCCGACGATTGATAAGCTCCTTACCTGTGTCAATGAGTGTACAGACTGCTAGTTAGGTACAATCACCTAAAAACGCGTATTTTGGAAGAGGGTGTAGTTAAATATCGGTGTCACTGGAAAGAGCAAGCGATTCCTTTCCATGCTTCCATGCATATCTTACTTGACTACCGCCGTAAGTTATATCAACAAAATTTGATTGGAGCCTATCCTGAATCGGGGATAGGCTTTGGTAATATCAGCTGCCGATCACCTCAAGGCGTCTGTTGGATATCTGGGTCTCAGACAGGGCATATTCCAGAACTGTTGCCTCACCATGTGGCTTGGGTATCCCGAGTAGATATTGCGACGAATGAACTATGGTGCGAAGGAGAGACCAAAGCATCTTCCGAGTCATTGACTCATGCGGCTGTCTATCAACTGCATCCTGACATAGAGGCTGTGATTCACGTACATCACCTCGGATTGTGGCACCAACTCCAACAATCACACCCTACCTCAAGCCCTGAAATACCCTACGGGACACCTGAGATGGCTGGGGAAGTGCTGAGACTACACCATGAGACCGACCTGAAAGAGCGTAAGTTGTTGGCCATGGGAGGACATGAAGAGGGCATCATCAGCTTTGGTGTTTCGATGGAGGAGGCATACAAGGTGCTCCTAACTGCATGGGATGCGTATGAGGAGGGTAGAGGACGAATCCCCGTTTAAAATATATTTCTTAAATTTCATGAAATACCATATTTCAACATAAGAACGTATGGGGTAGCCTAAAGCGCCAGAAAAAAAAGATCCTTATGTCTGAGAAGCTGAAACCATATAAGATATTTGATGATGCAGAAGAAGTGAAGGCCCTTGCCTTGTGGTTACAGGACAAGGGAATCTTGTATGAGTTGGAGCGTCATGCACCTGGTATGGGAGCCGAATTTTTTGGTACAGCTGGTGCCAAAGAAGAATTTATCCTGAGAATTCCAGACTCCGCAGTGGAGGTAATGTACGAGAAGTTTGAGGAAGAGGCGGCACATGAGTTTCAATATCTACCTGGGGACTTCTATTTGCTAGAATATACAGATGAAGAATTATTCGAGGTGATCCAAAACCCTAAAGACTGGCATCCTAGATTGTATTACTATGCGGTCTTTTTATTGAGAGAGCGAGACTATGAGATCACAGATGAGCAACTGCGTGAACACAGAACTCCTTCTTTTGCACCTCCGAAACGGGGACCTAAAACAGGCCTCCTCACGCTACTGATGATCTATCTTACGCTTATGAGCGTAGTGCTGGCACCTATCGGATTTGGCCTCTGTTTTTATATGATGAATGCCAAGCAACCAGATACGTCAGGCAGCCAACACTTCCGATTTCATGCGTCTAGCCGCAAAACGGCTAAATGGCTTTTGATCGCTTCTTTGATCCTATATACTTTGGCGGGGCTATTTTACCTATCTATGATTTTTTGAGTAAGGAAGTTGTCACAAATACGTTCACTCACACTTAGGTAGTTTGTGGCGAACTGTTCCTGGTGGCACCAATATTTCATGGGGACAACTCCAATCACATTCAATGATCAGGCTTTCTCCCTACAATTCTCACACCCCCCATATGGCCATTTTTGAATAAATCCTGAATCGTCTGATAAAAATAGCAACGATGATCGTACAGCTCAGGTCCAAAGAAATCTCGATAGGTCGCCTCCTCAGCACGAAATGATTCATAGCGCATCACGACCCAGTCCGTCCAGGGATCAGACATATCGCGCATTTCCTTTATCATAAATCCAGCATCCTCTAGGTCTTTTCTATACGAATCGGTATCTGTGACAGATGGGGCAGAGACTATGTGGCGCAAGTGATCCGCCTCTTGCTCGGTGAAAGGTCCCCTTTGTGTCAAATCTTCGATCACAAAGGTTCCCCCAGGTTTGAGAAGGTCAAAACATTTCTTGAGAACCTGCGGACGATTGGGAAGATGGAGAAAAACGAGGAGAGAAATGAAATGATCTTTTTGTTCCAAGACCTCTGAAGACAGGAAATCTGCCGTAATGTAATGAACCTTATCCCCTAAGCCCACCCTTTGGGTAAGTTCTGTGGCTAGCTCATTGAGTTCGGGTTGGACCTCTATACCTGTCACGCTACAGCCCGAAGCATGTGCCAGGATCCTGCTGGTCCCACCGACTCCACTCCCGATGTCGTAGACGGATTGCTGGGGCTGAAGATTCAAAAGATCTACGATCTCATAGCTAGTCTGATCTCCCAGATAGTGATATTGGTCGAGATGACCCAGATCAATCAGATCCTGAATATCTAGGGGTCCTGTGGCTTTTCCCTTTTGGCTCAAAAGCTTATGGACGCTATCTATACGCCAGTCGTACATCACCTGTGAAAGCTTATGGTCGGTGATGTGGCAAAAGTCTGCGATGTAGAAATCGTTGTCTTTGATCTCCTCGATGAGCCCTAAATCTAATAAAGCTTGTAGGGGTTCTTCTATCGTGCTGTGATGAATATGGGGCTGGCAACTCCACTCATGCTGTTCATACCACTCGGCTACATCTGCTAGTTGTAACTGGTATTGTTCACTGATATATTGATGGGTTTGGGGAGTTGTCTTGAGATGCATGGCGCGCCTTACGATGCGCATGATACGTTTGAGATCTTCAGGACGTGACTTGATGACATCCTTTCTGGCTACAAGTAAGAAGCATGGCCAGGGAGTAGGGAATTCACCGATCCGACGCCATTCTCCAGTATCGACCACAGGCTTGGTGGTATATTTTTCCCAAAGAAATATATCAGATTCTCCCGCAGCCAAACTTTTACGGGCTCCTGCAAAATTCCCAACGGTTTCAAATGAGGTATCTTGCATATCCCACCCCAGACTTTTGCCCCATACATAGGCCATCAGGTGTGAGCCAGAACCTTTACGAGAAATGGCAACCGTTTTTCCCTCTGCCCCCGCTATCGTCTGGATGGGATTTTCTGTATGGACGTGGATGCCCCAAGTAAGCGGACTTCGCACATAAGTACCTATAATGGATAGGTCTGCTCCATCTGCAATAGATTTTAAGGCTCCCTCTGTCAGCATCAATGCGACATCCAGTTGATCTTCTATCAGTGCTTGACGCATCGCACCTGTACCACCTGGAATTTCCTCCCACTCGACTTCAATCTGTCCTACAGTCTCAAATAGTTTTTCCTGTTTTGCCAATCTCCATGGATAATTGAAGTGTTCGGGTACGCCTCCGATGCGTAGGGCTTTGCTCATAAAAGATGGATTGAATTATTGATCAATGTAACAGCCTGCTAAGTTAATTGCTTCTCATATATGCAAATCTGTTTCCTTTCACATAAAAAATGGTGCAACCCTTCAAAATAGGGGAGGGTCATTTGCTTAAGTTTCGTTATAGATGTCGAGAGGCATAGAGACACGCTCTTTCAAAAAAAACACACGTTCATTCATCTGTGTTTTATATGATGAAACGTATGTGTATAACTTGCGTACCTCAACCTAGATCTTAGAATATATCCAGTTATGAAAAAGACAGTTTTCCTATTTGCCCTCATCCTCATGACTTTTGGTCTACAGCAGGCAATGGCCCAGCGTGTGAGCCTGACAGCCAACTTCTCGAGCTTCGATATCGACCAAGCCAGCTCTGGCTCTACCAATATTGATTACAACGGAAGTACTTCACTGACGATGAACCTACGTTATTATACAGATAAGAAGTGGGCCATCCGTGTGGGTGCAGGCTTGGACCAACTCAACTATACGGTAGAAAATGGAGATCTCTCCACAGATTACTCAGCTCAGCGCCAAGACATCAAAGGTATTTTGGGTATTGAGAAGCATTTCGTATTAGCCAACTTCCTGGACATTTATCCTGGTGCTTACATCCCCATCGTTGTGGTAGGAGATGACATTGTGCAGAATAACCTGGACAATATTGAAAATGGAAGGCTTCGTTCAGGACTAGGCGTATTGCTCGGGGCCAATATCAAGGTTCTTAAGATTTTACGCTTAGGGGTTGAATTTGATGCTTCTTACGATCACTTCAGAGAAGGTGTCGCAGCAGGTTTCAGCAGTGGAAGTTTTGTCCCCGTACGCGGCATCAATCATACGACCAACTTTACCCTCGGTATTGCCATATAAAGAAATTCATTCTAACATAGGATGACTGATCATATCAGGCCTGCTCATGTGAGTGGGCCTTTTTTTATACCCCAAAAAAATCGTGTCTTAGGGCCCTTTTCATTTCCTGATATCCCATAGATCTGACCCCATCATATATATTTACCCCAAATATAAACAGGAATAGATAGGATGGATGAGTCAAGAGAATGTTTTGTTTTACTCCTTAGACGTATCAAAATACGGTTCTTCAAATGATTCGTGAAAAAGACTGTTTCTTAATCCTTTATTTTTTATTTAATTGAAACAACACGTTATCATTCGACTCAATAACCCCATTTTATGAATGCATCATCTGCACATGCGTACAGTTTTGAGCGGGAGAAGTATAGCCATCGCTCCTATCTGGCAGCACAGAATGCCTTCCGTATTTTTGTCGAGCGATTGAAGCTGCCCACTGCTTGGACGCAGCTCAAGGAAGATCACTTGGTCAAATATGTGACAGATGTACATTTGAACATCGCTTGGTATGACAAAAAGGTCAAGGCAGAAAAAAGCATTCGCAATCTATATGTAGCGATCACACTTGCGCTTTTATTGGTCATGCCGATTCTGATTTTGATGCTGAATTCGTTGGCAGAGCGTATTACAGACACAGCGAATGATCAGGACCCTGATTACCTGATTGCCCAGGTTGCGGCATTGATTACAGGTGTCTTGGCTCTCCACAGTGGCATCGCCGCATGGTTTGAGCAACGAAAGGTCATCGGTAATTTCTGGAAGGCGAGTGCAGACCTCAAAGAAGCACTATATGACCTGGAAGATAAATGGAGACAGGATAAATCAGAGGATTGGTCGCCAGAAATGCTAGAAAAGTTTCAAGAGGAGATTTCACTAGGGATAAAGTTTGCCAAACGAGTGGTGAGAAAGGAAAAGGAGACCTTCTTCAAGAATTATAAAACCCCGCGTTTTGATATTGTCAGCCTGATCCTGAATAATTCCAAGAAAGCAGAAGACCTCACCGAGATTTTCCTAGATCCGAGGACGCTTCCCCGCCAAAAGACAGAAAAAGAAGCCGATAAAATCGCACAAGAGTTAGCCGAAGAATTAGCGGAAGCGCAGATCGATGTACGCAGGTACCAACAGGAAGTGGAAGAATTGCGCAAGCTCATTGATCTACGGCTTCAGCAACTGTCTGAGGCACAAACAGAAGAGGAGCAAAATGCACTCCGTGCAGGACTCAAAGAGTTGCAAGTCAAGCTAGAGCGCGCAGAAGCCAACTTGATCTCCGCGCGCGCACGTGTCACATCTTTGACGACAGTCAATTCTTTGATTAGTGGGATCTAGGATCTGAATCGTCACGTTTACTCAAACTCAAACGTGCCAATATCAATTACCGCACTCTCTTCTTCCATGCGTACGACCAATTGCTGCTCTCGCTGAGATTTGCGTCCGTAGTCGGTGATCATGCGCACAAAGACCGTCGCAGGACCTGTCGGACCAGGATTACGGTCCCCATAATAGTTGACCTGAACTTTATAGGTTCCTTTGGGTGCACGCTTCAGCAGAAACTCTTCTGGTCCATATCCCTGGGTGAAATCCTTGGAGATGAGCCCTCCAATCGAGGTTAGCTTGTTCTGATAGTAGCACTTTTCTCCCCTTGGATCGATCACCCATAGGTCAATGTCTACATCATTTGCGTCCCAATCTATGACGACGCGCACATCTGTCGGAAGCTGCGCAATCAGCCGAGGGTCAATGTCACTCAGAGAAAGGGGTTCTTCTGTCTGTGCGATGATGGCATTGAGTTCGTGCGTCGCTACGACAGCTATTTCGGGGAATCGATCGCCCCAAGGCTGGCGGATCACCTCATACAAGCCATCAACGGCTAGTTGCAATTGATCATTTTGGGCATAGGCTAGTGCGAGGTCGCGGAAGGATTGCGGTTCGGTCGGTCGAAGCTTGATCAACTGCTTGAATATAGCGATCGCCCAGTCCGATTGCTCCCATGTGAACAAGCGTCTGCCCATCACGCGCAGCATTTGCGGATTGTCTAGCCCTATTTCTCCTAAATTGGATAAGATTTTGGTAGCCGCTTCCTTTTGTCCCTTCTTCCAAAGAAAATCTGCCACATCAATGTAAAAGGCTGGTTTTTGCCCATAAGTATCCTTAAGTCCTAGATACAAGTCATACAAATCTACAGGATCTACCTTGCGGAGCGTATCCATATACGGCGCATCAGATTCCCAAGCATTGAGGGTAATGGTTCCGCTGTTTTCTTCTTGTGCTTTCTCGTCATTCCAAGCCATATCTAAATTTGCAAAGTTCCCTTCTGTTGCGGGTGATGCGGCTATTTCCTCGTCTGCTGCCCCGTATTCATCCACATCTTTTCTATTTTCACTAGGTTCGAAGGGACTATCGATGGGCGCAAACTCTGTTTCCCACCATACCTTTCGACTCAGAAATTCTGAGGCAACTCTATCAATATGGCTGATCCATTCCAGATTTTTCTTTTCCTCCTCTTGGGTTACTAAAGCGTCATACTCCGCACGCAAGTCTTCGGGGGGAAGAACACGATAGCGAACATAGTCTTCGATCCTGTCTAGCACAAGCAAGGAAGCACTGGGTGTCAAACGGTGAAATTTTTGCCCCACATCTAGCATGGCTTCTTGATTAGGAATAGGTTGGTGGTACAGATGACGAATCTCTGCTCTAGCCCAGGCATCAGCGACCATTCCCGAAGCAGAATAGTTGTTGATCTTGTCCAGAGCGAGTTCCATATTTTCCGAGATATTCCTCCCTACTCCTAGCCCCAGTTGTAGCTTACTCTCATCGGCTTTCATTTTTCCCACCACCATGAAAGGCCCATTGACATGCCGAAAAGCAGCCGACCGTACAGCCTCGATGCTCTCTTCTGGAAATTGAACATCCACCAATGCATAAGGTCGCTGTGTCATCGCACGCACAGCATCTTCCACAGGTTGATTGTATAGGTCGATGACCTTGCCACCATTTTGTGTCAGCAAGTCGAGTGCCCGCGAATCGGAAGTTTGACTCGCGTTCAATGCAAAAACAGGCGTCTCTGGTAAAAGGACATGGGGTGTACCTTCTATATAATCACTCGAAAGGGTTTCCTGTCGCAGATTCACCATACCATCGGTAAAGATCCAGTATTCATCAGCGGGATAATCTTTGAGATTTAGGTTTGCGAACCGTGTCCCACCATCAAGCGTGAGGGTATCGAGATGGGCTTTTAGGCTGCTCCACTTACCTGCTTTGATTTGGAAGTACTGGCTGGCTTCGGCCTTGATGTGAAAAGGAACTAGATTAATATCTGCATTTTGCATGCGTTGAAATATCTGATCTAGGAAGGCAAAGGCTTTCTGATTGTCGCGTTGGTTGGCGGAGTGTGAGACATCCCAGAGGATGGTGATCTGGCGTGGGAGTGGACGTGATTTGATGAAGTTTTCGGGCCTGACATAAGCCGCAAAGTAATGTTCCCCTTCTACTCCCTGCTCTATCCAGACCTTATGTGTGGCAAAAGAAGGAAGTGTGAGTTCAAGAGGGGAAAGGAAAGAAGTGTAACGAAGGGTTTGTTGGGCTTGCCATATCTGAGCGCGAGTAGCCGCAAATACGAGGCTATCAATGGATACTTCCATCGGACCTCCTGGTTCTCCAAAGAGTTTGACAGAGAGGTCCAGCTCAGGCAAGCTATCTACTTGAGGAAAGGGGATGACCAAACGTCGCAACTCCTCGGACAGCATCAGTTCTTGGTCCAGCACGATGCGGATGCGTTTTCTTCCCTCAGCAGGTATGGGGAAAATACGCGTAGAAAAATGCTGACTTCGGCTCCACTCTACGAGGGCTGGATCTATATTTTTCCTGACCACATCTTCATAGACATCTCGTGCTTTGTTGATTTCTACAGGAACTGCTTCTCGAAATTCGCCTTCAATCTCTAACGCCATGCCTTTGACCTTCTGCTGTGGACCAAGGGGAAGGAAAAACGTACCTGACAACTGTAAGGGATGCGGGTTGTAGAAAGTAAATTCAAGAGTAGTTTGGGCGAATAATCCCACAACCTCTGTCGCCATGGATACTTTTTCTAATTGTAGAGCTTGTGATAACTCCTCTCCTGGCAAGACAACCAATAGTTCAGGAGAGAGAGAAGGAGAGGGGGGCGTTTTGACGACAGGGGGGATAATATTTTGACTGCTTTTGCAACCATACAAGAGGAAAAGGCTGCATAGGGCCAAAAGAAAAGTCAAAGGGTAAATGCGAATCGATGAAGACTTCATGGATAATATACAGATGATCGGTTTTTGGCAGAAATGAGATGTATGCCTAATAAAGAGTCAAGATAGTGGATTATTCCACAGTGGGAGGAATATTTGAGATTTAAGTATTCCCCTAAATAAAAAAGCGGAATCTAGCCTCCATCAGATGGTATCTAGAGCCAATCGTTAGCTTCAGTTATTAACTGAAGGGAGCCAGTTTTAGAGGTAATCTGATACATGCTAGGGCGATGGCTCCGACACGTCTCTAGGTTAAAAGATGTATGATTGTACGAATTATCGTAATTTATTTCTTGTGAAAAATGAGTTGCTGTTAGCACAAGTGTGAATAACAAAAGACGCGGGCGTGAACATATGTAGGCAGAACTACAAAATCGAGGAAAATCATCTCCGAACACCTCCTTCTT
>JBCBPW010000007.1:0-152233 GCA_039820545.1 Bacteroidota bacterium | reverse complement strand
TTAAAAATAACTATCAATATACGATGGTTGAGCTAACAGATAAAGGTCTCAAAGCATTTGAAAACTATGTACATGCTTTAAAGACATATATCTATCTAACAGAAGCAGAGTAGATGAAAGGAACATCGTTTTATATGCCTGTGACAGAGGATAATATAAAGCGTACAACTAGCCTTTCAAAAGAATATAGCGCGTAGGATTACCTACTGCCCATAAGAATTTTTTACACGATGAGTTGATACTAGAGGGCATTTGCCTTCTGAAAGATTTCCTGCAACCATAGGTTGTAGCAGCAAAACAAATCTGGCCCTGTCGGAACAATGGATCATTTTTCCTCATGGCTACTATTATCCCATATTCCCAGAAATTTCAGTGAAAAAAACAACATAAAACGATCAGTTATGAAAAGTTTATGGTCTACCCCGTTTTCTATTGGTCTCTTACTATTGTTCAGTATTAGCTTTAGTACTTCCTTCACAGGTTGTGCAGCAGCTGAAGAGACTTACGGCCCTGCTTACGAAGTAACCTTTGCCTCCAACAGACCCGCTTTGTCAGATCTCCTGAATATTCAGGATAAGATATACAATGCCTTCGTACAGTCGATGGTGCAAGAAAAGTACGAGCCATTGGGTGAAGTCGCGCAGACGCTCAATGAGCTAGAAACAGCCAATCCACAAAACCTAGTTATTTATTGGAAGAGCTATCTGAGCTACTACACAGCCATCTACTATTCACAAGTGGGAGATAAAGCCAAGTCAGAGAAGGAGATTATGTCTACTGTAGAGCAGTTGGAAGATATGAAAGGGAAGAATGCAGAAGATTATGCGCTACTTTGTATGGCCAAGAGCTACAGTATACAGTTCCTTTCTTCTTTCAAAGCAGCGATTGCTTCAGGAAAAGTAAAAGAATATGGAAAGAAAGCACTTTCAATTGATTCTCAAAATCTCCGCGCCTACTATGTATTAGGAAGCAATGATTATTACACACCTGAAAAGTACGGTGGAGGTAAAAAAGTAGAAGAATATCTTCTCAAGGCATTGGAACAGCCCGATCAGGCAGTCGAGAATCCATACCTCCCTTCATGGGGAAGAGAAGAAACCTACGAGATGCTCATCAAATTCTACATTAAGAAAGAAAATTGGGACAAAGCCAAGTCTAAGCACGAAGAAGCTACGGAGCAATTTCCTGACAGCTACCAAATCGCGATGCTTGAAAGCGAGCTTGAAGGATAGACACTATCTCGAATGATCATAGACGAATCTATATAAGACGCTATTATGTTATATAGATTCATTCATTAAAGCATAAAACGGGAAGCAAGAAGCCCCATGTATACAAGATGACTTCTTGCTTCCCCTCCAAACACGAGCTTTTCGCTCCACAAGCTAGAAATAGTCCGCTAGGACAGCGAGATTGTTTACGCTACCTCTGAGGTTCTGATCCTTGGGACGCAAAAAAGGGACACATTTTCATACAGCAAGCTTTTTACACAAAACATTAATCTCTACTCACACTGTGATGAAGATTCCTTATATCCATATCGTAAGTATCATTTTAGTACTCTTCGTAGTGAATGGGGCCCTAGGTCAGGAAGTACTACAAGGCAAAGTCGTTACACCCAAAGGAGTAGGAATCTTGGCTGCGAATGTCCAGACGACAGGAACAGTAAGAGTAGGAACCATCACAGATCAAGAAGGACGTTTTCAGTTAGACATCACAAACGTCGGAGATGACGATTCTTTGAAAGTACAGTTTCCAGGTTTTCAGGTAGAAATGAGGGCGATTGGAGATGTGAGAAACGAATCTGGGCTAGTCATCCAGATGAAAAACCGAAACCTAAGCCTAGAAGAGGTCATGATCGAAGCACGCCGACCTATATCAGATCAGTTTTCGGTCGAGCGCATGAGCAAGATGGATGTGTACCTCAACCCTGTAGCAGCAGGTGACCCCTTACGGGCCGTGACGATCCTCCCTTCGTCTACTAACACAGACGAATCCGCCAATCCTTCTTTGAGAGGAAGTAGTGCCGCGCGCAGCCGCGTGATCTTGAACGGTGTCCCCGTCTATCAGCCCGTACGCAACAGCCAAATCAATGGCATCGGCAACTTCAGCCTGTTTAACACAGAACTATTAGACGAGCAACTGGTCTACGCCAGTAATCCACCGCTTACCTTCGGTAATGTCAGTGGAGGCATCGTCCAGCTCAACACAGTCCGTGAAGTCAACGAGTCTTCTACCCAGCTATCTGTAGGGATGGCGAATCTAGGAGCCTTTCGCACACAAAAGTTAAAAAATGGGGCTTTCTTTCAAGCCTACACCAATTATCAGGTTTCAGACCTGTTTTTGAAAATACATCCGGAGGCACTCGGTTTCCTCCAAGATTTTGGTAGTCTAGATGCTGGTTTACACTGGTATCTCCCCCTAAGCAATAGTTGGTCATTTCAGGGTATCTCCTATGGGATTCAGGAGACTTACGCTGCAAATGCACAAGTCTATGCTTACAACGGGCTGGCTCAGGCAAACAAAGGCCGCACTTTCCATGTGGGAAATTTGCAGTACCAGTCTTCTCAATTCGTTCTTTTCCTCCGTGGGGGTTTTGATGCAAGCCAAACAGATTATCAGTATGGAAATATTCGTTCCCATACCCAAACGCGCCAATCTTATGCTTCGGTCGAGGCCAAAGGATTCGTCGGATCGAAAATGGTCTGGCAGGTAGGTGCCAATTATGATGGATATTATCGCAGTTTTGACGACACAGCTTCTATATACTTTTATGCGCTGTCGCCATCAGATCCTGCGTTTGCTATAGATACACAAGTTCGACGTCCCCTGGTAGAGGCGCACGCCTACCTCAAATACGATCCCAGTGAAAATACTCATTTATCCTTGGGTGTGCGCAGCAACCTACCGCTTTTGGATCAAAGTCCATTCTTGAGTTTTCAAGGTGCTGTACGGCATGATCTGAGCAGTCGCCATTCACTCTTGATGAGCTTGGGCCGATATCACAGTTACACAATCCCTGGTTTTTTCTTCCGGGGGACAGAACTTCTTCGGGCAGATCAGGCAGCACTCGATTATAGCTACACCAGTCCACGATTAGAGGTCAAAGCAGCCCTGTATGCCAAGGACGAGATCGGATCTCAGCTCAATGGAGAGATTCCCATCCGAAGAGCGTACATTTTGGGCGCAGAGTTTTTCGCGCGTGTAGCCCTGCATCGTTACCTCTCGATCACCGTCGCCAACTCGTGGATACATCATCGGGTCCGCTTCAGCGAGGGAGGAGATCCCTTCAATGGCAACAAAGACTTTCCTTACTTCACCAAAGCCTCTATTGCCTACAACAATCCTCGTCTCTTCAGCGCAACCTTGACCTGGATTGGGAGACCTGGTGCTTATTTCAATCCTATCGTAGGAGGGACCTTCAATGAAGACCTCAACCTGTACGCACCCACATTTGATTCCTCCATCAACTCACGTCGACTCGGAGATTATCAAAACCTCAGCTTAGGCATCAGTCGTTATTTCCGCTGGAAAGACCGTAGCCTCGTCCTCTTCTTCAACGTCAACAATCTCCTCGACAGATCCAATCCGAGTACGGCCGTCTACGATCCTACCTTCACTGTCGAGTCCTTCCAGGAGTTTTCTCGTCGCACGATCTATGCGGGTTTGGTGTGGCAGTTGATCGGGAAGCGATAGATCAAATGACTTTCGCTCAAACCATTGCACAAGCTTTCGAAATTATAATCTGTCTCCCCAATCTTAATCATAATCAGGATGCAGTAAAGCTAGCGCCAACGAATTGTTGGTGCTAGCCTAGTTTTTGACTTCCCTAGCCAGTGTCAACGTCCCGTTGGTGCTATCCTACTTTTCGATTCGTAAGGAAAAGTTCTTAAAAAATCCCCTGTTAGAGCGTCGCTTCTTTAGGAAAGAGTCCTTAGACTAAATTTAATACGTGATATTGAGCGTATTAAGCTCGAAGTAATATCAATGGAACGATTGTATATATCCATATACGTCCATTAATTTATTTCTATATATAAAGTAAGTGTTTGGTCAATATTTGACTATTACGTATTATTGATACTACCACATAGCGCCTGATTGTCAGGAGACTCCTTTATTTATTTTGTAATGAATGATATAGCATAACCATAGTAAAATGAAATATTTAAATGTCTTCTGTAAGCAATACATATGGGGTCTGAGCTTCTTACTCTTGCTGATCGCCAGCTGTAAGCCCTGTGATGACTGGACCGATCCAGAATGCCCCAACTACTGTGTAGATGAGACCAATCCACTTTGTCCTAATTATGACGAATGTCTGAAGCAAACTCCTGTAAGTGCAGACTTCTTGATGCTCGAACGCTCCATAGGAGCAGATCCGATCACAGATACGATTTATTACGATACAGTCTTATCTTCGAGTGTCATCACCCAAGCACTTCATATACATGAAGACTGGACGTACAAATGGGAGATTGGCGCAGGAGAATATGAAGGAACTTCTACCGCTTTGGATTATTCTACGGCACCTAGAGGATTACCTATATCTGTAAGGCTGATAGTAGAAGGCCCTCCCAATCTGACCTGTTTTCCTGATGATGATGGACGAGATACGGTGACGCGCTACTTTTTTAGGTCTACAGCTCCTTGGGTAGATACGACGCTGTATATCGGCTTCCGCAACAATGATCCTTCGGATAGTATGACACTCAAGGTCTATTATGATTTTGATAGAGGAAATACCTATTTCTCAGGCTTGACAGAGACTTGCTTGGGATCGATAGGGGGAAGTTCAGGAACATGGAAAAGGGCTCGTATAGGCTCAAGTACTTTTGGTTGCTATAGTGCGGGTATGTATATCGTTCAAGATCCCGATAAAACGAAGGACTTCTCCAAGTTCAAGGGAACGTATTCTCTAGGTGGTCCTACTTATCCAGATATACCCGAGCGTGTGACCATTCCCTTTGAAGGAAGAATCGTGAAAATTAGGTTGTGATTCTATTCATACTCTCTAAATAAAAAATAATCTATGAAATATATATATGTATGGCTGCTGATCAGTAGCCTGGGGATCTTATATCCCGTATCAGCACAAGTTGAGACCCCTGGTGAAGTAGGGATTTCTACTGACCCTAGAGCGGGTGCGGCTTTTAACAACGAAGGAGGACCTGTGAATACTTTTGATTGGTTTGGAGGAAACACTTTAAGTCCATATAGTCTATACGGACCCTATCTTGCCCAGCCTCCTTTTAGTAACCCCTATTACAGTAACAATAGCGATCTCAACTATCTGGCCTTCCAGGCTGAGAGTGATTTCTACCCTGAGGATGGTTGGGAACTGATTCAATGGGGATTTGGCATGCGAGTAGATGGGACAACCGAACAGGGAGTATCTGGTTTCGCTCGTCAGGTGCCAATTCTCATTCCATATAACAGACACACAGCAATGTTACATATATTTGGTGCCTATAATGACTTTACCTCTGAGGTATTCGAAACACAGCTCAGATTTACCTATGGTGTGGATATGGATGAACCTGATCCTGGAAGAGACAATTACAAATTATCTGCCTTGTTGAGCCAGGCATCAGAAGTAGCGCAGCCTTTAGACCAACCTACGATTGTGACAGATGTGGCCAGTCAATTTCGGTTTCCAAATAGTAATGCTACGTTTGTCCACGCTGCCTTTCCCTATAGCCTACGATCCTTGTGTGTGTAAAAATATAGGTGCTTTTCGTGTATCTTTTAATCCCATATCGTACTTAGATATTAATCTTCAAGGTCGAATTGCAGCTACTTCCCAAAGTCCCGCTATTTTTTATAATGGAGGGCCAGCTCAGCTTAATGATTACCTTTTAGATACGTACAGAAATAATAATGGAGATGTACTAGGGGGAGTTCAACTTCAATCGGATGCGGAAAAAGTCTTTGATGCTTATAAACAAGAATTAATTGCCAAAGGCTATGATGAAGATGTGGCCAAACTGGAGGTACTAGAAAATATTTTAGAGTTTGGCGCGGCGACGGCAGATCTACAGGGCGCAACTGCAGGATTAGTTTCGGATAACGAAGCCACTAAGACATTTAAGTTCATTTCCACCTATTATAAGTTTTTGGCAAAAGGAATTAAGTTTTATAAAGGTTCCTTGAAACTTAAGAAGATTCAGAATGTCAAACTCAACAAAACGCCTCCAGCCATCATCAGAGGAGGGATGACACTGACAGGTACGGTGGTTGGATCTAGCGAGCAAATAGTAACAGAGTTCGCTGTTCCAGGCAGTAAGGGAAGTAGTATACTTCCAGAAACGAACTTTACTTTTCAGCCCTATTATCCTCTTTACAATGAAGAGTTAGGCATTTTTGCTTTGTTAGAGACTCCTACGGTACATCTTGCCAGAGAAATCAAAAACGTGGTGACACCATTCCCCGCAGAAGTTTGTGCGCAGTATCAGGGGGAGACCTTCTATACGGCAGATCTGACACAGGAACTCTCCTACAGACTGGCAACGGACATCAAATACGCCATCAATCCTGCTGCTAAAGTAGATTTAGAGAACTCTAAGATATTAGCTGCATTAGAGATTCGAACGGATGGAGGTTTTGAGTACACGGGAAATAATGGAAATTTAGAGCCTACCGTAGATGATAATGTATTTATCAGTCCTTTTGTTCCCATCGAATGCTTAGAAGATTTGACCCTTTATCTAGAGCGCTTTTTCAAGGAGTGCGAGGATGACCCTCTTTTTCCCTCTAATCCAGCCCATAGTACACAGGTATTCTTACGTTTCTCCAATACCTACATGTCTACTACAAGAGGGAGAGATGGCCTGCCCGTTATTTCACAAGAAGTATTGACCTATCCTGTCAAATTAGAGGTTGTGAACAGTGTGCCTACTTCTCCCAAGATTGCGTTTAATGTCAATTTAAGCGGAAATGTGGATACGGATGTACAAGCATGGCGAGAAATAAACTTGATTGGCAATGTAACGACCAGTACAGATGTGACACTCACAGCGGGTGATGCCATCAATATTGACCCTGATGTAGAACTCCCTCCAGGATTTACATTAGAAACGGGGATCAATTTGGTCACAAACTGTGGAAGTCCTAGTATGCCTTATGATAGTGCACAGTTGGAGCAATATTGCGTGAGTAACCAATACAAAGCCAACCAGGCGAGCAAGTCAGGACATCAGTATACTCAAGGAGGTATATCTGGATCGTCACCGACGAAACCAGCCGATTTTGAGCTAAGTATTCAGCCCAATCCTATTACCGAAAACACGACACTGACCTATGAAATCCCCGATAGGGTAGAGGTCTCTTTAGGTATATACGATATTCAAGGTAAGGAATTGATCCAGTTAATAGATAAGTATAGACAATCTAAAGGAATGTATGAGCTGTCATTCGATGGAAGTCGCTTAAGCCCAGGATATTATTTGGTCAAATTGACGACTCCTTATGGCCAGAAAGTCCAGAAGATCTTGAAGCAGTAAATACAATGGTCTAACATATTGGCACCTAAAGTTCCATTCACTTTAGGCGCCAACTTTTCTACACAGACTTTATTTCAATTTGAAGTGCTGAACCAAGCGGCGAAACGCACGAATGTTCTCCTCAAAATCTGTCTCCGCCAGCCCCACCATGATGTAGTAATGTTCTTCCTCAAAGAGCATGACCTGATAGATCAACTCTTGCTTATCCGCTTTGTAGGCAACAATCTCATAGCCCTTGAGTCCATCAATCTCAATGGCGTTGACTTCTTCAGGTTCTACCTCATCCAGTTTTTTCAATCGGTTGAGGGCATACTTTCGAGGATTGGGGACTAGGACTTTGCCCAGCGATTTTCCTGCCATGAAGTTGGCCTTATCCTCACTTTCGGTGGGCATCTTCCCATCTACAGAGTAGGCCAGCATGTTCGCGACGAAGGTGGCATATTGAAATTTGCTTCCACTGATATCCAGTCGGAAGTCTACGATCTCCATCGGATCGATTTTGATGTTGGCATCGTACACCGCATTTCTCATTGCTTCTTTGACGTCTTGGGCAAGGTCTGCTGAGTCTACAGGTGCGACCCCATTGATGATAAGCGTCTCCTCGCTCCCACCTAGTATGAGTACATATTTGGTAAAATTGGTACCTAGTGCCCGCTGCTCTCCTTCGATCCAGATGGCCTTCATGCCATTGACGAGGAGTGCTTGCTTATCGATTAGCTTGATGCCTTGTCCTGCGAGATTCTCTTCTGTGAAGGACTGATCCATCTGCGTGATAGGGATGGCTTGCTGCAACGCAAGTACGACAATAGAGGAGGAGGAAGCCTTTTCCTCGAAGCCCGCAAAGCTTTGCGAAGACTCAAATCCTGTGGGAGGTTTCATCCATACTTTGGTTCCCGTGATTTGAACATGCTCCTC
Organism: Bacteroidota bacterium; assembly: GCA_039820545.1. Lineage (GTDB taxonomy): Bacteria > Bacteroidota > Bacteroidia > J057 > J057 > JALEFZ01. Next base: position 143,816 of record JBCBPW010000007.1, on the reverse strand, counting down.
TGAGATCCCATGGATTAGGGTGTCGATTTGGGCAGATAGAGAGGAAAGACCAATGAGAATAGAAAGACAGAGAAGATACTTGTGCATGAGATGATGATTGAATATACTGTATCGTAAGTTTCTTTAATATTTAACTGTCGCCTTCAGCGTCCCGAACATTGAGTTTCGGGATTATTAGGCAAAAAGAACCAATCCCGATGATAAATCTCGGGACGGAATTTCAGCCCAACCCCTCTATCCACCCCTAACACCAAATTCCGAACCCAACGCTTCCCCAGATAGCCTGTTACTATGCTTGAAAATTATACCCTATAATTTATTTTATATTCCAGTGAATAGGCGAATCTGATAAAAATCCTTCCTTCAGTCAACGAATAGGAGCAGCTTTTTATGAGAAGGAGGGGAGAAATGTAGCGTCAGACACATTTTTCCCCTTACGATAATTGACTGTTAATTCGGAAAAAGAATCGGTTGCCAATTTGTACTCGCTATCCTTGATACAGGAGAGGGCTTCCAGTCTTTATCCTTGTATACCATGAGACTTCCACTATAGCAGGCTACCCATACCTGTCCATTGTCGGGGTCGAAGGTAATACCGATCGGCTTATCATTCGTTTCATGTGTTTCTAGCACCTTAAGAGTTGATGCGTTAACTTTTACAAAGGTATCATCCTTATAGTTTACGGAGTAGATCGCTTCGCCGTCAGGTGTGATGACCATAGATCTTGCGGCATCACCTGTAGCTACCTTGGCCAGTACTTTTTTCGATTGGAGGTCGAATTTGGCGATCTTTCCTTCCCGACTCAGACTGATATAAAGGTATTTACCTGTAGGTTCGAGGCAGAGATGGCGAGGGGTTTTTCCTACACGTACTTTCCAATCGAGGGCCCATGTTTGCAGGTTGAGGCAGGCGATATTACCTTCACCCATCAAAGCCAAGTACGCATACTGACTCTTGGCATCTACTACGATTCCTCTTGGATAGCGCCCTAGTTGGATGCGGCGAATTTCCTGATCCTTTTTCGTATCAATTACACTGAGATCTCCGCTGCTCCAGTTGGATACTAGGACATACTTCCCGTCGGGTGTAGTGGCTACATATTTGGGTACACAACCTACATGGATGATTTGTTCAATTTGCAGATTTCTTGTGTTGATCTTGTAGACGAAGCTAGAGTCGTAAGTTGATCGGATGGGACTGTTGTCAGTGGCGGGATTGTCGAAGCCCTTTCCATACATCTTATAGTTGGATACCCAGGCATATTTTCCATCAGGGGAGAACGCAACTTCGACAGGGGAACCTTTACACAGGTTGGACTTTGTAGATTGGCCATATTGCGCGAGATCCACCTTGTCAGAAAGCGTCTTGACCAACTCAAAATTTTCATTGTACACCGTCACGGTATGCTGGTACATCATATTTTGGGCGAAAAAATAGCCATTTCCTGAGTACACGACAGACTTGGGTGAAATGGAGCCTTTGATAGTGGTGAGGTGCTGTAGGGACGTAGTATGTGTAGTGCTATGGCTATTTCCTTCACTCTGTGCAGATACATGAAAGCATAGGAATATCAAGGTGGTCAGGGCCACCAGTCGTTGGAGGATGTTCATGATAAAGTAGTTTAGTTTGCCTCAGACCATGTTCCTGCTGAGATGAGATCCCTCTTGGGAACCTCTTGAACATCAGTAAAATGGTCTGATTATTTCGTGCGTTTGATGAGTGTTACGCCGAGGGATGCACGAGGTTAGGCTGTCTTGAGTAAGCGTATTACCTAGCTGAGAATTGGTAGAAAGTGTTTACATAAGTGAAGGGAAAGAAAATTATTCGATGACCACCTTCATTCCCTTTTTGGCGAATGCATACACGATCTTTACATCTTTATTTTTCAACGAGATACAACCTAGGGTCCAGTTGATTCCTTGGTCGATCATGAAATCTGTTCCTACGGGAACCCCGTGAATTCCAATCTCACCTCCGATTTTGGCATCTTGAGGGATTTCTCTCCTTTCCTTAGCTGCTTGATGTTTGGACCATGAGTCAGCCGTAGGATAGTCAATCCAAATAAAGTAGGTCCATCTGGCGTGAGGATACAGATCCCTAATGGCAAAGGTCCCTTCAGGTGTCCGCTTGTCTCCCTCTCTGCGTTTATCTCCTACAGGATCACTGCCCAGGACCACGGGAAAAGTTTGGCATACGCTGTCTCCCTTCATGAGAGATAAGGTGAAGGCATGCTTTTGAATATGAATCCAGGCGTCGGCCTTTATTTGACTGCAATCAGTTTTGAGATTCTGAGAGGTAGTGAGAGGTTGGCAGGAAATGCAAATGAGGAGAATGAGCCAGTATTTTTTCATGGTGCGAGAGAATAAAAATATGGAAAAATGGAGGGTTTAGCCTTGGTAGCGGCATCCTTCAATATGTTCTTTTACGTAAAAACACTACATAGTTTCCAAAGATACCCTCTTGAATAATTGCAAAAATATGCGGAATATGAAGATATAAATATGTAAGAATGTGTAGGGCCTGAAACCTGCATGATTCTTTTTGAAGCCTCTGACTTATGGAATTGAACGCGGAATTTTTAGTTGAGTTGCAGCGTAAGATCGCTGAGAAGAAGCTACGCTGGCAGCCTATTCAAAAATCTAGGGGACTCACGCCTGAATTACGAAGAATGGGGCTGGGATATATCCCAAGTTCAGGTGAGCCCGAGGCAGAGGAGATCGAAGCCAGAGCAAAAGATAAGCAAGCGAGCCAACCCCGATTTCAACAACGGAGTCGTGGGTTGACCGATGGCATGCCTACATCCTGGGACTGGCGCAATGTGAATGGGAATAATTATCTGGACCCTGTCGTGGACCAGCAAAAATGTGGGAGCTGCGTGTCATTTGCGATGGCAGCCTTCCTTCAGGTAAATGCCCGAATCTCCAGTGGCATCGCCGTCAATGACGCACAGGAGTTGGCCATGGATCTATCTGAGGCGCACTTGCATTTTTGTGGATCGAAGACAGATTGCGATGGAGGCTGGAATTTACCAGAAGCCTTAGAGTTTGCCCAAAAAGTAGGTGTGACACATGAATCTTTCTTTCCTTACTCCGATCGTACCCAACAGTGTGATGTGCAAACAGGCTGGCGCGAGGAGACGACACAAATCAAGGACTATCACAAAATCACCTCCATCTACAATATGAAATCCTGGATTGCTTCACGTGGTCCTTTGATCGCGAGATTTAATGTCTACGATGACTTTTTCGCTTACAAAGGAGGGGTGTATGAGTATGTGCATGGAGATTTTGCAGGCGGACATGCGACTTGTGTGCTGGGGTTTGATGATCACCGTCAGGCTTGGCTTTGCAAAAATAGCTGGGGGCCTGACTGGGGAGAAGATGGCTATTACTGGTTAGGCTATGGGCAATGCGGAATCGATGAAAGCATGTTTGCCGTTGAAAGCTTCCAAAAGATCTCTGGGATGCCTGTTCGCCCTTTTTTGATGTGGTATCAATTTCCAGACTTCAGAGGTCCTCATGAGGTGCTATACTTGGCGGATGAAGACCTGGGAATTTGCCACAAACTGGTAAAAAATAATAAGATGAAAAGCTTCAAATTCTTTGGCAATGCCAATTGGAAGTTGGAGCTGTATGACAGTCCGAGCTGCCGCACCCGCAACGATTGGGCAGAGGTTATTTATCCTGATGACTATGAGGTGGATGTGGTGGAAGTTCCCCATTTGGATGATCCCAGTCAGGCTGTGCCAGCCTCTTCTTATATCCTGCATGAGCACAATGGCATGTCAGGTAAGGTCTCAGGATTCAAAATTATTAAGAACGAGGAGGTCGCCATCCTAGACTGGTGGACGCGCAAGCATTTTCGTGGTAGGCATTTTCGGCGTAAGCTTTTCCCTCATGAATTTGGGAAGGTCCTGGCCTTGGTCAAGGACAATCGGATGCGAAGCTTCAAGCTAGATGCCCCACAGGGATGGAAATTGGCGCTATTTGATAGTCCAGATGGCAGCAAGTTGGAGGATTGGGCTGAGGTCAAGGTAACTGAGCCAAACCAAACCATAGAGGTGCCCTCTGTGAGTACGTCGGGAGAGAAGAAAGCCCAACCATCAGCCCACTTCCATTATCACAAAGTAGAGCCACGGGGAGGGCGAATTTCAGCAATTCAGTTTTTTGGACCTTCCTCCTAGGGTAAGACATCTGTCTTTTGAGCACTGATAATTTTTCCTGTTGCATCATCTTGGATGAAAGCGACCAGGTGAGATTTTGACGGATTCAGATCCTTGGGAAGCAATAGTTTGACTTTGATTTGCTCTTTGGTACCATCCAATGATTGCATTTCAAAAGTCCTTACCACATGATCGTATTTGAGGGTTTTTCCTCCATTTTCCCCTCTCGCAATGGGTACTTCTAGTCCCTCTTCAGTCACAGCAGTATAAAGGGTCTGACCTATATGAGTTCCTGTGATTTGAATATTAATTTCCCAATTTTCCTGATGCGTGTAGACTGTGGGCCGTAAATCAATGCTAATGTCAGGAGAAACTTGCGCCCCCTTTCGAATCAACTCTCGTGTTTGGGCTGTGCGTGAACCTACGCACTCTGAGGAACCATTGAATACCATCTGAGGTGTGTAAACCCCCGAATTTAGTTTGGAAGCATAGGTTCTTTGCCTTAAACTGAATCTCTTGTCACTGTAGATATCCTTCCAACCCAGATAATTCCAATAGTCTACATGAAAAGCAAGTGGGATCAATGTCACATCTTTATCTGCGTATTCCTTGGTAAGCGCTCTAAGATTATCATCAGCTGCTGGGCAACTGTAGCATCCCTGAGAGGTGAAAAGTTCTACGACGACAAAAGGTTGTGATTCATTAAGAATTTTATTCTCCGTAGACGTATAAGGATGGCCGCTGATGAAAAGCCCCCCTGCTAGAAAGGTAAGGATAATGGTCATCCCCAGAATATTTAGCTTGCTTAACATATCTTCTTTTTCTATCAAGTAAGAAGAAATCTGATCATTTTTTTGCCATGTAGAGGACAAACTACAAAATGAATCTATTTATCCAGTTTAGCCAATTGAAAGTTAGGGTTAATCCATGTCATCAGAATAGGCGTCTCTAAGGTGCCATCTAGTTGGAGGATTTTATGGGGAAACTCTCCTTCTTTCTGAAATCCTAGACTCTCATAAAATTTAATGACACCATGTCTTTGTTTGCGTACGTACAACTCAACCCTTAAAATATGGGAATACTCATTCTTTATTTTTGACAAAAATTCGTGAAAGAGCTTCGAACCAATTCCTTTTCTTTGATGCTGAGGTAATACTACAATAGTTAGGTTAGAGAGGAGGTGTCTAAATCGACGTTCCTCTGGAGTGATCGCATGTATTTCAGCTATTATAGAACCATCTGGAAGTTTGCAGGCCAGCTGTAAACCTCTGTTATATGATTGAAAAAGAATTTCTCGGATATATGCAGGAGTTATTTCTGGGACGGTACGAATAATGTTGCCTTCGATGGCGGCTTGTAGATAAAGCTGCCTTAAGAAAAATACGTCTTGATCATTAGGAACGACGTATTCCCAAGAGGGCATATCTGTGTGAGTGTTCATGGACAAATAGAGTAAGGAAATAATATATACGTAGACTCGGGGAAAGGCCGTATCTGAAAGTATAACACTAGATTGAAATATTCAATTCTGAGAAAAGAAATCATCATAAAATCATTAAGATTAAGTAGGATAACGTACTAATATTGGGCTTTAGGAATACGATTTAAGGTTTTAATTCATAATTTGGGGAAGGCCGAGTTATTTTGGTTTTTTAAAAAATAGGGATTTTTTTTTGAGAAAATAAAGGGGGGAGACTGTTTGATTGTATACTAGAAAAGCGCGTTGAGGGTTTTCCTTTTGCGTGATTAATAAACGTTCAAAATATATATTTTGCATGTATTCGAAAGGATTTTTTAGGTGAAGCCTCCATGTACCAATTAGGGTACGGAGACTTCACCTTTATTTATCTTTGAATAGTCACTTCTATTCTTCTACTTTTAGTATCACTTGCAGGGAAGCCATCTGACACCCGTGTCTCCATTTTCATACGACGTGTAGAGATTTTTGCCTGACTATCTCTTAGCTTTCTGTAGATACATCTTGCTCTGAGGAGGGGTAGACTAATAGAAAGCCCCTTCTTACCTGTAGGATCATCATAACTATCAGGGACATCTCGAACCTCAGTCGGGTGCGCGTAACCTGTGATGACAAGCGTTGCATTGGGATAGGCAGCCAATACCTTAGGAAGGAAGCGTTTGATCTGTGCTCTTCCCGGCTCCTTGAGGTAGTGCTGATCGAAGTCAAAAGCGTTGAGTAGGTTGAAGGTCTCCGCCTGCTTTTTCGAGTTGGGATCTGCCAAGAAGTCTGCAATGCGCGCAGCAAAAGTGCCTGCTGGTATGCCCAAACTGGCTGCTGTGGGACCCAGAGGAGCTAATCCATCCGAAGATGTTCCCATCGAGTTTTCTCCACTTCCTTGATCCGATCTGTCGGAAGAGGCTCCTAAGTCAGATTCTGTCCCTGACACTACGCCTCCATTTCCTCTATCACCTCCCTCACCTTCCATAGAGGCTTCATCTGTGGACGATAATTCATCGCTTATTCCACTTTCTCCATCTGTTTCCCCTTCTCCTTCATTCCCTTCTTCGTAGAAGCCCTCAGACTCATTTTCTGCACCTTCAAATTCCTCACTTAAAGAATCCTGATCTGCATTCAAACTAGAAGCATCTAAAGTTTGGGTTTGTTGCGAATCTCGTCTCATAGAATCTGCTAGCACACCAGTCCCCTCGATATTTTCTACAGGATCTTTTTCTCCTTGAATCTCATCTCCACCAGCAGCTCCGCCGCCTCTATTACAGCTATTGGGTAAGAGCCACCACAGCAAGAGGAGAAGCAAAAGAATTAACAATGCCCAGAGCCACCATCGGTTGGCTCCCGAACTTTCTCTATCTAGGCTGGCACTTGGTGCGCTAGAGGTGGGAGGAGTAGAAGAGGATGTAGATTCAGTTTGGGGAGACTCTGTCGTACTAGATGAAGGAGTAGCTAGTTGTTTCTCTGGTTGTGGCTCCGCTTCCTGGGTTACAGGTGTATGTTCAGGACTTGCAGGAGTTTCAACTACTGGGGCAGGGACTTCAGCTTTGGTACTGCCGCTCATCCAATCCCACACCATGCCGCCAAAGGCAAGTGCAGGTGCCGCAGAGAAGAAGGCCCCTATTTTGGCACGTGCTTGCTCAGGTGTTTCCATGGGAGTAGAAAGTGCCACGGGCTGGCCATCTGCTCCCTGGATCTGATAGTAGTAATAGCCTTCAGGCGCCTGATAGAGCTGAAAATGCTCATCCCTAGACAATCGACCCATAGAGGCAACGACAGCTTCATCTCTTTCCTTCTCAGAAGTATAGCCTTGACTTAGGAAGAGGGGTTGGCCATTTTCTCCCAGGTAAACCCAATAGTACTGTCCTGTGTCAGGATCGTGATAGGTATCAAAACCTGTCTTGGCCTCTCCTCCTTGACTCTGATAATCTCCCCAATTCAAATATCCTGCATAGGCTCCAGCAGCCCCCGCCAAAACGCCAGGTGGTATAGGCTCTTTTTCTTGGGGAGTTGATGTGTCGGGTTCTTCAGTTGACACTTCAGCAGGCATATCTTCTGTTGGAGTAGGTATTTCTCCGATGTCCTCTGTGGGATCTGTATGGTTGGTATCTGAAGGAGTACTTTCTAGTGGAGTTGGTGTATCGGTTTCCCCAGTGGATGCTTCAGCGGGCGTATCTTCTGTCGGAGCTACTTCTCCTTTGGGATCTGCACTATTTGTATCTGAAGGAGTACTTTCCAGGGGAGTTGGTGTATCGGTTTCTTCATTGTGTACTTCAGCGGGTGTGTCTTCTGTCGGTGCAGTTGTTTCCCCTATTGGATCTGAATGATGGGTGTCTGAAGGAGCACTCAATGGCAGGATCGGCCCCGGATCATTCGGTTGCCCTTCATCTAAACTCCCTGCATAGATAGGCGGAACTACCAACCCATCAACTCCAAACTGTCCAGCATAACGATGGGCATTTTCTTTGAACCAAAGGATCCACGGACTCATTGCGGCGGCTGATCCGAAATACTTCGAACGACCGATCTCTTGATGATTGCCTGCTTTTAAGGAGAAATAATGTCCTTGTTCGTCTTCTAGAGGGGTAAATCGCTCATCTACTACTGAGTTTTTGATGACGGAGCGAATGCCATTGTCCCTGCTTTTTTCGGCTGTATAACCCTCCGAGAAAAAGAGGGCATTTCCATCGGGATCATTAAAATGGAAAAAATAGGCCTTATTTTTATCGCTGTAGAAAGACTCAAATCCAGGTTCTCCTGAGACAGAAACCGCCGAAAGATCGTAATCATCAAAAACTTGGATGGGCTCGGCTGCCTGGATTCCCACATTTAGTGCAAAATTCTCTGTATCCTGCGTACGTTGGAGTACAACTCCATATTTCTCTGCATAGATAGGAATCAAAGCAATGAGTTTACCCACCAAGCCTTCGACTACCTGCTTATCTGGAAAGCTGCGAGAACGGGCAATTTCCTGTCGGTTGCCTGCTCTGAGGCTGATATAATACTGACCATTTGCTTCTTTAATTTCGTAGCGGTCTTCTAGGCCTCCATTCTTGATGACGGACTTGATGCCATTGTCGCGGCTTCTTCCCGAGCTGTAGCCTTCGGAGAAAATGACAGGTTGCCCCGTGACATCATTGAAATGGAAGTAGTATAACTTATTCTGGTCACTTCGATAAGCCTCAAACCCTTGTTCGCCTGTAGCAGAGGTATGATCGAATTCGTATTCATTGTTGACGTTGCGCTTTCGCTTGGCGGGCTCTGGATATTGGGAAGCGAAGGTAGGGGCTTCAGCCATGAGATAGGCGATAGCTGCTTCAGCTTCTGCTGCGGAGGCAAAGTTTCTGCTACGCCCAATCTCCGTTCCATTGGAGGCTTTGACAATGAAGTAGACTTGGCCATCATCTGTAGGCTTTTGTTCGAAGCGGTTGGCGCGGCTTGCACTTTTGATGATCTGCCGTATGCGGGCATCGCGCTTAGAGATGCTAGGAAAGCTACGGCTAAATAGAATCGGCTGTCCATTTGCTCCGTTGAACAGGAAGTAGAATTTCTCATCTGCTTCATACTGGAACGGATCAAATCCAGGTTCATTGGATCTTGACGTCTGCGAAAAATCGTAGAGCGCAGCATAGTCTACTGTTTCAAATCCCAAACTACGCCTTTGGGTTGTCACAGTGGTCAATGTGACCTCAATGTCTTCATTGTTGGCTGCGGCGGACCTGATCGATCCTACTTCAGTATCTCGGCTTTTCTCATCTGCGAAGGCAATACTCTCCATGAGGACATTACCTGCAAGATCTAAGACCTGCGCGTTTAGCCCATCCATTTGAATTTGGCCTTCATTTCTGAGCGCTTCGATAGTGGCAGTCATTGCTGCGGTGCTTGCCTCTCGGTCAGCATAGGTTTGGACGCTGGAAAAAATGGGTTGATCCTGGTCGTTTAACAGTTCAAATGAAAAAATTCCTGTAGAACGGTTTTGGAGCATCTGGAATTTCATACGGCCCGATTATTTGAAATGTGTGTGTTGTTAGAAATGAGCATTACAGATGATCGTATGGATGTCTCTATGAAAGACTTAGGATGATCCATTTCATAGACCATGAGATGATCTGTGTAAATCCTTACCATATGAGGTGAAATACTCATTTTACTAAAGATTAAAAGATTCCGATCAATGTTATGCTTCGGTGAATGAGAATATCTTACAAAAGAGAATTCCCAATGATCTCAGTAGCTAAAGGTAGAAAAATGTTTGGATAACTCGATTTTTCCGAAAGTAAAACCATCCGTTTTTAGCTTATTTTTTTCTTTCTACCATCATCTGACTCAAATTAGCTTATCACGTCACTCACATCTATCTAAAACAGTTGAGCTTAAGTGGTGGTGAAGGCTTGAATTAAGGAGAGTTAGGATAGGAAATGACATTCATGCTCATGTTAGAGGAAAAGATCATTTTCTCAAGTAGGAAATAGGATGAATACGCGATTGTATTCTTTTCCTTATATTTCAGAAAAACCTACTATCTCTATGAAAGTATTTCGCTTGCTTGCGTTGTTTTTGATGGTTTTCGTCTTTGCTTGTCGCCCAGCTACTCAGGAAAAGTCTGATTTGCCGACATTGAAGACTTATTTTGACCATACGAATAAGAAGGATGTACTGACGGGAGGGGTGCGGATGATTCCGATTGAGACACCGAAGGGAACTTTCAAGGTGTGGACCAAGCGTGTAGGAAATAATCCTCGTATGAAACTGCTTCTTTTGCACGGAGGTCCAGGGGCCAACCATGCTTACTTTGAGGCTTTTGATTCTTTTCTACCCCAAGAAGGCATTGAATATTACTACTACGATCAACTGGGATCTGCGTTGAGTGAGAAACCGAAGGATTCTACGCTGTGGACGATTGAGCATTTTGTGGAGGAAGTAGAGCAGGTACGTCAAGCTTTGGATTTGGATAAGGATAACTTTTACATCTTAGGGCACTCATGGGGAGGAATACTTGGGATAGAATATGCGCTCAAGTATCAAGAGAATCTGAAAGGCTTGATCATTTCCAATATGATGAGTTCCATCCCCGCTTATGTTGACTATGCTCAGAATGTATTGGGACCTCAGTTCGGGAAGGAAGTGTACGATGAATTGATGGCGCTGGAGAAAGCCCAAGAATACGAAAACCCACGATATTTAGAGTTGATATATGAGCACCATTATCCCCAGCATGTGATCCGATTTCCATTGGATGCTTGGCCTGAGCCTGTCTCCCGAGGATTTGAGGGGCTGAATGCCGACCTCTATGTGTATATGCAAGGTGTGAGCGAGTTTGGTGTGACCGAAGGAGCTACACTGGCGGATTGGGATCGCAGCGGAGATCTGGGAAAAATTACCGTACCTACTTTGACGATCGGAGCGGAGTTTGATACCATGGACCCCAAGCATATGGAGGAAATGGCAGGAAAACTTCCTCAGGGGTCTTATCTATATTGTCCCCAAGGATCGCATTTCGCTATGTATGATGACCAACAGACGTATTTTAAGGGTGTCATTCAATTTATGAAGGAGGTAAATAGTGTGGAATAATGAGAGTAAAGCATGTTTACTTTCAAGCTAAAATCTTATCCAGCTTCTTCAAGATTTTTCTTCCACGACTCTGGAAACCTGCTGATCCTTCGGGCATATGCGATTCGATGACCATATGTAGCTCTCCTGCGAGTTCGGGATAGTGCGAGGCAATATTCCCCAAGACTGTCATGGCATGGACACGTATGGCGATGGGTTTTTGGGGATTATTCAGCCATTCGAAGCATAGATCCCAAAGCGTTCCCCAGGTATCTTCGGGTAGTTCCCATTGAGCAAAGAGGGCGAGTATATTTCGGGGAATGGCATCATGGACTTCTGCTTGCAGGAGCGGGATAAGATCTGAGATATAAGGTTGTACCATGTCAGGGTGTGTATCTCCGATCTTACGTATCGTCCATGCAGCCCGCTGCGCCAGTCTATAAGAACCCGTCATAAAACCTTGCATGAGTTCGTCCATCCGTTGGGGATCGCGCCCGATGTAGGCTACCACTTCTGCCACGACTTCTTTACTATGTGGCTGATCAATGATATAGGTACAAATATCCATGAGGGTGAATGATGATATATCTTCTACAGGTAAGGACGTAGGGATTGCGTAAACAGGCAGCATTTGTTTGAGGCATTCAATATATGAAAGAATAAGAATACGAGTAATAAGCAAGTTTCTTTTTTCAGTGAACGTCCTTCATTATTTGGGAAACAAGAATCATTCTTCAGAAAATATTCTTCGTGAAACTTATACTGATAGGTCAGGTACACCTTGAAAAATGAAAAATGAAAAATGAAAAATGAAAAATGAAAAATGAAAAATGAAAAATGACGTACCTTTGCGCTGTGAAAAAACAACGTATCGTCATTGTAGGAGGGGGAGCTGCGGGCTTTTTTGCTGCAGCCAATATGGCTGAGATGGCTCCAGAGAATGAATATGTCATTCTCGAACAAAGCCCCAACGTATTGGGTAAGGTCAAGATATCGGGTGGAGGGCGCTGCAATGTCACCCATGCCAGCTTTGTGCCACGGGAGTTAAGCAAAGCCTATCCGCGTGGAGAGAAAGCGCTTTTAGGCCCCTTTCATAAATTTATGACTGGTGATGTCATGGGTTGGTTTGAAGAAAGAGGCGTTCCCCTCAAGATTGAGGATGACGGACGAGTGTTTCCCGAATCTGATCAATCCCAGAGTATTATAGATTGCCTCCTCTCGGTCATCGACAAGCATCAGGTAGAGGTCCGAACACGGCACAGAGTCGAGGAAATCATTTCCAATGAAGACGGTCCAGGATTCGAAATCCATACAAAAGACGGCTGGACCGATGCAGACAAGGTCCTCGTTGCCACAGGCTCCAACGCCTCGATCTGGAGGCTCATGCAGGAGTTGGGACATCAGGTAGTTCCTCCCGTACCTTCTCTTTTTACTTTCAATATCAAGGATTTACGCATCGATGGTCTAGCTGGACTGACGGTGCCCGAAGCGGAGGTCTCCATCCCTGGAACCAAGCTTATAGAGCAGGGGCCTTTATTGGTCACCCATTGGGGGTTAAGTGGACCTGCGATCTTGCGGCTTTCCGCTTGGGGGGCGCGCACGTTGGCGGACAAAGATTACGAATTCCTGTTGAAGGTCAATTGGATGGCAGGGCGTGATGCGAACCATATCATGGAGGACATACAGCTTCGTCGAGAGAGAGACGCGAGAAAACTCGTTTCTGGACATATCCAGTATGGTTTGCCGCAGCGCTTGTGGCGTTCGCTGGTAGCAGCGGCCATGATCGGTCCTGACGTCCAGTGGGCCAACCTATCCAAGGTACAGGGACAGAATCTTGCCGAGCAACTCACCGCAGGGCTATATCAGGTCAAGGGTAAAAGCACTTTCAAAGAAGAATTTGTCACCGCAGGGGGTGTTGTCCTCAAAGAAATCAACTTCAAAACCATGGAGAGTAAGGTGGTTCCTGGACTTTACTTTGCAGGCGAGGTGCTAGATGTAGATGCCATTACAGGCGGATACAACTTTCAGGCTGCCTGGACGGGTGCATGGTTGGCGGCGCGGGCGATGATTGAGGAGGAGATGAAGAGTGTCGAGTAGCGAGAACCGAGACGGAGAAAGTATCAATGTGTGTGGCGTAGCCCTGATCCTTTCCAACCCGCTCTGCGTAGCATAACACACACACCGCGCAGCCCCGACCCGCTCTGCGTAGTCATCCAACTACGCAGGTCCCCAATCTATTAGACTCCTGTCTAATCAATCAGCCATCGACTGAAGTCGAAGGAACGCGCACTTGCTGCGGCAAGTGGCTAGGGGGAACCGTGAGAAAATGTGAAGGAATGTGAAAAAACGTGAATAGGGCAAACAAGCACCCCCTTCCATATGTCTATTAATGACAGACCTTGCCCCACGGTCTCATTGTTCACGATTCAAATTCAGTGTAATGAAATCCTTACTTATCTTATCCATCATCTGTAGCATGACCTTACTTTCCAGCGAGCACTACATCGACTTTGGCGAGGCGCAATCCGAATACCAGTGGTTCATCGTCAATGACGGAGTCATGGGCGGACTCTCCGAGGGCAACTTCACCTTAGAAGGTGATCATGGTGTCTTTTCAGGCGACCTTTCCCTCGAAAATAATGGCGGTTTTTCCTGGGCCAAGTCCAATACCACCCTCGAAAACCTCTCCGACAAGACCAAAATGAAAATCCGCGTCAAAGGTGACGGGCGCACCTACGCGTTCACCGTAGAAACACAGACGGCGCAGCGCGTAGCCTATTATGGTTCTACCTTTGTCGCGGGAGAGGAGTGGCAGGAGATCGAGTTATCTGCTGAGAGCTTCCGACTCAACTACTTTGGCCGCGATATGGGGGAGGTCTTAGAGACATTTGATCCTGCTTTCCGCATCGGCATCATCTTGGCCGACAAGAAAAAGGGTCCCTTCCGTATGGAGATTGATTATATTGATATGCTGTAGGCGTATCGCTAGGGCGTGCGCACCCTCCCATTTGGCGTGCGCCATCCCCCCGTAACCACGTGCCGTCGCACGTGCATCTTCTCCAAGCCCTTCGGCTTAGATTTGTTTGATTCTTAAGTTGGAGTTCGCAGTTTTATTTGATTAAATATTTGTACTATCAAGGTGTAATTTTCAGTTTAAGGTACTATATACCTACTTATTTCTATATCTTGAACGGGGTTTGCTCTAGGAAAATCTCTGAGTTTAGACCTGCTAGAAAAAAGTGTGGCATAAAACGGTGGTTAGATGAATTATACAGTACATCCTTCATAAGAAATGCTCTATAGTCTCCTACATATCTTCCACCATTCCAGATCGCTAGTAGGTCTCTAGTAAAATTACTCAGTTCACTTCCTTCATCTACGTATGTCTCGTATGCTGGGTGTGCTGCATTGTAGCAGACAATAGATGCACGAATCATTCTTTCGTTATCATATGAGTATCTGGAAGATATATTATTCCATCTTACGTCTCTATCCACCTCATCAAATGCTATCTTAGGGAGCATTGCGCCATCTGCATCTGAAACGATCACAACTCTTACTCCCTTACGTATCTTCTTCATGTATTCTGCTAATTCAAAATCTGGTAATAATCTATCATAAAGGCACCACGTGCAGGTCTGGCCATCATCACTATACTCTAAAGAGTCTGGTATTGCTAGCCCGTTACCTGAAAAAGTCAAAAGAAATAGATCGCCTGATTTCAAGTCTTTTTCAAGTTCAAAAAAGAGCTTCTCAAAATTGTGTAATGTGGCCTCCCTTGTGAGGAGAAGGTTAATTTTTTCAAATCCTTCAACCTTTGCGAGTTCTCCCATTGCTTTTGCATCATTTTCAGAAGTCTTAAGTAATGGGAGACTTCTATTTCTGTACGAATGAGAGTAAGGTGAGAGATAATTTAAACCAAGGTGTAGAGATATTCCTTTGGGCATGATATTGCATCTTGAACTATGAAGATTTTGGAAGATATATTGTAACCTTTATTTGAGGTGTAGTAGTTCTTTTTCTAAGAATTATCATTCAAAGAGTCTGAATGAAGCCATTTAGTATTTCCATTCCGCCCTCTTTCAACCATTCTTTTACTCCCTCTGAAACCATCGTATCGGCACCTTTTTCGATGCGTTTTCCTGCAAAATCGCGTATTCTCCCCAAAAACTTCTTCCACCGCTTCTTCTCGCGAGGTGATTCGGGCTCTTTTTCTTCCTTCAGATCATCCAGGATATAAGTAATCTCCTCCGCATCGTCCGCTGAGAATTCTCCCAATTCCTGACCTGCTTGGAGTAAGGCTTGCAACTTGTCGATATGAAGGTGAATGCTTTGATCGGTCTGTGTCTGCGACTGGTCGATGGAGGCATCGCCTGATTGGGAGGAGGCAACATTTTGGGCATCGCCCTGGACGTAGTTGCCGTGGACGGTGATGTGGATGGGCTGGATGCGGATGTGGTGGATGGGATCGGGTAGGGGAGGCTTGACGACCGCATATTGCAATCGATCCACATCATAATTCCCCTCTTTTACATCAGTGAAAATATTGAGAGTGGATTCCAGCATTTTATTGGATGCCACAATCCGAGCCTCTTCCGTGATAATCCCCTTGCTAATTTCTTGCTGGAGGAGGGCATATTGTCCAATCAATTGATCTACAGAGCGGTTCAACGGAGTGAGCTTGACGACATCCTTGAGTTGTGTCAAGGCTTCCTTGATGTATCCTTCTTTCAATAATTCGTCTATGTACTCAAACTCGGAGATATAAGGGGGATTTTGATAATCCCAGAGACCTGTTCCTTTTGTGAAAGTTCCCTGAATAAGTTCCTGGACCGAAACCATTTTGAAGCTATTTTGGCATTGTAGCTCAGGAACATTTGCCTTTTCTGCGGCCAGCAAGCGATCGAGTTGAAAGTAGAAAGCCTTCCCGCACTGGCAATTTGAGTAATTACAGGGAATCAGTTGGTTCACTCCCATCTTTTCCGAAAACTGGAAGGTCTTATTGATCTCGTCCATTTGATGGGCGATGATGGTGAGGAGCCGCCTTCTATTGTGTCCCTTGACACGGATGTGGATATATTCGTCCCGAAAATTCTCGATAACCTCTGCAATGGCTTCCCCTTTTTGAAATACAGCGCCCCGCTTCCAGACTTGCGCTTGATTTTGAAGCAGCGCGTGGAGGCGTACAATCAGCCGGGGAACAATCCCCTTTGGTAGAAAGTCATATCGGTACCTTAGTTCCAGATCATTCTCTTTTTCCCATTGATACCCTTCGGGCTTATCAGAAGGGAGAAGCTGAGGCACAATAAATACATCTTGTCCTGGTACCTGATAGCATAGATCAAAGCGCTCCATCAGAGCCAGGAGCTTCTCGAACACATGCTCATAGCTTTCATCTGACCAGATCGTTTCAAGATCCTTCCGTGTAAAATAACCTGGAGGTTCCTGAGCCTTGGTCTGGTCTAGTACTTTATAGATGGCATCTGTCGTCCACTGGTTATTGAGGAATAAAATATCCCTGAGTTGGGGTTCTTTAGAAAAATGTAGAAGTACCCCCAAGTCATGCAGATAGTCGCTGAGGAACAATTGTCTTTCTTTTTCCGCTATTTCCTCTTCTTTACAAATCTTCTGAAAATCTCTGAGATAGATAAAGTTTTCCTCCTTAGACAATTCCTCGACTTTCTTTCGGATGCGTACCCATTTGGCTGGAAGTTTTTCCCCTTTTTGCAAGTGTGGGAGGTTGCGGATATAATGCTCTACCGTACTTCCCAATCGACGCACATCTTCTGTATCCTCCTTGAGATTGATGCTGAGGTATTCCCGCAGGTTGTTATAGTCCGTTTGCAACTCCCTAACAGCGACATTTTGCCTGATGGTTCCCTTTTGGTTCAGCAAGACGAGCAAAGGACTATCTCCCCCAAACAGCTCCTGCGCTTGTAACCAGTAATGGGGATTTTCCTCTATTCTTCCATCTAATACCAGTACATACAGGGAGCGTTTACTTAAAAATATCTGATGAATCCCATGATAGACATCCTGCCCGCCAAAATCCCAGATCTTCATGATGAAGTTGGGTTGGTCTTCTTGCTCCCATATATGCGTGACGATGTCTATACCGCGTGTGGATTCTTCCGCTTCTTTGGGCATATCAGCCTCACAGTTCCTTACTTTTCTTGAGAGCGTCGTCTTACCTGTCCCTGCTTCTCCGACGATGAGGAGTTTGGCTTCGTAGACGGTTTGCTCTTCATTTGCTAATTCTTTGAAGTAATTAATAATTACTTCAGGTCCTTTTTGGGTGATTTCGTGTGGTATTCTAGGAAATGAATTATTGAAAAGTGTAATTCCAAATTCTTGTGAGAATCTATTCCATGAAATAGACAAACCTCTTTTCAATAGAGTTAATATTGGGGAAATATCATCAATCTCGATACTTCTTATACTCAGTAACCTGAGAGATTTAATACTTGTAATAGGAGATATATCATTTACATGAGTCTGATTAAGATAGAGAGTTTGCAGATTATTGAGACTTTGGATAGGAGTAATATCGGATACATTTGTTCTGCTAAGAGAAATCTCTCTGATCGAAGTTAAATTTTTAATAGAAGAAATATCAGATACTTTAGTATCTGCTAAGTGAACTATTTTTAGAGATATCAAACTTGAAAGTGAAGAAATATCGCATACTTGAGTTTGATTTAAAGATAATGTATGTAAGTGCTGAAGATTCTCTAAATGTGAAACATCTGAAATATTCGTATTGGTAAGGTCTAATACTTGAATCTTGTTAAGACTTTTTATAATTGATATGTCAGTAATATCACAAGAGTTGAGAAAAAGGAAGGTCAACTGTGATAATTCTCTAAAAGGTGTAAAATCTGAGACCTCAGTCCTGCTTAGATTAATGGATTCAAGTGATTTAAGTTCCTGAATAGAAGAAATATCTGAAATTTGAGTTTGTGCTAAATCCAGAATTTTTAGTGATGTTAGCTTCTCAAGACTAATAATGTTAGAAATTTTTGTGCCAGTCAAGTAAAGCTTTTGTAGATAACTAAGAGACTGAAGAGCTGTAATATCAGAGACTTCAGTTCCCGAGAGATCAATAATTTCTAGAGAGGGAAGTGAACCAAGTACAGATAAATCGATAACAGGTGTATTTCTTAGGTCTAAATTTTTTAGGTTTTTGCAAGATTTTAGAGGAGAAATATCTTGAATTAAAGTACTTTTAAGATCCAAAGTTTCCAGGTTATTTAGCAGTTGTAAGGGCGATATATTAGATATTGGCCATTGATCTGTAGATTTGTTATGAACTGCACTTCCTCCTAAGTATAATGAACGAAGGTGTTTTAGTCTCTTGAATTTTGGTGAGACATGATGTATTAGATTAAAGGAACCTTTTCCATGTGGTAATACCCAATCATCCTTCTCATAATCCCAGATTCGATTACTCAAAATCAACTCCTCCAGCCATACACACTCAAACAGCTCGTCAGGCAGCACCGTCAGCCCACATCGAGCCAGATTCAGACGTTTCGCTTGGGTACGTTTATTTTCACGGATTCTTTCTAGTGCAAGCTCAGACATGATGATGTTAGATTGTTGAAAACAAGTTAGGGATAGGGACGATCCGATGCAAGCCTCGTAGGCGCATCGCCCCCATACCACATGGCCACGCCATCCCCCGTAGCCACGTGCCGCAGCACGTGCAGATTCTCCAAGCCCTTCGGCTTGGTCCAAGTCAGATGCTCCGCAGGTGGGATTGGGCTTCGTCTGTATTCGTCCAAACCTTGATGGTTCCCATATACAAGTCCTGTAGGTGCATCGCCTTGGCGTGCGCCTCATACTTGAATCTAACCCACGCCCTAGCGATGGGCCTACGGCATGTCATGCACACCTAATCCAAGTCTACAGACTTGGGGAAACAGCACTTGCTGCGGCAAGCGGCTACCGAATCAACAGGGTGCTCCCCGTATTGTCAAAATAAATCAATACGTCATACATACTGGTCAAGATGATCGGATAGTAATAGTTCGAAGCGGGCGCTTGATAGACCGCACCTAGCGACAGAAAGGGCTTAGATCGCCTCAACCACGCATCTGCATCCGAACTTGTCACCTGATCGAAGCGTAGGATGAAGTCCTTATTTTGCATGTGAGAGAAGAGGTAGTTATATGAGCTGCGGTTGGCAACAGCAGCAATGGTATTTGTCTTAAGCGTACCCCGATTGAAGGCCGTAAATCGACCCGTATTCATCCCAAAACCTATAATCTGGTAGTCGTCATTATAACGCTGCCGTAGGTATCCGCCCTGCGAATCATTGAAGAGATTGCCCGTGAAGGTATTGGAAACATGGTAGTTGTGTGCCCACAAAGCGACTTGCGAACCCTCAGGCATCTGATCTGATAGCCATCGGGTGTTATCTGCCATATATTTGTCCCGAAGAGGTCCCTGCCCCAAAACAAAGTACTGGTAGCTATGTGCTTCTACCTGCTCCATGTGTGTGACCAGCCGTTCGATCCAGGTATATGCCTCCTCCGAACTCAAACTAATGACCGCATCTTTGGCTTCTTCGATTACTCTCCTGACCTCCTCAAGACTGTTTTGAATGCGATCTGCAGCAATTTGATCTTTTGAATTGTACAAATCCAGCATACGCTCATAGTCCGATCCTATATAGAAACGTACCGAGTCAGCCGTCGTCGGCATGATCAACTCCAAGCGACGAAGCAACTCCTTGAGATTATAATCAGGACTTTGTGTGTCTACTCCGTAGAGATGAATGCGCTTGTCGGGATTGGCCCGATTATAATCCCGCATCCATGTATACAGATCCTCTACAGCGTCTGTATTCCATGTCCAAAACAACATCTCATCTCGCATCATGCTTCGGAGGTCGCCCTCGATCTCTCCCTGTATCCACCGATCAAATAGCATCGCCTCCGCAAAGTCCATCTCAAAAAGAAAAGCATCGAAGCCGTGCTGCTCGACCAGATACTGAAAGACGCGATGCTTCATCTGGAAAAATTCCCTCGTCCCATGCGTAGCCTCTCCCAATCCCACAATCTTCGTATCTGCCAGATAATCCAATACCTGCAAATCTGTATCTGTGATATCAAAGGGGTTAGATGAGATCGGCACAACCATCCCATCCAAGGCATCGGCAATTACTTGCTCTGCATCTGTTAAAGGAGCGACCTCGGCAGGTTCGACAGGCTCAATAGGAGGCTCAGGCCTACACGAGATAAGACCGAATAGGCTCAACAAAATCCAGGTAAACGAGGAGAAACGAAGTCTTTGCATGGCTACTTTTTGATATGCGGGAATAGACTATAACTAGTAAATGAATGTATCAAAATATAGCGAAAAGAATATGATGGTAAAGTTGCGGAATAAAGGGAAGAGATGGGAAAAAGGACAGCATCTAAGCGCAAAATTGAGTACTTTAAGTAAAATCAAATAGATAGATCCATAATCCTAGTAAGATGAAAAATAGAACTGCCAGCATCGTAGGCGTCCTCACGGCCATCCTAGTCGCAGGGTACCAACTCATTCCCAAAGAGCAATTCCTCCCCGTACCTGAATGCGTCAACGAAAACATCGTCTTCTTACAAAATGATTGGGATTCCCATATTTACAAAAAAGAAGTGATGAGCGTCTTAGAACATGCGGAACCCAAGGATTATCGCTATTTTTTCCAAAGCGTGATCAAGCGAAATGGCAAAGACTATCTACTCGTCAATTTTCGCAACCAGAAGGAATGCTTCTCCGCCTTCATGTGCGTCAAGGACTGGGACAATCTCGAACCTGCGCGTGCCTCCCACGGTACCTATTACCCCAACGAGTTGATGAACCTCGAATGGAAAATCGTCCGTCGTGGATGCAGAGGCCAACACAAGGTCCTCGTATTTGAAAAGATGGATCAAATCCCGTAACCCCATGATCATGGTGCGGGCAATATGGGCCTGCCCCTACAAATCATGTTACATTCCCAAATTTTCCCCATATTTAAACATTCACACATCAGAATGTGATGAGAAGTGGAGGTTGTAGGCTATGTCAGCCTACGATGCATCTTATTTCTCTTGGAAAATTTGAAAGGATGAAAATGACACACGCAACAAAAATGGGGCTTCTAGGCCTACTCACTTTCCTATGTATCAGCTGTGGGGGAGAAGAAAAGGACCCACAAGATACACCTCCGACACAAGAAACAACAACAGAAACAAAACCCTGGTTCGATATCTCTTTGGCCCAGTGGTCTGTGCATAAGGCTCTGTATGATGGAAAAATGACCAATATGGATTTTCCCCAAGTGGCTAAGGACTCCTTTGGAATTACTGCTGTAGAATATGTGAGCCGCTTTTTTGAGGGGAATGAAACGAATACCGAATATCTGACAGCACTGAAGAAGAAGACGGATGCCCTCGGAGTGCGCAATGTCCTCATCATGGTCGATGGAGAAGGAGAGCTCGGTGCTGCCGATCCCACTAACCGACAGCAAGCTGTAGAGAATCATTACAAATGGGTCGATGCTGCCGCCTTCTTGGGCTGTCACTCGATCCGCGTAAACGCAGGAGGAGATGGCCCCGCCCGTGCCGTACAAGCTGCCGTGGTCAATTCTCTCAGCCGACTCGGAGCGTATGCCGCTACCAAAAATATCAATGTCATCGTCGAAAACCACGGAGGGAATTCCTCCAACGGTCAGTGGCTCGCCGACATCATGACTCAAGTCAATCGCGACAACGTGGGCACACTCCCCGATTTCGGAAATTTTTGCTTGGATGGTTCCCCCAAGGACTGCCCCACACCCTACGATCGTTACCAGGGCATGGAAGAGCTGCTTCCCTTTGCCAAGGGCGTCAGCGCCAAAAGCTACAACTTCGACTCCGAAGGCAATGAAACCAAGATCGACTTCGCCCGCATGATGCAACTCGTCAAAGCCGCAGGCTATGCAGGCTACGTAGGCGTCGAGTACGAAGGAGATACACTCGGTGAATTTGCAGGGGTGCGCGCGACCAAAGCACTCTTAGAAAAGTATCAGTAAGCATGCTTCAGGCTTCACCCCAAGCCCGCTTGTCGATGCCCGCTCGCCCGATGTCTCCAGACACGGGCGGACCTCCCTTGTCTTTCAAAGCCATCACCAATACGCTCTGAAAAATGAACCATGTCAACGTAAGCTGCCCAACTCCTGCCACAGCAACCGAAAAGCCTGAGCAGGTGTCGAACTTCTCGCATAAGTCATCACAGGAGCCTGTTGGATACCCATCCGCTCGACAATGGCAGAGTTGGGAATATGTGTGGCTAGCGTTTGGGGATATTTTTGGGAAAAGGCATGAATGGTTTCCAAATGGAGCTTCTTACGACGATCGACCCGAGAGAAGAAGGGAATCAATCGGCGGGCGTCTAGTTTCTCTTGCTTGAAGTACTTGTACACCTGCTGAAAGGCACGTTCTGATAGGGTAGTGGGAACCAGCGGAAAGAGAACGTAATCAGACATCTCAAAAATGTGTCTAGCCAATGTGCCCAGAGAAGGAGGACAATCCAGAAAAACATATTCATATTCGGAGGCAAGCGCTTGCAAACTTCTGCGGAGCTTTTTCTCTGATTTTTTCATTTCGTCCAAAAAAAGTTCCAACTGCCTATAGGAAAGATCCGCTGGCAAGACATCTAGATCAGCATACTGTGTTTCCTTGATGAAGTTTCCCAGATGGCCTTTTTTCCCCAACATCCGCCCAATGCCTCCCTTGATCTTGGGTTTCAGCTGGTAGTAAAAGGTCGCTGCCCCCTGAGGATCTAGATCCCAGATCAAGCTTACACGATTTTGCTGTGCCGCACAGTAGGCCAGATTCGTGCAAGTCGTGGTCTTTCCCACACCTCCTTTAAGGCTATATATCGCAATAGACTTCATATAGTCTGCTAAAAAATAAAAACCAGACGCAAAGATTCGTCCAGTTTGGGCTTCTCCATCTGAAAGCTGTGTTAGCTCAAAGTTAGGTAAATGTTACGTAAAGGGAAACATATGTCAAATAAAAAGACCCCTTTATTCCTAAAGGAGCCTCTTTAAATAGTGGTGTGTAGGGAGTTTTTTGACGAAACTCAAAATGACCCCATGTGATTTCTCCCAAAACAGGGCCTTTGTTATCTGATATTGTACCACCTGCCCAAAGCATGATAATACCGTGCCTTGCCCAAATTGGAATCGTACTCTAGCGAGAAGCTTTGTTTCCTCCCCTGGTAGCGAAACTCAATCTGCTCCAATCCAAAGTCATTTTCAGGAATAAAGGGCAGGTACCTTGGGGTCAATTCATTTAAATGCGCTGGAAACTTGCCATAATCTTCGTGATAAGCCTCCAATCTGTCTACAAGCATGTGCGCCTCCGCCTTTCGCAAGTGGTGCTGCCCAAATCTTGTCAAGATCCCTATCCCAAAAGCGAGGAGACAGGATATCCCGAGGATCATACCCCATTCATAGATGTCCTTGCTCTTTTTAATATCCAGTAGGAATGATATCAAAAATAGGATCAGACCCGCCCCCGTAAGGGACATGGCCACGATAGGCCCCACAGGAGGCCATCCTTCGCTGTTGCCGGCAATGCCTTGTATGATTACAAGTCCTATGATGAAGGAGAAGAGGGTTACAACTGCAAGATTTTTCGTCATTATTACAGGGCTTGTTGCTGGTTTTATTTTAATTAAAGCATTAAACCCTGTTGATTCAAAGACCTTATGATCAACTGGTCCACAGGACTTACGTAAGGAATATCCGCATGGGTTAACCATATCAGTTCCTCTATCTCTGCTCCTGGTGACAAGACTCCGTCATATTCTGCTGAATAACAGGTCATTTGAACCATAAGTCCTTCGATATGACCATCCGCTTGGGCTTGAAAGCTTCCGACAAACTTTATACTTCCAAGAAGTAGATTTACACTACATTCTTCCAAAATTTCTCGACATAAAGTATCAGAGTCTTGTTCTCCCGCCTCTCGCTTTCCTCCAGGTATATAGTATTTCTTACGTCCTCGAGAACGCGAACTAAGGAGATGACCCTCCGATAAGTATATCCATGCAATCTTGTCAATCATAGCCCCAATGTGGATGCGTGGCCTACAGCGCTTTGCTCTTATTTAATACACGTGTCAGCATACTGAGATACACACACTATACATGAAATGTAGGTGAATCAGCCATGATGAACTGTCAAGGCAATGACGGAGCCTAGCTTTTGATCAAGAATTCAAACTTCCCTCTGGGAATCTTCAAGACGACTTTGTGTGCCTCCGCCCCCAGGAACTCTATCCCTTCTGGCATGGGCTGAGGTTGACTCCCCAACCATATGCGTATCTGATTACAGATGATCGTAGCCTTGCTGGGATCTTTGACAGGGAGTACAAGCGTCGCCTCTTTGGGACTGAGGATCTGGATGCGGATGGGTTTTTGCTTCTCTATTCGACAGTAAAACAATCCGTCGGTAGTCTGCAATTGACCCTCTGCAAAGGTAATCCCCTCTGTCAGTTTCGGAGCGAGCACTACTTCACCATTTTGATAGGAAATACCCGCAGCCTCTGTCAATAACCAGTGCGCGACGAGATGTTCTCTAGATGGTTGACCCATATACCAGGACGTATCTTGTACCAATCGGCTCGCTGCATCGTGATTGCCCGACTGCGAAAGTAAAGGGAGCACATAGGTCTGTCCCAGTAGTGAAAGACTATCCAATGTGAACCCGTCTTCCAATATTCCCTGTAATACACTTCTTTCTAAGGTAGGCCGTAAACTTGCAGGAAATAGGTCAAATTGTAGCCCCCAAACCAGCTCATCTCCAAAATTAAGTGTTGTAGGTGCTTCCAAAAATGGAAAAAAGCGTTGACCATTCATCTGCAACTTATTGATAATGGCAGGTCCCATTTTCTCTTTAATAGATATAGGCTCCTTTAAGCCCTGATGGAAACCATATGTTTGATCATTTTCTGGTGTGAGTTCATCTGGTCCGTATTGAATCGCAGTTTTCGTGGCCTTTTGTGTGTAAGCATATAGCAGGAATTCGGGAATTGGCCATGTTTTCGCGTCTACTGGAGGTGCCAGCATCGTTTGGGCAAATAGTTGCAACCATTTTTCAGGCTGGTCCCAAGCATTTTGGGGAACTTGATCTCGATTGGCTTTCATCAAATGGTAGGAAAACGCAAAGGGGTAGGGCAACTCTTTCTGCGTATCTAGTATCGTCTGAGCAGCACGCTGATAAGCCAGGCTGGGCAAATGAGAAAGAATTTGTAGGCTGCGCTCCTCGTCACTGATCGTCTCGGCAGGGAAAGCGGCTGTCGTATCAGGAAATGCTTTGGCTAGCTGACTTGCATATCCTTGAGATACGCGTATATACAACTGGTTGAGCATCGTATCCGAGCAGCTGAAGCGTGACAACTCATCCCGTGTCGTAAGATCCTGTGTGGTCACAGGACGATTTTCTGGCCCTTGATTGCAGGCGATGAATAGAAGGGTGGGCAACAAAAGCAATAGATACCTGGACATATACAGTTTATTTGGGGCGAAATTGAGAAAATCTCCCATTCTATGCCAATGCTTTATATCATTTACAGTATGCACAAAACTCAATGAGGGACATTGGGAAATGAATAGGGTGTGACCAAGTATAAGAAAAAGACTACCTAGCGCAGATGGAAGATGAAGTATGTGCAGATCCTTGCGTGTCCAGTATTATTGTTAGGGAGAAAAGTTCTATTCAGGAAGAAATTTTAACGATTGATTCAAGAAAGAAAAGGGTTGAATGCGGACTTTCTCTGAAGTCTTGAGAAAGCGCGTGCATAGGGAGAATTGAGAAAAATGATAGACTGTGCAATTTAGAATCAATTTTGATTACCTGGTTAAGTGATTGATTTTTAGTTTATTATTGGTGTGGGATGCCATTATGGAGTCTCTATTTTTAATAAATGATCCTTGAGCCATGTAATTGAAATACTTGTTTTATATACTGAAATATGGTTAAATTAGGGCTTATGATTGTGTTAACATATGCTTCATCGTCCTGTAACCTTGAAAGAATGAAGCCGTAACACAAGAGAACATCGAATGATTGTAATTGTATGAATATTACTGGAAAAATGACATACGTCAACCTGTCAGGCGGATTTTGGGGCATAGAGGGAGACGACGGACAGAAGTACCATCCTGTGGATGGGATTCCAGAGGCATACAAGAAAGAAGGGAAAAGAGTCAAAGTGAAGCTGTCACCCGTACAATCTTTTGGGATATTTATGTGGGGACAGGATGTGAATCTTGAGACGATAGATCAATTGTAATCATACCAAAAAAGGGGAGTGCACGAACTGTGCTTTCCCTTTTTTTGCTTTATAACCATTGTTTTTTAGCAAAAATCACAGTCCCAGCCTCTGCTATTTTTCTTATTGCAACTGCATGCTGAGACAAAAAGAGTAGTCAAATGTTAGTTAACTTATTTTTTCACACTGTTGGAATCGTGCTTTCGGCCCTTGCTTTTTGGGTATTGGGAAGAGGTATTGCCAGGAAAAATAAAGCAACGGGCTTCAATCCCCTTCCTGCATTTGTTTTAATGGTATCAGCCATCGGATTTCAGTTGGTCCACGCCCTCTTTAGCGGCAATGGCCTATTCTACGGTTTGGGAAATCTCTCCATTGACCTGGGTGCAGGTATGTTCCTCGCCTCCTTTTATCTAGCATACAAAAAAGAGCATTACAAAATATTTAGAGTTCCAGGCATACTTGGTATGGCACTGGGCTTTTTGATTTATGGTGTTTCATTTTTAGGACAGTCTGTTTTCCAGTCCTTCAAAGAGAGACCCGATACAGTCCAACTTCTAGTAGAGTTGGGACCCGATGATGATATAGAAGAAATTGAGTACTTATTCCATAAATACGACGCAGAGTTTGAGCGTGCTTTCCCCAACGTAGATCTATCCGAAGATGTAGACCTGGCGCAGTACTATCTCGTATTTGTAGATGAGTCCAAGCGTGATCCGCTCATGATGGAACTAAGTGCAGATGAGGAAAATGTGGATCAAGTAGCACCCAACCGTGAGTTGAGCTTTTATGAGCCCATCGTTTCTGAAAGAGAAGTGCTGAGAAAGGGCCAGTTTCTTGCTGATGATCCCTTCCTTTCCAATCAATGGTATGCAGAATCATTGAAGTACAATAAAGTGTATGAGTGGCTAAAGCAAAATAAACCTAAGAAGAAGGCCAAAGTAGCCATCGTCGATACAGGCGTAGATGCTGACCATGAAGATATTTCTGGAAATTATGATGAAAGCGGAGGAGAAGGTGATTACGATCTTCACAGCCACGGTACACACTGTGCAGGATTAGCGGGTGCCACAACGAATAATGGTAAAGGTGTAGGATCGCTCAACTGGAACGGAGAATACATCACGATCTCAGGATACCCCGCGCTAGATGATCAGGGGAGAGGAACAGATCAGCGTGTGGCAAGAGCCATCATCGATGCTGCTGAAGGCGGTGCAGATGTGATCTCTATGTCGCTAGGTGGTCCAGCTCTATTTGGTCCTCCCAAAGCGCAAGCAGATGCAATCAAGTACGCCCGCAAGCTAGGTGCTATCGTAGTAGTCGCCGCTGGAAATAGCAATGACGATGCCCGTCGCTATTCTCCCGCCAATATCAAAGGCGTAATTACAGTATCTGCTGTAGACGAAAATCTCAATAAGGCTTCATTTTCTAATACAAACACCAAATTACGCATGCCTATCGCAGCTCCTGGTGTAAATATCCTTTCTTCCGTCCCTGGAAGCGAATACATGTCTTACAACGGAACTTCTATGGCTACGCCCATTGTATCGGGACTTGTAGGTATGATGCGCGCATATAACCCTGATATTACAACAGAAGAAGTTTATAGGATTCTGAATGAGACAGGGACATCCGTTAAAGACTCTGATAAAGTTGGAAAGGTAATCAATCCTACTGAAGCACTTCAAAAAGCTTCCCGCTAATAAGGATTTATTTGACATATTGATATCTGGAAAAAGGGGACTGTTTCGGTCCTCTTTTTTCATGTATTAGATCTAAAATAAGTTCGGCGTCAATGATCAAATTTAATTTTGTTTTTTCGAACCGAAAAGATCCTTTAGCCAAAAGACGGAAATAGGAATAGTTTTTTCTTATGAATCCTACTATTTCTTATTTCGGGTGGTCTTGAAGTGGTAAAGTAGTGTGCAGTACGTGGACATGTATTTTTAGGGAGTTCGAAAATTATGATTTATCTGACTATCAGGGTTTTAGGTTTTGGTTCCCTTGTATAGACGGAATGGATTCTCAAAGTCTTTTGTCCAACTGCTCATTTGAGCGTTTCCAAATAGAGGAATGGCATTGGATTTGATAATTCACACACTCAGGGGAACTCCTGGACTATAGGGTTATGATTACATGGGTATCCGAATTAAAGCTGTCAGGGTCATTTTGTATGGGATTTTTCTGGTTGGAGGAGTAGGGGAGAAAGTTTCGGGCCAGAATTTGTATGAGCGCTATCCTTTCTTACGGGAGGATTTAAATGTCGTCGTCAAATCCAATCAAGGATTGGCGGGTTTTTATCATCAACTGGATCGTCTGGAGACCAGAAAAATCCGTACAGTCAATGTTGTACATATAGGAGATTCTCACATCCAGGCAGACTGGATGTCGGGACAGTTACGTGCACTCTTGCAGACAAGGTTTGGTACTGCTGGAAGAGGATTAGTATTTCCTTATGCCCAAGCACGGACGAATGGGCCCGTAGACATCCAAACCAACTCCAACGTTTCGTGGCAAGCCAAGCGTACCGTCCACCTCAACAATCCATTGCCTGTCGGTGTAAGTGGGCTTACCCTGACGACACAGTCCCGAAATGCTAGCCTGAAGATTTCTCTTAGATCCTCTCCCTATGGGGTGCAGCAGAGCTTTAATAAGGTCACCGTTTTTGCACCTAGAGGAAAAGATTATCTAGATTGGCAAGTGGGGGAGACGGTGCAGGGAAACAGAATCCCACAAGTGACGGGTGGAGAGTCAAGACCATTGTACCACAAAGTGACCATCGGAGAAACACTTTCAGGCATTGCCAATAAATACCGTACGACGGTAGGTAACCTTCAACGACTCAATGGTATGGAAGATACGCGAATCTTTGAAGGTCAACGTCTGAAGGTAAGAGGAGGGAATGGTTCACGTGGCGCGCTTCCTCGTATGCGGGGAGGATCGGGTGTCATCAGCTCTTCTGTCGCACATCCTTTTGTTCGTTCTTTTTATTTGCCAGAACCTACAAAATCCGTCATCCTGCAGACTCAGCAACACATTCCTTCACAGGCTCAGACCCAATTGTATGGCGTAGTGCTAGAAAACTACCACCAATCGGGAATTCTCTACCATATGGTGGGCGTAAATGGAGCAAAGTTTGAGCATTACAACAAAGCTGAGGCATTTTGGGATCAAATACAGGCACTCAAACCCGACTTGATTATTATCTCCCTAGGAACCAATGAAACAGTGGGGAAATACTTTTCGGATCAATCATTTTTTGTAGAACTGGACGATTTTATATACAATCTGGAGAGCTATGTACCGCATGGAAGCATCCTATTGACAGCACCGCCAGATGCCTATCGTGCCAAACAATATGAAAATCCCTCGATTTTGAAGGCACGTAACATCATGCTGGATTATGCTACTGGAAACAGCATAGGATTTTGGGATCTTTATGGTGTGATGGGTGGACAGGGATCTGTCCAGCAGTGGTATAGTGCAGGTTTGGCTCAGTCAGATAAGCTGCATTTCAATCGATCAGGTTATGAACTACAGGGCAAGCTTCTGTTTGATGCCCTTATGAAAGGTTATGAATCTTACCTCCATCGTTAGTAATTGGAAAGAGGTTTTACAAAAAGCCTTTGTGCATGATCCGGAGACGCCGGTCATGTTCAATTCCACATGGTTTTTTTACACCTTCATCGTATTCCTTGGAATCTATATTATAATTGCCCACCGCAAGCAGGCAAGGATTCTTTACGTTACCTGTTTTTCGCTTTTCTTCTATTACAAGTCTAGTGGTTGGCATTTTACCCTGCTGCTGTTTTCTACTTTTGTCGACTATCTTTTTGGCTTGATGATCTTCATGTATCAGCATGAAGGCATCAAAAGGCGAAATGTCAAGGTTTTGGGGCGATGGAGGCAGTTGATAGACCTTTCCCTGTGGTTTGGCTATGATCCTGAAATGCGGGAGATGGGGCGAATCGGGTGGCTGCCTGATCGGTTGATTTCGTTTTTTGAAGGTGTGGTCACGATCTTGGATAGTCTGGTCAATTGGTTGTATTTACCCAAAGAGAAGAAACGCAAGCAGAAATTCTTCCTCGTGCTGAGCTTGATGACCAATCTGGGCATGCTGGCGGGCTTTAAGTATACGAGCTTTATCCTCGAAAATGTCAATACGCTTTTCAGCCAGGACTGGAGTGTGGGAGACATTCTGCTACCTGTAGGGATATCCTTCTTTACCTTTCAGACGATGAGCTACACGATAGACATCTACCGCCAGAAGTTACAGCCTGTCAGTAGCATGTTGGACTTCGGATTTTATGTCAGCTTTTTTCCTCAGTTGGTTGCAGGTCCCATCGTGCGTGCCTCCGAGTTTTTGCCACAGATTCGTTCAGACATCAAAATTTCCCAAGATGATATAGGGCGAGGTTTGATGCTCATCACGGTAGGGCTTTTTAAGAAGGCGGTGATATCAGACTTTATCAGTACCACATTTGTAGATCAAATATTCGAGGTACCGACGATCCATACGGGCTTTGAAAATCTGATGGCGGTCTACGCCTACGCGCTCCAGATCTATTGTGATTTTTCGGGCTATTCAGATATGGCGATAGGCATCGGCTTGCTGATGGGATATCGACTTCCTCTGAATTTTAATGCGCCTTACCAATCTGCTAGCATACAAGAGTTTTGGCGAAGGTGGCACATTTCGCTCTCCTTCTGGCTGAGAGACTATCTATACATTTCTTTGGGTGGGAATAGAAAGGGAAACTTTCGTACCTACATCAACCTGATGATTACGATGCTACTAGGCGGACTTTGGCATGGTTCCTCTTGGTTATTTATCATATGGGGGGGACTTCATGGGGCAGCACTCGCGTTTGACCGTATGTTCAAAGGGACCTTTACGATTATCCGTCGGCGGGTACGCGACTTCCTCGAAAGCATCGGGACCAAGCGGGATGAGGAAGACGGACAAGTGGTTGTCAATAGCCGATTGAGTATGATTGTTGGGGTTGTCAGCCACATGTGGGGCGTCATATTTACCTTTCACTTTGTATGTCTCTGTTGGATATTTTTCCGTGCGGAGTCCCTTACCTTGGCTTTTGAGATGATTGAGCAGATCTTATTCAACTTTCATCCTGAGATCATTCCACAGATATTAACGAACCCTGCCAATCATTGGGCGTTCTTCTTGATGGGGCTGGGCTATATGATCCATTTCATTCCCAATGACATTGATGGCGTATTTGAAAGAGGATTTGTGCGTTCCCCTCTAGTGCTCAAGTCAGTAGCGATGGCAGGTATCATCTGGCTGGTTTTGATGGTACAGGTAGAGATTGGGGGAGAGCAGCCCTTCATTTATTATCAGTTTTAAGGAAGGTAGATAAGTATTTCACGTTGTGCTTTGATACATGCCAGGCGATCCCAAACTTACAAATTGGGATCTGGTAAGCTGCCATTTTTTCATTGCCCTATTTCTGCTATCCATCTACTTAAAAGAGATACCTCCGTATTCACAAACCATTTGTTTCCTCCTTCGTACTCTCTTATTTTTGCCTCACTGCAATTTTTGTAGTGGAAACATCATTATTTAATCAGATTCTCATGACTCAGGATCAACTTAAAGGCCTTCAGGCGCGGGTGGTGGCGCTGAAGGACTATCTTTGACATAGATAGTAAACTGGCCCAAATCGAGGAAAAAGAGGCCATCACCCATCAACCAGACTTTTGGGAGCATCCAGACGCTGCCCAGAAAGTCATGAAAGAAATATCCAACCTCAAAGTCTGGACAGAAGCATATAAGAGAGTAGACGAAGTCGTCGGAGAAGTCGAAGTACTCTTTGAGTTCTACAAAGAGGAGGAGGTATCCGAAGAAGAAATCACGAAGGCAGGAACGGAGGCAGAAGAGACCATCGAAGCGTTGGAGTTCCAGCGGATGCTCGATAAAGAAGAGGATCGCCTCAGCTGTGTGTTGGAGATCAACTCGGGGGCAGGTGGGACCGAATCCCAGGACTGGGTCTCCATGATGAAGCGCATGTACATCATGTATGGGGAGAAGCACGACTTCAAAGTGACGCTTTTAGACGAGGTACCAGGAGATACCGCAGGTTTTAAATCGGTAGAGTTAGAAATCGAAGGGCCTTTTGCTTTTGGCTATTTGAAGGGAGAAAAAGGCGTCCACCGCATGGTGCGCATCAGCCCTTTCAATGCGCAGGGTAAGCGGCAAACGACTTTTGCTTCTGTAGACGTACGTCCGCTGATCGACGATACCATCGAGATCGAAATCAACAATGCCGAGGTAGAGGTCACCACTACTCACTCTTCGGGTAAGGGAGGGCAGAATGTAAACAAGGTGGAGACGGCTGTTCGCCTGAAGCATATCCCTACGGGCATTACGATCTTCTCGCAGACAGAGCGATCCCAGCTACGCAACAAGGAAAAGGCTTTTCAACTGCTCAAATCCAAGCTTTATGACCTCGAGTTGCAAAAGCGACAGCAGGCTACGGCAGAGACAGAAGCAGAAAAGTCAGCCATCGAGTGGGGATCACAAATCCGCAACTATGTCTTTCATCCCTACAAGCAGGTAAAAGATCTCCGCACAGAGCTGAAATCCCAAGATGTCCAAAAGATCATGGATGGAGATCTGGATGCCTTCATCAAGGCCTATCTCATGCAGTTTGGTGGGAGAGGATAATAGATGGGAATGAAGGATTTCTATTTCTGTCACCTCTTGTAAAAGAATGTAAAAGCGGGATTATACGACGAACGAATCTTTGGAAGCACGTGTTGCTTATTTGAATTCAACAACAAAAGAATACAAATGAAAAAAATCGCGTGTTTCCTTTTCCTTTTTGTGGCACTGGCTACATTCACCTATGCCGTTCCATTTACCCTCCGCAATAATTCCCTCAAGTCCATCTACCTGAAAATCCCAGGTGTGATGAATCCCAATCTATCACCGATGTCCAATAGCGGGGTAGACCTACGCGTAGGCCAGAAAATCTTCTTCTTTGTCAACAAGAAAAAATACCTTCTTCTTGAAGTGACAGAAGACCTCCAAGGGGAAAAGGTAGACGTAAGCAAACTCATCAAGGATCGAAAAAAGGAGCTGGGATTGTAAGGGGTTGTTTCATCACGATATTCTCGATAAGAAAAGCAGACAGGCAGGGTATCCCCACCTGTCTTTTAGGTTGTATACTTTTCAATGCTTTCTCTAGAATACAAAGTTACCAGAAACATCACCCGTCTTGACTGCACGGCGATCAGGATTGATCTGGCATGGGCCAAATGTTCCCAACGTAAACAGCGTCAGCGGATCTACCAAAGCAAGGTTTGCATCTATGGTATTGTAGTCTCCTGTCTCAATGTAGACAATGTTTTCACTGTTAGGGAATGACGTCGTGATGAAGAGGATCACATCACGAATCTCATCAATATCGTCATTGTCTACGTCTCCATCGCGGTCCGCATCAGCCGCAAGGAACTGACGGAACTCAGTGAAAGGCGTGATCCCCAAAATGTGACGAGAAATGATCACCAAGTCAAATGTGGAAACACCGTTTGTGGCAGGAGTATTGAAGTTCATACAGATACCTCCCGTACAGCCAGAACTGAGGAAGTAGTTAGCTCCTCCAAAGTTGCCGTTGACAGAAGTAGTTCCACAGTTGTTGGTGGTGATAGAAACATTTCCAAAGGGTTGCCATGTACCGTTGAAGGCCTCTACGAATCCCAATGTAAACATAGCAGTCTTGTTAGGATCAAGGCTTTCGGCTTCTTCAGAAGGTTGGAACTGTTCGTACTCTTTCTTAAGATGAAAGTCTATAACTTCTTGTGGCGCGCGTACGAAAGATTTCCAATTTTCCATTGTGATCTCTTCTGGGTAGTCTTCAAGGTTGACTTTAGGGCTCACCTCTTCAGCAGATGGTGCGACTTTGTCTGATGTACAGGATGATACGATCCACATTGTGGATACTGCGAAAAGTGTGAGAATAATTACTCTAAAAACTTTTTGTGTGAACATAAACGTAAAAATTAATGGTGTAATGGTTAATTGAAATGACTAATTTTTGTCTTATTAATGATTTTGGGTGCTGGATGTATTTTGTATCATAGAAATACCTTCCTTCTAATCCCTATTAGGAGTGAAGAATCATAAAAATGCATTTCATCAAAGGCAGACGAATGCCAGTCCTCAGATAAGGAAAGCTTGTACCCCTCTGTCTAGAGTTGTGTTGTTAATGTCGATAAGATTGGACCCTAAATATTGGAGGTGCTATCTCGCGATAGGACAATAATGACTATTTTTTTCTTGCATCTCGCAAGATACATGGAACAACAAATAACTGTAGGTATTTTCCCCTAATACCCCTCTGTTGTTCTATGGAGGTAATTAATCAGTTGATTATTTCGCAAATGTTAAGCAAATATTAATTAAATGTTAATTGAAGTTATGGTTTTCGTATTAAAAAATGCATTTATTCTATTTATCAAGACACTAAACTAGTACGATAAATGAACCATTTATTAGGCTTAAATGTCTATAAATTTGTATGTATGAATACAAGGATAAAAAACATCTATTAGTTTATGGATATAAATTGGACAATTGATTTGTTTTTAGAATTATATAGTTCATTCTCTTATTCATTTCTATATATAAAATAAAAAACTCTTTTACAAAGTATTAGGTACAGTCTATAGAAAAACCGCTTAGAATTGCTTTTTATTTCCATTGATAAAAAGTACAAAGAAGAAGTAGGCTGTGATGCATACATTTCGTATAGTTTTTTCTCATATCCTACTCCTTTTAATTGTGACGTCTGAGCCATATTGTATGTTAGAAAAAGAAGTAAAAATGAATCATTCACCCAAATTCATATTCATCTGTGGGAGATGAAGATGAGGAAATTTTTCTTTCGACTTGCAGAATAGATCAAAAGGTATCACAGCCTCAAAAATGAAATGAAGTGCATCAGGTGATGTGATCAAAATAATCTTCTCATTGATTTACTTATAGTGAGAAAATCATTCAGGATATTTTTCATTTCTGCCTAAAAAACTATTTCAATTTTGGATAAAAATAGGTCAGACAATTCTTCGTTCGATTCGATATTTTGCCTTGCTCATGAGATCCTCCTAACTTGTAGACTCTATCAAACTACCTATTTCATGAAAAGATTTTGGATACTTGTAGGTCTATTGGGAATCATGTTTCATACTATAGCCCAGATGCCCGCTTTTGACCGTATGGATGTGTTTGCCCTAGAGTGGGCTTCCGATCCTCAACTCTCACCTGACGGGCAGTATGTAGTCTATCGCCGCAATGGGATGGACATCATGAAAGATCGCAAAAAAGGAAGCCTCTGGCTCCTCGATCTCAAAGCGGGGACCCATCAGAAGCTGACAAATAGAGAGAGAAGCGAATCTAGCCCCCGCTGGTCTCCTCAAGGTGATCGAATTGCATTTACGAGTTCGACAGATGAAGGGAGCGAAATCTATATGTATTGGGTGGCTACAGGGAAATACGCACGTTTGACCCAACTGGAAAATAGTCCTTCTGGACTCAGTTGGTCACCTAGTGGAAAGCAATTGGCCTTCTCTATGAAGGTTCCTGAGCGCGCCCCCATGCTGGTCAAGTCTCCCAAGAAACCTAAGGGTGCAAAATGGGCTCCTGCACCTCGTGTGACCACAAGGCTGAAACATGAGCAGGATGGATTGGGATATATTTCGCCTGGCTTCTATCATCTATTTGTTTTACCTGCAGATGGGGGTACGGCTCGTCAGGTGACAGAAGGGGATTTTCAGCATAGAGGCACACCCCAATGGACGGTGGACGAGGAAGGGCTCATTTTCAGTGCCAATCGAAATGAAAATTGGGAATATGAATTTCGAAACTCAGAAATCTATAAGGTCTCTCTACCCGATGGGAAGATGACGGCTTTAACAGAAAGAAATGGTCCTGATCGCAGTCCTGTGGTTTCGCCAGGAGGAGAAATGATTGCCTACCTAGGCTATGAGGATAAGGTACAGACCTACCAGATCACACGCATTCAGCTGATGCGAATAGATGGCAGCCGCAAGAAGGAGCTTCCGCTCAAGCTCGATCGCAGTGTCAGCAACCTTACTTGGGATGTCGAGGGCAAAGGCCTATATTTTCAATATGATGATGAAGGCCACACCAAAGTGGGCTATACCGATCTGAAAGGTAATATGCGTGAAGTCGCCAACGATCTAGGAGGAACTTCTATTGGTAGACCTTATGGAGGAGGATCTTATACCGTTTCAACCCAGGGTGTCATTGTCTATACGCATACCTCTCCCTACGATCCCTCAGACCTTGTAAAAGTGGAGGATGGTACCGCTACCTTTCTCACCCAACTCAATCAGGATGTACTCTCTTACCGTACCCTAGGAAAGGTAGAGGAGATCTGGTATCAATCGACAGTCGATGGACGACGCATCCAAGGCTGGATTGTGAAGCCTCCTTTTTATGATGCGGAACGGAAGTATCCCCTCTTGGTAGAGAATCATGGAGGTCCTGTTTCCAACTATGGTTCTCGCTTTTCTCCTGAGATTCAGTTGTACGCGGCAGCAGATTATGTAGTGTTTTATCCCAATCCCAGAGGAAGTACAGGCTATGGAGAGGAGTTTGGAAATCTCTTGTACAACAATTATCCAGGAGATGACTATCAGGACGTGATGGATGGGGTGGATGAAATGCTGCGTAGAGGTATCGTGACAGAAGATAGCTTGTTTGTGACAGGAGGAAGTGCAGGTGGCATCATGACCGCATGGATGATTGGAAAGAATAATCGCTTTCGATCGGCAGCTGTAGTGAAGCCAGTGATGAACTGGGTAAGTAAGACGCTGACAGCAGACAATTATTATGGCTATTCGTTTTATCGATATCCCAATTGGCCTTGGGAAAATATCGAGGGATACATGAAGTTTTCGCCCATTTCACTCGTGGGAAATGTAGAAACTCCTACGCTCGTGATGGTGGGAATGGAAGATCGTAGAACCCCCATCTCGGAGGCTGCCCAACTGTATCATGCCCTTAAACTACGGAAGATAGAGACGGCGCTTGTGGAGATTCCAGGTGCTTCGCACGGCATAGCAAGGCGACCCAGTCAGCTGATTACGAAGGTAGATCATGTGTTGGCTTGGTTTGAGAAATATAGAAAGCAGGAGTAAAGTGGTTGTAGAAATATGAAACTAGGCCTAAAATAAGATCTGTGGTTAAATACGATCATTTTACCACAGATTACCTTGTGCATGCGAAGGGATTCGTGACCAAGTTCTCTCGCATAACAACAGCAGGATTTCGGCATATCCAGGGTTCGTCTCAGTAACTCTGGATATGCCTTTTTATGCTTAGGAAAGGTTTGGCGCCATCCATTCCCCAAGATCAGCAGGTGGACCGAAGACAAAGTGAGGAGAATGGAGAATACATTACATTTCAGATGATTTACTTTTCCAAACAAACAAGCCGCAGATTTTGTGAATAATCTCCAAGCCAGATGGATACTTTTCGCTGCATTCCTCTTGATGCTGGGACTCCGTCTGCCGACACTGCAGATAGGCATGATGGACCCCGACGAAGCCATCAATGTGCTGATCGGTCAAGCTATATGCGAAGGGAATTTACCTTATAAAGACATCATTGATCATCGCACGCCACTCGTATTTTATTTATATGCGGGAGTATTTGCGTTGTGTGGAGCAGGAAATATGGTGGCTGTCCATCTATTTTTCCTATCTATGATGGGGGGACTCGTGTATTTTATTTATCGAATCGGGAAGCTGATTGCTACCGAACGAGTAGGAGCGTGGGCAGCACTTGTTTATGTAGTCGCTTCGTGGAGCTATTCTCCAGGGCAGATGTGGGCCGCACAACCTGAGTGGCCGCTTACATTCTTCGCTGCATTAGGGATATTCCTTTGGCTTCATTTTCAAAAACGTCCGCTATGGGCATTTTTTCTGGGAGGGCTGTGTATGGGAATGGCAGCTATGGCCAAACCTCCCGCAGTTTGGACTTTTATGGTTTTGCCTTCGGCCAGCATGCTACAAGTGCTTGCGCGAGAAAAGAATATGGGAACATGGTTTGCCCACAATTTCCTAGCAGGTCTCATGTTTCTCGTTCCACTGGGCCTTTTTACATTCTATTTTTCGTCAAAAGGAATCCTCAATGAGTGGTATTTCTACGGCTGGGAATACAATATTGACTATTACATGGCTGTCCTGAGTCCTGAGCGACGGTTAGCCAATGTGGTCCATCTCTTTGGCTCATTCTTCAAAAATAAACTGCTCCTATTGGGCTTTTTCATGGCTGGGGTAATTAGGTTGATCTACGGCGTATTAAAATATGGGTGGAAAGAAATTTTAAATCCCATATATCTTATCCTGATTTGGTGCTTTTGGGATTTCCTCGGGACCAGTACAGGAGGGAGAGACTTTGGGCATTATATTTTTCAGTTTTTACCTGCATTTGCTTTATGTACAGGATATACGGTAGAGCGCATATATAAGTGGAGCCGCCATACACCTCGTTATCAAATGCTTTGGAAGGGAGCTACATTGGTGCTGATTTCCTTGGCACTGATGCTTCCTATGGTGCTGACTGCTCGAAAATACATGTATCCCGTCCTGTGGCGCATAACAAATCCCATCCTTCCTGTTTCTCAATACATCAAAATTCATACAGATCCGACAGATCCAATTTTTGTCTGGGGCTTTATTCCCATTTACTATGTGGAGTCGGGGCGCCAGCCTGCCAGTAGATTCATCTTCAATAACTTTCAATCTGGCCTGATTCCCATCGAAAACTATGATGATCCTGATGTATCAGACTTTGCCGTGCCAGGGGCGATGGATACGCTCATGAGAGAAATTCAGGAGGCTCAACCTGCCTTTATCATAGATACCAGTCCAGATCAAAGAAGCTTCTACGGATACCATCCCATTAGCCGATATCCTGCGCTCCAACAGTACGTAGACGAGGCATATGTCTTGGATAAAGAATTCCACGAAAAATATCCTAACGAACAGGTACGGATGTATAAGCGAAAAGAATAATAAAAAAAGACCGAGGAGAAGGACTCTTCGGTCTATAATCGTTAGGCATGGAGCCTGTAGGTCTGACTCTACATCTATCCTCTCCAAGCGAGGCTTTCCTCATTCATCTTGTCGCACACACTTTTATCAGAGATGACTTGAGTTGCGAGCTGAATCGCTTCCACAAGCTGTGTTTCTGACAATTGATGAATCAAAGGGCCTTGGCCTGTCGCATGGTCCTGCCACTTTCCCTGAAAGAGTTGGTCGTACACGACGCGTAGCAAGCAGTGGTTTTCCATAATCGCATAATCGCCACGTTGGGCAATTTCTGGAAAGACTTCATTGGCGAGGTAGCGGAGGTGTTCCTTGAGTTGTGTTTTGGGGTTGGATTGAACTTCAAATAAAGTAAAAGACATATCGCAATAGTTTGAGGTATTTGACAATGAAAGGAACGAAGAAGAGGTACATCTGCTAGCAAATCAGATGCTGAGGTAGTTAGTATAAGGCGTATGCAAAAGCAATAATTTCCAATATAGGACGCTTTCAGTCTGTTTAAAAAACAAAAATCATCTCTCTCTCCAACATTTGCTTGTTTAGGAGCGATCAATAAGACAAAATGAATGGAACATGGGACTATTCTCTATTCTTCCCCATAAATACATTCACTTTAGGATTCATGGGGTTTCCTGAGGTCCGGCGGAAAGAGACGATTTGGCCTACATGGTAAATGGCGTCTGAGATCGGGCCATTGATGATGTGCCAAAAAGAGGCCTCAGAGGTGCGTTCACCTCTTTGAAAAATGATGGCGTATTGCTCGATCTCTTCCTCCGAACTTGCTGCGTAAAGGTCTCTTGCTATTTGAAGGTTGGTTAATGTGGCCGCTCTTTTCTCCTCGAATGTCATCGATACTTCCTCTCGCGGGCGAATATTGGGCTTTCGCTGTGGATTGAGGGCGATCATTTGTGAAAGTTCAAACAAGTGATGAATGGTTTCTCCTGCACTGCGCGCATCTTCACTTGGTTTAAAATCTAGATCCTCTTGTCGTAGTCCTTCCGTCGCCCAGTAATAGCGATAGCCTAGGCCATCAATCATACGCGCCATGATGTTGCCCGCTTGATAATTCGCAGGATATGCTTCAATAGATTCAAAGGGAAGACGAGATGTTGTATCCTGAGCATGCACATTCATAAGGAAAACCAATGAGAAAGTGAGAAACGGTAATAGGATTTTCATAGGAGTAGAATAGGTAAAAGGTAAATTCAGAAGCAATAATATTACGAAAAAAGAGGGGAGTTCGAACGTACATCTTCTGGTGGTTCTTTAGAGGATAATTTTGATATGCTCATAGCTGAATGTAACTTTCAGAGTTAGGTGGGAAGGCTTTACCAAATAGATAGATGAACTTAGTCTTCCCTCACTATTTTTTTGACAATCAATTTTCTGCAACAGACAATTATCCAATTATATACCTATGAATCGTTTGATTTTATTGCTGCTGGTCGTCTTGACATTGGCGGGGGCGGATTTGGCTCAGGCACAGGTGTACCTTGCAAAGGAGCCATTGGCACACACATTTTCTATTGTGGCGCGTGATCCCAAAACAGGGGAGATGGCTGTAGGTGTGCAAAGTCACTGGTTTTCAGTGGGAAGCATTGTATCTTGGGGGAAGTCAGGCATAGGAGTAGTCGCTACACAGTCCTTTGTCAATCCTGCTTATGGTCCCAAAGGACTTGCGATGCTGGAGCGTGGGAGCAGTGCCAAGGAAGCATTGGCTGTTTTGCTGGAGGAGGATGAGGGACGTGACGTACGGCAGGTAGCGATCCTGGATTCCAGAGGAGAAGTGGCCGTTCATACAGGGAAGTCCTGTATCCAGGCAGCCTCCCATCAGGTGGGAGACAATTTTTCGGTTCAGGCCAACATGATGCTCAATACGGATGTGGTGCCTGAGATGCGCCGCGCCTTTGAAGAAAGTGAAGGCATGCCCCTGGCT
This sequence comes from Bacteroidota bacterium, assembly GCA_039820545.1. Classification (GTDB taxonomy): domain Bacteria; phylum Bacteroidota; class Bacteroidia; order J057; family J057; genus JALEFZ01. The sequence continues at coordinate 102,308 of JBCBPW010000007.1, read as the reverse complement.
GAGCGGGTGCTCGAAGCGATGACGGCTGCGCAGACAGCAGGCGGAGATATCAGAGGCCAGCAATCGGCTGTATTGCTTGTGGTAGGTGGCCAAGGAGTAGAGAATGAATGGGAAGACAAACTCATAGATCTACGCGTGGACGACCACCCCAATCCTGTGGAAGAACTCGGACGTTTGCTACGTGTACATCGGGCCTATGAGCACATGAACAATGGCGACCTCGCGGTAGAAAAAGGCAATATGAAACTGGCGCTACAAGAGTATGGGGCAGCAGAGGCGATGTTTCCTAAGAATCTGGAGATGAAATACTGGAAGGCCATTGCGATGACCAACAATGGACAAGTAGATGAGGCGATGCCGATTTTCAAGATGATCTTTGATGAGGATCCTAACTGGAAGGAGCTTACACGTAGGCTCCCAGCCTCGGGCTTGCTGCTCATTGAGCCAGAGCTAGTAGAACAAATTTTGGCCCTATAATGTGGAATAGACTTAAAAAAATCGGACCTGGGGCGATGATTGCCGCTGCCTTTATCGGCCCAGGGACGGTCACTACAGCGAGTCTCGCAGGAGCTTCCCAAGGATATGTTCTGCTATGGGCCGTGGTTTTTTCAGTTCTGGCTACACTGATCCTTCAGGAGATGGCCGCTAGGCTTGGAGTGGTGGGGAAGATGGGATTGGGAGAAGCCATTCGGGAGAAAATCCAGCATCCCATGTTGAAATGGCTCGCCATCGGGCTGGTACTAGGTGCGATCCTAGTAGGCAATGCCGCTTATGAGGCAGGAAATCTATCAGGGGCGGTCATCGGCTTTGAACGTGATGCACATTACATGCTATGGGGGATTGGCGTAATCGCGCTGGTGCTTCTCTTTTGGCAAAAACAACAAATCATTCAGCCCTTCCTGGTCACACTGGTCATCTTGATGAGTGGTGTCTTCATCACGGCTGCATGCTGGGCCAAGCCCGATTGGAGCGCAGTCTTGCAGGGCATGTTCATCCCTCACCTCCCCAATGGCACCGCCTTGACAGTCGTCGGCCTCATCGGGACTACCGTCGTGCCCTACAACTTATTTTTACATGCCTCGACTGTCCAGGGAAAGTTTTCAGGACCTGACGCCCTCAAGGATGCTCGCTGGGATACGGCCCTTTCGATTGGACTGGGAGGTATGATCACATTGGCAATTATGATTTGTGCTTCGGCTGTGGTCCATAGCCAGGGGCAAAGCATCAGCAGTCCTGCCGAACTCACAGGTCAGTTGGTACCAGTCATGGGAGATTGGGCGAGAGGTGCTTTGATGATTGGTTTTCTCGCAGCAGGTCTTTCTTCTGCTATTACAGCTCCTTTGGCAGCAGGTTTGACAGCAAAAGAGCTTTTTCCCCGTATCAAGAATGTGGCTATTTATGTGGCCGTGATTATCTTGTGTATCGGCTTATATTTTGCTTCTAGCGGTCGTAAGCCATTGGATGTCATTCTTTTTGCCCAAGTTGCCAATGGGCTGCTGCTGCCGATCATCGCAGGATTTCTCCTGTGGATCATGAACGATCATGGCATCATGGGAAAGGATGTCAACAAAACGGTCCGAAACATCTTGGGAGTCTTTGTTTGGCTTGTGGCTCTAGGAATCGGTATCAGAGGAGTCGGTCGTGCCTTTGGATTCTTTTAACCCAATATTCCCCACTATGGACATCAATTGTGACATGGGAGAAAGCTACGGACGCTTTCGTGTAGGCAATGATGCTGCTCTTATGCCTTATATTTCTTCTTGCAATCTGGCTTGTGGTTTTCATGGCGGAGATCCCTTGACCCTGAAACAAACGATACAACTTGCCCATACGCATAAGGTATCCATTGGTGCCCACCCTAGTTTCCCTGATCTGCAGGGATTTGGGAGGCGGAGAATGGAAATGAAACTAGCAGACTTCGAAGCGCTGATGCAATATCAGCTTTATGCGGTCGCAGGGATGGTCCGTGCGGAGGTGCAGCAGCCTTTACATCATGTGAAGCCACATGGGGCTTTGTACCATTTCCTGTCTACTGAGAAAGCCTACGCGCTGGCGCTCATGCAGATTATGTATCAATGGGATGCTGAACTTATCCTATATGGGGCGGCCCATAGCGACATGCATCTGTGGGCAGCAGAAGCGCAAGTACCTTTTTGGGCAGAAGCCTTTATGGATCGGAGATATGAGGCCGATGGGACGTTGAGAGCCCGACAATTTCCAGATGCTGTCATTACAGATCCTCAGGAAGCGGTAGATCAAGCTTTGCAGATCATCCATGAGCAAAAGGTACGAACGGTCTCTGGAGAAGTGATTGATATAAATGCCCAGACGCTCTGCGTTCACGGGGATAATGAAGGTGCCTCTGCTATTTTGAAGCTACTTTCTTCATCCCTCCAAGCTTGAATTATGTTTGAGGTGATTCCATATGGCTCACAGGCATGGTTGGTCAACTTTGAGCAGATCATTGATCCTGAAATCCATGCACAAGTCCTCTCCGTCAAAACGATGGTGGAAGTAAAACTTTCAGAACCGATTGCTTTTTTGATTCCAGCTTATGCTTCCTTGACCATTGGATTTGAAACAGAAAAAGCAGGGAAGGCCATCTACGATTACCTTCAAGGCTTAAAAGAAATCTCCCTTCCGCATCATATTCGTCGACAGGGTAACATATGGAAGATTCCTGTATGTTATGAGGCTCCATTTGCCTTAGATAAAGATGCAATTCAGGCATTGACAGGACTTTTATGGGAAGAGGTAGTACATATGCATACTGGAGAGAAATACCAAGTATATATGCTGGGGTTTCGGCCTGGATTTGGATACATGGGAAAATTGCCTGATCGTATCAGTTTGCCTCGTAAGCAGACGCCCAGACTCCAAGTACCTGGATGTTCGGTAGGGATTGCAGGAAGTCAAACGGGGATTTATCCTGTAGAAGCTCCTGGTGGATGGCAGATTGTGGGTCGTTGTCCTATTTCTCCTTTCCAGCCCCAGGAAGAAGATCCCTTTTGGTTTTCAGTAGGTGACACGGTTCAATTTGAGGCAGTGACAGAGGCAACGTATCAAGACTGGCAGGCGGTGTATCAGGCGGGAAATTGGCAAAAAGAGATGTGGTATGAGGAAGGCTAGGGTAGAGGTATTACATCCAGGCATGCTGACGCTCGTTGTAGATCAAGGCAGACAGCATCATGCGGCCTATGGTGTACCTGTAGGAGGGGCACTTGACGCGCGATCTGCCAGGATGGCTCATGCCTTGGTCGGAAATTCTCCACATAGTCCACTATTAGAAATAACTTGGATAGGGCCTCGCTTACTATTTCGTCAAGAGGTTTGTGTAGCACTCACAGGCGCTGACTTGTCCGCGAAACTCGATCATAATTCCTTTCCCATGAATCGGCGCGTGCAAGTCCCAGCAGGATCTGTCCTGACATTTGGTCGTGCGAAGCAAGGCGTACGGGCTTACTTAGCTATAGGAGGTACATGGAATATCCCTTCATGGTTGGGGAGCGCAACCGCTTTACCGAGCGAATTGGAATATATCCTCCCCCAAAGTCGGCTGAATAAGGGGGATGTCCTTATGATCGGACCCTCTGATGGAAATTCAGCATGGCCTATGGTCCCAGAGGATAAATTTCGTCCCCAAATAGAAGTTGTGATCCATCCTGGTCCCGAATTTCAGCTATTCACCCGTGAGAGTCTGGCTCGATTTTTCAGTCATCCTTATCAACTCCGACCCGAGTCTAACCGCATGGGCTTTCGTCTGAAGGGATCTCCTCTCCAATTGGAAAAGCCTACCGAATTGATTTCATCAGGTGTCATGCCAGGAGTGATGCAGGTCAGCCATGATGGGCAACCCATTATTTTGATGGCAGATGCGCAGACCAGTGGAGGCTATCCTCGGATGGGTGTAGTTTCCAATGAGGGGATGCAGCAGGTAGCCCAGTGGCAGCCTGGAACTCATAAGCGCTTTGTACTCGCAACAAAAAGATGAGCAAGCATGGGAGATTGGGAGGTTTACGCAAGATAACTGGACGAATCTACACCTTGCAACCTAAGGTACTTATCATCTGTGATGAAAAGTACCTATCTGCTAAAGATTTTATTTCATAGAATCTGGATAAAATTATGTATGAGAAAGGCTGTTTTTCGAGAAAAAATCTGTTCTTTATCCATATCTAGTTCCCTTCAAAACTTATGGCCGATACTTCATTTCCACAACTCCCTACCTGGGATGTGAACCAGAAAGTCAATCGATTCATGCTGAATCACATCGAGGAGTCCCTCTTGATGGAACGGCCTTCAGAAACAGGGCCTTCTATCGGGGAACAGTTTGGGCAAATGCATACAGTTCGTTTGATGTGGTTGCAAGTGGCAGCTCCCGACTTGTGGCGTTCATCGCAGCGGATCGATAAGCAACAGATTAGGTCTACTATCTACTTGCAGCAGCGTTTGAAGGCTTCTGCTCACGCCGTACGCGAGTTGATGATTCGAAGCTTCACACAAGGAAAGGTCACAGGATTCTCAAGTACGCCTGATATTTTTCTGTCCTATCTGATTGCCCATGAATCACACCACCGTGGGCAGATTTTGCTCACACTTAAGATCAATGACCATCAGATCCCTGAAGAATTTGAGCAAGCGATTTGGGATTGGGGGAAAATGGCCAAGTGAGGGATGAATATTTCTGAATAATAAGGGGAGAAGACTGATGGATAAGCTTTTTCTTCCCTGTTGAAAAATATTTTTCTGTCATTTATTGAAAAAAACCAGATAAAAGTAGATATTTGCCCTTCCAAAAAAGAATCTACTAGTAAAAGACATATATCATGGCACGAGTTTGCGACGTAACTGGAAAGCGCACTGCTGTTGGAAACAACGTATCAAAGGCAAACAATAAAACTAAGCGTAAGTTTTATCCTAACCTGCAGAAAAAGCGTTTCTATCTTCCTGAGGAAGATCGCTGGATCACTTTGAAAGTGTCTACGTCTGCGCTACGTACCATCAACAAGCGCGGCATCACAGCTGTAGTGAAAGATATGCGTGCAGAAGGTAAGAAAGTATAATTCTTGTCCGCACGTTTTGTTTAGGACTCAAATTGCCCTAAGGGTGATTTGAGTTTTTTGTTTATTTGCCCATCGTTTGTCACGAAGGCAACCCTCAGGGGCAGTTTCTTCGTCTTTGCAAGCAGAACAATACTTGAAATGATCAGAATATTCTTCCTTCTCTCCCTAGGTGTCAGTTTTTTTGGGCAGTTACAAGCTCAAGTTTGGAGTCGGTCAGGCTTTCCCGCACCTCAAGATGCCCACATGGCCCTGCGCCAATTTCCATGTGGAGGTATGACCGTATTTGAAGAATCATTTTCAGATACGACCCTTCCCACAGGATGGGTTACATTGGACCTGGACGAGCAAAGTCCACGCTTCGAAGTAAGTCTACTCACACCTGAGCCAGGTTGGCAACTGGTTCCCGACTTCAAAGATCCTATCGGGAGCAATACCGTACTTGCTTCTCCATCATGGTACGACAATGATACAGTGGCTTCAAACGATTGGCTGATTACACCTCTTATCCAAAATCTCCCTGTTCGTACCTGCCTCTCATGGTATGCATACTCACAGGACGAGTTTTTCCCCGAAAGCTATGAAGTCTGGCTGACTACATCCGGTAATACAGTAGATGATTTCCTGAACAATGGAACAATCATTTATGCTGATTCTGCGGAAGGATCGGAGTTGGATTATACCTCTATCTCTTTGGACGCATACGCTGGCCAATCGGTTTACCTCGCCTTTCGCCATACTTCTCAAGATAAGTTTGTCCTGGCATTGGATGACATCCGCTTGGCTCAAGTAAATTCAAGCGATTTTGCTTTATTCTCTATAGATGAAATTCGCTCTAATGTCAATGAAGTTATCGCGATTTCTGGCTCTATTATCAATCGTGGCCTTGATACGATTAGGATCGATTCATCCATTTTGACACTCTCTTACAGCATCGATGGCGTAGATTCCCCCCAATATGTCCTGGATCGTCTGTTTGTACTCCCTCCCAATGATACGGTAAATTTCATCCATAATAGTCCCTGGGTACCTACAGAAAATAGGGTCTACGAGGTGAAAGTATGGTTTGACGCGCTGAGTTTTGACGTCTTTAATGAAAACGATACCCTGACTGTTCAGCAGGCAATTGGTACAGCTACTTCCATACAGGATATGGAGACTTTACCTATTACTGTCTATCCCAATCCTGCTAATGATCAGCTATTTGTCTCTGTAGATGGATCTATCAATGGATGGCGGATCGAGTTAAGGGATTTGACGGGGAGGCTGCTCCATGCGCGCGCGCTCAACACCAACAAGCAAGCCATTTCGACAGCTAACCTGTCTGACGGAATTTACATGGTACGCTTGGTGAATAGGGATGGAAGAACTCAGATAGAGAAGATTCGAGTTACACGCTGATGATCCTTTGTGCGAGTGTTTCAAATTTGTGGCTCAAGTAGATCAACGACAGACATGGCCCATGCATAGGATGCACACATAAAAATGTGGAACACTCTCCCCTCTAGATTATATCTGGAGCATATATTTATACTTCAGTTTCAGACTGAAAGAGGCAAGTTCTATACTATATTCTCTAGAATTATCTTATCCTCGGCCTCTTTCGATCCAGATGATCTCTCCGCTGGTATTGATGTAGGCATAGAGTCCGTCATAATCATTGTGGATGGGACCTAAGCGGACGGGAGCGAGTCCGTTTTCGAAGAAGCCTGCCCATCGGAATTCGAAGCCACTAATCATGGATCGATCAGGTCGAAGGTATCCCCATAAGCCCCCCCGCTTTACGGGAGCGAATCCATTGATAAATCCTTTGGCTTCCTGATAAGTAGGATTGATTTTAAACTCGCCTTTATAATCAATAAAGCCCCATTTACCGCCTGTCTCTTCTGTAGAGGTCAGTAATTGAGGATAGATAATGGGGTGTGCCAATTTGCTACCTACCAAGGCAGGTGCCATTCCTTCTCCAAACCGTCCGATCCAGTCAAAGTCTGGAGGTGTATGGAAGGCTCCATCTCGGTCGATCAAGACCACGCGACGCTTGGTCAGATCATCTACTTTCTTCTGACCTCGCCAGTAGGGACGTACCGCTGCATATCCATTGTGGAAGGGTGTGACGAAAATATATTGTTTGTACAATTCATTTCCTTGTCTATCGATCACCTTTCTACGATTTCTGGCATCTACGACAAAGGCTAGTCCATCCTCAAATTCTGCGGGGAACTTAAAACTGGGAGGAATGACGATATTTCCTTTCTTGTCTATGTATGCCCAAAGGTCTTCTCCCGTAGGACTGTTATCAATCAGTACATTGGCGATGCCATCGTGAAAGCGGCGCGCAGAAAGGATGCGGAGTTTACTCCCGTCGATGACGACGGAGTCCTGCATATTGATGTACTTCCAGTATTTGGTGATGTCTTTTACAGCTGCGAGCCCTTCGGAGAAAATATATCCCTCATGGCTGACATCACCCAGTTCTCTCAGATTGAAGGGAGCCCCAGAAAGCACAGGAGAAAAGTATTTAGGATTGATCTTGATCTTTCCATCTTGATTCACAAATCCCCATTTTCCTCCTTCTGGCATATAGCCTTTGCTTGCATCCCCACCGATGTTGATGGCTCCGTAGCCTTCCGCAAAGGGCATCGCAAAGGCAAACTGTGCGGGTACGACTGTTTCTCCTTCCTCATTGATGTAGCCAAATTGGTTGCCTTGCCAGGAAACGAGCAGAGCGGGACCTTGTATTCCTCCAGAACCATTGTTGCAGCTCCATAGACTCAGTCCTAGGATCAAACAGCTATAAGTGAGTAGGATATGGGGTTTCATAATCAAAGGGAGAAACAGTTAGCTTCAAGCATTACTTTATCAATACGCACTCAATATACTGATGTTCAGGATGAGATGAAAGAAAATAAATTTGTGAATGTATAGGGCTGTGGAGCATATGATCCTATCAAAGCTGAGAAACTGTAAAAAAATCCTCCTGAATTCCTATTGGAAGAAATGCAGGAGGAGAGGGGGAAGATGATGACGTCTAGACTTACTTACCTTTAAAGGCAGGATCTCGCTTTTCAAGGAATGCCTGCGTCCCTTCGCGGCCATCCTGAGAGTTCAATGCTTTGGCAAAGTTTTGTGCTTCAATCTCGTAGCCATTGCAGTCTTCGTATCCGTTGCGACTATTGTATCCAGCATTGATGGCGTTGAGGGTGTGTCGGATGGCTAGGGGCGATTGTTTGTACGCCTTTGTGAGAATAGCCAGTGCTTTTTCCAGTAGCTCGCCACGCGTCGTTACGTAGTTGACCAAACCGAGACGATAAGCCTCTTCGGCTGTGATCATGTCACCCGTGATGAGGAGTTCGGTGGCCTTGCCACGTCCGATCAGTTGCGCAAGGCGCTGTGTCCCTCCGTAACCTGCGATCAGGCCTAGCTTTACTTCAGGCTGGCCAAAGCGGGCATTCTCCGAAGCGATACGGATGTGACATGCCATGGCTAGTTCACATCCTCCACCTAAGGTGTAGCCATTGATCGCTGCAATGATGGGCTTGTGGCAGTTTTCAATCGCAAAAAATACTTTCTGCCCATATTGGCTGAATGCAATAGCTGAAGACTCATCTAGCCCTGTAAATTCAGATATATCTGCACCTGCCGCAAAAGCCTTGTCTCCAGCACCTGTGATGATTGCACCCTTAATGGCATCATCTTCATTCATCTTCTGTACAGCATCATACAGCTCTTCGAGAAGCTCACGCTTGAGTGCATTCAGGACTTTGGGACGGTTCAGTGTGATAATCAGAGTAGGTTCCTGTCGAGTTATTTGGAGTGTTTGGTACATTGGAGTGTATTTGTAATATATAACTAACGGTCTATGCCTCCTGACATATATACAAAAAGTTGGAAAGTGTACGAGACCCTTTCCAACTCATTTATGTAGTGAGGTAGTATAGATATGCTATGCTCACTTTTTTTGTCTTCACCTTATTCCTTGGTCGATAGATTTGGATCAAAATCATCAAATCCTTCTCCTTCCAAATCATCCCCCATTCCAGGATAAAACTCAGAGCGCATCAGGTATTCGATTTCCTCCATCGTCTGTTGTGTTTGCTCAGTCTCAAAAAGGAGGTTTTCAATCATGATGTCTTCGCGCTCTGTATTTTGGAGTGTCATCGGCTGGTCCTTAATGTATTCGACCATTTCTTCAATCGTCTGTAACTGTTCTTCGATGACCTCACGATTCTCTCTGACCTTATGGTAATTGTCCATGCGCATCTCCAGGAGCTTCAGGCGTTTTTCCTTGACCTTACGCAGACGGCTAGAGGCATTTTTGAGCTCTTGATTTAGTCGGTCGATCTCTTGCACCGTACGTTGGATGACCGTTTCATTTGTCAGCTCAGGAAATTTATCCTTAAAGTACAACAGACGTGCATAGGATAATTCGATGGCATTGAGTTTATTCAGAAAGCTGTTGACCAATGAAGGGACGGCAGTATTTAACTTTTTGAAGCCTTCGCGCACATCCTTTATGCGTTTGCGAAGCTTATCAAACCGCTGCTGCGATTCAAGCGTCAACTCATTATAGTAATCGACCAGCGTTTTGGTCTTCTGAAAAGCATCAATATCTTTTTGGTATTTCGCGTTGATGGCGCGAATAAATCTTGGATTGCGGCTAATGGTACTGAGTGTAATCAATTCCGCTCCTCCTGCAATGAGCAAGATAGCTGGAATGAGCAATCCTGGCTCTCCCATACCAATTGCACTCCCAATGACATCTGCAAAAGAAACACCAATCGCAGCCAGACCTGTAATTGACGCCATAATGGTCAAGTGTACGGGCCAAAAAAATGCTTCTTTGGTGTAGTTAATGAATTTCTGTATGCGTGCCGAACCTTTTTTTGACTTTGCCAAGGTCTATGTTTTTTTTACTTATAAACGAGGGCCCAATTGCCCATGATAATCCTCCTCACATCCTTTCCTCATTTTCCAGGCGCAAATAACCTAATCATATTACGCACAATTCGGGTGAACTGTTTGCCTCAAAAACCTTACATTTTTCTATCAAACATGATTTTATTGCGAATCACGTGACATTTGATGTAAAGATAAAGACCTGCCGCTAACCACGAAGCTGGAAATTACGAATCCATCGATAAATATGAAAGAAGTTTTAGATGAGAAAACCAATATCTGTACATTTCTCTCCTATCTTTCTATTTATCCCAGTGTGTCTACTGCCGATTGCATTCGTTTGAGGGTTTCTTCTTTGCCAATCAAGGCCGCAATATCAAAAACCCCAGGACCCCCTGCTACGCCTGTGAGTGCTAGCCTTAGAGGAGCGAGGACTTTACCTGTTCCTAGCGCTCTTTCTTCCAGGTATGCATCGAAAATGGATTTGATGGACTCTGTATCCCAAGACGTAAGGGCTTCAAATTTATTTTTGAGACTTATGACAATCTCCCCTGTATCGGGTTTCCAGCGTTTTTTACTCATTTTGGCATCATAGCTGGTAGGTGTCTCGAAAAAGTAGGGGGCCATCGCCACAAAATCTTGAATGACCGTGACGCGCTCCTGCATCAGTTCAATCACCTTGGCTAGATATGCATCCGAAGGAATCTCGTAACCATGCTTTTCTGCAATAGGTTGAACCAATGAAAGTAGATCCTCAGGTCGATGCTGACGAATATAGGTTTGGTTGAACCACTTTAATTTATCTAAATCAAAATTAGTAGCAGAATTGCCAATACGCTCTAGGGAGAATAATTCTACCAATCGATCTTCGTTCATGACCTCTTCATCATTGCCAGGAGACCAACCCAGTAGCGAAAGGAAGTTCACGAGTGCATCAGGTAGATAGCCATCCTCTCTATATCCTGTAGAGACACTGCCGTCTTCTGAAGTCCACTGAGTAGGGAAAACAGAAAAGCCGAGCTTATCGCCCTGACGTTTGGACATCTTGCCCTTTCCGTTGGGGTTCATGATGAGCGGCAGGTGGATATATTTGGGAATGGCCGCCTCCCAGCCAAAAGCACGATACAGCATCACGTGAAGGGGGGTAGAAGAAAGCCACTCTTCTCCACGAATGATATGGGTAATGCCCATATGGTAATCATCTACGATCACAGCCAAGTGGTAGGTGGGCATCCCGTCGCTCTTGAGTAGAATCTTATCATCCAGTTGCGAGGAATGGAAAACAACCCAATCTCTCACGATGTCGTGGAAGCGGATCTCCTCTTTGCGTGGCATCTTGAAGCGAATGACGTATTTATCCCCTCTTGCTAGCCTTACTTGCACCTCCTCTTCAGAGAGGGTCAAGCTATTGGTCATGGTATTCCGTGTGATGTAGTTGTATTGCTGGACCTGCGAACCTGCTTCTTTGAGTCGCTCTCGCATAGCGTCAAGATCCTCAGGCGTATCGAAGGCATAGTAAGCATGCCCCTCAGCGATCAATTGATCGGCAAATTTTTGATAGAGCCCTTGTTCTTTGCGCAGACTTTGTCTGTAGGGACCGTAATCTCCTCCTTCTTGTACCCCTTCGGTGAAGGAGATGCCTAACCAAGCTAGGGCTTCATTGATATAAGTCTCTGCACCTGGGACATAACGCGTTCTGTCTGTATCTTCGATGCGTAGGATGAAGCGGCCATTGTGTTTCTTGGCAAAAAGGTAATTGTAAAGGGCAGTACGTACCCCTCCGATGTGCAAAGGTCCTGTGGGACTGGGCGCAAATCGCACGACTACTTGATCACTCATATGCAGGATAAACTTTCAAGGTTCAGCTGATGATGCTGATGGTTCTTGTATAACTAATTCTTTGGCGCAAAGTTAGCAGAAACCTGATCAGAGAACAGAGGCAATCCTCATTTTTCATCACAATAAAAAATAGAGCCTAGTAGAGACGTCAATTTATAGCGTCTCCACTAGGCGTATGTATATGTAGCCGCCATGAATGGCGTCTCTACTAGAATTTTCCTTGATACTTCTGTGTCCACTTGTTGGCAGTGGTGAATACACGCATGACATTAAAGCCAAAGTGGATGTCTCCTGCTAGCCAATCACCGTCTGTTTCTGTCAAGAATAGATTATCCGTCATCGAGCGGGTATTGCTGAATACCAGCTGAAATACGTGTCCACCCGTCTCTATGTCGATGCCTACACCGAGGTAGTTCCTGAACTCATCGCTCAGTTGATCGGGAAGCACATAATAATATTCTGCATTGAGGGTCAGGCTCCGTGTAAGTTTGATTCGTCCTCCAATACCTCCTGCCAAAACCACGTTGGACTCAGCAGCGGTGGGGACTAAGTTGCGATGTACGAGGGTCGGCATGATTTGGACAGACAAGCGCTCGGAGAACTTGCGTGCGATCAATAGCTGGTGTACGTAGGAATAACGATAGGCTCTTTTGAAGTTTTCTTCAGGAATGGTCAGTCCGAGAGAAGCCGTGCGGAGTGTATTGACGGCTGCGGTGCTTTGGCCAGCGAGTGTGACGGGCATTTTGCGGGCGCCTGTGCTCTGGCGAAGCAGTTTCCATTTGACAAAGCCATCATATGTCTTTTTGATATTGCTTCGTCCAGCGCCGATCGTCAGCCAAGGTGTGATTCCTTGTTCGAGCCCGATACGGATATTGGCCTGATCGAGTCCGTAGAGTTCATATAGCCCCCCATTGAGCCGACCAAATCGGTGAGAAATGATCATCTGCATCACCCCTGGAGCGGGCATTTCGATGGAGTGTCCATTGATGATTCTAACAGTTTTGAAGGTGGCAATGGTATAATCTGTGCGGGGTTCCTCTTCTGCATCTAGGAGATCCAATAGATCGTCCTGAGCAAATATTCCCTGCATGCCGATGAGTAGTAAGAGGGAGAATAGATAGGATTTCATGTAGGTAATGGATTGAATACGGTGAAACATGATAGGGGAAGACAGGGGAAATGATCAAAGCCCTTTGCCTAACGGATCAGACAAAGGATTTTTGCAATGTATTACTTGGTATAGGTTACATCGACTTGTATGTCAATATTCTCTGCGATGTTGGAACGATAGAGCGCAGGTACATCTACTTCGTACTCTTCTAATACGATGGTAAATTTAGCTTTAGCTTGAACACCTGCTTCACTGACTGTGAGCTTGCCTGGGGTACTGACCGCTTTTGTGACCCCGTGAATGGTAAGATCTCCTGCTACTTCCACATCGTATGTTCCTTCCTTGCTGAGATCAAGATCTGCGAAGTCCTGAATCTGTCCTTTGAAGGTCGCTTTAGGGAATTTATCAGACTCTACATATTTTTCGTTGAAGTGCTCTTGCATCAAGGCTTTTTTGAATTGGAAACTCCGCATCAATGCTTGGAAAGCTAGATTTCCATTGGAAGCGTCCATAACTGTACCTACTTGATAGTTGTGCGCCTCGATTGTCTCCAATCCTGTCTCTGATACAAACCATACATGACCTGTCTTGGAGATCATACGCTGAGCAGACAGACTGCCAAAAAATCCGAGGAAGAGTAGGGCAAATACGATGGATTTCATAATTGATAGATTAGGAATGTTTACTTAAAATTGATGTTGTATGGGCTGGCAATAGCTGAACTTACGATTATTATCTCTTAGTTGTCTGGGGAGCCTAAGTTGATCCAGGCTCGAATTTGATCGATTTCGCAGTCATTCATTTTTCCTCCTCCTTTGGGCATCCTCGAAAAGCCTGCCTCATGTGCAATAGATCCGATCATTCGAACCTGCCATTTTATGACCTCCTCATGCGAATCTAGGCGAACGCCTGCACTCGCACTGATTCCTTGATGACATCCTACACAGCCGTAGGAGTTGAGTAAAGGAAAAACATCTGCTGTGAAGGAAACGTTTGATGTATCGCAAGTAATAGGTGCGACGAGCAAATCTTCTTCCTTGTCAAAGGTGCAACTCGATAGGAACCCCACACAAAGACATAGGACGATCATGAGCCTAGCTGATCCAGGCATCGCGTTGGAATGAAACATAATGGATGAATTGATTAAATCTTGATTGTTTTCAAATGCTTATTTCACTTGTACACATCTCGCCAAGCTCACTTCTGAAAATAGATCCGCATATCCTGTACAGAATCCCTTGACTAAGAGTGCATCGCCTACGGCTACGTTTTTCAACTCTTCATTGGCTTCGGGTTCGAAGGCGCAATTGACAGTTCCTGTCCCTGCTTCCATGATGATGACTATACCGGCAGGGGTTTCTGATTTTTGACTGATTCGACCTTCTACCTGAATGATTTGGTTAAGATAGGTGCTTTGTGCTTGGGCCTCATCTGTCATGAATTGAGTTACCAGATCTCCTGCTGGGAGTGAATAAGCAGCATCCTGCTCACTGGCTTTCTCTGGGGCAAGGTTATACATATAAAGTCCTAAGGCAGCACCTACAGAGGCTAAAATGAGGGCGATGAGTATAAGCGGATTCCTATTCATGCTGTGTATAAGTGAGATTCAGAGAAACGGAAAATATAATCGCACGAGTGAGTTTCTTCTCATGTAAGGAGTGTCTAAAGGTGATCAGCTGTCATCTCGTCTATATAACTGACGAATGAGCGACTACCCTCACTTTGTGCGCGATCTTTTTGATACAAATTCTCGTGTTAGAACTGTTAGATGTACTTGCCTTTGCATCAAAAGGTTGATGCTATTTGCTTGAAAATAATGAATTTAGCACAATAAATGTTGAAATTCCCCTTATATGGGGACGATGAATAATGGATAAATCCTCTTTTTAGATAGGAGGGTATATCCCCCTTTAAGGGGAGGGAGTGTTGAGACCGTGTATTATCTTTTAATGGACTGTTGAGGTATAATTGCCTGAAACGCCCAGTTCCAGTTTGACAGCATAAATGACTCAAGGTCTCGCGCTTGAGAGAGAGGAAGAAAAGTAGATATTTTCAGGTATTGGTAGGTCTTGAGATGATGTTCCCAGTCTGATCTCTGCCATGCCTGCCATTCAGTCCACGGACCTTCATCTTGCATCCACAACCAAGGAGATTCATGCTGGGCGATGAAGTAGGAGAAAGGTGCTTGTTGGCGCATGTTCCACAGTTTGTCTTTACATGCTTCCAGAGGTTCGCCCGTCAAAATGAAGTGAAAACTAAATGCATCTCCCCAAAGCATCATAGTACGAATTAGGAGCATGTCATCCCCTGAAAAGTATCTTGGAAAATCTAACACCCGATAGGGATAAGTATGGTAATTCTCACCCTTGGAGAGCTTACCTGCTGTTTGAAAATAAGGATGGTCAATTTTGTAGGTAGACGTGATCTGTTGGTAAAGATGTTGGAGTTGTGCTTCTACCTTTTCACAGATTCGAAACTTCAGGGGAAAGAAATCTTGATCCTCCAGAGTTTCAACTTCGTGCGCAGATAGCCAGTTTAATTCACTCATGGCCTGTCTCCTTTGTCTGTTGCTCGTGAACTTCCAGCCAGAACTTTCGTTTGAGGGCATCCCCAAAGATAGAGATTCCACTATTTGTCGTTACGAGACCGACTGTACCCATGAGTACCCACCACCACCAGGGGCTTCCATCCATTTTCCATATGATTCCTTGGCCTGTAAGGCTCAGACCAAGACCTATACAGGCGAGTCCTGTGGGAGCCATCCATTTCCAATGACGATAGTAATCGGGTGTTTCAGGAAGTTTCATGAAGGGATGTTATAGTGGAACGAATAAACTACTGCCTGTGGTGGAATGTTTGATATAGGGTGGGTAAGGAATAATTCGGGCTTCTTTTTCTCATTAAGCGGAACTATGACGGGAGGAAAGGGATTTGGAGAACGACATGAAGAGTTGATTATGAAGCGGTAAGAGGAGCTTGGAGTGGAATAGTATCACATTTTCTGAGGTTTTATAACACAGGTTTAATTTATGTTTATTCGTACTTTCCAGGTAGAAAATCATTTTTCATCTTGTATGTATCAAATAAAAACGAAGAGATAAGAGACAGAGAGTAGCGACGGTTTAGTGGTGAATGCGAAGACTTTAGGTTAATTTGGGTTGTGTTTTTGTTTGTGTTGGCCCCCTCATCAGAGGGGGTTATGTTTTTTACCACTTATTGGCTATTTACAACCGTTGCTTCGTCTCGGGAGGGACATATCGAATACGATAAATATATTAGCATATGGTAAAAAGTATGATGGACATTCTGAAGTTTTCCAGAGACATGGCATATAGCTCTGGTGCCATCATGCGTAGGTACTGGAAGCGGCCTGTAGCTGCCAGAAAGAAAGCAAACGGAACCTGGGTCAGTGAAGTGGATCTTCGTATCAGTCGGTATGTATGTGAGCAGGTAGCAGTTAGATTTCCTGAATTTGGTCTTTTGACAGAAGAGACTTGCAATCAGTATAAGCCCAAAGTTCGAGGATTTATCGTAGACGAACTCGATGGGACACATACATTTTTGAATCATGGAAAGGGCTTTACCTTTCAGATGGCCTATGTGGATGACTGGGATCAGATCTTGATGGGATTGATATACGATCCTATCGATGATGTCATGGTATGGGGTGTCAAGGGACAGGGTGCATGGATCAGCCGTATGGGACATGTAAGTCAATTGCTCCCACCAATCGATCGCACGTGGGATGAGCTTCGCTTTGGCCATCATCGCTATCGATACGCTCCCTCTCAGTGGAAGCTTTACCAGCAGCTGGGCGTTCAGCCTCATCAGATCATTCCGACGGGAAGTATTGGTTCCAAGGGACTCACCTTAGCCACTGGCAAAGTAGACGCCATCATCGGACTGTATCGCCACATACCCGTTTGGGATTGGGCTCCAGGATCTGTGATTTTACAGGAGTTAGGCTTTGTTACTTGTCATTTTGATGGGCATCCGCTTCATCCAGGCGAGCTGAGGACACCACATGCCTTCGGCTATCTGGTCTGTCCTGAAGCACATAAAGCTCATTTTTTGCAAGAATTTGCTTGGCTGGCCAACAAGTTCCCCTTCCCAGAGGCGCTTTCCTCTTGCGCTTAAGATCGAATGACTATCGAAGATTTTATGTATGGGTTGACCACGCCATAGCGGTGGTCCTACGAGGGGTCTTCTTTTGTAGGTATAATAAAAAACGCCATTCCTGATAGGTAGGAATGACGCTTTTAGATATTTTCTATTGGGCAGTAGCTTACCCGCCTTCTCCTGGTGCGATGATCGTCACATAATCCCCACCCACTCTGGCGTTGATGGTATTGTCATACATGGCTTCAGAGGTAACCGCAGGATGCCAGTAGCGGCCCTGATAGGCAGCATT
This sequence comes from Bacteroidota bacterium, assembly GCA_039820545.1. Taxonomy (GTDB): domain Bacteria; phylum Bacteroidota; class Bacteroidia; order J057; family J057; genus JALEFZ01. The sequence continues at coordinate 84,991 of JBCBPW010000007.1, read as the reverse complement.
GAGCATCACGTAGTAGGTGACAGACTTGTTTTTACTGAGACTAAAGAAGGTATATACGCGATCGTCTCGAATATCCTGATAGTCGTATTTGCTGCCTTTATTAGTATTACCATCTAAGCGTGAAGTCGTGATTTCCCATCCCGAAGGGAATACCTGATTGAGGACCATCTCACGATAATAGCGATTGCCTGTATTGGTCAGGGTGATCTTGGCGATAAAGTCTGTTCCCTGTTCTAGCTCGCGGGGATTGATCGTCGCGCCTTTTAGGTCGGTATAGACAAGGTCCATACGTAGTCCATTTGAAGCACTGGTTTTGTCTCCGTTGATGGGGATACCGTCTAGGATCAAACGCGGGAATAGGGGACCGCCACTTTGGTTGCGAATTTCCAGTTCTCCTGTAGTTACTTCCTTCATGTCTATTTGCCAGATCGGAGCGTCCATAGTGACTGTTTTCCATGCGTCGCTTTTCTTCAGACGATACTGGAACTTAGTATTTTTGCCTCCTGCTCTTGATCCGTAGGCTGCCATACCCAGCAAGCTGTAAGCGGTAGTTTGGGTACTGTACCAATTGTTGTTGCAGAGGGCATCAGAGACATCTCTGGCGAGGGGCGTCGCCCGATCCTTTTGGTCCATACGGCTGAGAATCATCAATATGATGCCACGATCTCGCAGGGAGGAACCATAAGTATAGGATAGTTCGCGGTACTCAGGGATGTCGAAGTCCAGCTCACTGGCGAGGCGCTTGCCGACGGACTCTTGCCCAGCGAGGTAATAGGCTCCTGCTAGGAACCACTGAGCCGCTGTCGGCAGACTATTGAGCTTGCGGAAGCGATTCATGGCTCCCAACTCTGCTTTTCCTGCCAGTGCCAGCATGTACAGGCGATAGGCCTGGATCATGACATCGCCTCGATAATAGCCATTGTGTCGGTTGACATCGTAGGTGTAGTCTTTGGCCTGAGTAGCTTGATAAGCAAGTAGCTTGTCGAGCATTCCATAAGGGATGGTGTATCCTGCGAGTTTGGCTTCGATCATGAAGTGTCCTGCATAATTCGTTCCCCAGTCGGAGGCATATCCACCTGGCCAATAGGCCATGGCGCCATTGCTGCGCTGGAAGCGCATGTAGCGATCAAGCCCCGCTTTGATGTTGCTGTTGATCTTATCCCGCCTTTCAGGCTCAAGGTCTATCAGCTGCGTAAGATAAAGCTGTGGGAAGACACTGGAAGTCGTCTGCTCAATGCAGCCATAGGGATAGCGGATCAGGTAACGGAGTCTGCGCGCCAGATTCAACGAAGGTAAATGACTCACCTCCAATGTACCATTGTTTGTACCGTACATACCTACGGGCTTGTAGGGCTGTGCCCACTTGTCCCCGTCTTGTATGGTCTGCGCAAAGACATTGGTCACACGAGAGTTGGGATTGCGAATCTCAATATCCGTTTCATAGACTGCTCGTTCATTGCCTGAGGTGACAGTAATTTTGACAGGTGTTTTTCCAATTGAACTCAAAACATCCACCTCAAAAGCTGCCGTTTTTTCTCCTGGCTGGGGGAAACTTAGCACTTGTCGATCTTGGCCATTGACGAGAAGCTTTCCTCCTACTTCCACTTTGGCAATGGCTGACTTGATATTGTCCTCCATCGCAAATACCGTCACAGGGAGTCTGGCCCGTTCACCTGGACCCAGGACACGTGGAAGCGTACCGAGTACCATCAATGGTTGCTTGACAGGCGTGGATTGCGCTGCCTTGCCATATTTACCGTTGGGATCACCTGCTACGACCATTGTGCGGACAGCTCCGACATAGTTGGGCATGTCGATGGTGTGCGTGCGCTTTTGTCCAGGCTTGAGGGTGAAAGGCCCTAGCATCTTCACCACAGGACGGAAACGATTGATTTTTTGACTACCTGGTTCTTCATTGGCACCGTCTCCTCCGATACTGAGCAGACTCTTAATTTCTCCTCCGTAGGCACCTACGACTTTGTCAAAAAGGTCCCAGGTCTTCACATTGAGGGCGGAGCGTGCGTAGAAGGTGCCCCAAGGATCGGGTGTTTTGTATCGCGTCAGTCCTAGCAAGCCTTCATCTACGACAGCCACTGTATATGTCATCGGCTTGCCTGTTGCTTCACTCACCGCTACATTGAACTGAGAGCTGGGGCGAATCTTCTCAGGCATGGTAATCTGAGGGCGGAGATGGGTATTGGGATCTTCGACCTTGATTGGGATCACGCCATACATGCGGATGGGCAAATCGTTTTTCGTTTGTGCGTGTGGCTGAAGGAGGGTGACATGTGCATAAATATTGGGCGCCATTCTGGAATCAGCTTTGACACGGAAACGCGTGATGCCCTTTTCCGCATTGACCCAGTAAGCGTCCAGCACTTTGGAACCTGTCTCTATGCTGACGAGCATACGTCCTGCCTCGGCTGTGGGTACATTCAGGATGATGTCTTCCCCCACATTATAGGTTTCCTTTTCTGCTGTGAATGTCAGCATCTGTGCACCATCGCTGGCTTTATCTCGTGAGCGTCCCGCATATCCTGGCCAGTCTACATAGACAATCTCTCCGCTGGCATGCCCGCTCTGAAGGTCTTTGACACGAACGAGGTAACGGCCCCATTCAGGATACTTGATGTTGAGTTGGTACGTACCCTCTCCATTCGTACCTGTAGTCAAGGTAGAGTTAGAGATTTCTTCTGCACTCACTTTTCCATTGTAAATACCAATATTCTCATTAGAACGTCCCCACCACCAGCGCCAGCGAAGCTGATAAACACGTACTTCCACCTTGCGGGAGACAGGTCGGCCATCTGCTGTCAATGTCACTATGTCAATGGGATGATCTTTGTCTGTTTCAAGTACGTCTCGATAGCTTTTGAACTCGGGGCCTTTGACTCCAACATAGGTATCGAATGGATCGTAGGGAATGGAGAATCGATCGACACTGAAGGCGCCTCCAGGCTCAAAGACTTTGATTTTGAAGTTGGCTTTGAGGCGTCCTGGTGCTTGTTTTTTGGTAGAAATTCGTGCAGGGATTTTTGCAATACCCTGGTCATTAAGCTTTCCTTCAAAGATGGTGACTTCTTCTGACTCGTATTTGCCTGCGAGATCATCAAAGTTGTAGCCCTGATACCTGCCAAAAGTCGTTTTCATCGGTGTCAGGTTGGCACGTACATCTGCTTTCAATCCTCTAGCGATCGCTCCATGTAGCCAAGTAGATTTTAGATCTGCATATTGACTATAGGTTGACGGACTCAATCGCTCTGTACCAAAGTTCATCTCTATCTTGAGGCGGTTGGGCATGATGGTCTCCACTTTGACCACCTTGGAGAAGTTTGCTCCTCCTACTTTGACTTTGGCTGTGTAGTTTCCCGTAATGGCACTGGCGTCCGTTTTTGTATGGAATTTGTAGAAGCCATTCATGCCTTCCTTGCTGACCTTTTCATCCACTACTTGTCCCTTGGGGTTGATGAGTTGGAATGAAACGGGATGATTATTAGGAAGGGTTTGGTCCTTGTCTTCGAGGATGAAGTTCAGATAAATAGGGTCTCCTGGTCTCCATACGCCTCTTTCTCCATAGATAAAGCCTTTGAGTCCCTCTACGTAGGTTCTTCCGCGCGTATCGAACTTGCTCAAGCTCAGGGTAGAGCCATCGTCTAGACGGAGGTAACCGCGCTGTGGACCTTGTTCTGCCACTACCAAGAAGGGCGCGTACTCCTGACGAGGCATTTTGGCACGTCCATTGGCATCTGTGCGATAGGTGCCCATGAGTCTTTGTTGGAGGTCGTAGACTTTGAGCTGGACGCCATCTAGGGGGCGTGTCGTATGAAGATTGGTCACGAAAAAGTCCATGCCATCTGTGCCCCGCTTGGCGATCAATCCTAGATCTGAGGCTAGCACATTGCGTTTGACGACACGATCATTTCGGTAGTAAGCCTTGTTGCAGGGATTTTCTCGCTCGTCATAGTCGTAGTAATAATAATCGCCATAATCGTAATAGTAGTCGCCCGTATGTTCATTCCATCGATCTCCTAAGGACAGCATGTCTCGATCTTCCACTTCCTCGCTGCTACAGGTATAGAGCGAGTAGGACTGGCGGAAACCTATGGCTACTTCATAGATGGCTCCTGGATCGGTATTGACGAGACTGCTCAAATCCAGCGAATGGCGATTCCACTGATTGAGGTCAAGACTAGAAGTCAAGTCCAGAGGAATACGCTTGTTGGCTACGACTTGTCCGACACGCTTCAGTTCTCGAATGCCTTCGAGTTGATTGACCTGTAGGAATTGGTGAATGTTCTTCTCGTAGATTTTGATCACGCGGACGTCGACTGCCTTCAAGCCTATGGCTTCGAAGATAAAGGGCAAGGTCTTACCTTTAGGGATAATCACCCCTTTGCCTTTGAGACGGACGGCAGGCTTAATGGTGCTGAAGGTCAGGGATGTCTGGTAGGGCTTGTCGATGATGTCTCCTGTAATGCTTTTGATGCCAGGTTCAACTTGAATCTTGGTTTGACCTGTAATCGATTTGTCTGGATATACCAGGATTTTATTGTCCTTGATGGAGGTCTTGACACCTACACCTGGGATCTTGACTAATCCTGTGATGTCCTGGCGCTGACTCAGATCATCTGTAAATTCAATGACGACAAATGGATTGGGATTCGTATACGCATAGGTGTGGAGGTGGCGGAAAATACCTTTTGCAGGAATCTCAAAATCTGCTGTACCTTCTACACTGATGCCTACTTTGTCTCCACTCCATGAAAGCTGAATAGGAGCCGCCGCTTCTTTGCGTTCGAGGCTATCAATGGTGAATGTATGCTCTCCTTTTTTTGTGTTGTGCTTCCATTTTACCTTGACTTTCTCTTTGTCAAATTTCGCTTCAAATAGCTTTTCAATCTTCTCTGGGGATTCTACATCCAGCGTTTTGACGATTCCTTGGACCTGATGCCATTGCTGATCCTGATGGGAGAATGACTGCGAACTGGTCCACTCTACCTGGATATCTTGTGGGCGTGTGGTGAAGGCAAAAGGGAAATGCGAAGGAATGTCCCCGTCCATGAGCTCACCTAAGGCCAGCTTTACGTGGTATTCTCGACCTGAGGGCAGTTCTTCTTTTGGGGTAAATTTTAGGGTACGCGTATCCTCCCAGACCGTTGTGCCTTTGATCTTAGGCTTGATGGAAAATGGGGAAGAAGTAAGCATTTGCCCTGTAGCGGTCTCATTCACCATATCTGAGGTGAACCTAACCCTGATGGGGCTGGAGCGCGAGATTTCTCCTGAGGAGTAAGCCGAAATGTAGGGATCGAAGCTGTGGTCATAGGTCCAGTAATAGGCAGTGTCTTGGCTGCCTTGGGGCCAGAGGAAAAAGGCGGTTAGACAAACAGCCACGAAGGAAAGGGCGATGAGTACGAGTTGTGTTTTTTTCATTCTTGCATGGGGGATTGAGAATCCGATAAAAAAGGCTAGTAGAGATAGGTGTTTTATTCCTAACGATGGGCTAGGGGAAAGATACACTTTTTCCTAAACATATGACGAAATGGACTTATTTCATCTCAGATTGATGTGCTGTTCATAACATTTGATTAAGTGTAGGGAATGGAGGATTATTCGGAAAGGGAAGACGATGAGACTGTAGACCTTGAGAAGTCAGATTGGAAAGTGTGGGTAGTCAACTCTTCTTGCCGAAATATTTAGATTGATGTTACCTGCTTTGATGACATTAAGTGTTTCTTCCAACCAGAAAACGATGTGCGTAGGAATTAAAGATGATGCGCAACACTTTCAGTATTTCGTCTTGAACGTAGTGAAATCCCTTTTCGGGATCACCTCTCAAAGTCTGACGGTCTTTGTCCTCAAATCATCACCTGGGCAATGATATAGTCGAAGACAACCATGGTCAGGCAGCTGTATACAACGGCGCGGGTGGCAGAATCTCCTACTTCTAGGGCACCGCCTCGGGTGAAGTATCCTTGGTAGGCAGATACAGAGGTGATGATGAAACCAAATGTGGTACACTTGACATACATGATCACTACTTGGTAGTGGTCATAATACTCTCGAAGTCCGAGTGTAAATTCCTGTGCCGTGACTGCACCTGTCATAGAGCCTGCAAAGATGCCCCCTGTATGTGTCAGAAAAGCAGAGATCGTAGTCAAAATAGGAAGTGCAACCACTCCTCCTATGAGTTTGGGCAAAATCAAATAGGCACGTGAGTTCACGCCCATGACTTCTAGTGCATCAATCTGCTCGGTGACACGCATCGTGCCAATTTCAGAGGCGATTTTAGAACCGATTCGCCCTGCGATGACAAGATTGACGATCGTGGGAGATAATTCTAGGAGATCGGTGACAGAGACGATGGTTCCAATGATAGAGGTAGGGACCAAGCTGGAGGTAAGCTGATAGGCTGTCTGTAAAGTGGTGACGGCACCTATAAATAGCGATATGACAATCAGAATACTCAAACTTCCTCCGACCATAGAGACAGCTTCACCCAATGCCAATTTGTAGTACACTTTGGGCTTCTCCATAGTCCTGAATATCCCACCAAGAAGCATCGTGTAACGACCAAGATGGAATAAAAACGATCTGAGCAGCTTCATGTATTTGATTGTCTAACTACGAAAAAAGGGAATTATCTTCTAATAAACCAGAAAAGGCAGCAAGATCGTATATTTTGGGCGGTAGGGAAAAATCCAGTTGAAAAAGAAGGGGGAAAAGACGTACCCACGATGAAAAGGGACGATTTGTAATCTCCTATTCTTATTTCTATTAAAGGGATGCTTTCTTGTCGATATCATTTTATGTAAAACAACAACATACATGTCTCAACCTACTATCTTTATTTCAGGTGCTTCAAAGGGGATTGGTTTGGCGATTGCCCGTGTTTTTTATCAGCAGCAGTTTCGGGTAGTGATTTGTGCGCGCGGAGAGGCTGGACTGCAAGCCGCCAAGGCCGAGATGCCAGATTTGATCACCTATACCTGTGATGTCTCCAACAAATCTGAAGTACAAAAGATGGCCACTTGGCTCAATGAAGAAATAGGCTCACTAGAGGTCTTAGTAAATAATGCAGGGTTTTTTCAGCCTGGGGAAGTACATGCAGAAGCAGATGAGGTGTATGAAAGCATGCTCAGAACCAATATGGACAGTACCTACTACTTGACTAAGGGGGTCATTCCGCTGATGAAAAAGGAGGCAAAGGGAACCATCTTTAACATCGCGAGTATTGCCAGTTTGAAGGCATATGCCAATGGCGGTTCCTATTCCATCTCCAAATTTGCGATGCTTGGCTTTTCCAAGAACCTTCGAGAGGAACTCAAGCCCCACGGGATTCGTGTCATGAGTGTCATGCCGGGTGCCACATTTACAGCTTCGTGGGAAGGGGTAGATGTACCAAAGGAACGCTTGATGCCACCTGAGGATGTGGCTTCGATGATTTGGGCGATGTACAACACAAGTTACCGTACAGTCGTAGAAGAGATCATTATTCGTCCGATGCTGGGGGACTTATGACAAGTCGGGAATAAAAATAAGCCAGATTCCGATATTTTCTTACATGTTTAATTTATATTTTTGAAATTTGGGTTAATGGGAAAAAGAACAATGCGTTACCAACCTCAGGAACTATCTGAGCGTCTACCTAAGTGGAAGGGAGTTACTTTGCATGTCATCACATGGGAAGATCTTACTTACACAGGTAAACTGATAGATTTTGATACAGAGGCGCTTATTATTCAAGATCCCAATAGTGTCTGGTACAATCGGCGTAAGCACCAGCATCGTATTCTCTTAGAGGATATAAAAGAAGTGATATGCGATACGTCTAGACTCTGGTGAGAAGGAACTTATTAATGTATTGACATTCAGCACCATAATTTTTATCTTCTTCCTAATTATGCCTAAACCCAAAGCCCCATGAAACGGTATCTATGCCTTATTCCCTTGCTGCTGGGGATGCTAGCAAACAGCTCCCTGATTGCCGACGATGACGACGATCGTTTTCTCTATCGAAACCTCGACTTCCGTAAGGTGGAAGTACCTATCTACCAGTTAGGTGCTTATACACCTCATGTCAAGTTGGAGATGGCGTATGCGCAAGATGAGATCGAAAATGCGGATGCATGGTTAAGGATTGCTGCTAAGGCTGTCGCCTACGAGATCGATTTGGTTTTTACGCTGTACCCACAAGATATTACTAAGTGGCGTACTGATTATTATGAGCTGCTCAATGGGCGCATGGAGGAATTATTTGCTTTGGACTCCGCGCTCAACTCGCCTAGAATCAAGTGGAATATGATCCTCCAGACAGAGCCCTCCTCAGAGGAGGAAGCCAAATCTCATTTTCATGGTTTCGTCATCAAGTATAGACCGCGTCGTGTACGTGTGGTCAAAGATGTGCGTACGCCTCAGGAGTTGAAATCCCTGATTGCAGGCTACGCCACTATAAAAGACTCGACCGTATTTCACGTCATGGACCGCCACCCAGAGTGGGACAATATGTTGGTGGTTATGGACTGGACGGGGAGTATGTACAAGTTTGGGGCACAGCTTGTCTTGTGGCATAAGTTGAATATGGTAGCTAATCATTCTGATGCTAAGCACTTTGTCTTCTTCAATGATGGAAACAAGAAAAAGGAATGGCAGAAGCGAATCGGTCGTACAGGGGGGGTGTACCGCGCACGAACGGATGAGATCGAGGAAATTGTTTCTACGATGTTGTATGTCATGCAAAAAGGAGATGGAGGAGATGCTGAGGAGAATGACCTAGAAGCTATACTGACGGGGATTCAATACCTAGAAGATTATCGGGAAATCATCCTGATTGCAGATAACAAAAGTGCGATTCGAGACATTGAGTTGCTAGACAAAATCGACAAACCAGTCAGGATCATTTTGTGTGACATCAGAGGAGAGCTTCACCCAGACTATGTGAGACTGGCTGCCTCTACGGGTGGCAGTATCCACACCCTGAAAAAAGATTGGACACCTCCTCAGGTTGATGAAAGCAAAGAAGACAAGAAATAGGTTGTCACAGGAGAAAATGAACAGAGGGTTATTCCTTAACATGTGAGATACAAACAACAAGAGGGCCTGTCGCAAGACAAGGCCCTCATCACATTCAAATCTTATTTTCTCAGGGAGAATTAGTAACGGTTGCGGTATCCACCGCCGCCACCACCGTAGCCTCCGCGATCGCCGCCACCACCACGGTTGTAACCACCGCGATCGCCACCGCGATCATATCCACCACGGCCACCGCCGCCACGATTCTCTCTAGGTTCTGCTTTCTTGACAACAATTTCACGCCCATCGAGTGTCGCCTGATTTAGGTTACTGATGGCCTCATAGCCTTCATCATCATTGGGCATTTCAACGAAACCGTACCCTTTAGAACGACCTGTCTCTCTGTCCATGATAATTTTCACAGAATCGACTTCACCGAACTCTTCGAACGCGTTGCGAACGGTATCTTCATCTGTGTTGTAATTCAACTTTGCTACAAAAATATTCATATAAAAAAATTAAAAATTGCGCTTAATAAAATCAGTTGTAGCATGCGAATTACGATTAATCTCAATACTAAAACCGAACATATAATTACTTCGTGGTAAAGGTAAGGAATTATAAAATCATTTTTACAAAAAATTATGACTACCTAAAAAATTGGATATTAGTTTTTCTATCCGATTTTATAGACTTTCCGCGAAGTTCATATGCTTGATAGAAAAGATTTGTACCAAATCTTCAAGAAAATGTTCGCATATGTACAAAACAATCATTTCCCAAACAAAGGTTTTTCCAATTTCTAGTTAGAAAAAACTAATTTCGAAAGAAAATATACACATAAATTTTTGGGATGTAAACACTTTCTAATTGATAGAAGTCTGTTTTCGAATTTTTATTTCTCTTAACCCTCCCGTTCACACTATGTTTTTCGTGTTCACTATCTCATATTCCACGTCTACTCACTCAAACGCCACGCTTATCCATTTCATGTAAAAAAGAACAGGAATCCGTTTTACATTTAGGATAAGAAAGAAGGAATGGAGTGTAGGGTAAAGAAGTACATACCCGTTTTATTCCTAAAAGCAGGACAGATTTCAAGATTCACTATTTAATCAGCGAGGAGTATGAAAAAGGCAAGAAAAGTATTGATCGTGGTCGCATCTCTTTTGATGCTGGGGGCGACTGTCCTTGCCCTAGTAGGCGAAGGCCAAATCATACCCACGCATGATGTTGCATTGCAAGTAGACAGCGTCGAACAAGCTCTATCGATGCTCAATCCATAAGATACCTTTTAGAACTATTCGATCATTTTGCCATTGAACGAAGGTGCTCCCAATAGGGGGCATTTTTTGTATCTGGGATCTTGATATAAAGCAGGTAAGTAGGTGGGCAGAGGAAAACGAGGGATACGTAAGATGAAAAGTCTTCAACAGCAATACGTTAAGTCTCTTGTCTTGAACGTAGTGAAATCCCTTTCGGGATCACGTCTCAACATCTAACCTCTTGCTTAAGATAGGTTGGAGCAAGGAATAAAGATGGGAGGAACTGTTATTCTTCACGGTAGATGATTCATTTGTAGCATCCCGTTATCATCAAAGGGTACCTAGTTGGATAGGTTCAATAAGACAGAAACCCAATTTTCTAGCTCTTCCCCATATTGAATTTGAAGCTGTTGCCGAACTTTTTGCCTCATGTCTAAAGGGAAAATCTCAGGCCCATACATGGCACCTATGAAAGCTCCCATCAACTGGAGATTGGAATCTGTGTCATGACCAAATTCGAGGGCTAGTTGCAAGGCTGCTAGCGGATGCCCATCGACCATATCTATGCACGCGAACATCACCACAAGGGGAACCCAAGCCTCCCACCATACTTGCGCTTGCAGGCGCGTTTGCATCACTTCAAATAAGATTGCAGGTCTCTTCTTTGCTTCTGAGGCGATTTCTTCTGCTAGATGTAGCCACTTTTGAAGGGGCCTTTCTCCATATACAGCTTGACCAAATGCATAGGGATCTACGGTGAGCATCTGTTGACGGATCTCAGACCAGTCCCCACCCACGAGTGCTACAGATAGTCCAGCAACGGCTGCAGAGTTAAGATCCTTAGCGACCCCCGTATCGAAGATGTTGGCTGACCATGCGTGAAGGTAGGCATCGGTGGGCTGTCCAGGATGTAAGGCAGCGATGGGTAAAAAAATCATCTGCCCTGCCAAGCTCTCGATCCCTCCCCACATCCTATCAGGTGGCAGGCCTCCTTCTCCAAGTGCCCAACGCGCTGCTTCTCTGAACTCAGAGAGCCAAGTTGCTGCAAGATTGGCAGCAGGAGGATAGGTGAAGTGCAAGATAGCACGTGCGATGGAAGCATGATCGATCTTGCCCTCTTTGCGTAAGGCCTGGATGAGGATAAGCTTGAATCGCGTATCATCTGTGATGGTTCCTGCAGGTGCGTTTGCTAGCCAGTATCCAAATGGCTCAGCCTCCCGTGTAGCGTCTCTTAGCTGCAATCTCGATCGAAGCGCCTGAACATGCTGGGCAGAAAGTTGGGTATCTGGTTTCCAGATGGACTTACCTAGCGCAGGCTCTATGAACTCGACAGGCCCACCCGCAGCATCGCCGATAGCCGTCCCGTACAGCATGCCCATGACACGTGTGTGAAGATCAAGCATCATTCAAAGTAATTGATAGGGAGGAAGCCCAGCAACTGATCGGCGCGGTCCATAGGACCTCGATAATAAACCAAGACGGAGTAAAAATTTTCCCCTCGATAGTGCGCGCTCTCTAAGGGACTAGGATCAGGGACTGCGTCTGTATTTTTGACCATTACGTATTGATAATCGTAAAGCCCTTGTTTGATCAAGGCACTTCCCTCATATCTCCGATTGGTGGCATTGTAATCCAGCCGAAATTCTGGTAGAATCTGCCAATTGGTCAATTCTCCAAATACGTAAACCTGTCCTTGATAGGGCTCATTGGCTTTGAGAAAGAAGAATGTGTTGAGATAGTCGGAGGTGAGCCAGGGTTCTGGGTATTCGTCGTTTCGGATGGAGAAACTCCCATTTCTATCCCTTAGCGCGCCATATTTATTCGTCGATTTGAGCTTATCTGGGAATAGGTATACATCCGTGGAGTTAGGACGAAATTCGATGTCTTGTACATTTCCTCCGTACAGTTGTGTGCTCATCAATTCGAGTCTGCGAAATTCATTCCCGCTCGAAAACGCATCTTGTAGTTCGATCTGATATTCGTAGTTGCGCTCATTTTGGAATGTGGGGCTGAGATTTTGGAGGCGATTGTCCCAGCGGAAGTTTTGGAGGATCTGGACGTTGATGTCTCGGCTGGGATCGAGTATGTCCAGGTTGCCTGGGACAAGATCAAACGCAATGTTGCGCAGTTCCTCCCGCTGGAAGCGATCGCTCAGTTGGTACTTGAGGGCGAGGTTGACCTTCTCATCGACTACAATAAACCTCCTCGTAAGGACCAAATTATTGGGATCGCTATTGCGGAACACTTTGACGAGATAGTTTCCACTTCTCTTGAAGAACTCATCCTCTTGTGGAAAGGAGTAGGTATAATGTATATAAGGAATCTTGGTGAATCGGGAACGCGCGTATTGGTCGATGCGATCGTTTAGGAATCCTTCATAGAATTCGGGTGCGACGAGCCCTGATGGCGTCCAATCTGCATTGCAATGTACAATATCTACATAGAGATTGGATTCGGGCTGATCTTCGGCTAACCACTCGTCAAACTCTAGCGTGAGTACTTCTCGCCGAGAGAGCCGCATGACGGGATAAGACTCAGGGACATCTCCTAGATATAGGGTAACTGTTCGGATATTTCGCTGATAGGAGACATCATCGGTGATGAGTGTAGGGTAGTTAGGGGGAGTGGAGGCACCCTCTTGCATATCAAGTAAGGCTGGACAGCCTGTCAAAAAGCATAAACTCAGGAAGAGACTGAGAGAAATGAAAAGTGGACGCATAAGAAAAGGAGCTATTCATTTGACTTGAATGCACAAGATAGAAAATGTATAGGAGGAGAAGATAGGAAAAAGAGGTTCCCTATATAGGGTTTTATTCTCGATTGACTTCCTGGATCTCACACCAGATATCAGGTTTCTGAACAGAAAACTTTTGTACGCCTGCCCCTTTGTATACACTGGATTGCCATTCTCTTCCTGCTTCAAGGGTATAAAATTCATCCCCAATGATGACCTGAAAAGGGAGTACCAGATTTTTGGGGCCAATCAGGCGGTAGGAAAAAGTCAATTTTTTACGCTGCTGCTCGGTGTAGTACTCAATAATAGGGACTTCCCTTGCTTCGATGTAGGTCGACATAAAGTCGGATGTTTCTTTGCCTAAGGTTCGCTCGACATGGTCCAGGAAATCTACATCGACGGGTTGTTCGAGGAAACTTTTCATGGCAGCGAAAAATACAGGATCATTTCCTACATGATAGCGAAGGCTATGAAAGAGGGCACCGGTTTGGGTAAATTCTTGGTCTTGTGCATCCATATATTCTCTAGCGGCCTTCTTGTCGTAGTTGTACTCGATCAAGAGCACGGGTGCATATTGGACAAAGGCTTGGAAAAACCAACGGTTGTTGCTGTCTTGGGGACTATCTTGTGTGCGGACCCACTTACGCGCGATGTCACGGACGAGCAGCGGATCAAAGCCCCACTTGTTGTTGCGTAGGAAGCTGGATTGATGGCCCATAGGCTGGAACCATTGGTAGCCTTCGGAGTAGGCAGGATAGGTCCCCCAGTATTGTTCGAGTCCTTTGAGGATGCGCCGTACTTGCTTGAGATGGGCTTTGGCATTAGCGTTTTGGCCTGGCTGAATGAAATAGGTGAGGGACATATTTTGTTCGAGTCCCTCAAATACTTCTTCTATAGTCTCAAAGCTCCCAATCAAGACTTTTACTTCTTGGGGACGAATCGAATGGTTGATTTGGAACTGATGCTGAAGAAAACGACCCGGTTCTTCTTTTACACGAACCTCTCGACCAGTAGCGAAAATGGGTTCTTCCTCAGGGAATAAGATACGTATGGACATGCTATCTGCCGAGTCATCTCCCTCTACCTTACAGGGCCACCAATAATAGGAAGGAATACGCGCCTCTACCAGACTGGCTTGGACTCGCCCGCGATTGTTCCGCTCCCAAACGGGATATTCGCCTTCACTTTTTAAATCGCCAAAATAAACAATCTCTACCTCGTGGACTTTTCCTCTGGATAAGGTGAGAGGGAAGGATACTTTGAGAAATTCGCCCAAGAATTCATAAGGTAGCTTCTTGCCCGACCATGTGAGAGCGGCGATTTCTAATTGAGGCCCCATATTGAGTAGGAGGGTCTTCAAAGGAGCTGTAGTTTCAAATCGGATCGTGGCCGTACCTGCGATACGGGGGATCTGATGGCTGACCTGTAGGTCTAGGTCATAGTGGATGACATCGTACTGATCAAAAAGGTCAAGAATATTGTCTGACTGGGCTAAGGTTGGCTGGATAAATACACACACGATCCCGCACAAAATCCATCTGATCCACATAAAAAATCCTTCTTTATTTAGGGCTAAGATACACAAGATTCGCTGAAGAGCCGCATGACGGGCAGACTCTGATGGCGAATGGCTATTTTCACCACCTGTTTAACTTGCATACTGATCCCTTAGCTCCCATATTTGTTACGGTTATGAAAGCATGGTTGGGCATAGATCTGTTTGCAAATCCTGAGGCGCTGGTTTTATTATTCCTGCTGCCTCTATATCTGTTTTGGTACATCAGGTTCTACCAACCCCAACGTCTGGTCATTCGTCTAAGCTACGATCCTTCCAAACTACAAAGTACAGGCTGGAATTTTGCTTTCATGCGCCATCTCCCACGAACTTTCCAACTGCTTGCTGTGGCACTTCTGATTCTGGCGATTGCCCGACCACAGAGTGCCGATGAGATCATTGAAGAAAAGGTCGAGGCCATCGACATCATGGTCCTACTAGACATCAGTGGGAGTATGGAAAGCACAGACTTCTTACCTAACAGACTGGAATCAGCCAAATCACATGCTACCTCTTTCGTTCGAGGAAGACCTCAGGATCGCATGGGCTTGATCTTGTTTGCTTCTGATGCATTGACGTATGCGCCTCTGACATTGGATCACAATCTGCTTTCTCGCATGATTCAGTCTGTTTCGTTCAATCTGATTCCTCGCCAGGGGACTGCCATTGGTTCGGCCATCGGCATGGGCATCAATCGGATGGCTTACAGCGACAACAAGTCGCGAGTCATGGTGCTACTGACAGACGGAGCGAACAATCGAGGAGAGTTGGACCCTATCACAGCAGCAAAACTCGCGCGTGAGCAGGGGATTCGCATCTACACCATCGGGATGGGACGAGATGCGGCTGTGCCTGTGGTCGAAAAAAATACTCCTGCCATTCCATCTGATCTGGACTTGG
Source organism: Bacteroidota bacterium (assembly GCA_039820545.1). GTDB lineage: Bacteria > Bacteroidota > Bacteroidia > J057 > J057 > JALEFZ01. Next base: position 69,528 of record JBCBPW010000007.1, on the reverse strand, counting down.
GAACCCTCAAGCGTATCTCAGCCATGACGGGAGGGAAATTTTTTCATGCAGGGGGTTCTGCCCGCTTACAGCAGGTCTTTGCAGAGATTTCGCAGCTTGAAACGCGCAAGATTCAGAACATTACCTACCGCTATGTGCAGGACCGCTATCCGATTTTTGTCAAAGTCGCCATTATCCTCCTGGGCCTTTCTTTCCTGATGATGCTTACCTTTGTATATAATCCTTTGGAACAATAAAAATCTATCTCGTACGAATTTACTTGGATGAATGGTGGAGAAAGCTATTTGACCGCTGTTACTTTCTATTTGTTTTTCGTCAGAAGTGTTGAGTAAGTGGAGAAAAGGAAACGATTTGTCCAAACGAAGGCTCGTCCTTTACTCGATCTTTGAGTATTTCTACAAATAAAGAAGTGAAACACTGCCTCTTCCAGATTGTATCTGGAGCATATATGTAGCTTCAGTTACAAACTGAAGAAGGCTAATTTGAGAGGAGCAGTTTGATGCAAGGTAGGGAGCCATGTCATCCTGCGAAACGATGTCACCCCAGCCCATCGCCTAGTTTTTCGCTTTTTTACAAACTAATGAGTCAGTGAGTGGAAAATTATGTAGGCGATTTCTCTTATCAAAATACTTCCAAAATATAGAGCATTGCCCTACATTTATATGATCAAACAAATATACATCCTATGCCTATCCGAATGGAAGAAGATCCTCGCAACGAGGGTCGTAACAATAATAACCGAGGCGGTGGTGGTGGTAGCGGTCTAGCCAAGCTCCTCCCACTGATTTTCTTATTTGTGTTTAAGAAACCCAAGATTGCCATTCCTATCCTGGCGATTGCTGCGGTCTGGTATTTCTTTTTTGGGGGGAAAGAGATGTTTAATGGTGGAGAAAACCTTAACTATCAGGATACACAAAACTATCAGGGTGAATATACGTTTGGGGCAACCCTTGATGATCAAAAATATCGAGAAACAGAGATCTTCGAGCCATTGGCTTATAGAAGCGATGGGACTCCTTCGCGTTATTCTTTGGAGAAGTTTGCCCCACGCAGATTGAACCAGGGACCTCAGGGTTCGTGCGTAGGCTGGGCCTCTGCCTATGCGGCTCGCACGATTCTGCATGCACAGAGCACTGGACAGAATCCCAATTCGGCGGCTTTTAGTCCTTCTTTCCTTTATAATTACATCGCTTTACCCAATAGCAACTGCCAGGGTTCCTATCTGCCAGATGCGATGCAGTTCATGAAGCAAAATGGTGCTTTGCCCCTTCGCACATTCCCTTATGACCCTTCTACATGTCGCATCGGAGCAACCGACCAGCAAAAAAATCAGGCATCCCAATTTCGTACAAGAGGCTTTCAGCGTTTGACATTGAGTCGTTCGCAGCGCAGTCCTGATATCCGCGCCATTCGCCAGTACATCGCCAAGGGAGGACCCGTGGTGATCGGGATGGAAGTCGGAGGGACGTTTATGACCCCGATGGAGGGACAGCGCATGTGGTATCCCACGCGAAATGATTATGCACGCCGCGGATACGGAGGGCATGCTATGTGCGTAATTGGGTACGATGATAACATGGAAGGAGGTGCCTTTCAGATCATGAATTCCTGGGGGCCACAATGGGGGGAGAATGGAGTTGCATGGGTTCGATACAAGGATTTTCAAGAGTTTGTGATGGAGGCCTATGGCTTGTATCCTATGGGGAACTATGTCGAGCAGAATAAAGATCAACTGGGTGTTCGTTTTGCTTTGGTCACCAATGAAGGCCAGCAGCAGATTCCACTCAATTATCAGGGAGGGAATTTTTTCCGCACCCAGCAGCCTTTGCGCAAGGGGACACGATTCAAGATTGCGGTAGATAACACGACGGAGTGCTATACCTATGTATTTGGAATGGAGACAGATGGGTCGAGTTATGTACTCTTTCCTTATACGTCCAAGCATTCGCCTTACTGTGGGTTGACAGGGGTGCGTTTGTTTCCAAGGGATTTCTCGATGGTGCCTGATGACGTAGGTTCATCTGATGTCTTGGCTGTGGTTGTCTCTAAGCGTGCGCTTGACTTCAATCAGTTGAATAGTACGATTAATCGCGCCCGCGGCGGTAATTATGCGGAGAAGCTTAACAATGCCTTGGGCAGTCGCCTGATTCAGGGTGTCCAGTATCAAGGCGGAAATTCGGTGAGCTTTGATGGGAAGATCAATGGTCAAAGAGATGCTGTGGCAATTGTGATGGCGATTGATAAGCGGTAAGATATTCTCTAATAGATATGTGGAGCGCCATTTTCGAGAGGGAATGGCGCTTTGTTTTTGTGGGCATTGCTTTTTTGCGTTGTTAGACGGGAGTCTAATAGATTTGGGGTGCTACGTAGCTTGATGGCTACGTAGAGCGGGGGTTTGGGCATTGCTTTTTTGCCTTGTTAGACGGGAGTCTAATAGATTTGGGGTGCTACGTAGCTTGATGGCTACGTAGAGCGGGGTTGGGCATTGCTTTTTAGTGTTGTTAGACGGGAGTCTAATAGGTTTGGGGTGCTACGTAGCTTGATGGCTACGTAGAGTAGGGCTGAGGGTGCGTGGGGGTACTTCTTTTAGGGTGAATAAAATTCACATAGTCCTTCAATTCTTTTCAGCCTTTTGATGTAAGAAAATCTATCTGTGTCCTATAAATTGTGGTATGGATAAAGATGTACGCATCAAGATTAGTCATCTCAAGTTGGTGGACTCGATCGCACGCTTGGGCACATTGAGTATGGCGGCGGAAGCGATGTGCCTGACAGCTTCTGCATTGAGCCATCAGTTGAAAGAACTAGAATCGGGTCTGGGAGTAAAGATTTTTTATCGCATCCATAATCGGCTTCATTTTACGGCAGAGGGACAGGCTTTCTATGAGGGTAGCTCAAGTATCCTTTCCCAACTGGCAGATCTACAGCAACATGTACAGGAGATTCAGCATGATCGCTTGCAGCATTATGTACACGGATTTTCTGTTGAGGAGACCCAACGATTGCAGGCGCAGGCGGCTTCTATTTCGGAGTTGATCCACTATGACTCTCATTGGGAGGCAGGGACGCATGTCCTGGAGGCAGGGTGTGGGGTAGGGGCGCAGACGCAGATCATCGCGGGTCAAAATCCAGAAGTACAGTTTACCTCTGTTGATCTTTCTCCTTCTTCATTGGCCCAAGCCGAGAAAAATATCACCGAAGCAGGGCTCTCCAATGTGCGTTTTGCCCAAGCCGATCTACATAAGCTGCCTTATCCTACAGCTTCTTTTGACCATATTTTCGTGTGCTTTGTCCTGGAACATATCAAGCGTCCCGAAAATGTGTTGAACGAGTTGAAACGTGTCATAAAACCAGGAGGGACCCTCACCGTTGTAGAAGGCGATCACGGATCTACGTTCTTTTATCCTGACAGCACCGCAGCGAAGAAGGCGGTAGAAACACAAGTACGTCTCCAGAAAGAAAATGGGGGCAATGCTAATATTGGACGGGAGCTATATCCGCTGTTGCAACAGAGTGGTTTTGGGGACTTAAGGGTGCAGCCGAGGCAGGTATATGTGGACGATTCTAATCCTGAGAAGCTGAAAGGTTTTGTAGAAGACACTTTCACAGCGATGATTCAAGGGATTCGTACAGAAGCTTTGGCGCAGCAACTCATCAAAAAGGACGTGATAGACCAAGGTATCAAAGATCTGTTGCGCACCGCAGAAGGCGGGGGCAGTTTCAGCTATACTTTTTTTAAGGCCGTAGGGACAGTGATTTCGTAAGCATTACCTTTATGTCAACAAGAGGGGAAAGCGAGAAGATTCGTTTTACCCCTCTGCTTTCACTTCTTCCGTTATCTCTAAAAGATGGTCGCCACCCAACCAATTGAAATCCCCCAGCTTCCTCCTTTATTGATCCAGAAGTCTTTGCGATCCCAAATCTGATCTTGGAGAATTTCTAAATCTAGTGCGTTGCGGTCATCGAAGTAGTACTCAATTCCCACGGTTGCTCGGGTAGAGGTGACATTGCGATTCTCAAAAGAGATATTGACTGTGTTGCTCGTTCGCTCCACGATCGGGTAATCATAAAAGGCAAGTCCTACTTGGCCAAGAACAAACAATCGATAGCGCCTATCTCCTCCTCTGTATCCTCCCCCTATAAGGAATTCAGTTAAATCTAGGCTACCTTCGACCACATCTGTTGCCCCTGCTTCTCCGATGACATAATCTGCATTTCTTGTATCAAGGTTGGCTCGGAGGAATCCATTGTTGATATTAGAAAAGCGGTATTCAAGAGAGAGTTTGGCAAAAGTGCCTCCCGTCAGCATTTCGGAGGCATTGGTCATATAGCCAAACTCAAAAGAAGGCATGAAAATACGATCAATAGCTGTTGCACCCGTGCTGTCGGTATTTTGGACATTTGTGCTGTCAGGTTCTTGTGCAGATAGAGAAAATGACAGAAGTAGGAGGAGTGTGGTGAAGTAGAATCGGATCATTTGATTTTTGACGGCAAGATAGGGATTTTAGATCGTCCTGAAGAAATGGGGGCTGTGTAGTGTGTGGAGGTTCGGTTATCTATAGTCAATCCCAAACATATCGTTCATCAAAGTCGATTTCATATTTAGTCAGAAGAGAACGAAACTCCGTATGGAAATCCTCCTTTGTATGATGATGATGTTGGTTTTTGATGTAGTATCTAACACTTTCAACGTCTTTTTGGCTAATGGAGAAAGCGCCATATCCTAATTGCCAGTAGAACTGAGAGAGTTGGGCATCTTGAGTTTTTATCCATTTAGAGGAATGGGCCTTCAGGCGTTGAACGAGATCTTTTAAGGCAATATTTTTACTCAGGATGAATAGAATATGTACATGATCGACATAACCACCTACCGCTAAAACAGGACAAGAAAGCGCTTTACATGTTCCGCCAAGGTATGCGTGTAGTTTATCCTCTACATTTGGAGCAATAATGGGTAAACGATATTTGGTACTGAAAACTAGGTGGATATAATTTTTAGTGAGTGATTGAGGCATGGTTGTGTGGATTAAATAATGGGTTCTAATTGCTTGGGTTGAAACCCCAGGCTAGATTATATCGCTCCTTTGGAGCTTTTTACGCTGGAGTGAACTCATTGTCCTGAAGGGATAATGTAATATAGCATGTGGAGTTTAGTCCCATGCTTGAAGTTGTAAGATACGAAAATTTAGTCATATGAGATTTTGATAGAGATGATGAATAGATAGGTTTATCTCTAGACAACGGATTTTTTGGGGAAAATGACCACCCCTTCAGATCATACCAAGGCTATATAGCTTTGAGTATAAACTGAAGGAGGCGAGAACAACCGTTTAGCGCTCCTGTAAATTTACGATGGTTTCTTTGGCAGGTCGCCATAAGGGACCAACACCTACCAGCAGAACCAGGACATTGAAGAAGGCATTGGAGGCATTGCCAGAAGCCATCGACCCGAGGCTGTCCAACAAAAACCAAGAAAGGAATCCGACAAGTACAGCTCTGCGAACGCCTTCAGGTGCGTGGTCATAGACCCAGGCAGATAGACACCAAATCATCACCCCCCAACCTAGTAGAAAGCCGCCTGTAAGCGCAGATAGAAATCGCGTATCAGGTGAGGCGTAGGTTATATTTCCATCTATTGGCCAACTTAGGAAATCTAATGTAAGGCGAGCGGGTTCTATTGTTCCCTCCATTGTCCCTAAAAAGAAGACAGGGGCAAATGACCAGACCACAACAGAAGATACTTTTAACCAGGATTTATGAAATTTTTGAGACATCATAATGAATACTTTAATATTGATGTCTCTAAAGTAGGGGGAAGCGCGCAGGTCTTTTAGACGGGACCGTTCAACTCTGATAAATTCTTGGCATTTTTGAATTCATTGACAAGGGTACGGAAGGACGAAAAATATTGATGGAGCCACTCGTGATTCAAATTTTCTTGGGTGATTTGCAGGTAGAAATTTTCAATTCCCAGTTTGAGCACGAGCGCGGCTAGGTAGGAGTTGTCGTGGAGGCCCAGCATCTTGGCCCACATCCCCATGATGGCTTGAGCTGTGAGTTCATTTGTCTTTTCGAAGCATTGCTGAAAGGCTGGAATCTCACGGTGAACCCTCAGTTGGCGATTGAACAGAAGGTCAAATTTATACGCTACGATCAGGTCGATCAATTCATCTAAGGAGGTACATTTTGCCTCTTCTACAGCCAGCATTTGGGCTTGCTGAAGGTGGTGATTGAGAAGGAATTCCGTGAAAATATCTAGATCAGCAAAGTAGTGATAGAAGCTGGATTTATTCTTTTGCACTTGTTTGGCGAGTCGTTCCACCTTGAGTCCTTGAGGACCCTCCAAGGCAAAGGTTTGATAACCTGCTTGAATCCAAATTTGTGATTTGCTTCCCTTATCCATAGTGTTTGATCTTTAGAAAATGTCCTTAAACCCCTTCTAATCAATTCAAAAAGACGCTGATTTATACCGACTCTTTCTGAATGGCTTCAGCAAGATACGCATTGAATGGCATTAACAACTCATAGGCGCGGGCGATCCATTCAGGAAAATTGTCTGCACACACTTCCTCATCTGTCATTGTTCGCATCAGTGTGAGGGACTTTCTCCTTAAGATATCAATGTGCGGATGATCCTTTGCGTATCCTCTTGGAGCTGTTTTTAAATCTCGATCAGAGGTAGACAATTCCCCATAGAATGCTTTGATCTCTGGCTGCTGAATAATCTCTCTAAATTCATCTCCATGTAAATCAATGGCTTGGTGAAAAAGTCTGAGGTGTTCGGATGAAGGATGATGCATGCCTGCCCCTACAAATGAGGTCCCAGGCCCTATCGAAATGTGAAGCACACTTAATTGCATCGCATCAAGCGAAGGGTCGCAGGTGAAGTAATCCTTATACAGCGGACGATCGGGATGAAATCTTCGGTTGTTGTTGATTCGGGAGAGGGTAGATTTAGGTTCCAATAGCCCAAACCCTTCATCAAATTCGGCCAAGGCTTCGAGGATTTGCCCTACTTCTTGTACCCATCTGTCTCTGGCTTGGTGGTATCGATCGCGATTTTCATCCATCCAGTCCTTGGAGTTGTTGTGGCGTAGGTCTGTGAGGAATTCAAAAATGGCAGATTTAGGAAGCATATAGGATGAATTTAATGTATTTCACTGTACAACCTGTTTGAAGATCTATTGTGTTTGGAAATGTATTCTTGACATATTTGGAAGGGTGAAATCATGGTGGGAAAGATCATACCTAGCAGTATGCATGCTAGAGATCGTCAAAGTCTGGGCTTGCCATACGTGAGAAACCTTCTAAATGAACAAAGGATGACAAGTAGATCGTCTTTTTCGTCTTGTGGAAACCCTGTCGATATCTTCTCCATTCCATTGACTATTTTTGAATCTATTAGTATCTGGGATTATATAGTCGTACAGCATCTTAAGAAGGAATAGAAGTATCTCTCCTGTCGTTATTAGAGAGGAATAGGGTAAAGTGTGGACGCACTGGCCAGTCTCAAAGCATTGGAACATGAACAAATTTGTCCATCTACATAATCATACAGAATATTCGCTCCTCGATGGGGCAGCCAAGATCAATGATATCACTGCCAAGGCTGCCGCAGATGGGATGTCTCATATCGCGATTACAGACCACGGCAACATGTTTGGGGTACCGCGCTTTGTCTTGTCGGCGAAGAAAAATGGTCTGAAGCCCATCGTCGGGTGTGAGTTTTATATTATCGATGGAGATGCGACCCAGCGTGACAGAAGTAAGAAGCGCTACCACCAAATCATGTGGGCCAAAAATGCGCAAGGGTACCAGAACTTGGTCAAACTTTGTTCTTATGGCTACACAGACGGTTATTATTACAAGCCCAGGATCGACAAAGAGATCCTCAAAAAGCATACAGAAGGGATTCTTGCCTCTACTTGCTGCTTGGCTTCTCAGGTCAATCGTACCCTCATTGAGAAAGGTGAGGCTGAAGCAGAAGAGATGCTCAAGGAGTACATGGACATCTTTGGCAAGGAGAATTACTATGTCGAGATCCAGCGCCATGATCTCAAGGACATGGATAAGTGCAATGAGTGGCTGATCCGTATGGCTCGTAAGCATGATCTGATCATCATCGCCACCAACGATGTCCACTATGTCAACGAGGAAGATGCCGAAGCGCACGACCTCTTGCTCGCGCTACAGACTTCTTCTGACTATAGCGATCCTAATCGATTCCGATTTACGGACGATTACAATCGACTGAATCCGCGCTTTTTCTTCAAAACCCAGCAAGAGATGCAGGTACTGTTCTCAGATATACCTGAGTCGATTGATAATACCATGCATTTGGCGGAGCGTTGCCACTTCAATATGAATCTGGCGGGGGACATGATTTTGCCTCAGTATAAGGTCCCGCCGCAGTTTGCCTCCATGGACGACTATCTCCGTCATATGGTCTGGAGTCGAGCGCCGCGTCGCTATCACGAGATTACGGAAGAGCATCGTGAACGTATCGAACGAGAACTGGCGATTATCAAGAAGATGGGCTATGCGGGTTATTTCTTGATCGTGCAGTCTTTTACGACGGAGGCAAGGAACAGAGGGGTATATGTCGGACCTGGACGTGGCTCTGCCGCTGGATCGGTGATCGCCTACGTACTGGGGATCATCGACATTGATCCGATGAAGTATGATCTGCTTTTTGAGCGTTTTCTCAATCCCGAACGTGTCTCTCCGCCTGATATTGATATTGACTTTGATGATGAGGGACGTCAGGAAGTGATCGACTATGTGGTGGAAGAGTATGGCCGAAAGTCTGTTTCGCAGGTAATCACCTACGGAACGATGGGAGCTAAAACTGCCATCCGCGATGTGGGGCGTACGCTGGGAATTCCCCTTGCAGAGGTCAATCGTATCGCGAAGCTGATTCCTGATCGACCGGGTATGTCTTTCAAGAAGGCCATGAATTCGGATGACAACCCCGATACCTGTGAGGAGTTGGGGCAGCTGTTCAAAAGTCCTGACCCCCTGGTCAACAAAATGATGCGCTTTGCCAAAACGCTAGAAGGGACGGCCAGGCACACAGGGATTCACGCTTGTGCGGTCATCATTGCGCCAGGAGACGTGACGGATCTGGCACCTGTATCGGTGGCCAAGGATGGTGTAGTGACGACTCAGTACGATGGCCCGATGGCGGAGATGGCGGGGCTCTTGAAGATGGATTTCTTGGGGCTGAAGACGCTTTCTATCCTCAAGACAGGGATCAAACTCGTCAAAGAAAATCACGGGGTCGAAATTGATCCTGAAAATATACCGCTAGATGACCTCAAGACCTATGAGTTGTACCAACGCGGCGATACCGTAGCGACCTTCCAGTTTGAGTCCGATGGGATGCGTAAGTATCTCAAACAGCTCAAGCCGACCAACATAGAGGACCTTATCGCCATGAACGCCCTTTATCGACCTGGTCCGATGGATAATATCCCCACCTTCGTAGCGCGTAAGCACGGACGGGAAGAAACTCATTATCCACATGAGATGCTGAAGCCGATCTTGAGCAATACTTATGGCATCATGGTCTATCAGGAGCAGATCATGCAGGTAGCGCGTACCATGGGAGGCTACTCTATGGGTGGAGCGGACTTGCTGAGACGTGCAATGGGGAAGAAGAAGATGGAGATCATGGAGAAGGAGAAGGTCAACTTCGTCAATGGTGCCCTCGAACGTGGAGTCGAAAAGAAAATAGCGGAGGATGTGTATGCGCTGATGGCGAAGTTTGCCTCCTACGGTTTCAATAAGTCACACTCGGCAGCTTATTCGGTATTGGCTTTCAAGACTGCCTACCTCAAGGCGCACTATCCTGCGGAGTATATGGCGGCGGTCTTGACGCACAACGTCTCCGATATTAAGAAGATCACTTTCTTTATCGAAGAATGTCGCCGTATGGGGATCGAAGTATTGCCGCCAGATGTCAATGAATCTCAGGCTTTATTTTCTGTTAATCCTCAAGGGCAGATCCGTTTTGGGCTGGAAGCGATCAAGGGCGTAGGTCACAATGTGGTCGAAATCCTCATCGAAACAAGGAAAAAAGAAGGTGCCTTCGATTCTGTATTTGACATGTGTGTCAAGATGCCCCTGCGTACGATCAACCGCAAGACATTGGAATCATTGGTTTATGCAGGCGCCCTAGATCTTTTTGGCGTCAATCGTTTCCAGTATTTCCTTCCTGTCTCAGATCGAGATCCCGCCAATGTGCTTGAGAAAGCCGTTCAGTATGGGTCTAAGGTCCAGCAAGAACGGATGTCTCCTCAAGTGAGTCTGTTTGGTGATGCAGGCGGAAATGGATCCTCACTTCAGGAGCCTCCTATCCCTATGGGAACTTTCCAGGACGGGCATATTCGAGAGGAGTGGTCTGAGTTGGAGAAACTGAACTACGAGAAAGAGACTATTGGATTTTATCTTTCAGGCCATCCACTAGACAGATACCAATGGCAACTGAGATCCTTCTGCAATGCTACTGTGGGAGATTTGGAAGAGAAACGACAGCGGGAGATTCGAATGGGGGGTATCGTGACCTCTGTGAGAGAACGTGTATCGCGGAGGGGGAATAAGTTCCTCACCTTCACCTTCGAAGACTTTTCTGATTCTACGGAGATCTCTTTATTTGGAGAGCAATACGAAAGGTTCAGAGGACATATCAGAGTCGATGAAATGCTGTACGTATTGGCTGCTTTCCAGCCTAGGCGCTATGATCCCTCGGAGTTTGAGTTGCGGATTCAGGAGATCCGAATCATGAGTCCTGAATTATTTGAGGGCATGGTGAAGCATGTGGGTGTGGAATTGTATAATCAGGATATTGATACTTCATTAATCAACAGTCTTCAAGACCTCTTGAAAAAGCATCCAGGCGAGAAGATTCTCCGCTTTAAGATCAAGGATGACCAGTTTGCTGCGGATATCCCGATGGTCGCAGGTGACTGGCGCATCAGCCCTAACGGAGATTTGATGAAGGGATTGGAGGAAATGGGGGTGAGGTATTGGTTGGGGTAGGGGCTTATCTAGGGAATGTCCATTTTTTGTATAATTGAAAAATAGATGAAATGGGTTTGGCAAGTCTAAAGCCTGATTCATCCTTTTTTCTAAAAATAGTGAAAGCCTATCGTGATCACGCATCTACCACGATTTGCTTGCTCCCCATGGCCTGATTTTCTATATTCTACAAATATCTCAATCCATGAAAACACCAGGTTATCAAATAGTTGACCAACATGCGCCTCATTTTCTGACCTTTACGGTCGTGTATTGGATTGACGCATTTACAAGGCCTCATTATAAGCAGTTACTCACAGATAGTTTGACCTTCTACCAGAAGAAAATCGGTTTGCAAGTGCACGCATATGTGATTATGAGTAATCAGATGCATCTCATCGTAACCTCACCCCATAGACCACTTTGTGATTGGATTAGGGATTATAAAAGGTGGGTAAGCCGTAAGATGCGGATCCTGATTCAGGAAGACGTGGAAAGTAGAAAAGTATGGATGTATAATTTGTTTAGGTGGAGAGGGGACAGGAATCCGAGGAATGATGATTTTCAATTTTGGGTGCAAGATAATTGTCCCAAGTATATTTCTACACGTACTTTTGCTCAGCAGAAGATTGATTATATTCATCAGAATCCTGTCAAGGCAAGGCTAGTTTATCAAGCGGAAGATTATGTGTGGTCTTCTGCCCAAGATTATACTGGGAAAAAAGGGCCAGTTGATGTAGATGTCTGGATGTATTGATGGCTAGGTAGAGCGGGGGGTTGGGGCTTTGCTTTTAGTGTTGTTAGACGGGAGTCTAATAGATTTGGGGTGCTACGTAGCTTGATGGCTACGTAGAGCAGGAGGTTGGGGCTTTGCTTTTTGGGTTTTTTAGACGGGAGTCTAATAGATTTGGGGTGCTACGTAGCTTGATGGCTAGGTAGCGCGGTGGTTGTTGCTTTGCTTTTTAGTGTTGTTAGACAGGAGTCTAATAGATTTGGGGTGCTACGTAGCTTGATGGCTAGGTAGAGCGGGAGGTTGGGTTGAATTAAGCAAAATAAGCAGCATGCATATCCATATATATTGAATAACTTTCATTTGTCATGAATAAGCCCGCCCGATACATTCCGTCTCTCACTCCTCTACGTGGCATCGCTGCGCTGATGGTTGTGTTATTTCATTACAATGATTTCTTGATATTTCAAGACCTTAGCAACTTAAATTCTATTTCCATGATCTTGGCAAAGGGTTACCTATGGGTAGATTTCTTTTTTGTGCTGAGTGGATTCATCATCTGCCATGTCTATGGAGAACGCCTGCTGAAGCCTACAGGTCCTATGGTTAGGAAATATCTCTGGGCGAGGTTTAGCCGTCTGTATCCAGTGCATGTATTCGCCCTGCTGCTATGCATTCCATTGATTGGATTTCAATTTCTGCTCAACGAGGAAATGTCCATGGATGCTCTAAAGAATTTCTACCAGCCTTCGGAGTTTTTTATTCAACTTTTCTTTTTGCAAGTGACAGGAATCACCCATTCTTATGCATGGAACTTACCTTCCTGGTCCATTGCGGCTGAATGGTGGGTATATATTCTGGCCGTTGGGCTCTTCCCTTTGCTCAATCGAGGCTTCAACTGGCGTACGATTGTATCATGGATTTTGGCCTTGGCAGGTCTCACCCTAATGGTACTGAATCATCCTGATGGGAAACTAGACGAGATCTTTGAGTTGGCAATCGTTCGTTGTCTATGCAGTTTCTTGATCGGTATAGGCGTTTATCAAGTTTACGAAATCTTTAGGGATCAAAAAGGAATCTGGGCCTGGGATGGGACTTTTTTCTTCCTAGCGCTAAGTATCATCCTTTGTCTCCACTTTGCGGTCTTTGATGTGGTATTGATTCCGCTATTTGCTGCATTGATTTTAAGTGCAGCACTTAATGAAGGGAAGGCTGCTAAGATTTTGAATCAAAAAGGGTTGACCTGGCTGGGAGACATTTCCTTCTCTGTCTATTTGATTCATATGTCATTTTTGCAGGTTTGGTGGATTTACATTAGATCGATTTATCGACCACAAAATCCAGGAGTAGATGCTCCTTTGGGTGAAAAATTGATGTGGATTGGGATACTTCTCGTGGTCATTCTTGCTTTTGCACATTTCAGTTATCGCTACATTGAATTGCCTGCACAGAAGTGGCTCAGGGGGATGTTTAAAGATGCGTCCAAGGCGGAGACTTTGGACCCTCGAAAGGCTTAGAAAAATAAAAAATCCCCATGCAGCTTCAAGCTACATAGGGACTGACTACCTGAAATTTTTGAATTATTTGGTCAAGATCATGCGCTTAGTAGCGACTTCTTGTCCGTCTACGATAAGGCTGTAGATATACATACCTGCTTCTAGCGTACTACCTTCGATGGTCAAGCTTCCCTTACGAGAAAGATTGTTGAAGCTGTTGACTTGACGACCGTTCATGTCGTAAACGAATAGTGTTGCACTTTCGAAGTTCTGAGGCAGGTTATAGCGGATCGTTGTCTGCTCTGTGAAAGGATTAGGTGTATTTTGCATCAGTTCAGCTTCACCAAAAGAAGACCAAGTGCTATTGGCGGGTTCTTCACTAGGTATTTCTGTTCCTCTGATCGCAGCCATTTCAGCCTTCAGGGCAGCTACTTCTGCTTTTAGCTCATCAATTGTATTTGTCTTTTCTCCCAACTCCTTCACTGCACCGATGAGTACAGGAACTAGGTTGGTATAGTTGACCGACTTGTAGTACATAAGGCCGTCTTCTATTACGTCTGTACCATCTTCATTGAGTCGTGTGATAGGGGCAGCATACTCCTTTACAAGTTCAGGATAGATCTTCTCTAGTTCCTGAGCGATCAAACCATGTTGCATCTCAGAAGGGAGGCCCATATAGTCATACTCATCGGTCTTGAAGTCATAAGTGTAGGTGTTTAGCTGCATGAGTCTCTCCAAGTGTCCAGTCTCTTCCTGGATATTGCGCTTGAGCTTGCGGTCAGAGGGACCCTGAAGGGCTCCTGTATATACAAGATCTCCCTGGAAGAATCCAGCTGCACGTGTAGTAGCTAGTGAAAGCGAAACACTGAAATACCCACCATAATCTGTACCGCCTCCTACTTGATTAAAAACTGTTCCTGAAGTACCGATAACAGAACCGAAGCTAGGTACTACATCTACAAATGTAAGACCACGAAGTCCTGATCCACCTACTGAAGATGATCCATCCGCCCTGTTGATGGCATTGACACCTGTAGACGAAGCAGTGTTGATACTAATGCTATTGTCTCCGAAAATGGCTAAATCGCGGAAAGTATTGGTAAACTGGTTACTGATATAACGGATGCGGAGCGTATTGTCCTTGTCTTCTCCAAATCCTACGATCAGATCCTGTCCCTGAAAACTTCCAAAGCTAATGCCATCAATCAAATTGAAAAGGCCAAAAGACTCACGACGCTGCACGCGAAGTCCATAAGGAGCTGCTACTCCTGGAGGTGAGAAAGGTGCTGCACCGATAGCTGCCCAAGTAGACTTTCCTCCTATATCCCCAAATGTATTTTCTTGCCCATGTCCCAAAGGAGCGACACCACCTGAAGCCGACCCATTGGTGCTGAACTGGATAGATGAACTAGGAGTACCTACTCCTGTCTGACCCCATGCGGGTAGTGTAAGGAGGGCACACAATGCCCCCACCATCAGTAGAAATGAAAATTTCATAGATGAACGATATTATGATGTTGAATGGTTAAAATGTCCATAGGCTATTGGACACTCCAATGTAGTACTATTTTTTTGGGGTAATTTTACATACTTCTAAGCGGACATATAGACATGTTTTCATATTATCTTGATAATGAGCATTTTAAGGGAAAAGTCCTATTTGTAGCGTTCTCAGGATTACCCAATATTTCCCATAGGAAATTGAATATTTCAAGTAATAAAAATAGAATGGTCTACGAAAAAGCCCTACTGAATCAGTAGGGCTTCGTTTTTGGTCAAAGAAGACCAATATAGTATATTATATGTGATATACTTTTGATCTACTTGGTCAAGATCATACGCTTAGTAGCAACTTCCTGTCCGTCGATGATTAAGCTGTAGATGTACATACCTGCGTCTAGCGTGCTACCTTCGATCGTCAAGCTTCCCTTACGAGAAAGATTGTTGAAGCTGTTGACTTGGCGACCATTCATGTCATAAACGAAAAGAACCGCACTTTCGAAGTTTTCAGGCAAGTTGTAACGGATCGTTGTTTGCTCTGTGAATGGATTAGGCGTGTTCTGCATCAGCTCAGCTTCTCCAAAGTTAGACCAGCTGGTGTTTGCGGGAGCATCAGAAGCCGTACCTTTGAGTTCGGCAAGTGCAGCCTCTAGGTTTGCGATGCGCGCCTCGTTAGATGCAATCTGCGCATCTCTTTCAGCAAGCTGTACATCCTTATCTGTGAGCTCTTGGGTAGTCTGAGTTTGCATCTCCTTGATGGCACCAATCAATACAGGCACAAGATTAGTATAATTGACAGATTTGTAGTACATCATACCATCCTGTTCTACGTCTGTACCTTCTTCATTCAATTTGTTAATAGGTGCGGCATATTCCTTCACAAGTTCAGGATATACTTTCTCCAATTCTTGAGCGATCAATCCATGCTGCAATTCAGTAGGTAGGGCCATGTAGTCATACTCGTCAGTCTTGAAGTTGTACGTGTAAGTATTCAACTGCATGAGTCTATCTAGGTGTCCTGTTTCTTCCTTGATGTTGCGCTTAAGCTTGCGATCAGAAGGACCCTGTAGAGACCCACTGTACACAATGTCTCCTGTGAAGAAACCTGCGGCACGTGTAGGTGCATTAGAGCTAGAAACACTGAAGCGTCCTGCATAATCTACCCCTGATCCTGTACGGTTTGAGACGTCTCCAGCTACACCTGTATTGAAACCAAAGGTAGTAGTTGACTCTACAATAGTTAATCCGCGCAAAGAAGTTGCTGCCAGACTTGAAGTAGTTCTGTTGATTGCATTGACACCTGTGAAAGATTGCGTATTGATTCCAATACTAGCAGATGAAAATGTCATCAAGTCTCTGAATGTATTTGTGAACTGATCGCTGATGAAACGTACACGCAATGTGTTGCTTGTACTTTCTCCGAAACCTAAGATAAGATCTTCAGAAGATCCAAAGAAACCATTGTTTCTCTCCAAAAGGTTGAAAAGGGCAAAGTTTCCTTCTTTTTGGATACGGATACCGTAAGGTACTTCAGATGCACTGGCTCCTGGAGGGGCAAATGGAGAACGACCGATAGATGCCCAAGTGGCGTTTCCGAAAATACTTCCAAATGGTGCTACCTGTGCATGTGCAAGAGGAGCCACACCACCTGAAGTGGCTGAGTTTGTACTGAATTGAATAGATGAGCTAGGCGTACCTACGCCAGTCTGACCCCATGCGGGTAGTGTAAGGAGGGCACATAATGCCCCTGCCATCAGTAGAAATGATAATTTCATAGATGAATAATGTTAATAAAGTGAATGGTTAAATGTATTCTTAGGCTAATCGAATAATTCAATTTAGCACCATTTTCTTAAGATAATTTTACATACTTCTAATAATGCATATGGACATATTTTCATCTTGTGCTGATAACGAAGTACTTATACGAAAAAACCTATTTATCGTCTTCCCAGGATTACCCAAAATTTCTCACAGCTAGATGAATATTTCAAGCTTAGAAATTAGAGTGGTCTAAGAAAAAAGCCCCGCCAGATAAGCAGGGCTTCGTTTTTGGTCAAATTATGGGCTATCACAATAAGAATATGTGATGTGCCGATTTGTCTTACTTCGTCAAGATCATACGCTTAGTAGCGATCTCCTGTCCATCTATGATCAAGCTGTAGATGTACATACCTGCGTCCAGTGTGCTACCTTCGATGGTCAAGCTACCCTTACGAGAAAGGTTGTTGAAGCTGTTGACTTGGCGACCGTTCATGTCATAGACAAAAAGAACTGCGCTTTCGAAGTTTTCGGGTAGGTTATAACGGATAGTTGTTTGCTCTGTGAAAGGATTGGGTGTATTTTGCATCAGCTCAGCCTCTCCAAAGTTTGACCAGCTAGTGTTCACAGGAGCGTCTGAAGCTGTACCTTTGAGCTCAGCGATGGTAGCCTCTAGATTGGCAATGCGCGTCTCATAAGAAGCAATTTGTGCATCTCTCTCAGCAACTTCCTGCACGTTCTGTGTCTGCATCTCCTTGATGGCACCAATTAGTACAGGTACAAGGTTGGTATAGTTGACGGATTTATAGTACATCACGCCATCTTGTACGATGTCTGTTTCTTCCTCATTGAGTCGTAGGATAGGTGCAGCATACTCCTTGACCAGTTCAGGATATACTTTCTCCAACTCCTGAGCGATCAATCCGTGCTGAGGTTCTGTAGGCAGTCCCATGTAGTCATACTCGTCGGTCTTGAAACTGTAAGTGTAGGTATTTAACTGCATCAGTCTTTCCAAGTTTCCAGACTCTTCTTTGATGTTGCGCTTCAGTTTGCGATCTGATGGTCCCTGTAGTGCACCTGTGTAGACAAGATCGCCTGAGAAGAATCCTGCTGCGCTTGTAGGAGCATTTGATGAAAAATCACTAAAACGTCCTCCATAATCTACTCCTCCCCCTGTACGGTTTGAGATATCTCCAACTACACCTGCAGATGAGCCAAAACTAGGAGCAACATTTACAAAAGTTAGTCCACGTAAAGCAGTTCCTCCAATGTTAGAAACAGAACTGTTGATTGCATTGACACCTGTAGAAGATTCAGTACTAATTCCAATGCTTGTGGGAAAGATTGACATCAGATCTCTAAAAGTATTCGTGAACTGATCACTGATGAAACGCATACGAAGCGAGTTTCTCGTACTCCCCCCAAAGCCTATGATAAGCTCTTCTGAAGTACCAAAGAAACCGTTATTTCTTTCTAAAAGATTGAATAAAGCAAAATTTCCTTCTTTCTGAATACGAATACCATAAGGTACACCTGATCCACTTACGCCGGGAGGGGCAAATGGAGAACGGCCAATAGAGGCCCATGTAGCGTTTCCTGTGATGCTACCAAAAGGTGCTACCTGTGCATGTGCTAGAGGAGCCACACCAGCTGAGGTAGCTGAGTTTGTACTGAACTGAATAGTAGAACTGGGAGTACCTACTCCTGTCTGACCCCATGCGGGGAGTGTAAGGAAGGCGCATATCACACCTGCCATCAGTAGAAATGAAAATTTCATAGATGAATAATGTTTGAGAAGTGAATGGTTAAAGATGTTCTTAGGCTATTCGATTAATTCAAATGTAGCATTATTTTTATTAGGTAATTTCACATACTTATAAGCAGGCATATGGCCATATTTTCACCTCATATTGATAACGAAGTACTTATATAAAAATCTCTATTTATAGCTTTCCCAGAATTACCCAGAATTACTCACAACAAGATGAATATTTTAGTCGAGTAAAATAGATCAGTCTAAGTAAAAAGCCCCACCAGAGCGGCAGGGCTGCGTTTTTTGTCAAACTAAAATCAATGAAAAAGAGAAAATGCTATGTCTCCTTTAGTCTTACTTCGTCAAGATCATACGCTTTGTAGCGACCTCTTGTCCGTCTACAATTAGGCTGTAGATATACATGCCCGCATCTAGCGTACTGCCTTCAATGGTCAAGCTCCCTTTGCGAGAAAGGTTGTTGAAGCTGTTGACCTGGCGACCGTTCATGTCGTAGACATACAATGACGCGCTTTCAAAGTTTTGAGGCAAGTTGTAGCGAATGGTTGTCTGCTCAGTAAAAGGATTGGGAGTGTTCTGGAAGAGTTCAGCCTCACCGAAGCTGGACCAAGCGCTGTTGGCAGGTGCTTCAGCAGAAGTGCCTTGTAGTGCGGCTACAGCAGCTTCGAGATCTGCGATGCGTGCATCTTTGGCAGCCATCTCTTGCTCAGTCTGAGCTTTGAACTCCTGGAGGGCACCGATCATCATAGGAATAAAGCTGGTATAGTTCACCGTTTTGTAGGTGATCCCTTCCTTGGCCTGGATTTCACCTTTTTCGTCGATGTACTCATGCGGTTGGTAGTACTCTTTGACAAGTTCGGGCATCATAGCCTCGATCTCTTGTGCGATGACTCCATATTGCTTTCCGTCAGGTAGATCCATGTAATCAAACTCCTCTGTACGATACTCATACGTGTAGGTATTGATTTTCATGATTTGATCAAGCGATCCCTGTGCCTCCTTGATAGACTTCTTCAGACGACGGTCTGAGCTTCCAAGCGTAGATCCTGTCACGACAATATCTCCCAAGAAGTAACCAGCAACTCTTGTAGGAGCATTGGAGAAGGTATTGAAGTAGCCACCGTAGTCTGCACCAGAAGATGTCAAGTTGAAAGTAGTACCCCTTATCCCAGCAATAGGTTGATTGATAAAAGTACCTGAAACAGGTACATCACGTCTGGCAGTCCCCAAGAAGGCCTCTTGTACAGAGATGATATTATTAGGTAAGAATGTTCTGGATACAGAGGTGCGTACAGGGAAACTTACGCTGCTGCTTCCCGCAACCATCAAATCCTGAAAGGTGTTGGTGAATTGATCACTAATGTAGCGAATCCTCAATGTATTAGATGAACTTTCTCCAAATCCGATTAAAAGGTCCTGCCCTATGACCGTGCTTCCAAATGACAAGCCGTCAACAAAATTGAATAGGCCAAATGCATTCCTGCGCTGTACGCGGATACCGTAAGGTGCAGCTACACCTGGAGGGCTGAAAGGTGCCTGCCCAATCGCAGTCCAAGTCGACTTACCTGTGATATCGCCAAATGTATTTTGCTGTCCATGACCCAGAGGAGCTACACCTCCAGATGTAGATCCATTTGTGCTGAACTGAATCAGACCGCTTGGGGTTCCTACGCCTGTCTGACCCCATGCAGGTAGTGTGAGCAATGCGCATAATGCCCCCACCATCAATAGAAATGAAAATTTCATGATGAAAGTAATTTAAGAAGTGAATGGTTAATATATTACCCGAATACTTCGAATATAGCATTATTAATGACAGGGCAATTTATAACATGTATAAATTTATATATAAAGATTTTTATATTTGCTATGATAACTAAGTATTTATACAAAATATCCTCTTGTTGGCCTACTCAGAATTACCCAAAATTTCTCACAAGAACTTGAATATTTCAAAGTTTGAAAATGGTGTAGGTCATATAAAAAGCCCTACCAGGTCGGCAGGGCTGCGTTTTTTATCAAATCTGGGTCAACAAAAAAGAGAAAAAGTTATGTGTCTTGTAGTCTTACTTCGTCAAGATCATGCGCTTGGTTGCGATCTCCTGTCCGTCTACAATAAGGCTGTAGATATACATGCCTGCATCTAGTGTACTGCCTTCGATGGTCAAGCTTCCTTTGCGAGAAAGGTTGTTGAAGCTGTTGACTTGGCGACCGTTCATGTCGTAGACATACAAGGCTGCGTTTTCGAAGTTTTGTGGCAAGTTGTAGCGAATCGTCGTCTGCTCTGTAAATGGATTCGGTGTATTCTGGAAGAGCTCTGCATCACCAAAGCTAGACCATGAACTGTTGGTAGGTGCTTCTAAAGAATTGCCCTGTAGGGCGGCTACAGCAGCCTCGAGATCTGCGATGCGTGCATCCTTAGCAGCTATTGCTTGCTCAGCTTGTGCCAATTTTACCTCAGTTTCTGCCTTGAACTCCTGTAGGGCACCAATCATCAATGGCACCAAGCTCATATAGTTGACGCTTTTGAACATCATTCCCTTCTTAGTCTGCAACTCACCATTCTCATCAATGTACTCATGTGGATGGTAAGCCTCCTTGACGAGTTCAGGCATGATTTCCTCTACTTCCTGTGCGATCAACCCAATGTGAGTTCCTGTAGGAAGATTCATATAATCATACTCGTCTGTACGGTACTCATATGTATAGGTATTGAGTTGCATCACCTGATCGAGTGAACCTTTAGCTTCTTTGATAGACTTCTTGATGCGACGGTCAGAGCTACCATGTACCGTACCTGTTACTACGATGTCTCCACTGAAGAAAGCAGCTGCCTTGTTTGGAGCAGTAGAAATAGTAGAGAAGTAACCACCATAGTCTGTAGCGGTTCCCGTAAAGTTGAAGGCTAGACCACGAACACCTGCGTTGGCGTTGAATGAATTACCAGGTACATCGCGGCTAGCTTGACCAAAGAAGGCTTCAGTCAGCGTAGAAGTAGTCGAATTGGCTTCACGCCCTACGCTGGTACGCTCACTGAAACTAATTCCGCTTCGTCTAGCGATCATCAGATCTTTGAATGTATTGGTAAACTGATCGCTGATGTAGCGGATTCTGAGCGTATTGGCATCACTCTCCCCAAATCCTATCAAAAGATCCTGTCCTAAGACTGTCGTTCCAAATGACAAGCCATCAACTAGGTTGAAAAGACCAAATGAGTTTCTACGCTGTACACGGATACCGTAAGGCGCAGCTACACCTGGAGGGCTGAAAGGTGCCTGTCCGATAGCAGTCCAAGTCGACTTACCTGTGATGTCACCAAATGTGTTTTGCTGTCCATGACCCAAGGGAGCCACTCCACCTGCAGTAGACCCATTGGTGCTAAATTGGATTGTGTTGCTTGGTGTTCCCACACCTGTCTGACCCCATGCAGGGAGCGTAAGGAAGGCGCATAGTGCCCCCACCATCATTAGAAATGAAAATTTCATAAATGAAAGTAATTTAAGAAGTGAATGATTAAATACGTTTGGCTATTAGCCTTGTACTTTCAAATGTAGGACTATTTAATTTCAGTAATTTTGTATACTTATAAGCCTATCTATGTTTATTTATGGATATGTAATTGATAGACAGGCACTTAAAAAATAACAGGGCTTAAATCTATTCTCAGGTTTACCCAATTTTTCTCACGGCAAATCGAATATTTTTAAAAATTGGAAGGTTTATCTTTTTAGAATTTTGACTTAAAGCGAATAGATACGTTTTTCTTGATAGTGTATTCTCTCAAAATATTGATACTACATGTCTCTGATTATGTGTCTTGGATTTCTTGGATCATGCGTTGCAAACAGTGGCTGAGATCAAAGAAAAATGCCTCACCCCGAATGAAGGTAAGGCATCCTGTAAGACAATCTGATATGGTTATCGTTGATTGGTCAACATCAACTGGCTATACAAATAGCTGTACATCAGTGCAGAAGCTTTGGCTCTTTGTTCATTGGTAGATGACCCTGCATGTCCACCTTCCGTATTCTCATAGTACAATACTTCGTGGCCCATCTCTGTCATTTTCGCAACCATCTTTCTGGCGTGGCCTGGATGTACACGATCGTCACGCGTGGAGGTACTAAAATATACTTTGGGATATTTGCCATCCTCCTTCAAATTGTGATAAGGAGAATATTCTTTGATGTAAGCCCATTCTTCCTCTATGTCGGGATCACCATATTCACCCATCCAGCTAGCACCTGCCAGTAGTTTATTGTAACGCTTCATATCCAGCAGGGGGACTTGGCACACGACGGCCTTGTACAGATCAGGACGCTGCGTGAAGGCTACCCCTACGAGTAGGCCTCCATTAGACCCGCCCCCAATGCCCAACTGGTCTGCTGTAGTAATTTTATTTTCGATGAGGCTTTCGGCTACTGCATGAAAGTCTTCATACACGCGTTGGCGGTTCTCCTTGAGGCCCGCTTGATGCCACTTGGGACCGAACTCTCCCCCCCCACGGATGTTGGCTAGCACGTAGACCCCTCCTTTTTCTAGCCAGGCACGACCCATCGTCGCAGAGTAGAAGGGACGGAGCGAAACCTCAAAACCGCCATAGGCATAAAGATAGGTTGGATTCTGTCCGTTGCGCTTGAAGTCCTTGGACGCTACCACGAAATAGGGGATCTGAGTACCATCTTTAGACTTGGCCTCCATTTGAAGGACTTGGTATTTTTCGCTAGGGAAAAATGAAGGGAGGGACTTGATTTTTTGATGCTCATCTTTCTGAGCATGTGCATAATAAAGGGTAGAAGGCTCAAGGAAGCCCGTATTATAGTAGAAAAACTGGTCGCTTTTGCTAGAGGTTGAACCGATGGCTACTCGACCAAATGCGGGTGTCTGCAATTTTTTCGCCTGCCATGTATCTCCTTTGCTGTAAGCATACAATTCGCTTCTGACATTGGACAATACATCAAATAAGAGGTAGTTGGCTGTACGTGAGATGCCTTGTACACTGGTCTTAGCATCAGGCTTGAAGATCACCTCAAAGTTTCTTTTACCATCTAGGAAAGCCTGGTAATCGATACTCAGAACAGAACCTTGTACAAATTCTTTTCCACCGATAGCCCAATCTGATTTGAGGTTCACGATCATCATCCCTTTGAAGATAGATTCGATCTCTGCGTCTTCGGGTATCTCGATGCGACGAATGTCTCCGTCAATCACGCCATAGTATCGTTGGAGGAAGAAACTCGGTTTTTGTAGAATCATCGTATAGTTACTTTCAGGCGTGTTCAACACAAAGCCTGACGCAATGACGTCTGTTTCTTCTCCTTCGAAGAGCAGTCTAGCTTCGTCGAGTGAGGTCCCTCTTTTCCATGCTTTCACCTGCTTCGGATAGCCAGAAGTCGTCATTCCATCTCCAAAATCTGTCGCTACAATGACTTCATTTTCATTGATCCAGCTCATCCCTCCCTTAGCTTCAGGTAGGAAGAACCCATCCTCGACGAATCGCTTGCTTTCTAGGTCAAACTCACGCACTTCTACAGCATCCCCTCCGCCTTTGGACAGTGAAACCAGGAACCGCTCGTAGTCTGGATAGAGGCCTGTCGCACCTTTGAAGACCCATTTGATGTCGTCTTCTTCAGACATCTTATCAAGATCCAGGAGGACTTCCCACTCGGGCTCACCATTGAGATAGGATATAGCTGTGGTATATCGCCAGATGCCACGTGGGTTATCAGCATCCTGCCAGAAATTGAAAATCTGATCGTTGATGATGGAGGGAGCGACGATTCGTTCGTCTGAGTTGAGCACTTCCAGACTTTGATCGAATACTTGATCGTAGTCAGGATGGGAACTGAGTTTCTTCGTCGTTTTTGAGCTCCACTCTTCGGCCCATTTGAGGGCTTTTTCGCCATCGACTTCTTCTAGCCAAAGGTAAGGATCTGCTTCCTGCGCATGTGTGTGCTGGGAGGTAATCGCCATACTGATGAATATAAAAATAAGGGTTGTAATCCTGAACATGTGAGATAATCATTTTAGAATTGAAACAAGGGATGTATGAGAAGATGATATAAATTTTATTTATCAATGTCTCTCCCTTTTTTCTGCCAATTCTTCACTTTTATCTTTCAAATCTACGTCAAATCTAGCATCCTATGTCCATGTGAGTCAAAATAAAATTAGTTGCTAAGACAACTAAATTTTTGTTCCTTCGTAAGACCAAACAAATCACATTAAATGGCCAATGGCATGCAGCAAGATGAACGGGAGATATTGCAGCACAATTTATACTATCAGATAGAGTTGACGGCGCGGAGGGTGAAGCTACATGGTCAGCAGGTGCTCGCATCGCACGGCATAGATATCACCATTGATCAGTGGCTGATTGTAAGATTTTTGTTGGATAAAAAAGATGTGAATCAGCTCACCATAGGGGAGGAATTGTACAAAGATAAGCCCACCATTTCGCGGATGATTCAGAAGCTGGAAAAAAAGGGATGGATCATAAAGAGGAAATCAGATGTGGATGCGCGAGAAATGGTGATCAATCTGACAGCTGACGGGCGGAGATGGGCGAAGGAAATGCTGCCAATGATCCAGCAGATCCGCGCAGATGGTTTATATGCCCTCACATTGGAGGAAAAACAGCAGCTTTCTCAAGCGCTAGGAAAAATTAGGAAAAGTTTGGCTACCCGTTCTTCGGAGTAGGTGATTTTTGGACTCAATCATCAGCATCAATCAATTTCTTATATATCAATAGTTGTCTAGCTAACTAATCATTAACATGCAGAAGCTCACATTCATTTTCATGCTCGCCCTTCTGATCGGGTGTACGTCTTATGCTCAAAAAAATAATCCTATGGAAAAAGCAGTCAAGTCCACGCTTGCGCAATACTTGCAGGCGGGCGACCAAAACGACTCCGAGGGCCTTGATCCGCACATGCACGCTGCCTTCCGTGTAGCACTTTATGACGGCAAGGAAGACATCGTCAAAATCTTGGATCGAGAAACCTATCGAACCTTGATCGGCAACAAGACTTTTGGTGGGTATCCGCGGACAGCCGATTATCAGTCTATTCATTTCATAGGAGCGCATATGGCCACCGTGCAGGTGATCTTAACGAGTCCAGGGAAGCCGACGCTCAAGAATTTCTACTCACTTGCCAAGGTGGGAGAGCAGTGGCAGGTCATTCAGGATTTTGTGACGATGGTGCCTGTGGAGAAATGACAGGAAGGACCGACATGGGAGGGTAGATGTCTCATACGACCATCTGCCCTTCTCTTTTATCCTTTGAAATTCTTCATATACTCATCGAAGTTCCCGATGTAGTCGTTGAGATTTTCTTCTAGCATGACTTTGTATTGCTCCAAAAAGTACTTCATCGTTTCCTCTTTGGCGTTTCCCATTTCTTCCCCATTGTTCCATCCACAGGCACTCACCCAGGCATTGAATCGGGCCAGGCCAAACATCATGGAGGCACTCACTTCGCCCATTTTGGCATTTTTGAGTTGGCTGTTGGATAGGTTGATGTGTTCATCTGCTCGTGCGAAAAATCCTTCGTCTAGTTCTGCCATAGTATATATATGAAAGCGTGAATACTTTAAGAAATTGGCAAGACGAAGTAAAAACCTGTCCTGCACTTTCGCAACTCCTAATGATGAGTAAGGGGATACATTTGGTTGAAAGAAAAATGAATGGTTCTCCTTGAGGTCATATCGGTGAGTATCAAAAAGCGCGATGGCTACTTTGGATAAATATCTACGGTTGTGGAGAGAATTAAATATATATTTCTCTTGATGAGATACTATGGAAAGAGAGATAATTTCCTCAGGTT
Organism: Bacteroidota bacterium; assembly: GCA_039820545.1. GTDB lineage: Bacteria > Bacteroidota > Bacteroidia > J057 > J057 > JALEFZ01. The sequence goes on along the minus strand of JBCBPW010000007.1, from coordinate 43,425 downwards.
TGCAAGAGGGATTAAGATTGGGTAGAAATATCATGAATCCCTTCCAGCAGCCGATCCAAATCTCTTTTTACGTTATACAAGTTCGGCGTCACCCGCACGACAGTATCTTGCTTCAGCCTGCGGATCACCGTGAATACCCCAAAGTCCTGATCCAATCGTCTGACGACCTCTTTTGCCTCGATTCCTTCGATCTTGAAGCTCGCCAATGCACAAGACTGTGACGCACTCCTTGGGGTCGTTACCTGCACACGGTCCATGCTCTGCGCCTGTGCTGTCCAGTAGTTTTGGAGATAGCGCAGCCGCGCCTCCTTGCGTGGGATGCCCACCATCTGATGGAAGGCTGCTGCCGCTCGCAGCGTCATAACCACAGGCGTAGCCGGCGTGCCGTAGTGCCCCAATTTGCGGATGTCATCTTCCTTTCTCCTAAAGTCCCCAAACAAGGGCCGGATGTCCTGAATGCGTTCTTTTTTAACATACATTAGCCCCGCACCCAGCGGATTACCAAACCATTTGTGGAGGTTGACACCGACGAAGTCCGCGCCGAGATCGGGAAGCCGATAATCTAGTTGCGCAAAGCTGTGGGCCGCATCGACAATGACCTCGATCCCCCGCGACCGTGCGAACGCAGCAATGGCTTGGACAGGTAAAATCTGACCTGTAAGGTGCGTCAGATGGGTGAGGAGGATGCCTCGGGTCTGAGGAGTGACAGCATGTTGATAGAGCTGAACAATCTCTTGCTGATCCTTTGGGAGCAAAGGTACATCCACAAACTTCAAGACGATGCCTTTCTGCTTTTCCAACATCTGAAAAGTCTCGATCATGCTGTGGTAGTCATGATGCTGAAGGATGACTTCATCGCCTTTCTTCCAGTCGATTCCTTGAATGAGGATGTTGAGGGCCTCCGTCGCATTGCGTGTGATGAGGAGTTCATCTGTGGAGGTTCCTGCAACCTTTGCTAAGGCGTTCATGATCGCTGGGAAGTCCTTCTGATAGAACTCCTGTCGCATATATTTGGACGAGAGGCTGTTGACCTTGCGGATGTTGGCTTGATAGGCTTGCATGACAGAACGAGGCTGCACACCGAAGTAGCCATTTTCTAGATTGATAAAATCAGAGGAGATGTCGTAGTGCTTGCGTGCGAATTTTTTCCAGAAGGTCTCATCATCAGGCGAACCATCTACTAAGACTTGCTCACGATGGAAGGTTTCTGCATCATATGCCCAGCTTATAAAAGGGCTGGCCATGAGGGAAATACCCAGGCTTTTTAAGACATTTCTTCGATTCATCGTCTAGGGTTTATTCACTTGTACATGAAGTTACAGCCTCAGATTGAAAAATGCGAAGAAATGGTAAAAGGATATATTTTAGTATGGTGATATTTAGATACGAATAATAAAAAGGTATTTTCTCCTGAAATAGTTGTGAATAATCAGGGGAAATCTCTCTGTTCCCTCCTATGCATACTGACTAGGTTTGTCTACATAATCTTCAAAAATCAAACCCGCTTATTATGCAAAAACAAACCGTAAATCATGGTGAGGAGAGTCAGACACTTGACCAGTACATCTCTAAGCTCATGACAGATGACGATGCGTTGAAAGCCTTTCTAGCAGATCCCACCAATGGTGGGGCAGAGTATGGAATCACCAAGGCTGAGCGCGCCGTTTTGCGTCGTGTATTGGCTCATCTAAGCAATAACTCGAAAAATGGCTACGGAATCGCTCGGCAAATGGATTCTTATCGACGTTCGCTTCGTCTGTTACAGAATGTCCTGCACAGACACTCTGCCATCCATACAGCGATGGTTGCCAGTAGCGATGATGAAACCTACCACATTCGGATTTATTTTACAGGCGATTATTCTTCTCCAGGAGCGCCTTACAGTGATCCTGCCAAGGCCTACCAGACATATGTATCTTACACAGAATCGGGAAGTTTTTCTACTTTGGGGGAGGCTATGCAATTCAATAATGCACCCGAAAAATCGAATGGTAAGATATTCACCGTACAGCTCAATAAGTCTGTGACAGACAAGAATGGAGCTTCAGGTACACTAAAAGAATACAACGCGATTTGCTTACCAGATCCATTAAATGGCAATCAGCTAGAGTGGTATATGCTTTCTTTTGAGCTTGAGGGCTTCACAGACTCAGCGTTCCCCAACATCAATGGTACGTACGTGTTGCCTTATAAGAATGTTCAGGAGCGTGATCCCTTCTGGTACTTCTCCCTAAATGGGCAAGCTATTAGCCCCACCTCTAAGCAAGGATACAATTACTTCTTGACCGACAATGTGACGCAAGGAGACAATGCCGAGAGTTTTGTGGACTTTCAATTGAATGGATCTACTCAAATAGATTGGCAGCCGATTGCCGCGGACATGGATTATGGCTTTGCGCCTTGCTTCCAAACAGAAGATACACCGATTTTACTCGGTATCCCCGTACTGAATCAGCTAGCACCCCCCAATCCACCCACACAGTTTTACACAAAGACGACCAGCAACGTCGTGATCCCTGAAGGTAAAACGATCATGCTAGCAGCGAATCCAGATGGTACGGGGAAGGTATATGTAGATGATGGAGTTTTTATTACGGTGGGCGGAAAGACTGTCTACGAGCATGACTATAGTGGTGGATGCAGCGGAGTCGTCACCCCTACAGATCCAGTGGATGTGACCTCTAACTTTCAGCCTTACGTAGGCCAGACGATTACGATTGTGACCACTTATAAGGATCTATGCGGAGCCTTCGAGAGCTCTTCAGGATACTTCTTGGTGTTTAAGTAAGGTAGCGATATATCATATAGGGGCAGTCTGGCTGGGCTGCCCTTTATGTTGAGAGTGCAAGTCCACTCATTCCCCCAAGAAACTCCCTATTTCCTCATAAGAAAATCCTGTCGGCCTCAGATTGAGGACATCCAAAACCGTCTGCTCCGTAATCCAGATGACAGGTACTGCATATCGGGTGAGCCAATGACATACTTCTCTAGCAGATACGTCCTGGCTTTCGGAGAAAATAAGGATCATAAGGTGGAGGTGTAAATTTAAAGAAGCTTCTCTATCGAAATCTAAAATTCTGGTATTGAAAAAAGGACGTGTTCCTCGAATACATCCTCAATCTTGTACATGCTGAGCTGCATGGACGCCAAATCTTACTCTGACTCCTTGAGATTTTTTCATCAGATAGGGTTGGGATGCCATCGTCAGTAATTCTGGAGAGACTTCCAGTTCTTCTATCATGTAATCATAGATTTGCTTGAGCCCTTTTTGATACTTTTGTACATCTGCTACATTCTCGTCAGGATATCGAAGAACGACAATTTGGGCTGTTCTTTTGTCTCGATTTCTTGCGATACTATAGGTATGCGAAGGATAATATGATCCATAAGGCCACAGTTTATGTTCGATGAAGGAACCTAAAGAAATCATTTGAAGAAGACTTTTCTCAAGATTTATATTCCCATTTCTATTGTATCGGATCAAGTGTAATTTACCAGTTCTAATCCATTTGGCAGAATCAGTTCCAAAGAACACATAATGATTTTGCATGATCACAATGGGGTCTCTCCAACTACTTTTCCCTCTTTGTGCAGATTGTATCATATGATTGAGGTAAAATAAATTGCCTTCTTCATCCTCCTCATGTAGGACAAGCACATCAGGCTCTAATTCATGGTAGCCATGAACGTCACCTCCTGGCCATCCATTTTGACTCACATACTGCCTGAGCCAGTTTTGATTCCGTTGATCTGCCTCCGCCAATGCTCGATCATTTTCCTCTGATCGATCGGCAAGATAGGTCCATCTGGTATCTTGATCCTCTGAAACAGCTAGAACGAGTTCTTTCCTAAATTGTGTATCTACTTTGGCAAGGTAAGTTGGCTTATCGCCCAAATAATCCTCCATCACAATGGGCAGGATTCCTCCAAAGAAGTTTGCCAGTCGCATAGCCCGTTCAGGATAATAGGGCAAGGAGTAGAGATCCTCCTCTGGTATGTAGCTCTCTTGCCAGTCCAGTACTTCCTGTGGCCATATATCTCCCAATTCGAATCCTTTGGAGATGTAATACAAAGCAGAGTCTGTTTGACCCAATTTGTAATAACTCATGGCCAATAATTCATACTTCCACTGAAGTGTATTGATGTCATCTTTTTGCGCAAGTGGATCATGAAGTACAAGAGAAATTACCTGCGAATAATTTTGCTCATAAAACCTATGTGTTGCTTTTCGAAGGACTGTATCTCGCTGATAATACTCCGCGAACGTCATATGTGACTTGCATGCTGAAACGCATGAGAGTAAGGCCAAATAGAGAAGAATGAAGATGTTTCTACCCATTTATCAAAAGGGAATATATCGTTGGCTTAAGTGTGAAGAAAAACTCCCTTTAAACTAAAGAGAATCAGAGGTTTATCCCCCATTTCTGGGAAGCGGCATAGGAATAGAAGTTCCCCCGCCACTGGGGGGACAATCAAAGAATGAAGTATCATTTCCATTTTGAATATCACATTCGCCTGTACTCCTTTTATAGGTATTGGTGGCTATACCTCCGAGTACCTGTCGCATCTGCGTATTGTCGAGTTGCTGAACGCGTTCGTTTTTCTGAGCGAAGGATCGAATCTTTTCTAATTTCATGAATTTGCGGTTGTTAGCGTCTCAATTTTCATATTGGGGAATGTTTGTTCAATTTATCGATCGTCACTCTCATAATATGAGAGTGAAGGTGTTATTTGATCGAAAAGTGAAATATATTTTTTGTTTTCAGTTCGGTTGTATAAAAAAATAGCCCAAAGGACCATGAATTCCTTGGGCTACAAACTATGACCTACACCTTCCACTACTCATCCCGCACACGCACACGCAGCATCCCCGAAGTCTTTAAGGTCGAGCGCAACTGTAAGATCTGCTGATTGACCCCGTCATCGACCATGATGGAAGCGGTATTGGGAGGAGTACCTCCTAGGTTTAAGGCATACAAGATGATGTAGTTGTTGCCAGGTTCGAAGGTATACTCGATTGCGTAGCGCTGCTTTTCTAGTCTATATGCTTCTAGCAACCATTGTCCATTGACATTCACCGATACTGTGTCATTGTCCATAGCGCCATGATCCCACAGATAGATGGTGGCCGTACGGCCTTCTATTTCTACGACTTTTTGAGAAGAAACACGGCGATCCCGCAACTTTTTGGGTTCTCCCGAAGCTGTATAAGCAATGTCAGAATCAGCCGCCTGCTCTGGCTCGCGAATGACTTCAGCCGTAGGGGGAGGTAAGTCCTCTGGCAAGGGCTGTACATCGGCCACCGTAATCGCGCGCGAACGCATGGGATCTTCATCACAACCGATCACCTGTCGAGGCTGAGACAGCCGCTCACAAGGACCGTTGGTAATCTGAACCTGGTAAGTGCCTGTCTCATCCGTTTCTATGTAATACCGGTTGGTATTGGCGAGAGGGAGTCCGTCCTGGTACCACTGGTAGCGATAGTCGGTGCCTTGTCGTGTGACAAGTGTGATGTTATCCCCTTTACAAATCTCAATAGACTCCCGCTGAAAACGACCGTCTGGAAGACCGTACTTGAGGAGGAACCCTTTGGACTTGCTCGTCAGGTCAAACTGCGCGCCAGGGAAGTCTTTGCCCTTGCTCAAGCCTGTGATCCAGACGCTGCCTTTGCTATCGCCGATGATGGCAGGATGGGAAGGAAATTCAGTGATCGCCTTGTCTCCCTTCCAGATGACTGCCTGCTTGTCCAGCTTGTTGAGGTGGACGACGAAAAAGGTCTCATCTTGGGCGACGCCTGCAATGTATACTTCTCCTTTAGTACCTCCTACACGAGAAGTTACGGCAGTAGATTTGCCAGGAGTCTTGAGGGCTTTTTTCCAGCGAAGCCCACCTGAAGGATCCATCGCCCAAAGCTCCCGATTTAAGGAGAGGTAGCTGTAACCAGCTGGATCGACATAAAAGGAACCTGTCCGCTGACGCGTGCGTTCAGTGGCGATGCGCTGCACCCATTTCATCTTGCCTTTGGCATCAAACTTCGTCAGGAAGTAGTTCTCTCCTTTGAGAGAAGCGCGAAGGATCTTGCTGCGGAAGTTGGCGATGACGCGAAACGGCCCCGCCAAATACACGTTTCCATTTTCATCTGTCTGCAAACTATTGCCCATGTCTCCACGCAGATTATCCATCGCAAAGGTCTGTACCCATTGCAATTCTCCATTAGGCGTATAGCGCGCGAGAAATAAAGACCCTCTGTCAAAAGGTGCATATTTTTCCGAACCTAAATAAAGCGTGTCTTCGTATCTCCCCGCGGTGTAGATATATCCCAGATCATCTACCGTCATTCCGACGATTCTGGACATTTCTCGATCTTTGGTCCATTTAAGATCTCCCGATTTACTGTAGCAGCTCAAATATCGGGCATCATCTGCGACAATCAGATCCCCTTTGGGTGTGGAGGCAAGATAAGCCTGTGTCCCTGCGGGAATTTTCGTTTCTCCCCAACTCCCTCGACTCAATCCCTCGGGCGAAAAGGTATAAACAGCCAACTTGGAGGTCTTGCTTCCAGGTTTACTCGCCAGAATGTAGGTCTCCCCTTTTGTGCCCAATGCCATTTCATGAATTAAGGTGGAGGCGGTACTCTGGGGAATCTTATTGGTCCAGAGCCAATGTGGGAGTGCGGCACGTCCCGTCAGAGCCGTATCCTTGGCAAGAAAGATGTCAGGATCTTCAAATCGATTGACGATAAGGGGATTAGAAATAGATTTACACTGTCCCAGGGTGATTTCTACTGTATATGTTCCAGGTCGCTGCGCCCAGTAGATGGACCGCTTGGCGTTGGGGAGGTCTAGGCTGTTGTATCGCCATTGAAACTGGGTTCCATCCTTAGTGACAGCCTTCAAAGCCACAGAGTCATCCACACATAGAATGTCTGAAAGGGCTTCCAGCTTTGCTTCTGGTGGATCGACAAATTTGACTTCTCTCCTGATGGAGGTATCTCTACAGGTCGGTGTAGTCCGAACCAGTTGATAGATTCCTGGTGTACTGACAGTCAGTCTTCTTCTTTCTCCACCTCGGACAGGACTCCCATTTTTGAGCCATTGATAGCTCATCCCAGCTCCTGGTAGAAAACCGCCTTCCAATTCCAGTGTTTCCCCTGTACAGACCGTCAGATCTCCTTCTGGATAAATATTTACTTCGCAGTCTTCAAGGTCCAAGCGATAAATGTCATTTCCCCCCTTTCCCCCTTCTCTATCAGAGCCCCAATAAGCCCACTTGCCGTCACGTGTAAGGAAAAAGTCAAATTCGTAGCCTGAAGTGTTGATGGGAGCTCCCAGGTTTACGGGTTCTGACCAGTTGCGCCATGTATCATCCAGTCGATAGGAGACGAAGATGTCGTGTTCTCCACTTCCTCCACGTCCATTTGAATTGAAATAAAGTGCTTTACCGTCAGGTGTGAGGAAGGGCGCATCTTCATCTTTTTCGGTGTTGATCATCGGACCCATATTCACGGGCTTGTGCCATGCGGTATCATTTTTGGGAAAAGAGAGGTACAAATCAGAACCTCCATAGTTGGTTTTTCCTTCATTGACCAACACCATCACTCGCTGATCACTGAAGTAAAAGTCTTTGTAATCGCCTTTGTACTGAAAACCTTTGATGTAGACGGGAAATAAACGGGACCAGTAGCCGTCTGAATTACGAAAAATATAGCCCACACCATTGGGACCTGCACCATAGTTGTTAGAGACCATCCAAAGGGTGTCGTGGTCAGGAGAGATCTGCCATATAAATTCCTGCCCTCTAGTGTTTAAAGGTACTTTGAAATGTTCGGGATAGGACCAGCCGCTTCGGAAGCCCTGAGAGGCGTACCAGATGTCCCCTGGATCATTGATACCTCCAATGTTATCGGGTGTTTTCCGTCTCCAGAAGTAGAGTGTAGAACCATCATCTGAGAGGACAGGCTCGCGTTCTTCATAGGAAGAATTCACAGCCAGCGACAGTGCCTCCTGGGCAGAAAGAGGGCTGAGATTTCCTAGAAGAATCCATAAAAGAAAAGAAGTAGAAAGCGAAAATAAGGAATACAAGTGTCTGCGTTTGCTAGAGAAACCGCTATTTTTCATATGCAATGGTATTCATCTATGGCTTAAAATGGGTAATGAAATTCTACACAACAAAGGTGCTAAGCTTTTATCTGTGAGCCAAAATTATAGGTTGAATCTGCAAAAGGGGGAAGAATAGAAGGTGTAAATTATTTTTTGGTGATGGGCAATAATCGAGAATCTGCTAGGGCAGCCGTACGATGACCTACGGTTCGGAGGTAATCTTCATCTTGGGCAAAGGCCATGAATCGTGCTACCGATGGATGTTCGACCAAGATGACGGTATCCCACTGCTCTGCTTCAGGCCCGATGAGAAAATGACGGCTTTTCCCAAAAAATAATACCTTACTTCCTGCCTTTTCCAACAAGGGCATGGTGGCATCCATATATAATTGATAGGCTTCCCATCCCGAAATCTCCTGTTTGGGTTGGAGGTCGGGAAACTGGCTGTAGTCTGCAACAGACTTAAATTTCAGTAAGTTGAGCATGACGACTTTACCTTTGTCGTGAAAAGCTTGGTAAAAGCGCTTGCCTGTATCTGGTGTTGCTTCGATGTATGCTTTCATTTGGATCTAGGTAGGTTTATTTTTCAACAGCTATTTATTTGTCAACGAAAAGAGAGAATTTTTTGTAGGGTGAATGTCGGCATAGATACCCACTTTGAAATATATCTCTTTTTATTCGCCTGCTTAGTCTTACGAATTTGGGGAATCTGTGGCGAAACTCCTTTCTTGAGATATTAATACAAAGAACCTACGATACAGCATACGAGGAATACAAGAATCAAGCTGAGATTTGATGTACAACAAGCAGCGATTTTATACTTCATTTCGTCAAATGACAAACAATAGCTACAACCAGACTTTAGGAATTTATATGAAGTTAAAAAGATACGGGAGCTTTCTCTTTTTCATCATGCTACTCACTCAGGGGGGATATGCACAAAAGACAGATCATGTACCTGGAGAGTTGCTAGTTAAGCTATATCATGGAGAAAAATGGGCGAATCACCAGCTAGAGGTCGGGCAAAGAAGACTGTCTCTCCAAGCGAGAAAATGTCTTTCTCAGCCGATGGACATCTACCTGATCTCCTTTGATCCACGGATGGATGCAGATCTGGTCTGCCGCCAACTCCGCAAGGAACCCCAAGTCGCTGCCGCCCAACTCAACCACTACGTCTCTACGCGCCATACACAAGCGACTTTCCCCAACGATACAGAATTTTCCAACCAGTGGCATCTACATAATACAGGTCAGATTGGGACTGCCGATGCAGATATAGACGCACCTGAAGCATGGGATCTGTACACTTCCAGTCAGACTGCCTTGGGAGATGAGGGAGTAGTAGCTGTCATTGACGATGGCTTTGATCTCAATCACAGTGATTTGAACTACTGGACCAATGACCAGGAGATACCTAATAATGGAATAGACGATGATCAAAATGGTTACATCGATGATTTTTTAGGGTGGAATGCCTACAACAGTACAGGTTTTCCGACCATTGCCCAGCATGGAACGCAAGTGGCGGGCATCATCGGAGCAAAAACGGACAATCAGCTCGGTGTTGCAGGGGTAGGGTGGGGGATTCCCATCATGGCGGTAGGAGGTGCTTCATCCACAGAGTCGGTCGTAGTGGAGGCCTACAATTATATCCTTCAGCAGCGGATTTTGTATGAACTAAGCCAGGGAGTGAAGGGGGCTTTTGTGGTAGCTACCAATGCTTCCTTTGGTGTGGACTTTGGCACCCCTCAAAACTTTCCTATTTGGTGCTCGATCTATGATAGCTTGGGTGCTTATGGAATCATGAATATTGCGGCAGCCATGAACATCGGGGCAAATGTAGACATAGACGGTGACATTCCAACGACCTGTCAAAGCGATTGGCTCCTCACAGTGACATCTACCAATGCAGATGATCAACGCGTCATGAATGCAGGTTTTGGACCTATCCACGTGGATATAGCGGCTCCTGGAAATGGCATTTATACCACTTATGCCAGCGACGCCTTTGGGCCGATTACGGGTACATCCTTCGCTGCTCCGCAGGTGGCAGGGGCTTACGCCTTGATGCTGGGCTACGCCTGCCCTTCCCTCGCCGTGCGCTACCGCAATGATCCCGCAGGCGTCAGCCTCCTGGTCAAAGATTTGCTCCTCCAAAGCGTAGATACCCTGCCCACGCTGCTAGGAAACGTCCTCAGTGAAGGCAGACTCAATGCTTTTCAATCTTTGCAAGCTGTCCAAGCTGCCTGCACCAATCTTGATACAAGCTGTATCGCAGGATACAATCTAGTGGCTGATGTCCTGACCGACACTACGGTTTTGCTCGCATGGCAGCAACTGGTCGATAGTGTAGAGGCGAAGGTGAGATGGCGCTTGCTGGGAGATCTTACTTGGACAGATAGTGTCGTAAAAGATTCACAGTCTTTGCTTATCGCAGGACTTAGTCGTTGTCAGATATATGAAGCTCAAGTAGCCACCAGATGCGACAGTGGATGGAGTAGCTTCAGCCATGCCATCACATTCGAGACACTGGGGTGTTGTGTGGCACCCCAAAATCTGCAAGTGATACAGGAGTATGTAAGTCCTTCTGGCTTGACATGGACCCTCAGGTGGGACAGTGTCTACTTAGCCAACGGCTATACCATCGAATTGAAGCAACGGTTTAGTCCAGACGAAAGAACCTTCCAAACAGACAAGGATTCCCTTTTTATCGAAGGCATCAATGAATGTAGTACGTATGAGATCAGACTCTATTCCGATTGTGCTCTCCCTACGGTGGATACATTGGTCATCGAAGTCAAAGCACGCGGCTGTGGTCCTTGTGTAGATCTGGATTATTGTGAGAGTCGGGCGACACAGACGGACTTTGAGTGGATCGAGTCGATCGAGATAGGAGGGGATAAGCAAATTACAGGGCAAGGTTCGGGCTATTCCCTGACTACAGACAATCCCTTCAGCTTTGTCTCAGGGCTTGAAACAGTTGTCGTTTTGACACCTGGATTTTCGGGGCTTGCTTTTACGGAGGCTTGGCGGATCTGGATCGATCTGGATGGGAGTGGGACGTTTGACTCTACGGAGCTGATGCTCGCGCCTGAACCTTCTAGTGGCGTGATTATGGATACCATGATCCTGCCTTTTGATGCGGCCAATCTAGGAGAATACAGAATGCGGGTAAGCATGCGATGGGTAGGCTTCACAGGGACAGATCGTCCGCAGGCTTGTGGTGTATTTACCAACGGGGAAGTGGAGGACTACTGTATGAATTTTATTGTTCTCAGCAACGAGACAGGAGATCTTGCATCGGGAAAAATTTTTCCCAATCCCTTCAACGATCAGCTAGAGATAGCCTCTGAAAGCCCCATTCAAGAAATACAGATGTGGGATGTTTCAGGAGCCCAAGTTTTCAAAGAGTCCTTTCTAAATCTCACAGATATCCAAATTCCCACTTCCAATCTTCCCTCTGGTATTTACTTCATTCAGATCAAAACTGCTGCGGGGATTTGGCAAGAAAAGGTAGTAAAATAAGGAGACAACCTTAGGCCGAAAGTAAAAGTATGCACGCCATTTACCCATTTTCTATATAGAGACGCGATAAATCGACATCTATACATAGAAATATCATACCCACCCATTCGTGATAATCATTATTCTCTCAATCGAAATGCCAATACAAAGATTAGCACCAACATGATCCCTGCTACGCCAAAAAGCATTGAGCCCAAGGCTTTGAACAGCAAACTACCCACGATCAATCCGCAGATACTAGCGGCACTCCCCATGCTATTGGCATAGCCCTGAATTAAGCCTTGTTTGCTCGAGTCTCCTTTGGTGCTAAGGATAGAGAGGTAGCTGGGCCACATGAGGCCGTTTCCTGCTGCGAGGATAGTTACGGCACCGTATACCCAAAAACTACCCGATATGGGAATAAGGAAGAAACTGATTCCAATGAGCAAACTCCCAAGTATCACTAAAAAAGCATCGCTGACTCGTTTGGAGAGGAAAGTCAAAACAGGCCCCTGAAATAGGACCATGACTCCACTTGTAATGGTGAAGAAAACACCTAGCTCAGCAGATGTCCACTCTAGTGATTCAACTGCATAAAGAGGAAAAGCGGAATAAAAGAAACTGAAACCCAAAAAGGTGAGAAAGTAAATGCCATACATCAGGGGAATGTCTTTCATCTTCAGGATATCCAAAAAACCATTCTCCTCAGGACATCTTTCCATTTCATAGCACTCTTTATGCTCGATTTGGAACATTTTGCCCAGTTTGAAAGGCTCAATATTGGGATCAACAGGTCTATGAAGGGATTCAGGAAGATAAAATTGAATAACCAAAACAGCTACAAAGGAAATTCCTGCCGCTGCCATCACAGGTAAAAGTTCGCCATATTCAGTCCCCCCTAGCAGAGAGGCGATCATCGGTCCTACGATGAATCCTAAACTGGTAGAAGAGGCCATTTTTCCAAAGTTACCCTTTCGGTTCGCATCTGTCGAAACATCGGAGAGGTAGGCATTGGCCACAGAGACATTTCCTCCTGTCAAGCCATCTAGGGCACGGGCGATGAATAGCAAGATGAGTGGAAAGGTTAAGAGAAAAGATCCTAAAATCGGGGAGTTTACCTCTAGCAAAGCTTCGGTAGGCATCAACAATGCCCAAATGAAGAGTAACCATGCCATCAAGGTGCCAATCTGACTGACCAATAGCACGCGCTTCCTTCCTACGCTATCAGACCATTTGCCCAGCAGTGGTGCTCCGATCAATTGAAAGGTCGGATAGACAGCTCCTAACACACCAAATAAGACTTCATTGACACCGAGCTGTTCTCCCCCACTGAAGCGCTCGATGAGAAATACCAGCAGAGGAATTACGATGCTGTAGCCCATCATCCCGATGAAGTTTACAAGAAGGACGGGAAATATAGATTGGGGGCGTGTGGGCGTAGAAACGGCTTCCATAAAGGGATTTTTTGATGGGACAGTAGTCCGATAGTTTGAGAATATTTGACCAGCCTTTATTACGCTATCCTTTCAGGTTTTGGAGCTGATTATTGTCCTGAAGGGACAGTGTTAGCTGATCTCTTACTCAAGGTGAAGGTAGCGCAAAAACTCGATCGATTGTGTCTTGTATCCGCGTGAAACCTGCTTCCTCTGCCAGCCCATACGCATCTATTTTCATTTGTACATAGTGCGCTGTCACTTGGTCCGAAATAAATGCTTCTATCAGCCAAGACAATTCCAACCATGAAACAGTAGACGTTTGTTGACGGATCTTTACTTCTTTTCGCGTGAATAAAAGTTGCAAGAATCTAAGGGCAAGAGCAGGAGCTATCCAATGGGTTTGAAGTGCTTGAAGCAATTGCTCGCTGAGTCTTTGCTGTACATTCTCCCAAACGCTCCGCTCTTCCTCACGCCCAAGCTCATCATGCATCTCTTGCAAGGCCCAATAATATTGTCCCCAAACATCCACGAAATGATCAGGAGCATATAACACTTGCTGCACGTTCACCCCAAAATCTGTAGGTGATGCCTGGATATACTGGAGAAATTGGTTTTTTACATAATCTATATCCAACAAATCTCCAGGAATCGGATGAAGATAAGAAGTCGCTAAAACGGAAGTTGGAACTAAGCCTTTAATTTGGGCTTGCTGATGGATGAGCTTTTGCTGAAGAGCTGGAAAGTCTGATAATTGAGCGGGCGCTTGAGCTAATATCTCAGGCTCTTCTTGAAAATTCCCCTCCTCGATGCTCAATCCGAGAGCGACCAGATGCTTACACCAGTGATTGCCCTTATAAGGACAGTTGCAAAAAGCAGAGATTCCATCAGCTGAGACCTTGATTTGGGCAAGATATTTCTGACTACCTCGAACGTCCCCCTGAAAGCGATCACCATATTTTTTGATGTTGTAGACGCGCTTTTCCTTGTGGTAGGCAAGACCCCTATCGTAGACTTCCGAATGTGCCCGTTGGGTGATGTTGAGCTTCTCCATAAGCTGAAATTACAGATCTTGCTCCTGAGAAACTGCAATATTCTCTGCTTCTTTTCCACAGCTCCAGGAATATTGAGAAGATTATAAAATAAATTTATAGATATAACCTTCTAGTATAGTAATAGATCATTTGGGGTCCCGAGATTTATCATGGGATTGGTTCTTTTTCCCTAATAATCCCGAGTCTAATGCTCGGGATGCTGAAGGCGATAGTCAAAATTATTGAAAATTTATATTTATAGCCTATCGAGATTCATGGATACAAAAAAGTTGTACCTTCGCATATGCGTTTGCCCATACCAGACGTTATCATCCGTCAAGTAGAAGGTTTACGCACTCCAATTGTAACGTATGTAATCAGATGGCAAAAAGAAAAGCGCTCGGCAGGGGAATGGGAGCCTTGATTCCCCAGGATTTCAATGCAAGTCCCGAATCGTCTACTAGTATCTTTCGTGTTCCGCTAGACCAAATTGAGCGCAATCCCTATCAGCCTCGACTGACATTTGATCAGGAAGCACTAGAGGAACTTGCCCAATCCATCAAAGAACACGATGTGATCCAGCCGATCACAGTCCGTAAACTCGCACCTAACCAGTACCAGCTTATCTCTGGCGAGAGACGTTTTCGCGCCTCTAAACTCGCCAAGCTGAAGGATATCCCCGCCTATATCCGCGAAGCCAATGATGAGCAGATGGTGGAAATGGCCCTGATTGAAAACATTCAGCGTGCCGAACTCAACCCCATCGAGATTGCACTGTCGTATCAGCGGCTGATTGATGAGTTTGAACTCACCCAGGAGAAGATGTCGGAGAAGGTGGGTAAGGGACGTACAACGATTACTAACTATCTCGCGTTGCTGCGTCTAATCCCCGATGTGCAAGAAGAGCTCCGTAAAGGAGGTAGCTTCACTATGGGGCATGCCAAAGCCTTGCTGGGAATCTCGGATAAGAAGCTGCAACTCCAAGTCTTCAACGAAGTCATAGACAAAGAGCTTTCTGTCAGGAAGACCGAGCAACTGGCCAGTATGATCAAGCGTACCACTCAGCCCGTCAAAGAAAAAGCACCTGAGAAGAAACCCAAGGAGAATATTCATTTGCGTGAGGTCAAAGACAAACTAGAGAATAAGTTTGGCAGTCAGATCAAGTTGGTCCAGAAGAAGGATGAGCAGGGAGAAATTGTCATTCGCTATAGTTCTTTTGATGATCTGAACCGTATTTTGAGTGAAATGGATATTTGATTGCGTTCTTTTACCTCAATCCCATTCATCAAAACAACCTTTTCCTTACTTTTGGTCACTCATAAAGGAGCTTTCTAGGAAAATACTGTTGGAAGAAAACATGCGGTTGATCAAGCTTGTCTGTTGTATCGGATTATTGGGAATAGCTACCAGCGGATGGAATGCGTTGTGGGGACAGGTGGATTCCGTAGATGTCTCATCTGACACCACGCGTCAGCGGATTGAAGAAGCTATGCAGGAAAGCGATTCACTGGTGCTCCCACCGTCTTTCTTGAAGATGGCAGAGGAACCCAAAGATCCTTTTTTCAAACGGGCAGAAGCCGAAATCAAAAAATATAAGCCCTTGATCTATGAGAAGGAAGGAAAATATCGTCTCAAACTGAGCTTCCCTTGGCGCGATCCCATCGACATCCCTTATGTCAAAGGATTGACCCAAGCGAAATCCAAGCCTCCTTATGATCCTACCGTGGCTTGGCAGCGAAGCTTAATGTTTCCAGGTTGGGGACAAGTCTACAATGACAGCTACGGGCGTCTGCTGATTTTTTATCCAGGATATGCGATAGCAGGTTATTGGCTATCCCTCACCAACCAGCAATACCAGGCATATCGTTCTGCTTATACTTGTGCTATAAACAATCTTACCAGCGTTACCTGCACCGAAGTCATCACAGATTTGGGGGTGGAAAATTTCGATGCCAACGGCATCCGTACACAGCGCAATAGCTGGCGAAATCGAAGAGAACAAGCTTACCTCATCCTCGCAGGTTGGCACGTCATCCAGATAGCAGAGGCTTATGTAAATGCCCACCTCAAGGATTTTGATGTCAGCGATGCGCTGGGATTTAAAGTGGAATCAGGTCCTAGTATGGTTCCAGCTATGGGACTCGCCCACAGTGCCGTTCCAGGTTGGGGTATCACGCTGAGGTTTTAGGGACGACAAGTGTGTAGCGTTGGATACGCCATAAATGGACATATCTACCACTAGCCAACGTCTCGTTGGTGCCCCTCTACTCCCGATACTGACTAATCACCAAGTCCATAATCGACTGATAGATCGCGCCTCTCTCCCTCGAGATTTTTGCCTTGGCCAATCGCCCCGCTTGCTTGAATCCTCCCTGATAGTATCTCACAAACCAGGGCAAACCCAACAACACGCCGTCTACTGCCCCAAAGGTATTGATTCCATAAACGGTCAGGGCAATCAAGCCCGATGTCAGCAAGAGACTGTTCAATCCGCTTTTGATATTGCCCAGATAAAATTGTCCCAAGCCAGGAAAGATCGTGCTGAGCGTCACAGCTGTTTTGGGATTGAGACGGGAGACCTTTTCATTCTTTCGGAAAAGCTCATCTAAGGCTTGATGGACTTCGGGAGGGCTTTTGACAAGATATTGGTGGAAAAAATCAGCGGACTTTTCAAAATCGTCTCGTGCAAAAGCCGTAATGCCTGCGTATAGCAAAAAAGTATGTTGGTTGGTGGGGAGCAATTCCTCCTCCAACTGAAAGAGCTCCTCCTGTGCAGACCCAGGATCCTTATTGAGGAGATGGGATTGGATAATCTTGAAGTTGATGTTTTGTCTTTCCCCCTCATCCTCTGCCTGATAGTAGGCAAAATTATAATTCCTCAATGCAAGTTTGAACGCGCCGATTCCAGCGTAGGCATCCGCTAAGTGTTCGAGCGAAGCTTTTCGATAGACACCTGCTTTGTCAAAGTATAGGACACGTTCGTAGGTCTCAGCCGCAGATTCGTATTGGCCCAAAGCATAATAAGACTCTGCCAACTCGAAGGTTTGCTGGAGAGATTGTGCATAGACAGAGTGAGTTAGTTCGCTACATATTGCCATCCAGCACACGGCGAGTATCAGAAATGATCGCATTGTCGATGAGGTTATTGTGTCGATGAGCAGATTGGTGAGAGCCATAGATATTGCCTGCATAGAATGCCAAGCCAAGTCCTCCATAGATGTAACCTAGCCAGGTGTTAGTACCTCTCCTAAATTGGCGAAAGGCCGCATATCCAAGGGCGCCTACAAAAGCAAAAGAGACCAAACCGTCTTTCCATTGCTTTGTGTACACACGGCCTAAACCTGGAACAGCTACCGAAAGGGCTGCTGCAGCCCAAGGCTTTTTGTAGGGGATATTTTCTGTCCTCGCGACGAGTGGTTGATACGTTTTGTACAATGGACTTCCTGCTTCATACTTGCTCAGAGTCGCTTGGGCATTTTCCCATTTTTTATTCATCAAATCATGTCCGATCGATAAGAAATCATAGTCTACAGACCTCAGTCCAGGTTCATTTTCTAGATACCCCGCCAGTCTGAGATAATATGCTGATTGAAGGAGCAACTTCCCATACGTGAAGCTCACGTCTTGGGACATGCCTTCTGTCGCATAGAGTTGCTTAGCACGTATCAGGCCCCTGTCATATTGCCTAGCGCGGAGGTAAGAGAGTAGCAATTGCTGGTGTGCCTGAGTGTCTTTGGGGCGAAAAAAAATGACACGCTCCCACTCTTTGGCTGCCATGAGGTAGTTGCGCGTGGACATCAAGTAGGTCGCATATTCTGTCGCGTGTGCCTCATCGAAGAGGTCTTCTTCTTGAGCTTGAAGGCAAGAGAAACTCAAGAGGAGAAAAAGGAAAGGAAAAATATAGAGACGGCGAGACATATAGGGGAAGAACTTTAGGGTAGTAGGGAAATGATAAGGCAAAATAAGAATGGAAACAGCCATGGAGCGGATCATGGATGGTCGATCAGTAATCGCTGACGCATATCGATCGGATACAATTCGGGACTCAAACTGTTGCATCTCATGAGTCGATCAAAGGTCGCCAGACCTCCTATGACCAGCCCCCGCTTCTTGACAGCTTGCAGACTATAAACGGAGCAAGAGGGGTAGAACGAGCACCTGTTGCCGTCTTGGCTCGAGATAAATGCCTTGTAGAACAGGAACGCCTGTGAGAGTACCCATTCGGCTTCATTGCTACTGTTTTGAGCGACTTCCCACTGATTTTTGGGTTTTGGCTTTGCTGGGACTACTTGGCGCAAAGCTTCGAGGTCCCCTAGGCTTTGGCCTAGACAAGCATTACTCAGTCCCCCCCACAGTAGTAGGCATAGGATAAGCATACCATTCTTCATCGTCGCGGACATTATATTGGATGTTTTCAAAAGTCGTAATCCGGTAATAAGCTTTCCCCTTTCTGTAGGTAATTTGTATAAGTTCTTGTGGAAAGGGGAGGGGAAGGGTCATATCGTATTTTCGGAAAAACTGCTTTCCAAGAATCTTTTCTTCCTTGTCTGTAATGATGACGCCCGTAACTACTTTTCGTTCTTTAGAAATATAGATCGCACCTAATACTTTATCGTAAGGAGGAATCGGCTGAAAAGTTGTAATGATCTTCCCTTCTTCTCGGGCGACATCTGCTTTCTGGAAAATGGTATCTGGCAACCCAAAATTGTCGAGGTCTCCTGATAAGACTAGATGAAAGATGGAGGTACGTACAGCTTGGGCATCGCTGGCAGATACAAGAGTGGTATCGGCTGTTTTACGATAGAAGACAGAATCTTGAAAGCCCCAGATTTCTCGCTCTGGGAATTTCACCCGGTAGATCAGCTTCCCTTGCCCCAAATCGTAGTAGGCCCTTCCAAATGTCAAGTTGGAAAGGGAGTCTGTGAGCTGCTCTTTGATGGTAAAATCTGCCTCGACTCGCTGATAAAACTGTCCATATACAGAAGAAAGGGTACATAGACATATCCCAATTAGCATCAATAAAGTGGATCTGTAACGCATGATGAGGGATCCGCAGAGGAGATTAAGTGAAAGGGGTAAAAAAGACAAGAAGAAGGCAGTTTGCCTTCCTCCTGCCCTAAATCTACAGGTCTATTAGAATGGGAACAGACCTATTGCCAATTGAAGGACAACAGAGATGACGACAGCAGCAAGACATCCATAGAATGAAGACATAACTTCTTGACGGTCACCATCAGTCATTAGGTAAACGAATACCATTCCAAGAAGGCCAAAGCAGAAACCCCAAACGATAGAAGGAATACCCAAAGGTGCTTCTGCTACGTTTGTAAGGGAATCCAACTGTACATTGGTTACGAGACCATCTGCATTGATATCCAACTCGCTCAGTGTAGCGTCGCTGTCTTTGGCAAGTTTCTCAATGTTACTGAGCTCGCCTACAGCCTCATATGCTGCTGCCTCGTCAAGCTCAAACATGGCTGCGGGATTCTTCTTAGGTCCCTCACCAGCAAGTGCAAAAACCGAAGAAACTGCAAATGCCAGTGTCAATAGTAGGGTTTTGATTTTCATGAATAGGAGTTTTAAGGTTGTCGATTAAGCTTCAATATATTGTTGTTTGCGTATTTTCTCAAAAAATAACGAAATCTTTCAGGGGAAATTGTAGCTGATTTTTATTATGATGAAAATAAAATGCTGATTATGAAGCCATTGATAAAAATAATAAATCTTATGATTACAAAAGGAAAACATTCCTAATACCCAGATAAATAATGACTCAAAATAATCAGATCATGTTGCATATATCCTAATTTCTTATGAAAAAGACTTCATTCCCATCTGAGTCTGAGCCCATCGTAGGCGAGGGAAACACGAGGAGGAAGTCCAAGCGATACCTCTGCATGAAGCCCCATCAGATGAGAGATATGCGTCAAATAAGCTCGCTTAGGCCGCAGTTTTTCCACCATATCCAATGCTTGCTCTAGGTTGAAATGAGAGTAATGCGGTGTAATCCGTAAGGCATCCAAAACCAGAATATCCAGATGCATTAAATGAGGAATAGAGATCTCTGGAATGCCATTTGTATCTGTCAAATACGCAAACTTACCGATTTTGAATCCCAGTACTTCTAGTGATCCATGCATGAGCGGAATAGGTAAAATGTCAATATCGCCTATCTGAAATGCTTGCAAGGGAAATATCCTTTGAAAGGTAAGTCTTGGTAAGCCAGGATAATCGGATCGTTCGAATATATAATAATATTCTTTCCTCAAGTGGGTTTCTACAGCTTCTGATACATAAAGCGGCATCGTTTTGTCGTGCAGATAGTTGAATGGTCGCACATCGTCCAGTCCAGCTGTGTGGTCTTTATGTTGGTGGGTGTAGACCACAGCATCAATATCCTGTATGTTGTGTTGCAGCATTTGTCTGCGGAAATCTGGACCAGTATCGATCACAAATTGAGTCTCATCAGATCTTACGATACCCGATGCCCGTAGCCGAGTATCCAATGGATCAGTGGATCGGCATACTTCACAATCGCATCCTACCATGGGTATGCCTGTGGATGTACCCGTACCTGTAAATAGAAACTCCAATATGTGCTTCGTTTTGAGTGATGGAGCATAAAGATAGAGATTTTCACAGGAGACCAAAACGAAGGGAATAGCGGGATCATAGGCAATGTATTTTTTTGAAATAAATCATGGATACCAGTTGGAGATGTGTAGATTCGGCCTCGTGAAACCAATCTTTCTCCATATATAAAAGTACGTGCGTATGGATGCGAAAATCAAAGCCCTGATTCCTCGTCTCTCACTAGTAGAAAAAGCTTCCCTTTGTTCTGGACAGGACTTTTGGACTACTCAGCCTATCGATCATCTAGGCATCCCTGAAGTATGGATGGCAGATGGGCCGCATGGACTCCGCAAGTCACCGAGTCGATCAGGTGGTGGATTGGGAAACAGTCAACCTGCTACTTGCTTCCCGACCGCCTCGGCCCTCTCATCAAGCTGGAACCTGGAATTGGTCCACCGTGTAGGGCAAGCGATGGGAATAGAAGCGCGTGCGCAAGATGTGCAGATCATCCTGGGACCAGGTGCCAATATCAAGCGTTCGCCTCTGGGAGGGAGAAACTTTGAATACTATTCAGAAGATCCTGTGCTCACGGGGCACATGGCTTCGGCATTTATCCAGGGCGTACAATCTCATGGGGTAGGCACATCCCTCAAGCACTTTGCAGTGAATAGTCAGGAGCATCAGCGTATGGCTGTCGATGTGGTGGTAGATGAGCGCACCTTGAGAGAGATTTACTTGAGGGGATTTGAAATCGCAGTCAAGCAGTCTCAGCCGACGACCATCATGTCTGCTTACAACAAGGTCAATGGTACTTATTGTACTGAAAATCCGCGTTTATTATATGAGATATTGAAGAAGGAATGGGGATATGAAGGGATCTTGATTTCGGATTGGGGGGCAAATAACAATCGAGTAGCAGGAATCAAAGCAGGCATGCACCTAGAGATGCCTGCGAGTGGAGGATTGACAGATCAAGAGATTGTCGCTGCCGTGCGTGAAGGAGAATTGAGCGAAGACCGTCTAGATGAGGTGGTGGCAGAATTGCTACAGATTATTTTTCAGGTGAATGAATCTGATCAAGGGAAGAAATATAGGATGGATCAAAAAGGCCATCATGCGTTGGCCAAGGAAGCTGCGAGCGAATCGATTGTCCTACTAAAGAATGCGCATCAGATACTTCCTTTGGGTAGGCGGCAAGAGATTGCGGTGCTTGGAGAATTTGCGCAGAAACCCCGCTATCAGGGAGCAGGATCATCGTTGGTGATGCCTACGAGGATGGATGATGCATGGTCGAGCATGCAGGCATTGGTGGATGATCGCAAGCTGAACTATGCCAGGGGCTACGATGCAGAGCGTCCAGACGAGGTCGATGAAGAGATGATTCAGGAGGCGGTAAATGAAGCAAGAAAAGCCGAAGTAGCGGTGGTTTTTGTAGGATTGCCGCCGAGGTATGAGTCCGAAGGCTTTGATCGCGATCACATGAACCTGCCTCCCAGCCACAATGCACTGGTTCGTGCTGTCTGCGCTGCCCAGCCAAATACAGTAGTCGTGCTGGCCAATGGATCTGCTGTCGCCATGCCTTGGGTCGATGAGGTACCTGCTATTTTGGAAGGCTGGCTCACGGGCCAAGCGACAGGGGCTGCCATTGCAGATATTTTATACGGAATCATCAATCCTTCTGGGAAGCTATCAGAGACTTTTCCTATACGCATTGAAGATACACCCGCTTACATTAATTGGCCAGGAGAGCAGCGAAAGGTGTACTACGGGGAAAGACAATTTGTGGGATATCGCTACTATGATTTCAAAGATGTGGATCCATTGTTTCCCTTTGGACATGGCCTTTCTTACACACAGTTTGAATATTCAGACCTCAAGATCATAGGAGAAGACCTGCTCCAAGGGATTCGCATCACTTGCAATGTCCGCAACGTCGGGACAGTAGCAGGAAAAGAAGTGATCCAGCTATATGTGAGGGACCATGCATCTCCGCTCCAGCGGCCCTTGCAGGAGCTAAAAGCCTTTGGGAAGGTGGCGTTAGAGCCTGGACAGGAGGAGACTATATTCTTCACGCTTCGTGAGGAGGATCTCGCCTATTATGATGCATGGCGAAAGCAGTGGATTGCCGCTTCAGGACAGTTTGAGTTTCGGGTGGGGGCATCTTCGAGAGACATTCGACTGATAGGTGAGGCAACCTTAGGTGGTACACGTGACATTCCTCCTATGCTAGACAATTTCTCGCCTGTACGAGATGTATTGGCATATCCGCTGGGAGAGAAAACGCTCAGACCCTTTATGGAAAAATACAAGAGCCAGCGCCGTGCCGATGACGATTCTCCTAAAACTAAGAGTGAAGTAGAAGGTGAGGAACTGATGATCACGTTTATGATGGATATGCCCTTGATAAAGTTTTCAGCCTTCACACATGGTACATTTACCCATGAGGCGATGTACGATTTATTGGAGAAACTCAATGGGTAAGGAAATATAGCTCCATGGCTCCTGGTATGCTGTACGGCAAGTACCTACATCTTTTGGGTGCTTCGGTTGCTAGGCTTCTTCTTTTTTCAGTCGGTTGACCCATTTTACTTGATCGGGCGTAAGCGTCTCAGGGTCCACCTCTACGAGTCGGATAATGTCTGCTAGGGTAGCAATTTTAGATTCCAGGGGATGAAACTTGTTGATGATGATGATTTTTTGATCCTGTACTAAGCAGTAGCCTCCTGCGAAGTTTCCTTTTTCGTATCTAATGGTATATGCTTGTCTTTTGAGAATATCTTGAAGTTTTTCCTGCGTATTTTTGGTCATTTTCATAAGTCAGAATAAAAAGTTTGTACAGAAGATCGGAAAAGAAAAAGCCTGTGAGAGGCGATGATTTTTACAAATTTTTTCCTTCCATTTAAAATATATATGGTCGGTTGTGAGAATATGAAATGGAAATATAGAAAACTGTCTCAGGATTTCCATAAAGGATGACAATTTGAATCTCCCTTTAAACTACGACTTTAATTTACTCCGAAATAAAAGGTTTGGGTCTGGGATATTTGGGGGTTTCATAGATTCCCTTCTTCCAAGTTCTGTGATTCATGCGTCTACATAGATAAAAAATGCGAATAATATGCAGAAACGCGTGATTTTTAGCCTGTAGTTTCTGGATATTCGACATATTAAACTATATTGGAACGTAAATAGGTAAACCAGTCGAAATAAGAAAACCAACACTTTTATATTTTGAGCGAGACTGGACCCATCGTGCATTTGCCTTTTGTCATGAAAGCCTGGACCACCATTGACGAAAGCGGCAGAGGGCAGTAGCAGATGTGGAGCTTGCCTTTCACCTTATGTGAAGAGATTCATGAAGATTCGAATCAAACAACCGATCGTACTTAACGAGGCAGGTGGCAGAGAGCTAAACGAAGATTTTGTATTCCCTTTGGCAGATCAGGCCAACCCCGAAGAAAGATTATTTATTGTCAGTGATGGCGAAGGAGGCGCCAATGCAGGAGAAGTGGCTTCCAAGCTTCTTACACTCAGCATGGCCAAGTACTTTGCAAGTACACCTCCTGTGGGTCGGATCGATCAAGGCTATCTAGACAAGGCACTTCGAACAGCTGAAGACTCACTGACGGCCTACAAGGATGCGCATCCCGAGTCCAAACACATGGAAGCCTCCATGGCACTGGCACACCTAGGAGATAAGCAACTCACCCTTGCATGGATCGGTACGTGTCGCCCATATTACTACAACGGAAAGGATCAGAAACTACTGTCACCCGCAGCAGCGTTTCAAAATGAAGACGCCCTGATCACAGGATCGGATCAGCCACGTAATCTACACATGACCGTGATAGCTGCCGAAGAGATTGCAGCAGAGGATTTTATCATGCTGGTCACAGACGGGGTGTTGGAGCATCTCCAAGATCGGAATATTGAGACGATGTTTCAAGCACCTGGGATCGACCCGCAAAAGGTTACTACCGAACTTAACAACCTCTCCCAAAGCTTTACCAAGGACAACTACTCTGCCTATATCATCCAGGTGGACAAAGTAGAAGGAAGCCCGAAAGCAACGATACCTGTCATTCCTACAGCATCTAAGTCAAAGGTGGCCACACCTGTAGCAGCAGCAACGCCTCCTCCAGTTACTCCAGAGGCCAAAGCCAAGGCGGAGGAAGAAGATGCTTTCATACGAGAAGCGGAGCGAAGCAACCAGGTGGCCCGAATGATCACTTTCGGAATCATTGGAGTGATGGTTTTAGGATTGGTTGCATGGCTTGTTTACTCTTCGATGAAGACGGACTATGATAAGTATCTGGCAAACGGAAACGCAGCGGTAGCCGCAGGAAGCCTGGACTCTGCCAGAGATGCGTATAGCCAAGCCAGAGCGAGTACAGACGATCCAGACGAATTGCTAGAAGTAGAAGGACTGATTGCAGATGTAGATAGAAGAGTTGCGGAGCAAGCGTTACTGGCGAGTATGCCCGCTGATTCGATGGATTCTTTTTTCTTACAAGCCAATGAAATGGTGGACAAGGGAAATTATGATCAGGCGATTACGCTATACTCTAAGCTGGTCAAGGCAGCGGATCTCAATGGCGACTCGCTCGTGGGTCAATACAAAGTCAAGCTGGGAGAGGCCTACTATATGCTTGCCAATAAGTTGTACGATGAAAAAGATTATGAAGAGGTCATCCGTATTTATGATCTTGGGAAAGCGACTTTTGGCAATGACCTGAGCCCTGAAAATGATGATTTGATCGCGCAGGCCCAGCGCAATTATGAACTAGCCTTGCAAGAAACAGGCAGCAAGCCGCTTGTCGATGAACAATTGGCGCTCAACAATAAAGAAGCCTCAAGGAGAGTTGCTTCCCGCAATGATGGCACCAGCAACACCAATCCCGCCAATCGAACCACAGCTTCGACGCGCTCGGCAGGGACGATGAATCCTACAGAAGAAGCCCGTCTACGTAAACTGTTGGCTTCAGGTAAGCGTTCCTACACATCTGCTAAGACTAATAATTCGGTGAGCCTGTATCGTCAGGCTGCGGATGATCTCGAAAGTGCGGCAGCTGTCTTGGATGGTTCTGGTGCGTATCTCCTGGCCTATATGTATTCGCAAGGTCTGGGTGTCCAGAAAGACAAAAGTAAAGCCCTTAAGTATGCCCAAGCTTCTGCTAGAAAAGGCTGGCCTTCAGGTCAATTTTACTACGGACACTTGTTGTTGGAGCGCGAGTATCCAAGAGATACAGTGACAGCGATCCAATCTCTTCGACAAGCAGCTGACCAGAACTTCAAACTAGCCGTGGATAAACTGATTGAGATGGGCGTCTCTGTTCAGTAGTTTCAAATAAATATTTTGCATCATATAGGCCTTCTACCTAAAGAGGTAGAGGGCTTTTTGTTAGAAGAAAGGATTTTTATCTAAGTTGATGGGCATCAGAAAATAAAGTATAAGTGAGACGGTAAATCCTCAATAGCAATATGTTAAGTCTCTTGTCTCGCTTCTCAATGTCTGTCATCTTGCTTAGATCTTCATTGTCTCCCACATGATCTGAGGGATTTTTTGTAATTATGTAGTTATGAATCGTCTCAAGCACATGCTAGATGGGATCAGCGAATGGAGTGGTAGGATCGTTGCTTATCTGAGTCTGGCACTGGTTTTACTGATATGCTACGATGTCTTTCGCCGATACATCATGGGGAAAACAGCTGTTTGGATTTATGAGCTGGAATGGCATTTCTTCGCCTTTCTATTTCTGGTAGGTGCAGCCTACACACTCAAGCATGATGCACATGTGCGGGTGGATGTATTCTACCAAAAATGGTCTCCAAAAGGAAAAGCCTGGATCAATCTAGTGGGCACCATCCTCTTTTTAATCCCTCTTTGTATCCTTCTGATCGTCGAGGGATATGACTTCGCCTACACGGCCTTTGAGCAACAAGAGATTTCCAAAGATCCTGACGGTCTCCGCAATCGCTTCATTGTCAAGGCTGCCATTCCGCTAGGAGCAGGTTTCCTTCTGCTTCAAGCTTTTTCTGTAACCCTTGGCTCCCTCATGACGCTTATATCACCTCCTACACAACATGCCTGAATATATACCCCTAATATACTTCGGACTGGTGTTCATCCTGATTTTGGCAGGTTTTCCTGTAGCTTTTACGTTGGGAGGGACAGCGGTGATTTTTGGCTATCTTTTTTTGGACCCTACGGTTTTTAGCTTTTTGCCTTCTCGCGTGATGGGCATCATGGAGAATTATATTTTGCTGGCTGTGCCCTTATTTATTTTCATGGGCATCATGCTTGAGAAATCAGGCTTGGCAGAAAGCATGCTAGAGACCATGGGCAGACTGTTTGGGCGGATGCGCGGAGGACTCGCGATATCCGTGATCATCGTAGGGGCTTTACTCGCTGCTTCTACGGGCATCGTAGGTGCGACGGTGATTACCATGGGATTGATCAGCTTACCTACGATGCTCAAGAGAGGCTATCATCCTGGGATCGCTTCGGGTACGATTGCTGCTTCGGGCACATTGGGCCAGATCATTCCTCCCTCCATCGTGCTAGTCCTCTTAGGCTCCCAGCTCAATGTCTCCGTTGGGGATCTATTCAAAGCAGCCTTGGTACCTGGACTTATTTTGGTGGGGGGATATATGCTGTTTATTATCATATACTCATTTATCCGTCCTGAGCGCGTGCCGGCTATGCCCCAGGAACCAGGCGCACCCAAGCAATCCCTAGGCCAAGTACTGACAGCCTTCTTTCTTCCACTTTTACTCATCGTATCTGTCCTGGGTTCTATCTTTGCTGGAATCGCTTCTCCTACCGAAGCAGCTGCGCTGGGTGCTTTAGGTGCTTCGCTACTGACGATAGGGAAGGGACTAAGCGAAAGGACGCTTACTTGGAAGGTCTTCGAAGAAGTGATGCGTGAAACCACCAAAATCACCAGCATGGTATTTATGATCTTGGTGGGAGCGACTACTTTTTCCCTCGTGTTTCGATTATTGGGAGGAGAAGAATACTTAGTGTCCTTGATTGAAGGAGCCGAACTAAGTCCTATGGCCTTTCTATTTGTTGTCATGCTGATTGTCTTTGTCGCGGGATTCTTCATCGATTTTATTGAAATTATCTTCATCATCGTACCTGTAGTAGCTCCGATTTTCGTGCGATTCGACATGGATCTCATTTGGGTAGGAATATTAATTGCTTTGAATTTGCAAACGTCTTTCCTTTCTCCTCCATTCGGTTTTTCTTTGTTTTACCTTAAGGGGGTGGCTCCTCCCGAGCTTACGACAGGGCATTTGTATCGCGGCATTATCCCTTTTGTTGCTATCCAACTTCTCTTTCTCTTGGCTGTTATCCTATTTCCAGAATTACTCATGATTGAGGGATAGATGTTGGGAGAATGTACATGGGGAAGGAGTATTTATTCACATAAATTCCGAAAGTAGACAAGCATTACTATGTCAAATACATTTGGGCGCATTTTTACCATTACGTCATTTGGTGAGTCACATGGAGCAGGTGTGGGCGTCGTGATTGATGGCTGTCCTTCAGGCTTGACCCTTGATCTGGACTTCATCCAGGAGGAGCTGAATCGTCGTCGTCCAGGGACCTCTCGGATCACGACCCAGCGCAAAGAACCCGATACGTTTGAAATATTGTCAGGGCATGTAGACCATGTGACTACTGGTACACCCCTCACATTCTTTGTGCGCAACCAAAACGCACGCTCGAAGGATTATGACCACCTAGAGGTTGCTTTTCGCCCTTCTCACGCGGATTATACCTACTTTGCCAAGTATGGTGTGAGAGATCATAGAGGAGGGGGAAGAAGTTCGGCGCGGGAGACAATCGCGCGTGTGATAGGCGGTGCTGTAGCCAAGCAAGTCTTACATCAAGCCCTAGGAGCCAAAATAGAGGCATGGGTCCAGCAGATTCATACCGTAGTGTATGATCAAGAGCCAGAGATGATACAGTTGGAGGGAGAATATCAAGAGGCAACGCGATGTCCTGATCCTGAGATAGCAGAGAAAATGTACCATGCAGTAGATCAGGCGAGAAGGTCAGGGGAATCTGTCGGTGGTGTGATCAAGTGCCGGGTGAGAGGCATTCCTGCTGGCGTAGGGGAGCCGATTTACAATAAGCTGGAGGCTACGCTAGGTGCAGCCATGCTCGGTATCAATGCAGTCAAGGGCTTTGAAATTGGGTCTGGCTTCGAGGGGACGCAATGGATGGGATCTGAACACAATGATATTTTCTACACTGAAGAGGGAGAGATCCACACGCGGACCAATCATTCGGGTGGGGTACAAGGTGGGATTAGTAATGGTGAGGAGATCTATTTTCGAGTGGCATTCAAGCCGACAGCGACCATCATGCAGTCCCAGCCTAGTGTCAATAGTGCAGGCGAGGATGTAGAAATTGCAGGAAAGGGCAGACACGATCCCTGCGTAGTTCCTAGAGCTGTACCGATTGTGGAGGCGATGGCAGCAATCGTCTTGCTGGATCAGTGGATGTTGGATCGAGCCAAACGCATTCTTTAGGAAGCCTAAGACCCTATTTGGAACATCTAATCTGCTAAAAGTTTGCGCTTTTAGAACCAAGGCCATATCCGTTTTGATTGGCTTGGTCCCATTAAACCATTGTAAAATGGTCTCAGACCTATTGAATCTAGCCTGTCCCGATCTTTGTACTCGGGAATGCCCACGCTTCAATTCTCCATCTTCTCTACTATATGGGTTTTCATTACCTTCAGAGTCTAAAAAAATTAGCCTTTGCTATAAATGTGGGGACTTTGTGGATATCTTTTTATCTGTATGCCTTAGGTTTATCGTATGACAATGAAGATTGGGACTTTTAATCTATTGGATGTTCCCAAACTTCGTGATGCAGCCCCCTCGTTATAGAGAAAAGCCCAAATTTTATGAGCTACGTCAAGCGCGGATTGAAAGATAAATCCATCGCTATCAATAAGAAAAAGGATAAGGTGACTTACCTTCCCCAAAATAAGGAAAGAAACCTATCCAATCCTGAAGAAAAGGTTCAGTTAGATACTTACCTCAAGCTGATCTATGATTATGGTTATCCTGCTGCCCATCTCAGGGTCTGTGAGAGGATACAGATTGGCTCTTCTACAAGAGAAGGTGACGTAATGGTATATAAAGATGATCAGCACAAAGATCCTTTCATCGTAGTAGAATGTAAAAAGCGCGGCGTATCTAATGCGGTATTTGAGAAAGCAGTAGATCAAGGGTTTAGTTATGCGGCGGCGACCAATGCAGAATATGTATGGGCCTACTCAGGAGACAAGAGTGCCATGTATGAGGTGGATCACAATCGCATCAATGAACGCCAACTGAATCGTATTCCCGACATCCCTAAGTACCGTCAACCTTACAAAAAGGGCGAGCAGAGCGTCTGGCGTTGGCTTTATCGGCATCCTGTCTTATCTGACACCTTTTTGTACGCCTTTGTACTCCTACTTTCGACCGTTGCTGTTGCCAAGCTTTTCATCGAAGGCAACCAACTCATTCGGTATGAACTGCTAAAGGACTTCTGGTCGAGGTGGAATATGGACTACAATTGGCTGTACAATACCGTCATTGGTATCTCCTCTTTCATTACGCTGATGCTAGGAGCACTTTTTATGCGAAGCCATGAGTTCTTCCGTACGACAGGTACACGGAAGGGCCTTTCTTATTTCTTCATTGCCTTGATCCTTTTGATCCCTTCATGGTTTGTAGGTGTCAACAATCACGATCCTTCCTGGTGGACGGTGGACCATTTCTTTACGTTGACGCAGAAGGGAAGACCCATCTGGATTTATCTATGGCCTTACGTCAAGTCTTGGCCGATACAGTTTGGATTGATTGCGGGTTTGATCTGGGTAATGAATAGAAGGAAGTAGGTAGAGTGTAAGAGGGCATCATTGAGAATGGGAAGCCATATGACACGATCCTTTACCCGTTCTGAATCCTGAAAGGGTACCATCATACCTCAAAGAATAGTATTCTGTAGGCTGGTGGTTTCCACCCTAGACTACAGGATCATTTTCTACTAGCCTATTTCCTCCGTTCACCTACTTAGGTCTCTTGTCTTGAACGTAGTGAAATCCATTTCTGAATCGTGTCTCAACATCTAATCTCCTACTTAAGAATAATGCTTTGCAATGATTTGACTGCCCCATTTGGTCAGCGTATCTTCAAGATCCTTGAGTTGGAAGGGTTTACTTACGTAATCGTCCATCCCTGCCTGTAGATACTCCTCTCTTACTCCTGACATGGCATTGGCAGTCATAGCGATAATGACAGGACGCCTGTCGGGGCCACTGCGATCGATGATATGCTGAGTTGCGGTCAGACCATCCATCTCTGGCATTTGGATATCCATAAAGATGAGGTCATAATGGGCATTTTCCATCTCATCCAGTACTTCCTGCCCGTTGTCAACTAGTTTGGGTTTGTAGCCCATTTTCTCAAGGATCCCTTCGATGACAGTTTGATTGATGAGATTATCCTCTGCTACCATGATATTGAGGGGGAAACGGCTCCCTAGTTTCTTATCGATTGCAAATTCCTTCTCTGGTGCTACGGGCTGGCGGAATTCGGCCTCTCGATCTGCTCTCGTAGTGATATAGAAATTGAATCTAGATCCTTTTTCTTGCAGGCTGGTCACGGTGATGTCCCCATGCATCAGTTGGACGAGTCGCTTGGTGATGGCAAGCCCTAGCCCCACACCTCCAAACTTGCGAGAGACAGAGTTGTCCACCTGCTGGAAAGAATCAAAAATGGCGCGTTGTTTATCTACAGGAATGCCAATACCTGTATCAATCACTTCGAATGATAACTCAAAAGGATGGTTATGTGGGGGGGGTGTATTGGAAGCCTGCTTGAGGTCTACCTTGATGCGTATGTAGCCTGTGGAAGTAAACTTCAGGGCATTGCTCACGAGATTCACCAATACTTGACGCAGGCGGTTGGAATCACTGACTATGTACTGGGGAACCCGTGGTTTTAATTCATAGGATAGCTCCAGTCCTTTTTCTTGAGCGGCAATGGTAAATAAAGCGATGATCTCATCGAGGAGTTCTTTAACATTGAAGGTCCGAATTTCCAGCTCTAGTTTCCCTGCTTCTACGCGTGAGTAATCCAATATATCATTCAAGAGCGCCAGCAAGTTTTGGCTACTGGTCGATATGTCTCGGACATAGTTTTGCTGCTGCTTGTTGAGCTGTGTATCCATGAGGAGGCTGATCAAGCCGATGATACCATTCATAGGTGTGCGAATCTCATGGCTCATCGTAGCCAGAAAGTTAGACTTTGCGACGGATGCTGCTTCTGCTTGCCGCTTGGCTTCTTCTAGTCGCTGATTGATTTTGTGAAGCTGTCTATTTTGTGTGTTGATAACCTTATTTTGGAAGGCTAGCTGGTCATTTCCCTTCTGCTTGATTTTGGTTTGGCGATATAGGACAAATGCCAAGATGATAATCAGGCAAAGTAAGATACTGGCAGCGTAGATGATAAGACGGGTTTGCTGAAGCTTCAGAGCAGCATTTTCCAGGTCTACCCTCTGCTTGGCCAATTGCTTTTTTCGATTATATTCCTCGTTTTGACGCTGGATATCAGCAATTTGTTGCTGCTTTTGTGCATTGAAAAGCGAGTCATTCAAGCCCGTGTAGTACTGGTAGTATTCCAATGCCTTATCGAGGTCGCTAGAACGGTTGTAGGAGTCTGACAAGAGCTTGTAAGCACTACGACGGATGGTGTCTAGGGGGGAGTTAGCCGATCGATTGATCAGGGCTTGGAGTACGTTGATCGATTCTTTGTAATTATCCTCACGAAAGTGTGCATTGGCGATATTGTAGAGCGTCTGAGAATTGGTATCCTGGACTTGGGTCTGATACCTGAGGGCTTCCAAGTATGCCTTGAGTGCATAACCATAGCTTTCATCCTTCATGTAGGTATCGCCGATGTAGTCGAGGGTCTGGGCTCTAGCTAGGAGGTTGGGGAGTTCGTCCCTTATGGTCAAAGCTTCATCAAATTCTTCTCTTGCTTGGCGAATGCTGTCTGTGGCAAAGTAGGCTAAACCGAGATTTTCACGGGCGGTAGCCATCTGGGACTGGTTGCGTTGGTCGATCTCGATATCCAGTGAACGCTTAAAGAATCGTATAGCTAGTGGGTAGTGTTTCTGTGCCAAATAATATTTACCCAAGGCCGTTGCTACATTCGAAATTTCTATGGAGTCTCTAGCCGATTTGGCATAGGTCAGTGCTGCATAATAATAGACATTGGCGATGTCATACTTAGCCTGTTTTACATAGATATCGCCGATGAGACGCTGCGCCATCGCCATGGATAGGGTATCCTTCAATGAATCTGCGAGATCTTGTACCCTTTCGTAGTGTTTGATCGCTTGTTCATAGTTTCCTTTGAGCGTATAAACTTGAGCGAGCTCGAATAACAAGCTTTTGATTTCGATTACATCTGCATATTGGTAGGCGATATCCAGCGCCAATTCGAAGTAGTAGGCAGTACCTTGATAGGGCTCCCAGCGCTTATAGAGGTAGGCAATGTCCTGATAAGTCGCGCCACGGAGTCTCACATCACCCCATTCGGCGGATTTTGCTTTGGCCCTTTCAGCCAAAGAGAATGCTTCGTCTTTAAGGCCTCGATCAGAGAGCCTGAAAATTTCATTGTGCAAGACTTCGGCTTGATCCTCAGGCGAGAGGGAAGCAATAGATTCCATGAGGCTGTCTAAATCGACAACTTCATATGCTTTTGTACATTTTCCTGCTCCTATCAAGAGCGTGAGTAAAATGACTAACCGAATATAAGCGGCTTTCATACAGATCTTATCCCCAGATTAAATCTTAAGGAATGGTCAAAAAACCTTTTTCGTTCGTCTAGTAGCGTTAGACCGTAGCGTTTTTCATTGAACTAGATCCTGAGCTCTCACGAAATTATCACCATTATTTTTTTCGCATTCCTAAGCTAACATACTTAAAAATTGGGAACTTCCATAGATGAAACTAAGCGAAGTCCATGCATAAAAAGGGGGTGTACGAGGTGGCTAATCCCTCGTCTCCCGTTTTCACTGCGAATATCCAGCCAAAGTGGATTGCTTACAGCAAGTTAGCTTTATTTTTTGAACTATTGCTCAATAACTTCTTGGGGATTCTTGATATTGTCCTGGGGTTGGATGCCTTCTACTACTTCGACAAAGATTCCGTCTGATAAACCTGTCTTGATCTGGCGCTTCTCAAACTGTTGTTCAGATGTTTCCACTTCTACGAAAGGAGAATCGTTTTGGAATTGTAGGAGTGATTCAGAGATCGCCAGGACACTGTCTCTTTGTTCGAGGACGATGTCTGCATTGGCACTGTAGTTGGCTCTGATGAAGGATTGATTACTATCAGGCTTTTGTAGGGCGGCAACAATTTCGAATTTGATGGCACCGTTTTCTTCTACGCCTTTGGGCGAGATTCGCTCCAGTGTAGCCAAAAAGGTCTCGTCTTCTATGGCGCCAATTCTCAGGATCAAATCCATGCCTGTACGAATTTTACCTACGTCAGACTCATCTACCTTACCCTCAAAGATCATCTGATCCATATTGGCGACTGTCGCAATGGTCGTTCCGTCGTTGAACGTATTTGCTTCGATCACAGAGTTGCCGACTTCAACGGGAACGGTCAGGATCATGCCTGTGATCGTCGAGCGGACATTGGTGTTGGTAAACTTACCTGAACGACGGCTACTTCCTCTTTTGATCAGATCCAGATTATCCTCTGCATTTTGGCGTTCTTCCTTTGCGTTTTCATAGGTCAGCTCGAACTGGCGGTAGGCGGATTCAGCAATGACGCCTTCTTCAAAGAGACCTTTATTTCTATCGTATTCACGCTTGGCATTTTGCAAGGCGATTTTGGACAGGCTCAGTCGATTTTCGGCATTATTGAGCGTGACCATATTGGGGATAATTCGTACTCTGGCAATGAGGTCTCCTTTGCGGATGATTTGGCCCTCTTCTACGTAGATTTTATCGATGACTCCTGATACTTGGGGTTTCATTTCCACCTCACGACGAGGGACAACAGAGCCAGTAGCTACGGTTTTTTTGACGATGGTCCTTGTTTGGGCGTTTTCAGTGCCAAACTTGATAGGGGCTTCTTGATCCTTGAGGTAGAGGTAGTAGCCTGTGCTGAGAAGAAGTGCCACGATGGCGACAAGTATAACTACGATGGCTGTTCGGCTCATGGGGATGGGAATATTAGGATGCGATGGTAGTGTAAAATAAACATATGAAAGTTACCACATAGTATGGAAACCATGTGTGGGAGAGGTGTAAAAAGATGTCATCAAGCTTCATTTTGCGTCACGCTCTGGGCATCAGTAGATTCGATCAATCCGTCTTTGAGTCGGATGATGCGATCGGTCATCTCTGCAATGTCATGTTCGTGGGTGACAATGACGACGGTCATTCCCGCTTTATTGACTCTTTTAAGTACTTCCATGACTTCATAGGAGGTATGGGTATCGAGGGCACCTGTAGGCTCATCTGCCAAGATCAAGTTGGGTTCGGTGATCAGGGCTCTGGCGATTGCGACGCGTTGTTTTTGTCCCCCCGAGAGTTCGTTGGGCATATGATGTGCCCACTCTTTCAGGCCGACCCTGTCTAGGTACTCTAGGGCAAGCGTATTCCTTTTACGTCTCGGTACTCGCTGATAATAAAGCGGCATGGCGACGTTTTCAAGGGCATTTTTAAAAGAGATGAGGTTGAAAGACTGAAAGACAAATCCTATATGGCGGTTGCGAAGGTGAGCGGCTTTAGTTTCTGTTAAGTCGCGAATCTCAATATCGTTGAGTTTGTAGATCCCTTCGTCATAGGCATCAAGTATACCCAATATGTTGAGTAAGGTAGACTTTCCTGAGCCTGAAGAACCCATAATAGAAACAAGCTCTCCCTGATGTATGTCGAGGTCTATGCCCTTTAATACATGGAGTCTCCTTTTCCCCATGGGATAGGATTTGTGAATATTTTGTAAATGGATCATGACTGGAGAATATGTGAAAAATCCAGCGGCTCTTTTGTGATGCTTTAAGTTGGCTAATGGATCGTCCAATCACAAATATTCAGACAAATACATATGATTTTCTGGGTAATTCTCCGAAAATTCGCAAGAATTCCAATCAACCTCTTTCTCCTAACAATGACATAGGGCATATTCCTATTCGAAATATGCCCTACGAATCATTATATTCTCTAAAATCAAATCAAATTGTTCTAAATCATTACGTCACCTACAGGGTTCATGTAATGTTTTGTCTTAAGAAAATAGCGAGTTTTGCATAGGATAAGGCACAATTTGTTTCAAAAAGATACCTAATGCGAGCAAGATGTTATGATTTATTCACCGACTATGTAGTGAATCAATCGATAATTATCCCTACATGTTACCTACGATCCTCCGTATTAATTAGGCTACAGATGTATCTGTAAAGTATTTTTCCTGTATGCGTCGAAGACTTTCTTTACTCAAAGGTTTGATGATGTAATCAGTCACCATGTCATAATTCGAAGACCTTTCTATATCTTTTCTATATACAGAAGACGATAGAATAAAGAGTTTGATAGGCTTTGTAAAACTCTTTTGTATCTCCTGATATTTATCCAAAAACTCCCAGGCATTCATGAGGGGCATATTGATATCCAGGAAAATCACATCTGGTAGATCTTCTGGTCGGTTTTTTGCCGCATCATTCAACTCGTCCAATCCCTCCTGACCTCGCAGACAATAGGTAGCATGCTCTGCAAAGTTTGAGTCTTTCATATTTTTGATACAGATGAAATTGTTGATTTCATCATCATCAATGATCAACGCCCTTTTAATGGTCATTTTTCTTTGGTATAAACTTATTTCGACTGAATTTTCCGAAAATATAGTAAAAATTTTGTTCCAACACCGCGTTCACTTTGTACCTCAATCTTACCACCCAACGATTCTATTTGACTCTTGACAAGATATAATCCGAGCCCTTTTCCCTCTATTCCTTCCTGCAATTGTTGATACATTCGAAACATTCGATCTTTATTCTTCTCCAGATCAATCCCAATTCCATTATCCTCAACTTTGAGACAGATAAATTCCTCTAAATCCTCTGAATAAACCTTGATCAAAGGTGGGATACCTGGGCGCCTATATTTAAGGGCATTGCTCAACAGATTGAGCACAATGCTCTTGAGGTAAATAGGAGAGAAATAAACGAAAGGAGTGGAGGAAAGATCGAGTTGTATGTCTGCACCAGCCTGCTTGATTTGCTCTTGAATACTCATTTGTACCCCTTCGACCGTAGCTATCAGATCGAGCTTTTCTAGTGAATAGGACTGTTTATCTCTGACAGCTACGATTTCTATCAGATCATTGACAGTCTCATTTAGGCGATGGACAGAAGCTCCGATCTTATGAACAAGTACTTCTTCCTTCTCATTTTCAAACTTTTCGGTGAAAATCTCCCATAAAGAAGTGAGATTTACGATAGGTGCACGGAGATTATGCGAGATGATGTAGGCGAATTGCTGCAATTCACGATTGGTCTGCATCAAAGCATCTGTCAATTTCTGTAAACGGGTTTCGGCTTTTTTCCGTTCTGAAATATCTCTTACGATTCCCTGAATAAATACATCACCATCGATACGGATGGTTTTCAAACTCAGCTCCGCATCAAATGTGGTCCCATCTTTCTTTTGGTAAAGCCACTCGGTAAAGACTTCTCCAAATTCCATCATGTGTTGGATTTTCTCTTCCATCACCTCTTGTGTAGGGCGTCCATCATACTGAAACGCTGGCTGAAGGATTGCAGGCGTCTTACCGATAATCTCCTCTTTTGAGAACCCAAAAATCTTGCTAGCCATTAAGTTACAATCAAAGAATAAGCCATTTTTGACGAGGAATATCCCATCGGTCCCAAATTCAAACAGCAGGCGAAACCGTTCTTCACTTTCTCGGATGGCTTGTTCTTGTAGGGCTACCTCTGTACGGTCTTTGATCAGCAGCAGCGCACCCTGTTCGCGTGGATAAATATGGAAGCGTAGCAGGACCGTTTCATCCTGATCTTTTATGAAGTTGTCTTGTACAGTTTGTGGGGTGTGTTGCTCGATTACTTCTACTAGCTGCTGATAGACTTGACGGGTCTTCAATTGAGGCCATAAGTCCAGCAAGGATGCTTTCAATGCCTTTTTTCGAGGAATCAGGGTAAGGGCCTCCGCCGCTTTATTCCAGTACTCTACTTGAAATTGATCATTGATGGCGATGCAGGCATCTTGAATACTCTCAGTTAGTGCCCTATATCTCGATTCACTACGGATGAGTTCAGCGTGAACTTCACGTTCGTAGGTCACATCTCGACTGACAATGACCAGATGTGGTTGACTCGATACGTCATCTTTGAGCGGAACACGGTGCACCGACCACTTTCTTTTCTCTCCACTAGGGAGGGTGAGATCCATATCCCACTTGTGTGCTTCACCACTTAGGAGCGTATGTTGATCGAGTTCAAATGATTTCCTTGCCACAGAACCCATCGTAGATTGTGGATCAAATAGCTCTGGGGAAGTTTTGCCTATATAACTCCCTTCTGCAATTTGGAGTACATCTCGTAGCGGTTGATTGGCGTAGAGCCACCTTCCTTCTGGATCTATCACACGGATAAAAAGAGGGAGTGCTTCCATCAGATGGCGAAAGCGTTGCTCTTGAGAGGCGATGATTTTTTCGGCGGACTTGAGGGGAGTCAGGTTAGAAAGTCCACCCAAGATCTGCATTTTGACATGGGCTGAAGGCTGGAGGATGGCTTTGGCGTGCACACGCATCCATGTAGGAGTCTGCTGATGGAGCATCAATCGGATGAGGATCTCCGCGTTTTCTCCTCTTTTGAGTTGCTCATAAGCCTGATAGCCCTTGATACGATCTTCGGGATGGAGATATTCCAAAAGATCTTTTAGCGTATACTTCCAGTCTAGAGGTACTTGCTGGATAAGACGTGCATTGCTGCTTACCCAATTGACCCGCACCATGTCATCCTGTCCGATCTCCAGTTCAAAAATAAAATCAGAGGTGATCTCGGCAATGATCTGGTAACGATCATATAGACTTTTCAAACTCTCATGGGGGGATTGATTGCGAAGTGTCTCCTCGATGAGTGAGACAAGAAATGGGTTGTCACGATCCCAATTGGGAGACCACATATCTGGCGTAGCCTGGAAGCCCCAAATTAACACTCCCTCTGTCTGGGGCAATCTTTGGATGCAGATGGCAGGGCATTGGACTGTCTCCTTGATTTCATGGGCAACCGATATAGGAAGAGGGTCATAATCTCCGTCGGTATAGATAAGGAATCCCTGGGTAGGGAGGATATCTACCCATGAAGCTACCTGCCACTTATTCCAATATACTGAATGGATCTTTTCAGCGGTAGTCGTTTCGTTTTGTTGCTTGAATAGGTAATTCTTATGAGGAGGAGTAGTATCACTGGACAGAATAAGTACCTGGCTAATCCCAAACTTAGGAAGCGTCAGTGCCATGAATTGCTTCAGGAGGGATTTCGTAGATAAAGGATATGAAGTAGGTGGCAGATCTTGAGGTGTTTCAACGCGAGGGATATAAAATTCTAACAAATATAGTTTTTCTCTTACAGGGCTAGCTGTGATCCGTGCCTGTAAGGGAGGCTTTGTTTTTCTTTCTAAGTGAAATTCTAATGGGATAGAAGACAAATGTACCAGTTGGGAAGGGAGCTGGTTCCAGTCTATAACAGCTTCTGGAAAAAGCTTGTTGAGCCTTTGGCCAATCACCTGTGAGGGAGCAAAAGATAATAGCTGTGCGCAGGGCGCATTGCACAGAAGTGCAACTAGCTGATCATCGAAAACGATGGTCGCTCCTTCTATCTCATGAGAGTCAATAGAAGTGGAATAAGCACGAGAAGAGGGGAAAGTATCCATTTCAACGGCATTTTCTAAGAATGAAATAGTTAGGAGACGCTCCAAACATAACTTTACCTTTTGATGAGATCTTTAGACTCACCGTCACACCAAGATAGTCTCATGCTTTGCCAGCGAGGACTCGGCATACGGCTTTTCCCAGTCTAGATCTGAATCTCTTATAGAACTTTTCAAGTTATCTTTTTTTGTTCCTAAGCATTAAGTGTATTCATACGCAATATTGGGTTGATGTTTCTGCGGAAAGCATGCAGAGAAAGTGCAAAATATTCTAGTATCAAAAGTTTAAGATATAATACTGTTTTTGCATTAAAAACTTCTTTTATATATGAAATCTTTTGGCAAATGAAAGAAGATAAATGGAAAGTTAGGAGAATTATTTTGCCAAATTGTCAAGAAATTTTAAGAGGCTGTTTTAAGTTTGCATCATGCGAAAACTTTCTATAGATGAGCTCAATCGTATAAGTGTAGCAGACTTTAAGACGGCTCCCAAAGTTCCCGTCACAGTGATACTCGACAATGTACGTTCGATGCACAATGTCGGCTCTGTCTTACGTACATCAGATGCATTCAGAGTAGAAAAAGTCTACTGTTGTGGGATCACGCCCACCCCTCCGCACAGGGAGATTAGGAAGACGGCTATTGGAGCAGAAGAAAGTGTAGATTGGGAGAAGAGGGAGGATACGCTCACATTGATTCAGGAGTTGAAGGGTAGAGGTTATACCATTTTGTCCATTGAGCAAGTAGATGAGTCTCTCTCTTTATCCAGCTTTGAAACAGATCCCAAAGGCAAGTATGCTGTCGTGTTGGGACATGAGATCCAGGGAGTATCTGATGCAGTTATTACCCTGAGTGACTACGCCATTGAGATTCCTCAGTTTGGGACCAAGCACAGTCTCAATATTTCAGTAGCTGCAGGTATTGTGCTCTACAAGCTCATTCTTGAAGGGATACAACCCCTGCAATTCAAGGAAGGTGGAACTCATGAATGAGGAAGTTTGGCAGGAGTAGGTATTTGAAGATTCATTCAATGATTTGAAAGATTTACTCGGGTAATCCCCATATTGTTCAATATCTTGTGTTGTATTAATTTTCCAGGCAAAAATCGCGATTTCATGAAAAAAATAGCCTTACTCTTGGGAATCGGTTTGATTCTCATTTCACCTACATGGGCACAATCAGACCAGGGGAAGCCCATTACCATTTCAAATATTTGGCGGACTTACGACTTCTACCCACTGACGCCCAGTGAATTTCGCTGGATGGCAGATGATAATTTTTATAGTGTCTTGGAAGATGGGCAGGGAATCGCTCGCTACAGCATTGAAGACGAGAAAAAAGTAGATCAAATTCTGGATTTTAGTGAGCTAAGTCTCCCTGTAAGTGCAAGCAAAATCTCGTCTTATGAGTTCAGCGCAGATGAGCAGACGATCCTTTTGCAGGCTGAAGTAGAGCCGATTTTTCGTCGTTCGCGCAAGCAAGTGTGTATGGTTGTCAATCGGGAGAGCAAGAAAGTGAGCCTTATCCATGATGGTGCCAAGGTGACCAATCCTACTTTTTCCTCTGACGCCAGTAAGTTGGGCTTTGTCTATGAAAATAACATCTACTTCACCGACCTCGCGACAGGGAAAGAAACCCAGGTCACAATGGATGGAAAGGATGATCAGATCATTAATGGATTGACCGACTGGGTGTATGAGGAAGAGTTTGCCTTTGTAGATGCTTTCAAGTGGTCGCCAGAAGGGAATAAAGTGGCCTTCTATCGATTTGATGAGTCAGAAGTGAAGCTGTGGGATATGGAACTGGCAGGAAGCCTATATCCCAATCATCTTGAATTCAAGTACCCCAAGGCAGGAGAAGACAATGCCAAAGTGACCATCCACATTTATGATTTAGAAGCCAAGAAAACGACGATGGTAGATGTAGGCAAAGAAGTAGATCAGTATATCCCGCGCATCAAATGGACCAACGACAATGAGACGCTGGCAGTCATGCGAATGAACCGCTTACAAAATAAGGTAGACATCCTCCTAGCCAATGCCACCGATGGTAGTACGTCCGTCATCCTGACTGAGGAGAGTGAAACCTATATCAAGGAACCAGCTGATGACACGTGGTACTTCCTATCGGATAGCGATGATTTCCTGTGGCGCAGCGAACGTTCAGGCTTCATGCATATCTATCGCTACAATATGGCTGGCGAATTGGTTGGTGCTTTGACCGAGGGAGACTGGGCAGTAGATGAGTTGATTGGAGTGGATGAGGAAAATGAAATCATTTATTATACCTCGACCGAAGATTCCCCTTTGGAGCGTCATCTATATCGCATAGGATTGGATGGTAAGAAAAAGAAGAAGTTGACGAAAATCGCAGGTACGCATAATGTGACTGCGAGTTCTGCTTTCAACTATTTTGTGGACTCTTACAGCAATACGACGACACCTACACAGACTGAGCTGAAAGATGCCAAGGGAAAGATGATCAAATCCCTAGAGAAAAATGACCGTCTACGAAAAAATGTCGCCCGTCATAAAGTATCTGATCCTTCTTTTTTCAGCTTTGCTTATACGCCATCCTACAGAGGGGAGGGCAATGAGGAAATCTCTTTGAATGGCTTTATGATCAAGCCAGCGGACTTTGATGAGACCAAACAGTATCCTGTTTTGATGTTTGTCTATGGAGGACCTGGAAGCCAAGAGGTGATGAATGCTTGGGGACATGGAGATGCGTTCAATTATATGTGGTTTCAGATGTTGGCGCAGAAGGGGTATATCGTAGCCTGTGTAGACAATAGAGGTACGGGAGGCCGTGGGCGCGACTTCCGTGCAGGTACCTACGCGAACCTAGGACGCTATGAGACGATGGATCAAGTGGCAGCAGCCAAATATTTGGGAGATCTCCCTTATATCGACAAAGAACGAATCGGTATTTGGGGCTGGTCCTACGGAGGTTATATGACTTCGCTTTGTTTGACAAAGGGGGGAGGGGTATTTAAAATGGGAATTGCCGTAGCACCTGTGACCAATTGGAGGTTTTATGATACAATCTACACAGAGCGCTATCTCAAGCGTCCACAGGAAAACGCTAGAGGATACGACGAAAACTCTCCCATCAACTTTGCAGACCAACTCAAGGGTAATCTACTCGTGATCCACGGTACAGGCGACGACAATGTCCACTTCCAAAATACAGTAGAATTCACAGACGCCCTGATTGCAGCGAACAAGCAGTTTGATGTCTTCTTCTATCCTAACCGTAATCATGGGATTTATGGAGGCAACACACGCTATCACCTATACACGCAGATGACGAATTATATTCTGGAGAATCTGTAAACTAGACAATGAGACCGCTATGCTATGAGACTTGAGGCCGTCCCTTTGGGACTGTGAGACTGAAAGTGATACCCTTGAGATTTTTTCTCAGGGGTATTTTTCTTTCTAGCCAGCGTCAACGTCCCGTTGGTGGTATGAATCTGCCTTTCTCGCGTTGTTAGTTGGGAAACTAATAGATTTAGGTGCTGCGTAGTTTGATGACTACGCAGAGCGGTTGAGTGTTTCACTTTGTGGCACCTTCTAACCAGTGTCAACGTCCCGTTGGTATTGACTACACACTCCCACTTTCAGTCCCAAAGTCCCATAGGGACGGTCTCTCCTCTCATAGCGAAGCGGTCTCATCGTTTCAGATACATCCCATCGTCTCAAAAAAAGACGTCCGCGTCTTTTTTATGTCTACTTTTCTTACACCCCTGCGCCAATCGTCAATTTTTTTGGACAAATGGCCTTGTGTTATTCACGAAT